>JAFXAZ010000087.1 GCA_017521985.1 Lachnospiraceae bacterium
ATCAAGCCTATGGCAGAGTAGCCAAGTCCGGAAGGGATAAACGCTGAAGGCATCTAAGCGTGAAGCCCCCCTCAAGATGAGATATCCCAGAAAGTAAGACCCCTTAAAGACTATGAGGTAGATAGGGCTGAGGTGTAAGCACAGTAATGTGTTCAGCTGACAGTCACTAATCGGTCGAGGGCTTAACCTAAGTTGGAAGAGAGAAGGAAATGTTATCAAAGGTAGATAACGGATGAAGATTTCAGTGTTCGGTTTTGAAGGTATAAGTTTTTATACTACTTGCTTTAATGAGAAGGATTTGTTCCTTCTTTTTTTGTTTTATAGGAAATTGCTTTGGTAGACTATTGAATAAAGACAAGTTTTTTGGTAGAATGCTTTTATAATTTTCTTTTGGAGATAGACATGAAGATACAATATATAGAAGAAATAAAAAAAAGCATAGAAGAAGCAAACCTTGTTGTGGTAGGTCTGGGAGAAGAGTGGAATGTATCACCGGACACCCAAAGTAGTTCAATCTATCAAACGGTTATGAGTGATTTAAAAGCACATCCGGAATATCAATGGTTATTGCCTTATTTCTATTATAAATGGACCGATGATAAGTTGCAGCAGGCTTATAAAAATTTGTTTGATTTATTGAAAGATAAAAATTATTTTGTGGTTGCGACAACAACAAACCGTGGTTTTGTACCTTTTGTAAGAGAAGACCGTTTTGTAATGCCTTGCGGTACGGAAGAGTATATGCTCAATGAAGAGTTATCCAAGAGCATGGAATATACTCGATTTGTGGAATCTTTGGAAGCATATAAAAAGGGTGAGATTTCTTTTGAAGGTATTCAATTTGTAAAAAATGAGGCTGGAGAAGTAATACCGTTTAACAATATTTTTGCACCGGGATATAAGGAAGAAGGTTACTTGCCACAGTGGAGTAAATATATGAGCTGGCTTCAGGGGACGATGAATCGTAAGGTTTGTCTTTTGGAATTAGGTGCGGGGTTACAGTTCCCTAGTGTGATTCGTTTTCCTTTTGAAAAAATGGCGTATTTTAATCAGAAAGCAACTTGCTTTAGGGTTCACAGGACGCTTTATCAATTGACGGAAGAAATGGCAGAAAGAAGTGTCAGCGTGCCAATGCATGCGGTGGAATTATTTGAGGATATGTAAATGATAGCAATTATAGATTATGATGCAGGTAATGTGAAAAGTGTAGAAAAGGCATTGCAGTTTTTGGGACAGGATGCAGTTCTTACTCGTGATAAAGAGGTTTTATTGAAAGCAGATAAGGTAATATTGCCGGGGGTAGGTGCCTTTGGTAATGCCATGGAAAAACTTAAACAATATGGTCTGGTAGAAATTATTCATCAGATTGTAAATAATGGCACGCCGTTTTTGGGGATTTGTTTGGGACTTCAACTGATGTTTGAAAGCAGTGAAGAGACACCGGGAGTAGAAGGGCTTGGTCTTTTAAAGGGTAAAATTGTACGGATTCCTGAGAAAGCTGGGCTGAAGGTGCCTCATATAGGTTGGAATGATTTACAGTTTCCAAAGGAAAGCCGTTTGTTTAAGGGTTTTAGTGGTGGTGAATATGTATACTTTGTGCATTCTTATTATTTACAGGCAGAGGATGCATGTGATGTAGCAGCGACTACGGAGTATGGAGTACATATTCATGCGGCAGTAGAGCGTGGCAATATTTTTGCATGCCAATTTCATCCGGAAAAAAGTGCAGATGTAGGTTTGAAGATTTTGTCAAATTTTGTAGCATTATAAAACAGGAAAGTATAGAGAGAAAAAAATGCATACCAAACGAATTATTCCTTGCCTGGACGTGCACAATGGACGTGTAGTGAAAGGAACCAACTTTATTAACTTAAGAGATGCCGGAGACCCTATTGAGGTGGGAAAAGCTTATGGTGAAGCGGGTGCTGATGAGCTTGTTTTTTTGGATATTACTGCGTCCAGTGATGCCAGAGCAATTAAGCTGGATATGGTGCGCCGTGTAGCAGAAACTGTATTTATCCCATTTACAGTAGGTGGTGGAATCCGCACCATTGACGATTTTAAGATGATTTTACGCGAAGGAGCAGATAAAATTGCGGTAAACAGTGCGGCAATTATGAATCCGTGGCTGATTAGTGAGGCAGCGGACAAGTTTGGGTCTCAATGTGTGGTAGTTGCAATTGATGCAAAGCGTACGCAAGAAGGCAATTTTCATATTTTCAAAAATGGAGGCCGTATTGATATGGGGATTGATGCCATAGAATGGGCTATAGAGGCGGAGCGCCTGGGTGCCGGTGAGATTTTGCTTACCAGTATGGATGCAGATGGTACGAAGGCAGGCTATGATTTAGAGCTTACCAGAGCCATTTCCAGCGTAGTAAAGATACCGGTAATTGCCAGCGGTGGTGCGGGTACCATGGAGCATTTTTATGAGGCGCTGACAGAAGGCGGTGCAGAAGCAGCACTTGCAGCATCGCTATTTCATTATAAAGAGTTGGAAATCAGTCAGGTCAAAAAATATTTAAAGGAGAAAGGCGTATCCGTACGTCTGTAATGTGTTATGCCACCGATTTCAAATGACTGGCTTCCTGCACTTCGCGGGGAGTTTCAAAAAGACTATTATAAAAATTTGCATCAGACTGTAATGCAGGAATATCGAACCAGGCAGATTTTTCCGGAGGCAGATGACTTATTTAATGCGTTTCATTTGACTCCGTTAAAGGATGTAAAGGTTGTTATATTTGGACAGGATCCATATCACAATGTGGGTCAGGCCCATGGGCTTTGTTTTAGTGTAAAGCCGGGGGTAGAAATTCCACCGTCTTTGGTAAATATATATAAGGAACTTCAAGATGATTTGGGATGTTACGTTCCGAATAACGGCTATTTGGTGAAATGGGCAGAGCAGGGAGTATTGTTGCTTAATACCGTGCTTACGGTACGTGCGCATCAGGCAAATTCCCACCGCGGTATTGGCTGGGAGGAGTTTACGGATGCAGCTATCCGCATTTTGAATGAACAGGACAGACCTATAGTATTTATTTTATGGGGCAGGCCGGCTCAGATGAAAAAAGCAATGCTTCATAATCCAAAGCATTTGATTTTGGAAGCACCGCACCCTAGTCCATTGTCTTCCTATCGGGGTTTTTTCGGAAGCAGACCGTTCAGTAAAGCCAATAACTTTTTGAAACAGCATGGCATAGAGCCTATAGATTGGCAGATTGAGAATTTGTAATGCAGTGGCAAAAGTAGATGCAAAATACGAGGAGATGAACTATTATGAGTAAAAAAGCATTTGTTACAAAAGAAATGATTGAAGATATTGTTAAAACATATCCAACCCCTTTCCATATTTATGATGAAAAGGGAATTCGCGAAAATGCACGTAAATTAAAGGAAGCATTTTCCTGGAACCCGGGTTATAAAGAATTTTTTGCAGTAAAAGCAACACCAAATCCATATTTGATCGATATTTTAAGAGAGTATGGCTGTGGCACAGACTGTTCCTCTATGACGGAATTAATGCTTAGCAAGGCTATGGGTGTTAAGGGGGAGGATATTATGTTTTCTTCCAATGATACCCCTGCGGAGGAGTTTGTTTATGCGGCAGAAATCGGTGCTACTATTAATTTAGATGATTTTACTCATATTGCATTTTTAGAAAAAACTCTCGGATATTTACCGGAAACATTAAGCTGCAGATATAATCCGGGCGGATATTTTTCTATTGCCAATAATATTATGGACAATCCGGGCGATGCCAAGTATGGTTTTACTACCGAGCAGATGTTTGAAGGCTTCCGCATTATGAAGCAAAAAGGGGTAAAGAATTTTGGCATTCATTCATTCCTTGCATCTAATACCGTGACCAATGAATATTATCCAACGTTGGCAAGAAGTTTGTTTGAGCTTGCCGTAAAATTAAATAAGGAAACCGGTGCTCACATTGCATTTATTAATCTTTCCGGTGGTATTGGTATTCCTTACAAGCCGGAGCAGCAGCCAAACGATATTTTGGCAATCGGTGAGGGCGTTCGCAAAGCTTATGAAGAAGTGCTGGTTCCTGCCGGAATGGGGGACGTAGCGATTTACACCGAGCTGGGTCGTTTTATGATGGGACCTTACGGACATTTAGTAACGAAGGTGCTTCATGAAAAGCATACACACAAGGAATATATCGGTGTAGATGCCTGTGCAGTGAATTTAATGCGTCCGGCAATGTATGGAGCATATCATCATATTACGGTTCTTGGTAAAGAAAATGAACCATGTGACCATATGTATGATGTAACCGGTTCGCTTTGTGAAAATAACGACAAATTTGCAATTGACAGAATGCTTCCTGAAATCGAAATCGGAGATTATATTGTTATTCACGATACCGGTGCTCATGGCTTTGCAATGGGTTACAATTACAATGGTAAGTTGAAATCTGCAGAGCTGTTGCTGAAAGAAGACGGAAGTGTGAAAATGATTCGCCGTGCGGAGACTCCAAAGGATTATTTTGCCACCTTTGACGGACTGGATATTTATGAGAAGTTTGAATGGTAAATAAGACAGTGAAAAAAGACTTGGCAAGTTTTTGAAAAAGTACTTGCCAAGTTTCCAATTATGTGATATAGTACAATAGTTGTTAGCAATAACAGCTTGCCGGCGTGGCGGAATGGCAGACGCAGTAGACTCAAAATCTACCGGGGGCGACCTCGTGCCGGTTCGAGTCCGGCTGCCGGCATAACCTAGAAGTGCTTCAAATGCTTATAAAATGGGCGTTTGAGGCATTTTTTTTGTCCAATTTAGGTAAGATTCAGTAGTGAAGCAGTTGCTTTTCCATAAATCCCTAGGTTGAAAAATCCTTCAATATGTGGTATGATAAATTGATATTATAGTCGGTTAATATGCCTATTAGGAGGTTGATATGAAACTGAACACAAATTTAGCTTATTTACTAAAGAATTTAGAATATACGATTTTGCAGGGGAAGGTCGAAGGGGACGTAACTGCAGTAGTGAATGATTCCAGAAAAGCGTGTGAGGGTTGTTTGTTTTTTTGCATTCCGGGGGCACGTGTAGACGGTCATGATTTCGCACAGGATGTTGTGGCAAAGGGAGCCAAGGTGCTGGTGGTTATGAGGCCGGTAGAGGTTCCGGAGCATGTGACAGTAATACAGGTGGCAGATGCCAGATATGCCATGGCATTTATTTCTGCGGCGTATTTTGACCACCCGGCCAGTAAGTTAAAGACCATTGGTATTACCGGTACCAAGGGCAAAACTACGACCACTTATCTGGTAAAGTCTATTTTAGAAAAGACCGGCTTGAAGGTTGGTCTGGTAGGAACCATTGAAATTATTATTGGCGACACGCATATTCATGCAGCCAATACCACACCGGAGTCTTACACGTTGCAGGAATATTTTGCACGCATGGTAGATGCCGGGATGGATGCCGTAGTTATGGAAGTTTCCAGCCAGGGGCTGATGCTTCACAGAACCCAGGGATTTGTGTTTGACTATGGTATTTTTACGAATATGGAGCCGGATCATATTGGTCCGGATGAGCATGCCAGTTTTGAGGATTACATGGCATGTAAGGGGCTGTTATTTAAGCAGTGCCGCATTGGTATTGTAAATGGAGATGACAGTCATGTAGAAACGGTAATTAACGGTCATACATGCAGCATAGAGCGTTATGGTTTTAGTGAGAGCAATGATTTGCGTGCGGTAAATACCCGTCTGGTAAAGACGCCGGGCAGGCTGGGAGCTGCATTTGATATAAAAGGCAAGTATGAGATGAGCGTAGAAATTGCTACTCCGGGTATGTTCAGCATATATAATGCACTGACTGCCATTGCTATTTGTCTGCACTTTGGTGCAAGTCATGCATCTATTAAGCAGGCGTTACTTACCGCCAAGGTAAAGGGTCGTATTGAAATGGTCCCGGTTTCCGATAAATTTACGTTGATGATTGATTATGCACACAATGCCATGGCATTGGAGAGTTTGCTGTCTACGTTAAAGGAATATCAGCCGAATCGTTTGATAAGCTTGTTTGGATGTGGCGGCAATCGCTCCAAGTTGAGACGCTTCGAAATGGGAGAAGTCAGCGGCAGATTGGCAGACCTCACGATTATTACTTCTGACAATCCGCGTTTTGAAAAGCCACAGGACATTATTGATGATATTAAAATAGGGATTTCAAAAACCGATGGCAAATATATTGAAATTTGTGACCGTAAAGAAGCAATTCGATATGCTATTACTCATGGTGAGCCGGGGGATATTATCGTTTTGGCAGGTAAGGGGCATGAGGATTATCAGGAAATAGAAGGTGTAAAATATCCGATGGATGAGCGTGATTTGATTGCGGACATTTTAAAGGAAGAAGGCCTTAGATAAGTTATAACTAATCAGGAAGGAGAAAGAATGGAAGTATACGCAGACATTATCGTGGATATTACCCATGAAAAATTAGACAGACCATTCCAGTATCGTATTCCTGAGCATCTGGCAGAAGAGGTAAGGGTTGGTACACAGGTGCAGGTACCTTTTGGCAATGCAAATAAAATAATTACCGGGTATTGCATAGGAATTTCCGGGAAAACGGATTTTGACCCGGTCAGAATCAAAAATATTTCTTCTATAAAAGAGGGAAGTACCTCTATGGAGTCCAGGCAAATTATGTTGGCGGACTTTTTAAAGCGCAGGTATGGTGTGACGATGATTCAGGCATTGAAAACGGTGCTTCCGGTAAAGCAGTCTGTACAGTCCATTGTGAAAAAGACCATTTGCCGTGCAAAAACCTTAGAAGAGACGCAGGAGTATTATAATAGCATTAAAGATAAGGGCAATCAAAAGGCCAAGGCACGTCTCTTAGAACAGTTACTTTCCAGAGAAACAATTTCTCAGGAAGAGGTAACCGGAAAGCTTCGCATTGGCAGCAGCACGTTAAAAAGCTTAGAAGAAGACGGTTTGATTAAAGTTCAAAGGATCAGCCAATATCGCAATCCGGTGCATATGGCACAGGGTGAGGTGGCAAATTATACACTGAGCGCGGAGCAGCAGTATATTGTGGATACGGTTACAGCAGATGCGAAGGCAGGTGTTGCAGGTAAATATTATATTCATGGCATTACAGGTAGTGGCAAAACAGCGGTATATATTGAATTGATTGCGCAGACACTAAAAGAAGGCAGACAGGCTATTGTACTGATTCCTGAAATTTCCCTGACCTATCAGACGCTTAGGCGTTTCTTTGGTAGGTTTGGCGATAAGGTTTCTGTGATGAATTCTACCTTATCACAGGGAGAAAAGTACGACCAGATTGTACGTGCCATGAAGGGCGATATTCAGGTGATTATTGGTCCGCGATCCGCATTATTTACCCCATTTCCGAATCTGGGGCTGGTAATTATGGATGAAGAGCATGAAACGTCTTATAAGTCAGAGCTTAGTCCCAAGTACCATGCCAGAGAGGTAGCAGAGGAAGTGGCACGTATTAGTAGTGCAAGCCTGGTGCTTGGTAGTGCTACACCTTCGATAGAAGCTTATTACCGAGTGCAAAAAGGCGATTTTACACTGTTTCAATTAGATAAAAGACTGACCGGCGGAAGCCTTCCAGGCGTGGAAGTAGTGGATTTGCGTGAGGAATTAAAGGATGGGAACCGAAGTATTTTCAGCCGGAGTTTGCAGGAAAAATTAAAACAGCGATTAGAGCGAAAAGAACAAAGTATTTTGTTTTTAAATAGAAGAGGATATTCCGGATTCATTAGCTGCAGAAGCTGTGGTCATGTAATACGGTGTCCGCATTGCAGTGTTTCTTTGTCTCAGCATAGGGATGGCAGGCTACATTGTCATTATTGCGGATACTCTGTTCCAAAAGTAACCTTATGTCCGGAATGCGGCTCCAAATATATTTTGGGCTTTAAAGTAGGAACACAGCAGATTGAGGAAAAATTAAAAGAACTGTTTCCCGGGGTACGAGTGCTCCGCATGGATGCAGACACCACCCGCACCAAAGATAGTTATGAGAGAATTTTGTCTGCTTTTGCAAAAGGAGAGGCTGATGTATTGGTGGGCACGCAGATGATTGTAAAAGGGCATGATTTTCCACGAGTGACGTTAGTAGGAGTGTTGGCGGCTGATTTAAGTCTTGCTTTTGAGGACTTCAGAAGTGGTGAGAGAACCTTTCAGTTGCTTACACAGGCGGCAGGTCGTGCCGGCAGAGGAGAACTGCCCGGTGAGGTGGTTATTCAGACTTATCAGCCGGACCACTACAGTGTGCAGTATGCAGCAGCCCAGGATTTTACAGGTTTTTATAAGTCGGAAATGCAGTACCGAGAGTTCATGCAGTATCCGCCGGCAGGCCGGATGATGGCCATTCAGTTTTTTGGAGCCGAGGAGGAAAAGGTAAAGGCATTGGCGGAATCCTTCGCTCATGACTTGAGGACATGGACAAGAGGCAAAAAAATTCAGGTGCTTGGCGCCACACAGGCAGCCATCGCCAAGTTAAAAGATACCTATCGGTACGTGATTTATGTAAAAGCAGGTCGATTGGAAACATTGATTTTATTAAAGAACGCATTAGAAGAACAAAGGATAAAAAAGCACAGCGGGCAGGAAATCGTCCAGTATGATTTTGACCCGGTGAATATGTTTTAAGGAGAGTTTATTATGGCAATTCGTAAGATACGTGAAATGGGTGATGAGGTTTTAAATAAGGTTTGCAAGGAAGTGAAATTTATGACTCCTAGAACCGAGCAGTTGATTGATGATATGTTTGATACCATGTATGAGTCCGGTGGTGTTGGACTTGCAGCACCGCAGGTAGGTGTTTTAAAAAGAATTTGTGTCATTGACTGCACCGGTGAAGACCCGATTTTACTTATTAATCCGGAAATCGTGGAAGCAAGCGGCGAACAGACCGGTCAGGAAGGCTGTTTGTCTGTACCGGGCAAAGCCGCACAGGTAACCAGACCAAATTATGTGAAGGTGAGAGCACAGAATATTGACATGGAATGGTTTGAAATCGAAGGCGAAGAATTATTGGCAAGAGCATTTTGCCACGAATTAGAGCATTTAGATGGACATCTTTATGTAGAAAAAGCAGAAGGACCGTTGCAGGACGTAACTTACGATGATGACGAGGAAGAATAATATATGAAAATAGTTTTTATGGGGACTCCGGACTTTGCCAGTTGCGCACTGGAAGCGTTGATTGCGGCAGGTCATGAAATTACAGCGGTGTATACGCAACCGGACAAGCCAAAGGGCAGAGGTAAGGAAGTACAGATGACACCGGTTAAGATGGTGGCATTAAAGCATGATATTCCGGTGTATCAGCCACGTCGTATTAAAGAGGCAGAGGAAGTAGCCAAATTAAAAGAAATCCCGGCAGATATTTTTGTGGTGGCAGCCTTTGGGCAGATTTTGTCACAAGAAATTTTGGATATGCCAAAATATGGCTGTGTGAATATTCATGCTTCATTATTGCCAAAATATCGTGGAGCGGCGCCGATTCAGTGGGCGGTTATTGACGGGGAGGAAAAGACCGGCGTAACCATTCAGCAAATGGAGGCAGGTATCGATACCGGTGATATTTTGTACACAAAGGAATGTATACTTGATGCCAAAGAAACAGGAGCAAGCTTGTTTGATAAGCTTATGGTGCTCGGTGCAGAAGCAATTGTAGAAGTGCTGCCGCTTATTGAGGCAGGTAAAATTACACCGGTTTCTCAGAAGGAAGAAGAAGCCACCCATGCGGCAAAACTCACCAAGCAACTGGGAGAAATGGACTTTACAAAATCTGCCGTTGTGTTAGAACGATTAATTCGAGGTTTGAATTCATGGCCAAGTGCATATACTACCTTTAGGGGCAAGCAGTTAAAAATCTGGGAAGCAGAAGTAGTACCGGAAGTGCCGGGAAAACCGGGCACCGTGGTAGCAGTGGACAAACAGAGTTTTACAGTTGCTACAGGAGAAGGAAGTCTTAAGATTTTAGAACTTCAGATAGAAGGTAAAAAGCGCATGCCTAGCAAGGATTTCCTTTTAGGATATCCGGTCAGTGTTGGTGAAATTTTAGGCAGATAGAGGTGTAAAATATGTTATTATATGGTTTCGGATTTGGATATCCAATGTTTTATGGCTTTGACAGAACATATCTTTTAGTGTTGGTAGCAGCGATTTTCAGTATGTGGGCCAGTGCACGTGTGAATTCCACTTATAGTAAATATGCTAAAGTGCGTTCTATGCAGGGACTTACCGGAGCAGAAGCAGCACAAAGAATTTTATATTACGCCGGGCTATCCAATATTCGGGTGGAGCATGTGAGTGGTAACCTGACGGATCACTATGATCCAAAGAGCAAGGTGCTTCGCTTGTCTGACAGTACCTATTCCAGTGCGTCTGTAGCAGCTATTGGTGTAGCAGCCCACGAATGTGGACATGCCATTCAGGATGCAGAAGGATATTCTCCACTCAGATTGCGCAGTACCTTAGTGCCGGCGGCAAATCTGGGCAGTAGGTTAGGGATTCCGATTATTTTGTTGGGTGTGCTGTTAGGATCCAATTACACCTTGGTTCAGGTTGGTATCTGGGTATTTTCTCTGGCAGTGTTGTTTCAGCTTGTGACGTTACCAGTAGAATTCAATGCTTCCAACAGGGCTATGAGAATTTTAGGTGACAGAGGTATGCTTGGTCAGGAAGAGCTGGGCATGTGCAAAAAAGTATTGTCCGCAGCGGCCATGACTTATGTGGCAGCGGCAGCATCTTCTATCATACAGTTACTGCGTTTGGTCTTGTTATTCGGACGCAGACGAGATGACTAATATTGAATTTTAGGAAGGACGGAGTTTACACATGGTAAACACAGTCAATACGAGAGAATTAGTATTGGATATGTTATTAGCGATTGAGAGGGGTGAGGGCTTTTCCCATAAACTCTTGAAAGACACCTTGGACAAATATGATTATTTGGAACGCAAGGACAAGGCGTTTATGAAGCGCATGGTGGAAGGTACACTGGAGCGTCAGATGTATCTGGATTTTATTATTAATGCGTATTCCAATACGCCTGTAAATAAAATGAAGCCTCTTATCCGTTGTCTTATGAGAATGAGTACCTATCAGCTTCTTTTTATGCAGGTGCCGGACAGGGCAGTGTGCAATGAAGCGGTAAAGCTTGCGGCAAAACGCAAATTTGTAAATTTAAAAGGATTTGTAAACGGGGTGCTTCGTAAAATTGCTTCATCTAAGGAAGCACTTCCAACTCCGTCCCGAGAGGATATGGTAAGCTTTTTATCCATCACCTATTCCATGCCTGCATGGTTGGTGAAAAAATGGATTGGTGAATTAGGGGAAGAGACCACAGAGGGCGTATTAAAAGAACTTTTGGAAATAAGTCCGGTTACGATTCGGATGAAAGAAAGTGTCAGTGTAGAAGACAAAGCTGCACTGCTGGAACAGATGAAAGAGCAAGGAATTGAAGTCACAGCCCATCCTTATTTACCATACGCATACACCTTGTCTCATTTAGAAGGTATGCATCAGGTTCCGGGATTTTCACAGGGGCTCATTGCAGTTCAGGATGTCAGCAGTATGCTTGCAGTGGAAGTGGCTGGTATAAAGCCGGGCAGTTTGGTACTGGATGTATGTGCCGCACCGGGAGGAAAAACTATGCTGGCAGCAGAAAAGACCGGAACGGAGGGAATCGTAATTGCAAGGGATCTTTCTGACATGAAAGTGTCCTTCATCGAAGAAAATGCAGGGAGAATGTGCTTAGACCAGGTACGTGTGCAGGTACAGGATGCCACCGTTTTGGATGAGTCCATGATAGAAAAGGCAGACGTAGTTATTGCTGACTTGCCTTGCTCCGGCCTTGGCATTATTGCCAAAAAGCGCGATATTAAGTACAATGTAACCCCGGAAAGTCTTACAGAATTACAGGCATTGCAGCGTCAAATGTTGGATGTAGTAAGTCAGTATGTAAAACCGGGCGGCACCTTGATTTACAGTACCTGTACCATTAATCCGATGGAAAACGAAGAAAATCGTGATTATATTTTAAAAGAGCTTCCTTTTGAAGCGGTAAGTCTGGATGTATATTTACCGGACGAATTAAAGAATGAAACCACAAAACAAGGATATTTGCAGTTGATTCCATCTATTCATCAGACGGACGGTTTCTTTATCAGTAAATATCAAAAAAAGATGTAGATACATATGAGTGAAGTAGTATTGGAAAACGACAAAAAAGATATTAAATCGTTAAGTCTGACAGAATTAACAGAAGAATTAAATAATCTGGGTGAAAAGGCGTTTCGTGCAAAGCAGATATATCAGTGGATGCATGAAAAGCTGGCTCGTTCCTATGATGAAATGACCAACATTTCCAAGGCGTTAAAAGAAAAGCTAGAGGCAAATTTTGTGTATACCAGCTTGAATATGGTGACCTTTCAGGAGTCAAAAATTGACGGAACCCGCAAATATTTATTTGAGCTGGCAGACGGCAATGTAGTAGAAAGCGTGTGGATGAAGTACAAGCACGGCAACAGTGTATGTATCTCTTCACAGGTAGGCTGTCGCATGGGCTGTCGTTTCTGTGCATCTACTTTGGACGGCTTGGAGCGCAATCTTTTACCGGGTGAAATGCTGGATCAGATTTATTATATTGCGAGGCATACCGGTGAGCGAGTTTCTAATATTGTGGTAATGGGTACCGGCGAGCCAATGGACAATTATGATAACCTGATTTCCTTTATTCGAATGTTGTCCGATGAACATGGCTTAAATATCAGTCAGAGAAATATTACGGTATCAACTTGCGGAATTGTACCGCGTATTAGACAGCTTGCAGAAGAGGATTTGCAGATTACCCTTGCCTTGTCCTTACATGCCACAACCGATGAAAAAAGACGAAAATTAATGCCAATTGCATACACCTATGGTCTTGCCGAGGTGTTGGATGCATGCAAATATTATTTTGATAAAACCGGAAGAAGGCTTACCTTTGAATATTCTTTGGTGAGAGGTGTCAATGATACCGAAGAGGATTCAAAAGAACTGATTGATTTAGTGGGGCATTTAAATTGTCATGTCAATTTAATTCCGGTAAATCCGATTGAAGAACGTGATTACAAAGAATCCACAGCACAGGCAATCAAAGCGTTCCAGAGCAGATTGGAAAAAAATCATATTAATGTGACAGTTCGAAGAGAAATGGGGCGTGACATTGATGGTGCCTGCGGACAGCTTCGTAGAAGACATAAGAAAGAAATGTAAAGGAGAATCCTTAAGATGCTAGAAGCATTTTCTATATCCGATGTGGGAAAAAAACGACAAATAAATCAAGACTGTGTAGATATTTCCGTTACCCCGGTAGGAAATCTGCCCAATTTATTGTTGTTAGCAGATGGTATGGGTGGACATAAAGCCGGTGACTATGCTTCCAGATTTGCTATTGATACGGTGAAGAAAGAGGTAAATGTCAGTCCGGAAACAAATCCGGTGCATATTTTTGCTGAGGCCATTGAATATGCCAATACACATTTATATGAAAAGTCCATCAGCAACATAAATTTTCAGGGAATGGGCACTACCTTGGTGGCCGCTACCTGTAAGGAGAATAAACTGAGTGTGGCAAATATCGGCGACAGTCGTTTATATTTAATCAGACAAAATAAAATGGTTCAAGTGACCAGAGACCACTCTTATGTAGCAGAATTAGTGCAAAAGGGTGGACTGGATAAAGAAACTGCCAAAAATCACCCAAAGAAAAATTACATTACCAGAGCAGTAGGTGCCTTTGAAAAGGCAAATGCAGATTATTTTTATGTGGAAACCAAGCCGGAAGACGTGATTTTGATTTGTTCGGACGGTTTGACTAACATGCTATCTGACGAAGAAATTTTATCCATTATTTATCAGGAACACGATTTGGAATTTACTTGCAATAAACTAGTGCAGGCGGCAAATGAAAAAGGAGGCTTTGATAATATTTCTGTTATTTTAGCCAAAATTTTAGAAGCCGGAAAGGAGAATCCGATTTATGATTAAGCTTGGAATGCTTTTAGGTGACCGATATGAAGTTATCGAAAAAATAGGCACTGGCGGCATGAGTGATGTATATAGAGCAAAGGATCAGAAGCTGAACCGTTATGTTGCGGTAAAGGTTTTAAAGCAGGAATTTAGTGAGAACGGGAATTTCGTATCTAAATTTATTGTGGAAGCACAGGCGGCAGCAGGTCTTATGCACCCAAACATTGTAAATGTATACGATGTTGGGGAAGAGGCAGGTATCCATTATATTATTATGGAGCTGGTAGAAGGCATTACCTTAAAGAAATATATCGAAAAGAAAGCCAGACTTTCTTTTAAGGAAGCAGTAAGTATTGCCATTCAGGTATCTATGGGTATTGAGGCTGCACATAACAACCACATTATTCATAGGGATATCAAGCCACAGAATATTATTATATCCAAAGAGGGCAAGGTAAAGGTTACTGACTTTGGTATTGCCAAGGCTGCCACCAGCAATACCGTTACTTCTAATGTCATGGGTTCTGTACATTATACGTCTCCGGAGCAGGCAAGGGGCGGTTATAGCGATGAAAAGAGCGATGTGTATTCTTTAGGTATCACCTTATTTGAAATGTTGACCGGAAGAGTACCTTTTGATGGAGAAACTACGGTTGCAATTGCAATTAAACATATACAGGAGCCTATGCCAAGTCCTCGTGACTATATCAGTGAAATCCCGGTAAGTGTAGAGCAGATTGTTCTAAAATGCTGTCAGAAGGGAGTAGACCGCAGATATCAGTCTATGAGTTTGCTGATTGAAGACCTGAAGCAGGCACTTTTAAATCCGGATGAGGATTTTGTACGTATTGTGGACCCGGATGATATGGGTGCTACCCGTATGATTAATGCAAATGGATGGACCAATGAAATGGATGAGCATCCAATCCATACAACAGGTTCTTTGAAACTTCGCACAGACCGGATTCCGGAGGAGTTATTAGAAGAAGAAGTGGAAGTGAACGAGCAGGAAAATCGTGCAGAAAAGGTAACTATGGCAGTTATGGTGGTTATAGGTATACTGATTGTATGTATGATTATGTTTTTGGTATCAAAAATTCTGGGCTTTTTTGATGCTTCTGACCCTAATGAGTTTCAAAGTTCTTCCGTTAGTACCGAAAGTCTTATTGAAACCGGCACGGTAAGCAGAGTGGAAATGATTTCTGTAGTTGGGGAAAAAGAAGAAAAAGTAGTTCCTATTTTGCGTGCAAAAGGCTTAAAGGTTGAAATATTGGAAGAAGAGTCCCTAGAGTACGGTTCCGGCATTGTTTTAAGAAGTGACGTTGATGCAGGCACCATTTTGAAAGAAGGAGATACGGTTACACTTACGATTAGTACCGGAGCAGGTGCTATTCAGATTGAGGATGTGACAGGATATACCTTTGAACAGGCCAAAACAATATTGACACAGCAGGGATTCATTGTAAATAAGTCTGAAAGCTATAACGATACGGTAGAAAAAGGTAAGGTTATCAGCCAAAACCCGGCAGGCGGACGAAATGTAACAAAAGGCACAGCCGTTGCGCTGGTGGTTAGTCTTGGAGAAGATAAGGTTCGTGTACCGAAGGTAGTCGGTATGTCTTTAGATTTGGCAAAGAGCGAACTTACAGCTGCCGGTTTCAGAGTAGGAACCGTAGAGGAAGTGTATAACAGCAGTGAAGCAGCAGGGCTTGTTTGCTATCAAAGCTATCCGGAAGGCTCCTATATTGAAAAAAACATTTCTATAAACTTACAAATCAGCAAGGGGGAGGAGCCGGCTACGTATTATTACAAAGCAAATATTGAAGCACCTTCTGTTACGGAAGCACCGGAATATCGGTCAGGGGACGTGGTGGACATTTCATTGGTAACTGCGGACGGCAAGATATTATTAAGCACCAGTACCAGTACGTTTCCGATTGCAGCAGATTATACCGGAATTGGTTCTGCTTCCGGAGTTATTACGATTACGTATTATTATGAAGAAGTAACCCAGGAGGGAAGAGTAAAGCGCTCCAAAAGCTTTACACGTAATGTAGCATTTTCAAAGGAATAATATATGCAGGATATTTTTAAAGGAAAAATAACCAAAGGAATTGCAGGTTTTTATTATGTATATGTACCGGGGCAAGGCATGTTTGAGTGCAAGGCCAAGGGTATTTTCCGAAAGGACAATGTAAAGCCTTTGGTAGGAGATGATGTATCGATTCAGATAATTTCAGGGGAAGGAATGACGGGAAATATCTGTGAGATTTTGCCTAGAAAAAGCAGTCTGATTCGTCCGGCAGTTGCGAATATTGACCAGGCAATGATTATCTTTGCCATTCGTAAGCCGGATATAAATTTAAACCTGCTGGACCGGTTTTTGATACAAATGGAGCAGCAGGATTTAAATACTATTATATGCTTTAACAAAGCAGATTTGGAAAATCAGGATGGGCCAAGCAGTAGGCGACTGGCAGAAATTTATGCGAAAGCCGGTTACCAGACCTTGGTTATCAGTGCTACGCAAGACGACAGTGTGGAAAAGGTTTTAGCGTGCCTTAAGGGAAAGACTACCACAGTAGCAGGCCCTAGCGGTGTAGGTAAGTCTACGCTTATTAATCGTTTGCAGCCGGATACGCAGATGGAAACCGGTTGCATCAGCCAGAAAATTGAGCGTGGTAAGCATACCACTCGCCACAGCCAGCTGATACCGATTTCCGAGGACACATATATCCTGGATACACCGGGCTTTAGTTCCCTTTCCATATTTGATATGGAAAAGGAAGCATTAGAAGCCTACTACGAGGAATTTCAGCCCCTTACCGGAGGTTGTAAATTTACCGGATGTTCCCATATTCACGAACCTGTCTGCGGTGTGAAGGAGGGATTAAAGAACGGTAAAGTCAGCGCGGAGAGGTATGAAAATTATAAGCTGATTTATCAGGAACTGGCGCAGAAGAAGAAATACTAATTCTGAACATATCTATCCAGAAATTTTCCCATTCTGCGTATTGCAGTTCTTAATTCTTCTGCCTCAGGCAACATGACAATTCTAAAGTGATCCGGTGTAGACCAATCAAAACCGCTTCCCGGTACCAGTAGAATATTGGTTGCATGGAGCAGGTCTCTTGCGAACTTCCTATCATCAGTAATGTGAAATTTCTTTATATCCAGCTTTGGGAATATGTAAAAAGCAGCATCGTTTTTTACAAAAGACAGCCCGTTTATTTTTTGAAGTTCGGATACCGTTGCCTCTCTCTGTTCGTAAATACGTCCGCCCGGCATAATCATAGATGTGGGAGTTTCCATATCTTTCAGTGCTGCAGTAATCACCAACTGTGCGAGGGTATTAGAGCAGAGACGCAGGCTTGTCAATTGTATAATTCCCTGCTTATATTCGTTGGTCAGTTCTCTAGGACCGCTGATAACCATCCAACCGCATCGATATCCACAAAGACAGTGAGACTTGGATAATCCATTCATAGTGATTACCGGTAAATCCGGTGCCAGTGCAGCAAAAGATGTATGCTTTAACCCATCCATTACCAGTCGGTCATAAATCTCATCAGAGAAAACTAAAAGTCCATGTTCCCTTGCAATATCGGCAATCTGCAAGAGCAGTTCCTCCGGATATAATACACCGGTAGGATTATTTGGATTGATAAGAACGATTGCTTTTGTTTTGTCAGTAATTTTTGATTTTATATCCTGAATATCCGGATACCAGTGAGCCTGTTCATCACACACATAAAAAACCGGTTTGCCGCTGGCAAGATACACGGAATTCCCCCAAAGAGAATAGCTTGGTGACGGTACTAAAACTTCATCCCCCGGATTTAACAGCGGCATTAAGGCAAAGGAAACTACTTCACTGACTCCGTTACCAATAAAGACATCATCCGGAGTAATGCCCTGTATTCTCTTGGATTTTTGGTATTCACAGATTGCTTCTCTGGCCTGTGGCATACCTTTGAAATCACAGTAGCCTACCCCTTTTTCTTCCTGTCCCACCAACGCATCCTCAATGCTTTTTGGCAGTCCAAAACCAAACGTAGCCGGATTTCCGGTGTTCAATTTTAAAATGTCTATTCCACGACTTTGCATTTCCATTGCCTCTACAAAGAGAGGTCCCCTAATATCAGAATGTACGTTAACCATTCTGTCAGCACATTTAATTTGATTCATGTTGTTTGTCTCCTGTTTATTTATTTTTTTAATGTTCCTTGTTTACATTATCATATAAGAAGTTTATAATATAGGCAAATACCTATATTGAAATATATATTATATTAAAATGACTATAATAAAATGCTAAAGAATACAGGAGAATACGATGTTCACTTGGAAAAAGTATGTTTATGAAATTTACAAAGAAAAAAGCTTTTCAAAAGCGGCTCAAAATTTATACATTAGCCAGCCTTCCTTAAGCGCCCGCATAAAAAAGATAGAGCAGCAGATAGGAGCACCTATTTTTGACCGCAGTACAACGCCTCTTCGCATGACAGAAGTGGGGGAAGCCTATATCAGTGCTGCGGAAAAAATTTTTCAAATAGAACAAGATATGGAAAACTATATTAATGACCTGAATACGTTAAAATCCGGCAGCATAACCATTGGGGCAAGTAATCTTTTTGCGGCTTATATTCTGCCGCCTATTATTACAAAATTCAAGCAATGTTTTCCGGATATTAACATTCGTCTCACAGAAGGCAACACCACACAGCTGGAAGAACTTCTTTGTAACAATACGTTAGATATGGTGTTTGATAATAACCATTATGATAATATTTTGTATGATAAAGGTCTGTATAACGAAGAAGCTATTCTGTTGGCTGTACCAGGTTCCTTTTCTGTGAATGAAGAAGTAAAGGAATATCAACTCACACCACAAGACCTTCAAAATAAAACTTACTTTAGTCCGGAGTGTCCGGCCGTTCCGCTAGCTGCATTTTCACAGATACCTTTTATCATGCTTACACCCGGAAATGATACAAGAATCCGTGGAGACAAGCTTTGTAGAGAAGCCGGTTTTCAACCGGACATTGTCCTTGAATTTAACCAACAGGCTACCGCCTATATGGCCGCCACCACACAAATGGGTGCCACCTTTTCCAGTGACATACTGGTCTCCAGACAGCCGTCCTTCGACAATTTGGTATATTACAAATTGGAAGGAGAAGCTGCCAGACGAAAGGTGTATTTCTATTATAAAAGACATAAATTTAAAACACGTGCAATGGAAGAGTTTATTCGTATGATGCAGGAGAATGGGGAAGGTTAGTGGGTGCTTTCGGTATCATGCTCCAATTCCATTAATAAATATGTTTTCAGGTCGGTGATGTGTTGTCTAAAGCTGTTTTTATGTACATTTTCCCAGGACAATATTCTGCTAAGTTTTCTTTTCAATTCTGAAAGCAGTGTTTTATTTTTGATAACATATAGTTGGTTGGTATGTCGACCTATGTACTCTCTTTCTATATATTTGTCCGTAATTGGAATAACATCACTAATAAAAAATATAGACTGTTTATCAGTAGAACCAAGGTGATAAAAGCAGGAGCGGATATCTGAAGTGTCGAAACTTAAATATTTCTTGATTCGATCTTGCGCTTCTTTGGTTCGATGAGACCAATTACCCACTGGAATAGCCCAATATAAATGTTCATTTTCTATGGATTTCATTAGACATACCAGAGGACGTTCTTTAGAATCATTCCATGTGCCCCCATTCATGCGTATAGTGTCATAATAATCTTGTTTTCCAAAATACATTCCGTGCTCTTGCATATTATTCTCCCTTTATAGTATCTTGCCATCAAGGCAATCAAAAAAGCCCTATTGTTTCCAACAGGGCTTTACAATGTTTTTTGTCCTACATTGTGAAAGGTATTTGTCTCATGCAATGTTTTTGCTGCACATTGCGAAGCATATTTGTCTCATACAATGTTCTTTGGCCTACATTGTGAAAGGTAGAAAGCTTTACTTTCTAATAATATTATATACAAAAAGAGACAGTATAACAACCCCTGAATAAATATTTGTAATGAAATTTTTATCCGGAAGCCGGCTTTCTCTCTTGGTATAAAGCAATTAAGAATGAATGCTACATATTTATCATATGGCTTCTGTATTTGCATTTTCATTGCCTCTTAGTTTATTCGTATGATACAGGATAATGGGGAAGGTTAGTGGGTAACCATCCCCATTTTCTTTACAGGGTTTCCTCAGCAATAGCCTTAACCTCATCTATACTAAGTGCTGAAAGTTCTGCAATCTCTATGTAAGAAAAGCTGTCTTTTTTTAATAGTCTCTTTGCAGTGGCAATACGTTCATCCTGTATGCCTTGTTGTAAACCCTGCTGCAAACCCTGCTGCAAACCTTGTTGAATGCCCACGTTTGTGGCATCTTCCATCATTTCTTTAGGTGCCTGACACATATCTATGGTTTCCTCCTCATTTTCTACGTCAACTTGAATTCCTGTTACGGTTTTAACCACCCTCGCCGCCTTCCTTTCCATGTTTTTGAATCGTGGGTCTGTGTGCAACAATTTCGTGAGTTTTTCTTTATCTTTGGAGTACTTAATAAAAAACATTACCTCACGCAGGCTGCTGGTTAATCGGTCAATCACTTCATCTGAAGTGCCTTCCAGCGTAATCAGATTCATCTTGTAATCCGAAACAAAAGATAAAAGATTCGGGTCTTGGATTGCCAGCATTTCATGCAGGCTCAAAGGACCATCCCATTTCCCTTCACCAAAATACCCACGGCAGCAAGGCATTTTAAGCCATCCCGGATTTTTTAAATTCTCCTTCGTACACCAATACGTTAAAGGCATCTGCAACAACGCGGTTGTCCCCTGCGTAATCTTTCGTAACAATGTCCGTTTTACCCATTCGTTACGTTTTCCTTTCTGCAACAGACACCTTCTTTAATATCATTTTATCATGCAATTCATGTGTATGCAATTACTTACAAAAAAGTTTGTTGCATTTTTTGTAGATGTTTGTCTGCTACAGGTATATTGTATCATACTGTTTTGTAAAGTATGGACGATATATTGTCTAATTTGTAAATTTCTGCTTTTAAGAGGAAAGATAATAACAAGTCTTCACTTTGGCGGATCGAGCAGCAAGTGGCGGACCTTATAAATATGCCCACCACCGGATTTCCCAGGTACTTTAAAATGCATGAGGTAGGCTTTGCCGTAAAAGTTAATAAACCTACATAATTTAGAAAAAGTGATACCAATCAAAAAAAGTGTTACTTGTACGTTTTTTTGTTGTAATCTAAAATTAAATTAAATATGGACATGGAAATGATCGATGTAGCATGTACCATAAATTTTTTTTAGAAAAGGAGGTAAAAATGAAGAGAGAATATGTAAAACCGGAAGCGGAGATGATGAAATTTGTGGAAGCGGAAGAGATTATGTCAGAACCAACAACATCGATAGGTATTACAGATTACACATTTAATTATTAATCCACATACTCCGTAAAACAGTGTCAGAAATCAAAAACTATTTTATTGATTGAAGGGAGAAAAAGTGATGGACAAGATTTTAAATCACAAAAAAAGACTGAAAAAGTATAATGCAAACAGACTTACTGCATGGCTTTTGGCAGTTCTTATGCTTTTTTCGGCTTTGCCACCAGGCAGCATGACAGTGCAGGCCGAAACAATTGATGGTTATGTAGCACAGATTGGCAACAAGAATTATACAAGCTTAGAGGCGGCAATTGACGAGGCTGTTGCTGGGGAGACCATTACGCTGCTTACTGATATTGATTTGGGAGCTGAGGCAAGCATTGCACCAGATGAAGCTATAACTATTGATTTGAATGGTAATATTTTGGAAGCATATGCTTTTACTGCTTTTGGAGCAGAAGTGGTTGATAGTTCCACAGATAAGGCCGGAGTTTTGAAGGTTACTAACTTTGCACCGGCTGCAAACAACAGTCAAATGCCTATTTACAATGGCACAGACGGATATGTATTTGCAACGATGGTGGAGCAGGTGCACAGAAGCAGTGAAATGGGTGCAGATACATTCAAGCTTATTTTCAAGCCGTACTTCGGTACAGCAACAATAAATGAATTATTAAAAGGTGGTGGTAACGCTGCCCAGGTCAACATTGGAATTCGTTTAAAATGGACAGATAAAGAGGGTAATCCTCAGTCAAAGGATCTTACGTATACAGACGAAATGGTTAAAGAGGTTTATGCTGGTACAAACAAGGCGTTTTATATTGAAGCTTCCGGTGCTACCCAATTTGACGATCTAACGATTACTCCTTTTGTAAAATCCAACATGGGTGCAAAGCCAGAATGGAGTGACAGCAAGTTTGATTGTGGTGGTTCTGAATCCGGCGAGTCAAGCAGCGACGCAAGTGAGGAATCCAGCGAGTCAAGCAGCGATGCAAGCGAGGAATCCAGCGAGCCAAGCAGCGATGCAAGTGAGGAATCCAGCGAGCCAAGCGGCGATGCAAGTGAGGAATCCAGCGAACCAAGCGGCGATGCAAGCGAGAATACGGACATAATTTTAAGCGATGATTTTGAAAGTTATGCCACAAATGCAACTGTGTCAGGGAATGTGACATGGGCAACCATTTCTGATACTTCCGCATCCGTAATCATTGCAGAAGAGTCCGGAAAAAAGATGGTACAGGCAAGCTATACGGGAACCGATGCATCTGCAAATGCAATTATGAAGATTAATTTAACCCCGCAGATGTTGAGCGGATACCAAAGTGTAACGATTTCTATGGATGTGTGGATAGAATCCACGAATAGCCTTGCGCTGCCTGTGTATAATTTGGCAACAGGTAAAAAATTGGGCAACTTTAATACTTTGAAAGTGGACACTGGTAAGGTTAAGGAAGGTGAATGGACTCCGGTTAAAATGGTATTTGACTTTACCGGTGAAAAACCGAAACAGACATTTATTTTGCCTAGTCTTGCAGCACCGCAAGTAAAAGAGTATCCGGTATCGCTGGAGGCTGGTTTTGCCTTGGGGTTAAGTATGACACTTAATGACACAACAGGTAAAGCGATTCAGATTGATAACATTGTTGTAGAGGGTGAGAAAATAATCGATGATACAACAGGTGATACTGATTACACGAAGCCGGAAAGCGGTGAAGGTGTTAATATTATCCTGGAAGACGATTTTGAAGATTATAAAGTTGATGCAAATCCCCATAAGAATGGAAATAAATATACTGGTTCTGCAATCAATGCTGTGGCAGTCATGAAAGTAGTGGAAGAAACTACTGAAAATAAAGTCTTAAAGGCGTATCATGGAGCACCTACACCTGAAGCAACAAAAAGGGCACCTAGAATTGAAAAGGTAATAGGATATGATAATCTGACAAATCTGACCATTGATTTTGATGCAAAGATAAGCGAAGGAGATACTACACTTTCGGTGGGTATCTATAATAAAGATACTTCGAAGTCGATTTTGTATTATACTTTGAAATATACCCAGTGCGTAGATTGGACGCATGTAAAAGTTATTTGTGACTTGGAAAAGAATACACAGGAAATTTATGTGGGCGGCGAGCTTGCAGAAATTAAAACAGCAGATTTGAGAAGCGTATTAGATAAGCTTCAACTTCGTTTCGTTAGTAGCGTAGCGCCGGATGAGAGCTTTGCACTTCTTGATAATGTATTGCTTACAACCACAGATGAGTTGCCAAGCAGTATGGTGGATATATCTACGATGACGGTTAATTGGGATAAGGTAGCTCTGGTAGAGGGCGAAGAAACAGGCATCATGGATATAATGCGTGACACACATCCTAGAATTTTCGTTCAGGGAGAAGCCGGATGGGATGCTATTAAAGACAAAATAAATAACGATGTTGCTGCAGCAAAATGGTATGATATACTTATAGAGCATGCAACGAAGTACATAAATACAGATGTAACATCATATCATGTAAATGACCGAGGTAATATCAACGAATGTTCTACTTTATTTAAGGATGATATTATTCCTGCGGTCATGGCATATTGCCTGCTGGATGATTCAGAGACAGAATTAAAGGGAAATCTAAAAACTAAAATTTATAATGAATTGCAAAATGTTGGTAACTGGCCGGAATGGGGATCTAATGCATATCTTTGTACTGCACACATTATTTTAGCTTATGGAATTTGTTATGACTGGATGTTTGACGATTGGACGGATGAGGAACGTACAAATATTCTGGGATGGTTAATGGACAAGGGAATGCATGAAGCTGTACTCAATTATGCGGGCTACGATACAGGTACGAATTTCACTCGTAATAAAAATAACTGGAACAATGTATGTAATGGTAGTAATATTGTAGGTGCTATTGCAATCGCAGGTGAGTACCCGAAGGCAGCAGATTATATTATTAAGAAGGCATCTGACTCAATACCATATAGTTTTTCAGAATTGAGTGTTTCAGGTGCATTTGCTGAGCCTTTATCCTATTGGGACTATGCTATCAGATATCAGATTAAGTTTATGTCAGCACTGGAGAGTTGCATTGTAGATAATGCTACATTGCCAACCTGTCTGGATTTTGCAAATCTAAATTCATCAGATACAGATATCAAAGATTATGCCACAGGATTATCAAATACCGGTGATTTTGTAGTTTATTATAATGGTTTTACGGGAGCTTTTAATTATGGAGATGGTCAACCTAAATTAATAACTACTCCGAATATGTATTGGCTTTCTGAAAAATTTGATAATTCTGCTTATACATGGTATAACTTTTTTATGGAAGAAAATAGTGCTCATGTTGTGAGTACAACACCAAGGACTGCTGCATTATCTCTTATTTGGTATGAAATAGATAATAATAATGTATCGGAAGCTGGTTTTTGCCTTGATAAATTCTATCAGTCCTATGAGGCAAAAGGAACAAACGGATTATCTATGAGAAGCTCATGGGAAGATCAGAACGGTCTGTTTTTAGCAGCACATGCCGGTGATCAGTCAGTATCCCATTCAAATTTGGATTCTGGTGGTTTCGTATTGGATTGGAATGATCATCGTTGGGTACATATGTATGGTGCAAGTCCAGGTGGTATAAGTACCGCATATGGCTGGCCGAATTTCACTATTAAGACAGAAAAAGATGGTCGTTATAGCTATTATCATACCCGTGGTGAGGCAAATAATACCATTATTGCAAATCCTATTCAGGATTGTGCAGATATGAATATTAAATATTTTACACAAGTAGAATCTTACTATTCAGGTGAAAATACATCATTTGGTATCATTGATAATACAACAACAAATGAAATTTACAACAGTGCAAAGCGTGGCTTTATGCTTACGGGAAATCGTGATGTGGTAGTTGTTCGTGACGAAATTAATGCTAAAGAAGCAACAGAGTACTGGTGGTTTGTAAATACAAACGCAGAGGTTACCTTGTCTCAAGATGGTAGAAGTGCACTTTGGGAGATGGAAGGTGACAGAATGCTGGTACGTATTTCTGAGTCTAAGCTGGATGGAGCAGAAAACAGTGCTGTGAAGTTTGGTATGATGAAGGCAGAACCGCTTCCAACGTCACCTGATCCGGAAATTCAGCCGGATATTGATGAACATAAAATGTACATCCACATCGACAGTGCAGCTACATTAGAATTAATGGTGGAATTTATCCCGTTAGAAGAGGGAGAAGGTATTCCGACAGCGCTTAATATCCCTGAGCTTAGTCAGTGGCAGAGTTACGCAGAATCTAATGATAGGGCAAAGCTTACAAGTCAGATACTTGGCGATATAATTGCAGTTTTGGAAGGAAGTCCAAATGCCTATGCTAAGGGAGCCAAGACCCGGATTGATGTAGCAGATAGTACAGTAACAACAATTAAGGTTGACGACAAAATCTACATTCCTGCAAGTTTTGTACGTCAGTGGCTGGGCAAGTATACCGGTTCTGATATATTGACCAAGGATGAGATAAATTACATTAGTGTCGATGCATTGGCTACAGCATTCCGTAAAACGGTGTCTGTTCAGGAGAATGGTTTAGTACTTATCAGTAATAATACACTGAATTATGATGCAACAACCTTAGATAAAATATTTGATTTACTGAATACCCGCGTATTCTATGGAAATAAGGAAATAAAATTCTTTGAACCGGAAGTGACGGAGTATAATGTTCAAATCAGTAAAAATGAGGGAACACCGCAAGTAAGTGTAGATGGAAGTGACATAGCCAATGTGACACAGGGCAATCCTGCTTCCGTTGTGATTGGTGACACCACATATACGATTAACTTTGTGGAGAATCCATTTGAAGATCTTGCAGGTACCGGTTCTGCAGGTGTGGTTAATACCATCAGTTTGGGATTATTATCACCATTACCTACACCATCAGAGCAGACATGGATTAGTGTTCAGAACGTAACCAGCTCTATCGGAGCATGGGAGGACAGTGCGAATTATATTGAGAAGGGAACGATTGACGGGATTATCAGCACCTTGCCAATTAACCGTTGGTCAGCAAAAGGTTTAGGAAGCTGGATCTGTTATGATTTAGGCAGTGCCCAGACCATATATTCCATGGCGATTGCAGGATACAACTCCTCTAGCCGTCAGTATACTTTCAAGATTGAGTATTCTATGGATGGAGAAAGCTGGGAGATTGCTGAGGAAGCTCTTGTAACTACTGCAGGAAATGACCATGAAGTATTCCGTTTTCCGGATGGTGTATCAGCACGGTATATAAAGGTGACTGGTTTAGAAGCACATAATACAAATAATTCTCCAACTGACTGGATTGGTATCAATGAGGTAAGAATTTATGCCAACGAGGAAATGCAGAATGCAGATCAGGCAGCATGGATTGCTTATTTCTATCCGGCTATAGTATACGGTCATGTAGGGGAAAACATTCCGCTGAAGGTAAACGGTGTGGATAAAGAAGGCAATGAGGTAGCGGTAGATACTGAGATAGTATATACTTCAGCAGATGAAAGTATTGCGACAGTGTCTGTAGATGGTGTGGTTACATTGAAATCAACCGGTACTACTACTATTCAGGCAGAAACGATTATATTAGGTGTTACTAAGATAGCGACGTTTGATGTGATTGTACAGTAAATATTAATGAGAAGTAAAAGGCGGTGGCAGAGAATCTGTCATCGTCTTTTCGTCTTAATGGTTATTTTGTATAAAAAATAGTAAAAAAGTCTTGTAATTTTATAAAAGTGATACCAATCAAAAAAAGTGTTACTTGTAAAATTATGTCTTTTTGCCTATACTTAAGCCACTAGAGTGAGTCGCGACCACCTATAAGTAACATTTATTTATCTTTAATAGGAGGAAAAAATGAAACATAAAATTTTATACAAACGTATGGCATCTGTCGTTTTGGCAGGAAGCATGGTAATGGGATGCTTAACCGGATGTGGAGAAGTTAAGCCTAGCAGCAATTCTTCTGAAATTTCTACAAATGCTTCACAGGAAGTTGTAGAGAGTTCTGAAACTGTAGTTGTAGAGGAGCCTGCAGAGCTTACATATTATGGACAGTTGCTTGATGCATCAACTACGTTGGAAACTTTAAATGATATGGAAATTATGAAAGCGGCAAATGAGGCAACAAACTGTTTGGTTACTTATGTACATCCTTCAGGCGCAAGTGCTAATGAGGACTTCAACTTAAGAATCGCAAGTATGGAACTGGATGATATTATGGAATACTCTTGGGGTACTTATCCGGGAAGTCCGACACAGGCAATTGAAGATGGTGTAATCATTGACCTTGCTCCTTATCTGGAAAAAGGATATGCACCTAATTTTAAGAAATTCTTGGATGAAAATCCTGAGATAGCAAAGCAGGTTACTACTGATGACGGCGTGGTGTATGCATTTCCATGTGTTGGTAATGAAAGTGTTTCTGTAACTAACGGTTATATTGTACGTAAGGATTTTCTGGATAAAGTAGGTTTGGATGATCCTGTTACAATTGCTGACTGGGAAAAAATGTTGACGGCATTCAAGGAGCAGCTTGGTGTGACAGCACCTTTTACCGGTCAAACCAATCACCTTTTTAATCCATCTTACGCATGCTTTGCCGGTGCTTTTGGAACCTATGTGGGTTATTATGTAAAAGATGATAAGGTTCAGTATGGTGTTTTGGATGAGAGCTTTAAGGAATATATTGCAACTATGGCTGACTGGTATGCAAAGGGGCTGATCGACCCTGAAATCTTCGGAAACGATTCAAATACTTCAAAGAGCAATATTTTAAATAGTAAGTCTGGTGCGTTCTTTGGAGCAATCGGCGGTGGCATCGGAACCTATACTACCAATGCAAAGGCAAACGAGAACTGTGATCCTGATTTTGAATTGGTAGGTGTACCATACCCTGTAATGAATGAAGGTGAGGAGCCACAGTTTATAAGTAGAGCTGCAGATGTCAGAGCAGCTAATCAGGCAGCAATTACAACTGCGTGTGAGGATATTGAAGCTGCTATGAGATATTTAGATTTCTGGTATAGCGAGGAAGGACACATGATGAAGAACTTCGGTATCGAAGGTTTGAGTTATGAGATGGTTGATGGTGTTCCTACTTATACGGACTTGATTTTAAAGAATCCGGATGGACTCTCAGTAACTGCAGCTCTGGGTAGATATACAAGAGCTTCCAAGCCAACTGTTGGCGTAATCGATCTCCAGTACTACTATGGCTATTGGCAGATGGAGAACCAGTATGATGCAATGAATACTTGGAATGAGCATGCAGACAATGCAGTGGAGGTTTTATTGCCTGCAATAACTCATACCCCTGAGGAATCTGAAGAAGTGGCAGCATTAACCGGTCCTCTCAGTACCTATGTACAAGAAGAGCTTACAAAATTTATTATGGGTACACGCAAAATGGATGATTGGGATAACTTCATTAAATCAGTTAAGGGAATGCAGGCTGATAGAATAGTCGAGCTTAAGCAGGCTGCTTATGAAAGATATAAATTAAGATAGTAGACACGAAGTTTTTGGAGGAAAGAGGCGTCTAAAAGCGTCTCTTTTCTAGATTAGAAAATTATGAGAATTTAACGATAAAGAACGTGTTTTTATATTTTGAATGACTAGGAGATATTTATGAAAAAAAAATCTAAATTATGGAATGAAATTAAGCGGAATAGGCAATTATATATTTTGTTCTTGCCAATTCTAATATATTTTCTGGTATTTCACTATGGTTCTATGTATGGAAGTGTTATTGCGTTTATGGATTATAAGCCTGCCAAAGGTTTTTTAAACAGTGAATGGGTAGGAGTGAAGCACTTTATCAGATTTTTTCAGGATCCTTATTTTGGAAGGCTGATGAAGAATACAATTGCTATCAGCTTAGGCTCTCTTTTAGTTTGTATGCCAGTTACCATTATTTTTGCACTTTTGCTGAACGAAGTCCGGAATAGTAAATTTAAAAGGATAGTGCAGACCGTAAGTTACCTACCACATTTCGTCTCACTTGTAGTAATTTGTGGTATGATTAAGGTGTTTGTGAGCTCAGATGGTATAATCACGACCATGCTTTCTGCGTTAGGTATTGTGGAAAAGCAAAACTTGTTGATGGTTGCAGAATATTATCAGCCAATTCATATTATTAGTAGAGTATGGCAGGTTATGGGTTGGGATTCAATTATCTATTTGTCTGCTTTAGCAAGTATTGATCAGGAGCAATACGAAGCTGCGGATCTGGATGGTGCAGGCAGGTTTGCTAAAATGAGATATATCACCTTACCTAGTATTGTTCCTACCATCTCTGTTATGTTGATTATGAAAATTGGGCATGTAATGTCTGTTGGCTATGAAAAGGTAATTTTACTGTATAATACGACAACTTATGAAACAGCGGATGTATTTTCAAGTTATATATATCGTATGGGCTTGGCCAGCAGCTATCCTCAGTTCAGCTATACTACTGCGGTTGGTTTGGTGCAGTCAGTGATTAATATTGCACTTGTAACTATCAGCAATTATATTTCCAAGAAGCTTAAAGGAAGCTCCTTGTGGTAATACTGCAAAAAATTTATAGGAAGGTATGAAGCATATGAAAAGAAAACGTAGTTTTGGAGATAGAGCATTTGACATCATAAATACAATCTTTATGCTGCTCGTCATTGTGATTATGGCATATCCTATCTGGTATGTGTTGGTGGCTTCGCTCAGTGATTCTAATTATTTGGCGGCGTATCGTGGTGTATTGCTTTGGCCACTTAAATTTACGACGGCTGCATATACTATGGTATTTAAAAATCCAAATATTGTCACTGGTTATTGCAATACAATCTTGATTGTAGTTGTAGGTACTTTATTAAATGTTTTTTTTACTTTAATTGCGGCTTATGTTATGTCAAGAAAGCCGTTTCCGGGCAAGAAAATTTTTATGATTATGATGGTTATTACCATGTATTTCAATGGTGGTATTATTCCGCGGTATATTTTAAATAACAACTGGTTAGGGTTGGGAAATAATAGGTTAGTATTAATTCTGCCGGTATTGGTGGTTACTTATAATATGGTTATTTTGCGTACCGGTTTAGAAGCAATACCTGATTCTTTAGATGAGTCCGCACGAATTGATGGTGCCAATGAGTTTCAGATTCTGTTCAAGATTATGGCTCCTGTTGCTAAGGCTCCTATAGCTGTAGTAGCTTTATATTATGCTGTAACGCATTGGAATTCATGGTTTACTGCTGCTGTTTATATAAGAGACAGGGCAAAATACCCTTTACAGCTAATCCTGCGTGATATTCTTATTAATAATGACGTAAATAGCATGATGGGAGGAGAAGAGGGTTCTATGCTTGCTATCTCGGAAAGTATAAAATATGCAACAATAATGGTAGCAACCGTGCCTATTTTGTGTATTTATCCATTTGTGCAGAAATATTTTGTAAAAGGTGCTATGATTGGTGCAGTAAAGGGCTGATTGCGCCCTGAAAAAAGGCATAATTCTTTTTCGGTTTTGGGGGTAAAGTTATGCAAATAAAGAAAAGAGTTGGTAAAAGTTTCTCGAATATGGTGAACTGGATTTTTTCTTATATAATTGTACTAATTATTCCCATTGTTATCTCTTCTGTGTGCAGTTTGTATACCAATTCTGTATTAAGTAAGGAAAAAATGTCTTCTAATACGGTTGCATTACAGATAATTGTTTCAGAACTTGAAACAGCATTTGAGCAGCTCATTAACTTAGAGTACAATGTGTATTTTAGTGAAAAGATTAAGGCTGTGGAGATAATAGAACAACCCTTAGATTCGGTAAAAAGAACACAATTATTGGAAGGAAGTAAATCTTTTGATAATTGTATTGATAAGGATGCTAAAATTATAAGTTCTGCTCGTCTTTATTTTCCGAGGAATGAAATGCTGATTTCCTCAGGGAAAACATATGTATATCTGGAATCGAATTACGAAAATTTGGGCAAAGCATTTGGTTATACCTATGAAGAGTGGAAGGCGTTGTTGGAGCGGCGATATGACAGAAAATTTCTAGTCAATTCGGAAACGGGAGAGGTGCTCTATATTACAACGATTCCCAGATATGGAAAGACAGTAAAAAAGAATATGGTTTTGGGCTTGAATACCGCTTACATGCAGGAAATTCTTGCTAAATTGGACAATATGAAAGGCGCCATTTTGTTAGTAAGTGATTCGGGAGAAGTATTATCAAGTAGAAATATAGATGGAATCCGTATGGATTTATTGTCGGAAGAAATTTTTGAGAGCGATAATTATATCAGAACGTCCATCAACGGCGAGAATATGATGATAGCATGTTGTCAATTGGAAAATGTGGATTTAAAGCTGATTTCTATAATCTCCTATAAAGAGTTCTGGGAAGTAGCATTAAAAAGTTTTGCTTTGTTTTGGTTTGCGATGGTTTTGAGCATTGTTGTTGGTGTAATGGTTTCCGGTGCTTTTTCCATGAAGAAGCAGAGTGTCTGGGGTGCTCTTAGTAGCATTATAGAAAAAAAGATGGAAAAGAAACATAAAAATATTATTACCAGAGACAGAGTGATAGGGAAGGTCATCAGTGATATTGCAGCGGAATATCATTCCATGCAAACTCAGTTGGCTTCTGTAGATGATATGAAGCGGGAAGTACTTTTGACAGCTATTCTACGTGGACGAATACATGCCGAGGAAGTAGAGCAGGTGCTGCAGAAAAACGGAGTAGAAGTCAAATTAGGCAATTATGCGGTAGTTCTATTTCGTTTAGACGGCTTTGAACTTTTAGGTAATGCAGAGGTGCAAAAGGTATCTGAAGAGGTAATAACATCCATTGTTCAGGATTTTGAAGATAAGGGATTTTGTTGTGATATTTTGAAGTTGAATGAAAAAATTGTGTGTATTGTAGATTTCGGCAGTATAGACAAGGAAGAATGCTACCATCAGATAGAAGAATTTTTGAGAGACACTTATGAAAAAATTATGCAGAGTGGAAAAGATTCTTTGTCCATTTCCATTAGTGATGTGCATAAGCATATATCTTCTCTTATGAATGCTTATACGGAAGTACTAAGAGTCATGGAGTATCAGATGAATGTCGGCGGCGAACCGATAATGGGTTATTTTGAAATGATACAGAGTACTAATAACAAATACTTGTATTCCGTGGAGGAAGAAAAGAATTTGCTGCAACTGATTAGCTTAGGGAAAGAAAAAGAGGCATTAGCGTACTTTGAGGAAAGATATGATAAAAATATTGATAGTATTTATGGTTCCGAGGAGCTTATCAGATGTTTTATCTGGAATATCACTGCCAGTGTGTTACGAGCAGAGGGGATGTTTAGTGACCAGATGAATCTTCCTGACATGAGGGAATTTCTGGAAACTGTCAATGAAACCAACAGTGTATTAGAGACAAAGCAGCTTTTGGCAAAGCGAATAAAAGAAATCTGTGGGGGCATCGCTCAAATAAAGGAGAAAAAGGGCAATATTGCAGAACAGATTAAAGAATATATTCATACACATTATACCGATACCAATTTAGATAATACGGAAATAGCAGATTATTTTCACATTAAAGCGCCTTATCTTTCCACATTATTCAAAGAAAGAACAGGCGAGAATGTACAGTTCTATATCCAAACAGTTCGAATGAATAAGGCGAAGGAGCTTTTAGAGACAACGGATTTGAACGTGGAGGAGATTGGGCAACGAGTGGGTTGTAATAATAAGGTTTCGTTTATACGACTTTTTAAAAAATTCGAAAAAATTACGCCTACGGAGTATCGTAAAAAATGTAAGGAGAGTAAGAGTTTATAAAAATTATGTTTTCAAAAAGTGACTTATTTAAAATTATACTGCCCGTGATTGCTCAGCAAATACTTGCAACAACCGCAAGTACTGTTAACTCTATAATGGTAGCAGGTGCAGGAGAGGCAGCAGTGTCTGGAGTAGCGCTTGTTGGAACACTGGATGCACTACTCATCGTTATGCTTTCGTCCCTTGTTTCCGGTGGTGCTGTTGTCTTATCTCATGCACATAAGAATGAAAATTTTGCACGAGAATGTACAAAACAGCTTATTTATATGACAACACTCATTGCACTGTTCATAACCATAGTGCTGAGTATTTTGGGCATGCCATTAATTTCTTTATTATATGGCAGTGCAGAAAAGGATGTGCTGTTTAGCGCAAACAGTTATTTACGTATACTTGTGCTCTCTTATCCTTTTCTTGCACTATATAGTTCCTGTGGAGCCATTTTTCGTGTAATGGGCAACACTATCATCTCGATGAAGTTGTCTTTCATCGAGATAATAATCAATATTGCCGGAAATGCGTTATTTATCCTTATATTCCACTTGGGTACTGCCGGTGCCGCATTGGCAACTCTGATTTCACGCATAGTATCATCCGTTGTATTTATATTGCTTCTTCACAATCGCAAAAATGCTATTTATATTGAAAACCTGTTTTCTTATCGTCCTGATTTTGAAATAATCAAGAAGATTCTTCACATCGGTGTCCCTCACGGAATCGAAAGCAGTATGTTTCAATTCGGTAGACTTTTAACTCAAGTACTCATTTCATCAATGGGTACTGCTGCAATCGCTGCAAACTCTGTGGCAAATATTCTTGCAAACTATATGTATATGCCTAGTACTGCCATACAAAACTGTGCTGTTACAATCGTAGGGCGTTGTGTGGGTGCAGGTGAGAAAAAACAAGCTACGAAATATGGAAAAACCTTATTACTATGGGACTATTTCGCCATGTGGGCAGTGTCATTGATACTATTTGTATTCGCAAAGCCCATCATAGGCATATACGATTTATCAGCAGAAAGTACTCGTCTTGCCTTGCATCTAACGATCTTTCATGCAGTATGTACATCAATCATACGTCCCCCTGCATTCATATTTCCAAGTGTATTTAAGGCTGCAGGTGACGTCAAGTACTCCCTCATTGTTTCCACTATCTCCATGTGGTGTATTCGTATAGGTCTGGCATACATACTATCACTTGAAAATATCACGGTATTTTCAGTAACGATACACGGAGCAGGCCTTGGAATATTTGGCATCTGGATAGCTACGGTCGCCGATTGGGTACTGCGTGCTGTGTTGTTTTTTATACACTTTATCAGAGGAAAGTGGCTGCCCAATTTAGAGTCACTATGACGCAACACCGCATTTATGCGGGATTCAGGTGTTTCGCAAACACCAATTTTAGATGAAATGAAAGGAATATGAGACGACTATGGAAAGAAAATGGTGGCATGAAGCCGTAGTATATGAGATATATTGTAAGAGTTTTTGTGACTCAGATGGCGATGGTATCGGAGATTTGAGAGGTGTTATCTCAAAACTTCCCGTTTTAAAAGAACTGGGTATTAACTGTATCTGGTTTGCTCCTATTTATAAGTCACCACAGGTTGACAATGGCTATGACGTGGCCGATTATCAGGATATTGAACCGGATTACGGAACCCTTGAAGATTTCAAGGAATTGCTGGATTTGGCACACAGTATGGGAATCCGCGTGATCATGGACATGGTACTGAATCATTCCTCCGACGAACACAGATGGTTTCAGGAATCACGAAAATCAAAGGACAATCCTTATCGTAATTATTATATTTGGCAGCCTCCAAAGGCGGATGGTTCTGAGCCGAATAACTGGGGCAACTATTTCCGTGACGGTAACGGCTCTGCATGGGAATATGACGAGCTGACAGGGGAATATTATCTCCATCAGTACGCAAAAAAGATGCCGGATCTTAACTGGGAATATGAACCGCTCCGTAAAGAAGTTTATAAAATGCTGCACTGGTGGCTTGATTTTGGAGTGGATGGTTTCCGCCTTGACGTCTTTACGAGATTCAAGAAGCCGGAGGGCTTCCCGGACACTAAAAAGGCTCCAAATGTGATACTTGACCGTAACGGATTCATTATGGACAATACTATGTGTCTCAATGTGGAAGGAATTCACGAGATACTTCACGAATTATATACGGAAGTTTTTGGAACCAGAGAATGCATGACCGTGGGTGAAGGTGCCGGTGTAACCTCCCAAAATGCACTTGGCTATGTTGCGAAAGAACGAGAAGAGATAGATATGGTCTATCATTTTGAGCTTTCCCACCGCAAACTTTTCTCCATGACTCCGGAACACTTCCGCAAAGTTCAGACAGAGTGGGCAGATGTATTCCGTCATAATGGATGGGCAGTGCAGTACATGTCAAATCATGACAGTGCAAGACAGGTATCCGTTTACGGCAGTGACGGAATTTATCGTATGCCTTCGGCAAAATTACTTGCTACATTGATACATACTTCTCCAGGTACGCCGTTCATTTATCAGGGTGAAGAAATCGGTATGGTCAATGTGGAATTTGATGATATCAAAGACCATAACTGCTGTTACACCGTTGGTGACTATAACTCCATGATTCAATCAGGGATGTCTGCTGAAGAAGCTTTAAAAATAGTTGGGCCGCGAAGTCGCGACAATGCACGTACCCCGTACCAATGGGACGCAAGCAAGCATGCAGGCTTTACCACCGGCCAGCCTTGGATGAAGCTCAACCCTAGATATACGGAGATTAATCTGGAGGCTGACCGTAAATCAGAGGATTCTATTTTTGCATATTATCAGGAAATGATAAAATTGAGACAGACGCATCCTGCGATCATAGAAGGTGACTTGAGATTCCTTTTGGAAGATCATCCGCAGATCATTATGTACTTGAGGGAATGCGAAAAAGAAACACTATTGGTTATTGCCAACTATTCCAATGAAAAGATATCCCTGCAGCTTCCTGAAGATATCAGATCAGGCAAGTGGCAGCGTGTCATTACCAATGTGAAAGGAACGATTCCATCCGTGGACGGCAGAGATTATCTTCTTCCTTGGGAAACAGAAGTTTATTCAAATACTAAGTAAGTGCCTTAAAAGATGGCGTATTGTATATTTATGGAAAAAGTTGTGGAAACTTTATGTACACCGATCACACATGAATGTGATGTATTGGTAGTCGGAGGGGGTGTGGCTGGAATTGCAGCTGCACTGGCGGCTGCCAGACAGGACACCAAGGTAATCTTGTTGGAGAAGCAGTTTATGTTGGGAGGCCTAGCTACCGCAGGTTTGGTTACCATTTATCTGCCTTTGTGTGATGGAAAAGGACATCAGGTCAGCTTTGGCATAGCGGAGGAACTGCTGCGCCTATCTATTAAGTACGGCTATGAGGATCGTTATCCCACTGCATGGTTGGAGAACGGCAGCATGGAAGAGAGGGCAAAGAAAAGATTTGAGGTCAGATATAACGCTCAATTGTTTGCCATTGCAGCAGAGCAGCTTCTTCTGAAAGAAGGTGTGACGATCCTATATGGCACCTCTGCCTGTAGTGTGGCCATGGCAAGTGATAAGATATCAGCTGTTATCGTGGAAAATAAATCAGGAAGAACTGCGATTAAGACAAAGTCGGTAGTAGATGCCACAGGGGATGCAGATATCTGTGTTATGGCCGGAGAGAAAACTGCTCTTTTTGGACCGGGAAATATTCTGGCCGCATGGCATTATTATGAAACAGGAAACGGTTATGACCTTAGCATGCTGGGTTATGCAGAGGTTCCGCAGGAAGACAGAACAGAAGAGACAAAGCCTTTAATTTCCAGAAGATTCCAGGGTGTGGATGGACAGGAACTCAGCGAGATGATGCAGCTCTCCCATAAAAGGGTTCTGGAAGAGATCGTTAAGAAGCAGCAGGAAAATCCTGCATACATGCCTGTTACGATTGCAACGATTCCTCAGATCAGAATGACCAGAAGAATCGTGGGAGGTTATACTATGGAGACTTCCGATGACCGGAAGGAATTTGAAGACAGTATCGGAATGATCGGTAACTGGAAGAAGAGAGGTCCCGTATATGAGGTGCCTTTCCACGCACTATATGGTTCCAGGGTTAAGAACCTGATTACTGCAGGCAGAAGTATTTCTGCCAGTGATGCCATGTGGGATGTGACACGTGTGATTCCTGTATGCGCGGTTACCGGGGAGGCGGCTGGTGTAGCCGCAGCTATGACAGATGATTTCGAATCATTGAGTGTGGCTAAGCTACAGAAAAAATTGGCGGACAACGGTTTGAAGCTGTTTTATCATGAACTCTAACAAATTAACGCCATTAGAAAAGCCGGACTATCATCAGCCGGATTATTTCGGAGAAATTATTTTGGAGAAATAATGAAAAAGAGAGACCTTGAAAAGGAGCATCAAATGCTTCAAAAAGGTATCGTTTTTGTTATCAAAGATTGTTGTAATAAGGGGTATATTAAAAGAAAGATATTTAATGGGAGGTCTATAGAAATGGATTTTGCAGGTAAAGTGGCAATTTCAACAGGTGCAGCATCCGGAATGGGATTATTGTTTTCTCAGGAATGGGCAAGGCTTGGCGGATGCGTTGTGATGTGCGATGTGAACGAGAAAATTTTGAATGAGAAAGTTGCAGAACTTAACGAGAAGTATGAAAACAAAGCTATTGGCGTAGTCTGTGATGTGAGAGATTATGGTCAGGTATGTAATGCGAGAGATAAGGCCGTCGAGTTCTTTGGAAGAATCGATGTAATGGCAAATTTTGCAGGCGGTACAGCAAGAAGAATGCTTAAGGTAGACTTTAAAGCAGAATTTCCCGATGTACCGATTGATGTGTTTGACTGGGGGATTGATGTGAATTTGAAAGGTCCATTTTATTTTGCACATGCTGTTTTAAAACAGATGAGAGAGCAAAAAAGTGGACTGATATTAAACATTGGTTCCATAACTGGCGTAGAAGGCTCAGGCGGAGGAGTGGACTATGCTACTGCTAAAGCTGGCATTATGTATGGTTTAACCAAATCCATAGCACAATATGGTTCCAAACATAATATAAGATGTATTTGTGTTTCTCCGGGACCGGTACTTACAAGAGAACAGATGGCAAACATGAAAACGCTTTTGGGAAGAGCAGCTGAGCCACAGGAAATTATTGATTTGTGCTTGTTTATTGCTTCCGACAAGGGACAGTTTATCAATGGTGAGAATATCATGATTGATGGCGGAAGAAATGCAATGGGGAGAGGATAATATGAAGGCTACATTTTTAAATCATGAAAAACCATTGATGACGGTTATACTGCAGTGTGAAACTCCAGAAGTGGCAATTGGCAGAATTCGTAATGCTTTGCACTGTGGAGGAGAAGCATTTGGGCTTCAGGTTGAATCTTTGCTTAGAGAATATCAAAAGGAAGAAATATACTGCAAAATATTTAAGGAAATGCAAGGAAGGCCGATTTATGTAACCAATTACCGTAAACATCAAAACTTTGGAAAAACCGATGAGGAACTGGCAGAAGGATTTTTGGGATTGGCAGACTGTGGTGCTACACTTGTGGATGTAATGGGCGATTTGTATGACCCACAGCCGGACGAAGTTGCTATAGATGGTGCAGCAATTCAGAAGCAGATGGAGCTTATTGACAAACTGCATAGTAAAGGTGCAGAGGTTTTGATGTCTTCTCACGTATTAAAGTATACACCTGCGGAGAGGGTTTTAGAAATTGCATTGGAGCACAAACGTCGTGGGGCAGATATTTCCAAAATTGTTACAGCAGCAGAGAATATGGAACAGCAAATAGAAAATTTGCGTATTACCAATCTGCTGAAAAAAGAGTTGGGAATTCCGTTTTTGTTTTTAAGCGGAGGAGAAAGCTCTATTCACAGAAGATTGGGTATGAAGCTGGGCTGCTGTATGCATTTGTGTGTGTATGAGCATGATGTACGTTCTACGTTTCCACAGCCGTTACTATCTGTTTCGAAAGCAATCAGAGATGATATGGGATTTTAGGAAGAGAGGAAAAAGATGAAGGCAATACTGATAAATGATGACAAAAGTTTAAGATGGGATGAAGTGCCCAATCCGATTGTAGGAGCAGAAGACTGTCTTGTGAAGATTGAGGCTGCTGCCTTAAATCGTGCGGACTTGATGCAGCGGGAAGGGAATTATCCTCCACCACCGGGATGCCCTGAGTGGATGGGTCTTGAGATTGCCGGAACCATCGTTGAAGTGGGAGAAGAGGCGGCAGAAAAGTCTGACTGGAAAGTTGGTGACAAGGTATGTGCTTTGCTTGGCGGAGGCGGTTATGCGGAATATGCAAATGTAAAGTATGATATGTTGATGCCGGTACCGGAGAATTGCTCCATGGTAGAGGCTGCTGCAATGCCGGAGGCTTTTGCAACTGCTTACTTAAATCTTTTTATAGAAGGAAAGATTCAGCCGGGCAATACTCTTTTAATGAATGCCGGAGCGAGCGGACTAGCAAGCGTAATCATTCCGATGGCAAAGGCATTTGGTATCCGTGTAATAACAACTGTACTGACTAAAGAAATTGCAGAATCTATCAAACATCTTCATGCGGATATTGTTGTACATACCGATGAGATGGACATCGTAGAAGTTTTGAAGCAGCAGCTGGAAGAAGGACATGGAGTGGATGTGGCCATCGATTGTCTTGGTGGAGAAGTAATGGGTAAATGTCTTCCATATCTAACCCATGGTGCTCGATGGATTATGATTGCGTCCATGGCTGGGGCAAAAACAGAGATAGACCTTGTTAACATTTTCAAAAGAAATGTAAGGATTATCGGAAGCACGCTTCGCTCCAGAACACCGCAGGTGAAAGCTGAAATTTTGGCCAGTCTCGTTCGGGATGTGTGGCCGAAGGTGGCGACAGGCGAAGTGAAGCCAACCATTTATAAGACATTGCCAATTACGGAAGCAGAAGCTGCACATGATATTTTATATCGCGGCGAAAATATCGGAAAGGTTGTTCTTACGGTTGGAGAATAATTTAGAGGATGAGATGATGGAAAATGTATTAAGTGTTACAGCGCTTAAGTATGCAGAATCTACATTGGCGGAAAGGTATATTTTCCCGGGAGGAGCATCGGATAAGCGGCTGCCTATTTCGTTTACTATTTATCTTATTAAAACGGACAAGCATATGATTCTTGTGGATGCAGGGTGCGATACTATGCCGGGCTTTGAAATGAAAAATTTCTGCGGCCCGGTAGCAGCACTGAAGCGACAGGGGATTATGCCGGAAGATATTACGGATGTAATTATTACGCATTCCCATCATGACCATATTGAGGCGGTCTGTCATTTTGATAAAGCAACCATTTATATTCAGCAACAGGAGTACGAACGCGCCGGTGGGAAATATATACCGGAGGGATTTCGGGTGCAGTGCTTTCAAGACTATACAGAGGTTGCAGGCTGTGTAAAAGTTATTAAAGTGGGCGGACACTCTATTGGCTCATGTGTAGTGGAATTTTCAATTGGAGAACAAAAGTATGTGATCACAGGGGACGAATGCTATGCAAGAGAAAACCTGGAGCAAAAAATTCCGACGGGCAGTTCCCGATGTCCTGAAAAGAGTTTGGAATTCATAGAAAAATATAGTCAGAAAGAATATATAGTCTTATTGTGTCATGAGCCATAATCAATCAGACCAATTTAACAGAAGGAAATCTTATGAAAATAAACGCAATCGATACACACTGTCATATTCATTACACACCTGTGGAAACCTTAGCACCTATTACACTTTCAGATGTGATGCAGGAGGGTCCTTATTATACAGCCTATTGGAATACGCTGTCACAGATTGAGAAAGCAGCAAAAATCAGCACTGTTTTTGCATCACCCTTTGAGGCATTGACCGATCGAGCGAATACTGTGCAGGCAAACGAAGATATGTTTAAGCTGGTGCAGGATATTCCTAATCTTTATCAATGGGTCGTGATCGACCCGCAAAATGAAAGCACCTTCGAACAAGCGGACAGAATGCTGAAAAGCAAAAAGTGCGTTGGCATTAAGTTACATCCGGTATTGCATAAGTATTCGATTGAAGAACAGGGCGAAAAAATCTTTTCTTTCGCAGAAAAGCATTCCGCCATTGTGCAGATCCATCCGGAAAAGGCGGCAGATTATATCACTTTTGCAGATTCTTTTCCTAACGTGACCTTTATTATAGCGCATCTGGGCGGACCGCTTCATATCAATGCTATTAAAAATGCCAAACACAGAAATGTTTATACGGACACTTCGGGAAAGGCCAGCTTGAAAAATATGCTGATCGAGTATGCGGTATCGCAAATCGGTTCGGATCGGATTTTATTTGGAACCGATACTTATGCAGCAAGTTCACAGCGGGGAAGGATTGAATACGCAATGATTTCTCAGCAGGACAAAGAAAATATCTTATTTAACAACGCAAAAAGATTATTTGGACTTTAAATAAAAGAGAATTTAGCCGATGCGCTGTCATGATTTGACAGGACATCGGCTATTTTTACTTTAGAAATAGTCCATATCCAACATGGAGGTGGTTCTGTCAATGGAATATTTATTGCCGCAGGTAGGACAGAAACGGGATAGCTGAAGTGTCGAAGATACTTTTTTGATGCCCCAATTTAATGGTATTTTGCAAAAAAGTTGACAAATCAGGCAAGAAAGCGGACGAAGAACACTGAAAAATATTTTATAATTATCTTACAAAATGAAACTGTAAAAGTTTAAGGAGGTTTTCATGGCACAAAAGTATTATGACACAGCGGTGTTTGGCACCACGTTTCTGGGGCTGGGGGCAGCGCTTCAGATGGAGAATGTGGTAGTGATTGAAAAGGGAGGCTTGTTTGGAGCAGAGTTTGTCAATAGCTACAAGGTATGTGCTCCGAAGGTAGTGGAGCCAAAAACAGAGCTTGGCAAAGAGTTTCTGGAGGATTTAAAAAGAAGAGGGCTTGTTTCCGAGGCGGGTGAGATATATCCTGCGCCTTCGGTGTATGTTTTAAGCTCTTATCTGAAGGAGAAGTCCATTGATATTTTGTTAATGACAGAAGTAACGGATATCAAAAAAGTAGAAGATTATTATGAAATTATGGTGTATCATTCCAATGGTTTTGAAACCATTTATGCAAAGCGTATTTTAGATACTACGATTTTAGGAATCGGTCATGACGCATCCGGCAAGCATGAGAAGCAAAAGCAATTGAATGCCATTGTGTATAATCCGGATGAAAGTGAGTTAGAAGGGCTTTCCGTTAACAGTCAGAATGGGTTATATACCTATACTTTACCGGTGAATCCGGATGTTGACAGGTATGAGGCGGTGGAATTGCTTTGTGGCATGGAAAAGGCGTTTGCAGAAAAGAATTTACAGATTTCCAGTATTGCCTCTGATTTTTCTTATACAATGGTGCCTTGTAGGGAAACAATTGAGGAGCAGTTTGTTTGGAATCCGTCAACAGCATATGCAAATTTGGTGGAAGCTTTTGATAAAGGTGTACAGTACGCCGTAAGATAATATGGAGGGAAAATAATGAGAAATGTAATCGCACAGAATCAGGAATGGATTGACCAGACCTGGGCAAAATTGGAACATAAATTAAGTAAGGTAACAGTGAAGAGTCGCAATAAGTTACCATATACTACTATTGATGGTGTACATGATGATAAATCAGAAGATTACGTTACTTGGTGGACCAATGGTTTCTGGGGAGGCCTCAACTGGCTGATGTATCTAGGTACTGGAAATGAGGAGTATAAAAAGACTGCTGAGCGTTCAGAGGAACTTTTAGATGGTGCATTTAGTATATACACACAGCTTAATCATGATGTGGGCTTTATGTGGCATCTGGTAAGCGGGGCAAATTACCGCATTACCGGCAATCCTTCTTCCTGTACTAGAAATTTGTTTGCGGCAGCATCATTATTCGCCAGATATAATCTGGACGGTGAGTATATTCGTGCATGGAACGGAGGCGATGAACGAGCTGGTTATTCTATCATTGATTGTTTAATGAATCTATCCTTATTATATTGGGCAAGTGAGGAAATAGGCGATGATCGTTTTAAGAAAATTGCTATAAGCCACATGAACATGGCACTGCGTGATCACATTCGACCGGATGGCAGTGTAAATCACATTGTAAACCACGAAATTGAAAAGGTGGGCGTGAAAGAAGTGTTGGCAGGCCAGGGGTATGCTGCAGATTCCTGTTGGTCTAGAGGATTAGCATGGGCAGTGTATGGCTGCATGATTTCGTACATTCACGTAGGTAAAGAAGAGTACTTGGAGGCAGCAAAGAGAACTGCAAATTATTTTATTGAACATTGTAAAAAGACCGATTATTTACCGGTAGTAGATTTTGGTGCTCCAGAAGAACCGGTGCTGTATGATAGTACCGCCGGCGTTTGTACCGCATGTGGTTTGCTGGAACTGGCAAAATATGTTTCAAAGGAAGATGCACAGATGTATACTCAGGAAGCAATCAATATCTTAAAGGCATGTGATGAGAGGTTCTGCAATTATGAAGATGATGAGGATGCATTGGTGCTCATGGGGACTGTTCGGTATCCAAAGAATGAAATAGCATGGAAAGAAGTGCATATTCCAATTATTTATGGGGATTTTTTCTTTGTGGAAGCTATGTTGAAACTCAAGGGAAATGAATTTTTTATTTGGTAAAGCAGTTTGCTAAGGAGGAGAGAGCATGATTTTATGTGAAATAATAGATGGTGTTGCTAAAACAAGTATGGCAGAGCCTGTTTTTGATGAAAGTTATGATTTGGTGGTGGTAGGTCTTGGAACCGCCGGTGCGATTTCTCTGATTGCAGCAGGCCGTGAAGGATTAAAGGTGCTTGGTGTTGAGCAACTTTATGGTATGGGTGGTACAGGTACCATTGGGGCTATTACCGGATACTATTTCGGAGCACAGGGCGGTTTGTACAAGGAGATGGATGATAAGGAGCAGGAACTTCGAAAAGGAAATCTCTTTCATGATGGCAGCAGACGAGATGCTTGTGCATTCGTTATGGACAGGGAAGCCAGGGCTTGTGGTGCTGAAATGAAATACGAATGTATTGTAACCGGCGTTTATATGGAAGGAAATAAGGTACTTGGACTCAGACTCTTCCAGAATGGCAAAGAAATTCATGTGGAAGCCAAAAAAGTGATTGATGCTACCGGAGAAGCTACTGTATGTCATATTGCAGGCGCGGAAATGATTTCCGGTAGAGACTTTGACGGACAGACACAGCCGGCAACGTCTTCCAGCATTTTGATTGGAAAAGATGGAAGGGGATTAGCGACTAATAAGGACGCAGGCTTTGTAAAGCAGCATGAACCACGAGATGTGAGCCGTGTGATTATAAATTCCAATAATTTTCCGATGTATTTAAAAGAGGATTACACCATGGAAGAACAAAAATTTGTGGCAGTTGCGCCGCTTTTCGGTGTAAGAGAAGGTCGTCGTATCAAGGGTAGAAAAACATTAACCTTGTCTGATGTGGTAAGTAAGAAGAGAAGAACGGAAAAGCCTTTATTTTATGCATATTCTAACGTGGATAACCACGGAAAGGATGGTGCATTTGAAAATGAGGAATTGTGTGACTGGATGGTAGCGTCCGGCTTGTGGGGCGTATTGATGTCCGTTCCGGTACCTATGGAAACACTTTTGCCGGAGGGTTTGGAAAATATTATGGTGGCTGGTCGTTGCCTTTCTGTAGACCATAATCTGGCGGCTTGTGTCAGAATGAAGCGTGACATGGCCAAGAGCGGCGAAGCAGCAGCCTATATCTGTAGTGAAGCAATCAAAAAGAATATCTCGCTTTCTGAGGTAGAATATGATAATATTGTAGAGAAGCTGAAAGCAAACAAATGTCTGGACGAAGCAAATAACGTGGGCTTTATGGAGCGAATTGTGAGGAAGTACTTTGGATATGAGCTTCCGGAATTAAAGACCACGGAAGAAATTTTGACCTGGCTTGCAGGGGAAAAGCCGGGCTGGGCAATTTGGGCATGCAGAGCCATTGCTTTGCAAGCGAAGGAGGCAGAAGGTCAGACAAGCGAAGTACAGGCGAGTATGGCAGAAAAGCAGAGACTTGTAGAAGCTTTGAAGGGAAATCTGAATTCCGAAAATGAAAACTTATCCAGACACTGCGCACTTGCTTTGGGCATTATGGGAGAGCAGGCTGCGATTCCAATGCTTCGTAAGATGGCAATGGAACCGGACAATTACGTACCGAAGTCCAGTCTTAAATATATTTACACCAGAGGTGTGTCTGCAATTTACCTGTTGGGCAAGCTGGGAGATGTAGACTCCATAGATATGTTGTTTGATATAGTGGAGAGAAAAGGTCTGACGGAGATTCCGGACTTTACTTTTGGAGAATTTTACAATGAGGCTACAGATGTATATTCCCAGTATGCACTATTTTCAGCCAGAGCATTGACCGAGATTGCAAAGAAATATCCGGAAAAAAAGCGGGAGATTGTAGAAAAGTTGCTGATGCTTTTGGATAATCCGGAATATCACATTATGATTACGCTCAGAGATAATTCTGCAAGTCTTCATGATTTAAAGCCGAAGCTTATAGAGTATATCAATAGCATCACAAAATAAATAAAAAATTTTAGAAAAAACAAAGGAGAAGCCGGTATGTTTGATTTAGAAAATAAAAACATTCATGTAAGGAAAATTAAATTGAGTAGCCAAAGCTTCTCCAGAAAAATATTTATTTCCCATAATATTAAGCTTTGTCTAGTGAAAAAAGGATCTGGGCTATGGCAGATAGAAGACCATCTGGTTTCGGTTAAAGAAGGAGATGTGATAATTCTCAACAATCGTATGAAGCGTGTGTTTAAGGAGGTGTCCGAGGACACCGGTATTGAGATTCTGATAGTGGAATTTGAACCACAGCTTTTTATGAACCAGTTTAGAGGATTATTGTACGGAAAAGATATAGAGCAAAATAACGTGATTTCAGACCATGAGGTAATTATCGGACTTTTTAAGGAGATAGAGGCGGAGGCACAAAAAAAGCCTTTGTATTCCAAAATCGTCATTGGTGCTAAGCTGGTGGAAATGCTGGCGCTTATGATGCGACACTTTGATATTGCAGAAAAAAGCAATGTGAAGATGGGCAGTGACATGTATCGGGTACTGGAATATATCGATGAGCATTATCGAAATGATATTTCACAACAGCAAGTGGCGGATCTTGTAAATATGTCCACCACCGGATTCTCCAGGTACTTTACCAAATGCATGGGCGTAGGCTTTGCCGGATACATCATGCAAAAGAGGATTCAATTTGCCATTCATTTGCTGAAGACCAGTGACAAAACCGTACTTGAGATAGCGCTGGAATGTGGCTTTAATAATACCGCCAGTTTTTATAAGGCGTTTAAGAAAATTACCAATTTGAATCCGGGGGATTACCGGAACGGAGACGGTGAGGAAGGGAATGTTTGATTAATTGTTCTCTGTTTGATTTATATATTGAAAAAAGAGTCTATTTATGCTATGCTTATTTAGTTATATTAGGCTCTTTTTTTGTGAGCTTATGCTGAATGTTATGCGGCGTATGCTGCTTATATGAGAATAAATTAAATTTAAGGAGATAAAATCAATTATGAAACTTGGTATCGTAGGCTTGCCAAACGTAGGTAAGAGTACATTATTTAATTCTTTAACAAAGGCTGGTGCGGAGAGTGCCAACTATCCATTCTGTACCATTGACCCGAACGTGGGTATTGTGCCGGTGCCGGACAAGAGAATTCAGCTGTTGGGTGAGTTGTATAAGACCAAGAAGGTGACTCCGGCAGTTATTGAGTTCGTTGATATTGCAGGTTTGGTAAAGGGTGCTTCCAAGGGTGAAGGCTTGGGCAATCAGTTCCTTTCCAATATTCGTGAGGTAGATGCAATCGTGCACGTGGTACGTTGTTTTGAGGACAGCAATGTGATTCATGTAGATGGCAGTGTGGATCCGCTTCGTGATATTGAGACCATCAATTTGGAATTAATTTTCTCAGATTTGGAAATACTGGAAAGAAGAATTGCAAAAACAACAAAGCTTGCCAATAATGATAAAAAGGCTGCAAAGGAACTGGTACTTCAGAAGCGTATCCGAGAGCATTTAGAGGAAGGTAAGCTTGCAAAGACGTTCATTACAGAGGATGAGGACGAGGCAGCATGGCTCTCCGAGTACAATCTGCTTACCGGCAAGCCGGTTATTTTTGCAGCAAATGTAAGTGAGGATGACCTTGCAGATGATGCCGCAAGTAATGAGATGGTAGCACAGGTGCGTGAATATGCAGCAAGTGAAAACTGCGAAGTGTTTGTGATTTGTGCGCAAATTGAGCAGGAAATTGCAGAGCTGGATGATGATGAGAAAGCGATGTTCTTGGAAGAATTAGGATTAAGCGAATCCGGTCTGGACAAGTTGATTGCAGCAAGTTATCGTTTGCTTGGTCTGATTAGCTATTTGACTGCAGGCGAAGATGAGTGCAGGGCATGGACCATTAAGTTGGGCACCAAGGCTCCTCAGGCAGCAGGTAAAATTCACTCTGACTTTGAAAGAGGCTTCATTAAGGCAGAGGTTGTAAATTATAAAGACCTTTTAGAGTATGGATCCCTTGCAGCAGCAAGAGAAAAAGGTCTTGTTGGTATGGAAGGTAAGGAATACGTAGTAAAAGACGGCGACGTTATTTTGTTTAGATTCAATGTATAATAAAGGAGTATAGCATGATAGAAACCATGAACAGTGCAGATATTGCATTCCCTAATCTTGGGATATATTTAGAAAATGTACCGAAGAATTTCAGCGTGTTTGGATTTTCTATTGCTTTCTATGGTTTGATAATCGGAATTGGCGTGATGGCAGGTATTGTGATGGCAACCCGTGAAGCAAAGCGTACCGGACAGAATCCGGATGATTACTGGGATTTCGCAATCTATGCAATTATCTTTTCCATTATCGGTGCACGCTTATACTATGTAATTTTTTCTTGGGATCATTATAAAAATAACTTGTTGGAGATTTTTAATCTGCGAAAAGGCGGACTGGCGATTTACGGTGCGGTGATTGCAGCATTTCTTACACTTTTAGTATATACAAAAGTCAAAAAGAAAAGCTTCTGGCAGATGGCAGACACGGCAGTACTTGGATTGATTTTAGGGCAGATTATCGGTCGCTGGGGCAACTTTATGAATCGTGAGGCCTTCGGCGATTATAGCAATGGATTACTTGCCATGGCACTTCCAATCGATGCAGTGCGTCAGCATGAGATTACGGCAAATCATTGGGAACATGTGGCAGAGGGGGCGAATTACATTATGGTGCATCCGACCTTCCTGTATGAATCCTTATGGAATCTTGGTGTGTTAGCAGTGCTTTTGTTATACCGCAAGCATAAAAAGTTCGAAGGTGAGATTTCCTTAATGTATCTTGCAGGCTATGGTATCGGACGTTTCTTTATCGAAGGACTCCGTACCGACCAGCTACTCTTACCGGTAATCGGACTTCCGGTTTCTCAGCTTTTAGGCATTATCTTATTTGTGGTATGCACGATTATCATCGTTGTAATTCGCGTGACCATGAAAAGTGAAAAAAGAACTTTGGGAGAATCTGCAAGTCTTGCAGATAACCAGAGATTAGGAAGAGATAAATAAAAACAAGTCGCATGGTTCAAAGAAGCGTGCGACTTGTTTTTATTTTGGGACTAAGAAGCTTTATGCACCTTTGGCAAAAACTGAACAATAATAATGCTCGCTAAAACACAGCATATTTCAATAAAAGCCAGTGTGTGAATGGAAGTTACTGCAGCTTCTGCGGCAGTAATGCCGGAAGTGGTTGTTGTTAAGCGTGTGATTTGATTGGTAAACATCGGAACAAACACGGCAACGCCGAAGGGGGCCGCTAAATCTCGAAAAAGCCCGTAGGTTCCGGTGCCTGAGCCGGCCGCGTCGGCAGAGAGTCCGGAAAGAACGATTTTCATGAAAATGGTAGCATTTGCACCAAGTCCAAATCCTAATATTCCCAAGGTTGTAGCAAGAAGCAGAATGGACGTGAGGACAGAGAAAAGAAGCATAATTCCGCATCCAATAAGTGTTAGAAGCAAAGAGCAGGTTAGCACTCTTTTGGGCTCATATTTGTCAGCCAAGGGTCCTAAAAGTATGGAACCTATAGACATACCAAGATACATGATAGAAATAGCGTAGCCGGAAATAACGGAATTGTCCGGTTGGGTATAGTTTACAAAGACGATTACATTGGTCATATTTGCCTGCATCAAGCCTTGGGTCAGAAAAAGAATCATAACAGGAAGAATAAATGCCTTTCGTTTCATAAAATGACCGGAAAGGATAGGGTTTTGTGCATGCTTTTCGGATAAGATAAGACCAAGCAAAGAGACTATAGCCAAAACAAATACAGTTACAAAGATAGGAGACAGCCAGCCGAAGTTTTGTCCAAAAGATGGAATACAAAGCATCAAGCTGAAAAAAATTACAACAAAAAGGGCCCCGCGTTTATCAAAAACACTTTGCTTTTTGGAAGAGAAGCTTGTTTTCGGATGGGTAAAAAAGCATAAAGCAAGAAAAATAATAGAAAGAAAAACACATATCCACATTAAAATGCGCCATCCCCAGGTGTTTAAAATCAAGCTGCCGATGCTTGGTCCAAATATAACGGCACCGCTGGAAATCAGCATATAGAGTGAAAAGCCTTTTGCAATTTCTTTTGGGGGAAATTCCGTGATGATATAAGACATAACGGTAGGTGCCACAGCAGCGGTTCCGATTCCTACAATAAACCTGGCCAATAACATGAAAAGCAAGGAAGAAGAAACCGCGGTCAATAAGTTGCCAAGGGTAAATATGGTGATACCGATAAGGAGTGTGGAGCGCCTTCCAAACAAGTCACTGAGTTTTCCGAGGATGGGTGCTCCCACCGCGGAAGAAGTGGAAATGGCAAGTGCTGTCCAGGTAGTGTTATTGTATGACAGATTTAGGTCCTGCATAAAAGCAGGACCTAAAATGGTTGTAAGGCCACCTACAAGACCTATTAAAAATGCCGCAAGGGCGTAAGGGATAAAACCTTTCATATAAGAAACTGATAGATAATGATTCATAAAAAAACCTCACTTTTGGGGTTAGTATTTCCCTTCCGGTGAGGAATATGTGTATTGGAGGTTTATTATTTGCCTCATTTTGATAAAGAATTATAGACGCAGATTCGGCATTCGTCTGATGACACCGCAGGCAATTTTTTCACCGGAATTGCCGGAAGGCTGGGTAGTAAAATCATCTGGTTTAGAATGAATGATAATGGTTTTTCCGATGATGTCCCGTAGGTCAAAACGATCGGTAAGCACTGTCATAAAAGCGTAGCCGTCGTTACCAAATAGTGGCGGTAAATCTCCGGCGTGGTGTGGGTGCGGGCAGTTATCGGGATTGTAGTGCATCATGGCATTTGCAAAAGGGTCGGAAGCATTGCCGCTGCAGCGAGTGCCGCTATGAATATGAAAACCAAAAACCGGACTTTCACATCGGTTATCTGATGTAGGAAGTCCGGTTATTTCTGTTGCCACCACCACACCGGATTCTGTCTGGTAGAAGTCAACAGTTCCTCTTATGTTTGGATATTCTTTACTTCCAATAATGGAAGCGCTGGCCGCCGGGCGATGACCCAGAGGCGAAAAACAATTTAAGCAAGAATGGGTACGTATCATGAAACAACCTCAAAAATACTCGTCATTTCATAATATGCAGTTTAAAAGAAACTGGTAATAAAAATTTCAAGACCAATAAAAATTAAGATGGCACCGCCGAAAATACTTGCCTTGCCTGCCAGTTTGGTTCCGGCTTTTTTACCGATGGCAAGACCTGCTGCACAAATAATAAACGTAACTACTGCAATAATGAATGCTGCCAGTAATGCTTCTAAGAAACCGTAATCTGCAATGGTAAACCCTACGGAGAGGGCATCAATAGAAGTGGCAATGCCCTGCAACAACAACGCAGACCAGCCGATTGCGGACTTCTCTGTTTCTTCTTCGTCGCCGGACAAGCCTTCATGAAGCATCTGATAGCCTATATATCCTAAAAGTCCAAGAGCTATCCATGGAATAAATTTTTCAAAGGCAGTAAGGTGCTGACAAATTGTATGAAGCAAAAACCAGCCAATCAAGGGCATTAAAGCCTGAAATACGGCAAAAACACCTGCGATAAGGCTCATTCTGCGTGGCTTCATGTTCGGTTCATTCAAACCATTAGCCAGTGAAACACTGAACGCATCCATAGCAAGTCCCACACCTAAAAGTATACTGTTAAAAAAGAAGACAAAATTTAATTCCATGATTCCTCCTAAGTAAAAACAAAAAAATTTTATCATTATGTATATACAGTGTCAAGGTTAAAAAAATTTTTATAAAAAATTCTTAATAAGTATTGTCAAGTTGTTAAAAATCGTGTAAAGTGTAATGTAAGTGGAAGGAAGTGGTGGAAAGTGTCAAAAAATGGAGTAAATACCATTGTTTTTCACCTAAAATCCTTTAAAAGGCAGGGACGGTGATTTTTAGATGTATACAGGAGAATATAATCATACTGTAGACTCTAAAGGCAGACTGATACTACCTTCAAAGCTGCGAGAAGCTCTGGGCGAGGAATTCGTAGTGACAAAGGGAGTAGATGGCTGTCTGTTTGTGTATGACCAAACAGAATGGTCCCACTTCGAAGAAAAGTTAAACACCCTGTCTATTACCAACAGAGAATCCCGTAAAGCACTTCGTTTTTTCTTATCCGGTGCGGCAAGCGTGGAAGTGGACAAGCAGGGACGATTTTTAATCCCTACCGGCCTTAGAGAATACGCAGCATTAGAAAAGGACGTTGTATTGGTAGGCTGTGGACGAAATGTAGAAATTTGGAACAAAGACCGTTGGGCAGCTATCAATAATGATGACGATGTAGAAGAAGTTATGGAATACTTAAACGGCATCGGACTTAGACTGTAGGAGTGTATTATGGAATTCAAGCATTATTCCGTGCTTTTAGATGAGACGATAGAGCATTTGAATATAAAGCCGGACGGCATTTACATGGATGGTACACTGGGAGGCGCAGGACATGCCTATCATGTGTGTGAGAAGCTGGGAGCAGGCGGACGTTTTTATGGAATAGACCAGGACGGAGATGCCATAGAAGCGGCAAGTAAGCGCCTTGCACCCTTTGGAGAGCAAGTAACCATTATTCGCAGCAATTATCGCTATGCAAGAGAGCGACTTGCAGAAATCGGTGTTACCCATGTGGATGGTATTGTACTTGACTTGGGAGTTTCCTCTTATCAGCTGGACACGATTGAAAGAGGCTTTTCCTACAAATATGATACAAGGCTTGATATGCGAATGGATGACAGGCAGACTCTTTCTGCTATGGAAATTGTAAATGAGTATCCGGAAATGGAGCTTTTCCGTATTATAAGAGATTATGGAGAAGACCAGTTTGCTAAAAATATTGCCAAGCATATTGTAAAAGCGAGAAGCGAGGCCGCCATTGAAACCACCGGACAGCTAAATGAGATTATCAAAGCAGCTATTCCGGCAAAGATGCGAATGAACGGACATCCATCCAAGAAGACTTTTCAGGCAATCCGCATTGAATGTAATCATGAATTGGATGTACTGAAGGAATCCTTAGAAGGATTCATAGATATGTTAAATCCGGGCGGTAGGTTATGTATTATTACCTTCCATTCCCTGGAAGACAGAATTGTAAAAAGTGCCTTTAAAAAGGAAGAAAATCCTTGTGTCTGCCCACCAAGCTTTCCGGTATGTACATGCGGACAGGTATCCAAGGGACGTGTCATCAGTAAAAAACCGATTTTACCGAGTGACAAGGAATTAGAAGAGAATTCAAGAAGTAAGAGCGCCAAACTCAGAGTGTTTGAACGCGCATAGGAGGTATATAGGTATGGCCACTCAAAAAATCACATATTTATATGGCAGTGCAGCTCCAAAGTTAGAGCCTACATCGCAGAGAAGACCCCTGAGGGAGGAAGAGAGACGTCCTCAGAGAAAACAGAAGGTACAGGCAAAGCCATATCCGGTGAACATGCCGTTATTAGTATTGTCTATCGTAGCTTTTGTGGCTCTTGGAGCAATGATGATTCAATATATTCGTTTAAATTCTGAAATTACTGCAATTACAGCCGTAAACACCAAGTTGGAAAGCCAGATTAGTGATTTAAGGGCAGAAAATGATGAGTATTATGGTCGTATCATGAACAGCGTAGACTTAGAAAAGGTACGTGAAGTTGCAATTATGGACCTTGGTATGGTATATGCTTCTGAAGGTCAGGTTATTACATATGATTCTCACATGAACGATTATGTAGAGCAGAGCCGAGTAATTAAAGATTAATAAATTTCTGGAGGTTCGTTATGGCGAGAGGCCAAAACACTAGAGTAAACAACCAAAGCTCCGGGAATCGTAAACAACAAAACACTACCAGATTTCGACCATACATGCGTGTAAAGCTGGTAGTTTTTTGCATTATAGTAGTTTTAGCAATTTTCGTTTTGGTTGGCAGATTAATTCATATTACCAGTACCAGTGAAGCCAAATACAAAAAACAGGTACTTTCTCAGCAAAAGTACGATTCTGCTACGCTGCCTTACAAGCGTGGCGATATTTTAGACCGTAACGGCAGTACACTGGCATATAGCGAAAAAGTTTATAACGTAATTCTGGATACCAAGGTTATGATGGATGATGAAGCAAATTATAATCCTACGTTAAAGGCTTTGGATAGTTGTTTTGACGTAGATATAGACAAAATCAAGGCTTACGTGTCAGAAAATCCTTCTTCCCAGTATTACAAAGTAGCAAAACAGGTTACGTATCAGGAAAAAACAGCATACGAAGCGTATGTGGAACAGCAGGAAGAGCTGGCAAAGGCAGAAGCAGAGGCGAAAGATGTTAAAAATACCGGTGCTCACATTAAGGGCATCTGGTTTGAAGAAGAATATATTCGTAAATATCCATACAGTACCTTGGCCAGTGATGTATTAGGGTTTACCGGCAAGGATAATGCTGGGCAGTTTGGTCTGGAAGAATATTATAATGACGTGCTCAACGGTACTACCGGTCGTGAGTATGGTTATTTAAATGATGACAGTGAATTGCAGAGAACCATTAAGCCGGCAGATAACGGTCACAGCATTGTAAGTACACTGGATTTAAATATCCAGAGAATTGTAGAGACGGTTATCGATAATTATAACGAAGAACTTCGGGATAATTTCCGTGCAGGTGACGGTGCCGAGAATATGGCGGTCATTGTTATGGATGTGAATAATGGCAGTGTCCTTGCCATGGCTACCAACAAGGGGTTCGACTGTTCGAATCCTTACGATTTATCTGCTTTTTATTCTGATGAAGAAGTAGAGGCTATGCAGGAAAGACAGGTAGATTCTGATACCGGAAAAGAACCCACAGAGGAGACTAGAAATACCATTTCCGAATATTCCTATGTATTAAACCAGCGTTGGAGAAATTTCTGTCTGTCCGATACCTATGAGCCTGGCTCTGTAGCCAAGCCTTTTACCGTGGCAATGTGTCTGGAAGAGGGCGTGGTGCATGAGGGGGATACCTGGCTGTGTGAAGGAACCTTGTATCGTGGCGGCTGGCCTATTACCTGTCATGAAAAATCCGGTCATGGAATTGTAGGTTTGTCTTATTCTATTCAGGAATCCTGCAACGTAGCCATGATGTATATGTCTGAAAAGCTTGGTGCAGAAAAATTTGCACAGTATCAGAATGCCTTTGGCTTTGGATTAAAGAGCAATATAGATTTGACTGGTGAAGCAAGAACGGCAAGCCTGATTCACACCATAGATACTATGGGAGTGAGTGAGCTTGCAACCAGCTCCTTTGGACAGGGATTTCAGGTGAGCATGATTCAGATGGCTGCAAGCTTTAGTTCCTTGGTAAATGGCGGTTATTTGTATCAGCCTCAGATGGTGCGTCAGATTTTAGATGAAAACGGCAATGTAGTAAAAAACATTGAGCCGTTATTAATTAAGCAGACCGTTTCTGCTTCTACCAGTGAAAAAATCGTACAGTATTGTAACGCGACAGTAGTAGATGGTACCGGTGAAAAGGCAAAGCCGGCAGGTTATGCAATAGGCGGAAAAACAGGTACCTCTGAAACCATTCCTCGTGGTAATCGTGAGTATGTGGTTTCTTTTATGGGCTATGCTCCGGCAGAAGACCCACAGGTATTGGTTTACGTGGTAATTGACAGACCGAACGTAGAAGACCAGTCTTTATCTACCAAGTATGCATGCTGGATGGCAAGAGACATCTTTGCGGATATGCTTCCATACATGAATATTTTTATGACTGAGGAGCTTACCGAGGAAGAGCAGCAGGCCATCAATGACAAGCAACAGGCTATCAAGGATGACTATCAAAATAAACGTGATGAAGCCGCTGCAAACAGTGAGCCTTCTAACGATACAACACCTTAAAGAAGAATAACCTCACGAGAAGTGTAATACATTATAACAATACCTTCCTTGAGGTTTTCTGATGTTTGTACGAATTTATCAAAAAAAGAAAATATTATTCCTGGGCGTGGGAAGTCTCATATTGTTGTTGGGGCTGTTTGGCAGACTGATGTATCTCATGATAGTTAAAAGCGATTATTATGCACAAATGGCACAGGAGCTGCACGAACGAGAGCGTGATATTAAAGCGGCCAGAGGACGTATTTTGGACAGAAACGGAATCGTTCTTGCAGATAACAAAACCGTATGCACCATTTCGGTTATTTATTCCCAAATGGAGGATCGGGAGGCAGTCATAGACATGCTTTGTAAGGAGCTTGACCTGACCGAGGAATATGTGCGAAAAAGGGTGGAAAAATATTCTTCCAGAGAGCGCATTAAAAGCAATGTGGACAAAGAAATCGGAGACCGTATCCGGGCTTATGATATGCCGGGGGTAAAGGTGGACGAGGACTATAAACGCTATTATCCTTACAGCATGTTAGCCAGTAAGGTTTTAGGTTTTACCGGAAGTGACAATCAGGGAATTATCGGGCTGGAGGTTATGTATGAGGACTATTTATCCGGTACCCCGGGGAAGATTCTGACGGTAACGGATGCTAAGGGAATTGAGCTTCAAAGAGAAGGAGAACGCAGGGAGGAACCGATTGCGGGTCAGGATTTGACTATCAGCCTGGATTTAAATATTCAAAATTATGCCATGCAGCTTGCCAGTCAGGCTTACGAGACCAAGGAAGCGGAAAATGTCATGATTTTGGTAATGAATCCGCAAAATGGAGAAATATATGCCTGTGTAAACTGGCCGGAATTTGATTTAAATAATCCGTACGAATTAACGGATGTCTGGAGTACAAAGCTTACCGGCGGAAATACGCAGGATAACTTAAACAAAATGTGGCGTAACGGCAGCATTAATGATACCTATGAGCCGGGCTCCACGTTTAAAATTATTACCGCCGCAGCAGGGCTGGAGGAGGGCGTTGTGACGCCCGAGGATACCTTTAGCTGTCCCGGATTTATTATGGTGGAGGATCGACGGATACGGTGTCATAAAACTACTGGACATGGTGCGGAAACATTCGTGCAGGGAACGCAAAACAGTTGTAATCCCGTTTTTATCACAGTTGGCATGCGCCTTGGGGTAGAGAAATATTACTCATATTTTGAGCAATTTGGATTAAAAAATAAAACCGGTATTGATTTGCCGGGAGAAAGCAGAACCATTGTGCACCGGATGGAAAATATGGGGCCGGTGGAATTGGCTACCATGTCCTTTGGGCAGTCGTTCCAGATTACACCGATTCAGCTGCTCACTACCGTGTCTTCCATTATTAACGGAGGAAATCGTGTAACACCCCATCTCGCCTTGAAAAGCGAAGGGGCGGAAGGTGTGACGGTGTTTGAATATCCGGTAACGGAAGGGATTGTCAGCGAGGAAACCTCTGCCACCATGCGGGATATTTTAGAGAGCGTGGTGAGCGAAGGAGGCGGTAAAAACGGTCGGGTGGAAGGATACCTGGTGGGTGGCAAAACCGCTACCAGTCAGACCCTTCCAAGAGGCAATGGTAAGTATATTGCATCCTTCATCGGATTTGCTCCGGCAGATGATCCCGAGGTCATTGCGTTGGCCATTATCACCCATCCGAAGGGTGTTTACTACGGCGGACAGATTGCTGCGCCAATTGTTCGTCAACTTTTTGAAAATATTCTTCCTTATTTAGAAGAAAAGGAGTATAATTAAATTACTCTTGATTATAGATACCGCAAGAGACAAGAGAGGAGACGATTATGTTTCGCGATTTATTATTTCCGGTTGTGTTGCCGGTAGTGGGAGCTTTTTTGATTACCGTAGTATTGGCTCCGGTTATTATACCATATCTTAGAAAATTAAAATTCGGTCAGACGGTCAGAGATGATGGCCCGCAGAGTCATTTAAAGAAAAACGGTACACCTACTATGGGTGGTATTCTGTTTTTAATCAGTATTACGCTTATGACCTTGCCATTTATTAAGGTGTATCCAAATGTGGTGCCCGTGCTGTTTTTGACATTGGGCTTTGGATTAATTGGCTTTTTAGATGATTATATCAAGGTTGTATTAAAGCGTTCCATGGGGCTTACCTCTTTGCAGAAAATGGCAGGACAGATTATCGTGACCGCGATTTTTGCATATTATGTTATGGTAGTAGCAGATGTAGATTTGGCAATGCGTATTCCTTTTATGGATAAAACCATTGATTTGGGTATTCTTACCATTCCGGTAATGTTCTTTATTATTATCGGTACGGTAAACGGAGCAAATTTTACGGACGGTATTGATGGCCTGGCAAGTAGTGTTACGGTAATGATTGCTACATTTTTTGCAGTAGTAAGTATTGGGATGGGGGCAGGTATTGAACCCATTGCATGTGCGGTAGTAGGCGGTCTCTTAGGATTTCTTATGTTTAACGTATATCCTGCCAGTGTATTTATGGGAGATACCGGTTCTTTAGCGCTGGGCGGTTTTGTGGTAGGTTGTGCATATCTGACCGGCTTGCAGTTATTTATTCCGATTGTTGCCTTTATTTATTTAATAGAAGTAGCCAGTGTAATTATTCAGGTTACATACTTTAAAATGACAAAGGGCAAACGAATTTTCCGCATGGCTCCGATACATCATCATTTTGAACTGGGTGGCTGGAGTGAGACAAAGGTAGTGGCAGCCTTTACCACGGTAACTGCATTATTATGCCTTTTAGCAATTGCAGCGATTTAAGGAGTAAATCATGATTTTCACAGGTAAAAATATTTTAATCGTAGGCACCGGTATCAGTGGCATGGGTGCCCTGAAAGCCTTGTCTACGGTGCAGGCAAACTGCATTTTATATGATAGCAATGAAAATCTTAGCAAAGAAGATATTATGAAAAAACTTCCGGAAGGCTGTCATGCAGAGATTTGCATTGGTAAGCTTAGTGAGGAAGTGTTACATAGTCTGGATATGGCAGTAGTAAGCCCGGGAGTGCCGATCGATAGTCCGTTTTTAGATATTCTCCGTGCCGAGGGCATTGCAATTATTGGTGAAATTGAATTAGGCTATCAGTTGGCAAAGGGACGCATTATTGCGATTACCGGTACCAACGGCAAGACCACCACTACTACTTTAGTGGGTCAGATGATGCAGGATTATTTTTCGTCTGTATTTGTGGTGGGTAATATTGGTAATCCATATACGTTAGAGGCATTAAAGACTACAGAAGAGAGCGTAACGGTTGCGGAAATCAGTTCCTTCCAGTTAGAGACGGTGGAAGCGTTCTGTCCGGAGGTGTCAGCTATTTTAAATGTCACACCGGATCATTTGAATCGTCACTATACCATGGAAAACTATGCCGGTACTAAGGAAAAAATCACAAAGGGTCAGACCAAGGCTCAATATTGTATTTTAAATTATGAAAATGAATATACCAGAGATTTTGGCTTAAATCGTTGCCCTGCAAGTGTGGTGTTTTTCTCTTCCAGACGCGTATTGGAGGAAGGAATTTACTGTCAGGGTGACACGATATATATAGCAAAAGATGGTAAACACGAGGCAGTAATGAATATTCACCATGACATGAATCTGGTGGGAACCTGTAACGTGGAAAATGTGATGGCGGCACTTGCCATAGGTCTTTCTTTCGGACTGCCGTTAGAGAGCCTGCTTCGCACGATTAAGGCATTTAAAGCAGTAGAACATCGCATTGAGTTTGTTGACACCAAGGGTGGTGTGGATTATTATAACGACTCCAAAGGTACCAATCCGGATGCGGCGATTCAAGGCATTTTGGCTATGAGTAAGCCTACGATTTTGATTGGTGGTGGTTATGACAAGCAAAATGAATATGATGAGTGGATAGAAAGCTTTGGCGACAAGGTGAAGCTTTTGGTACTTATAGGCCAGACCAGAGAAAAAATTGCATCTTGTGCCAAGGCACATGGGTTTACCGATTATATATTTGCAGACACCTTTGAGGAGTGCTTAAAAATTTGTACAGAGCATGCCGAGCCGGGAGATGCGGTTTTATTATCCCCTGCCTGTGCAAGCTGGGGTATGTTCCCAAATTATGAAGAGAGAGGCAGACAGTTTAAAGCATACGTACATAGCCTTTCATAAAGAAGAGTAGGAGAAGTTCCATTGCAGAATAATATTAGACAATTCAGACCGAAACAGACAACTTCACAAGAGCAGCCTTCAAAAAAAGAAATATTTTATTTTGACTATACCTTTTTGTTAGTGTTGATTTTATTGGTAGGCTTTGGCGTTATTATGGTGTATTCTGCCAGTTATTATGAAGCAATGCAGAAGTTCGGCGATGCAAGTTATTACTTAAATAAGCATCTATTTGCATGTGCAGTAGGGTTTGTAGGAGTATTTTTCGCTTATAAAATACCCTATCAAATATATCGTAAGCTTGGTTTTTTGCCGCTTTTGGCATGTATTGCCGTTATCCTGATGATTATTCCATTTGGGTTTGAGGCCAATGGTGCCAGACGCTGGATTAGGCTGGGTCCCATTTCCTTCCAGGCAGCAGAGCCGGTTAAATTAGGCATGATTATTTTTCTGGCTAACTTCGTATTTCGATATCGTAAGCGTATTAACCAATTTAAAATAATTGCTATCATGATAGGTCTGACTTTGCCGATTTTCTTAATGGTTTACAAAATTACCGACAACTTAAGCTCTGCAATTATTATTTTTGCAATCTGTGTTGCTATGATTTTTGTGGCAACTAAGAATTATAAGTGGTGGATTACATTGGGAACAGTAGGTGTAGCCGGTGTGGCAGGTATCGTGTGGTATATTGTGCAGAGTGCAGCCAGCGACGGCGGTTTCCGTTCTGAGCGTATTTTGGCGTGGTTGGACTTGGAAAAGTATGCATCCGGTAAAGGCTATCAGACCTTGCAGGCGATGTATGCCATTGGTTCCGGCGGTATCTGGGGAAAAGGGCTGTGCCAAAGTATCCAGAAGTTAAATTTTTTGCCGGAAGCCCAAAATGATATGATTTTCTCAATCATATGTGAGGAATTAGGCTTGTTTGGCGGTATCGCGGTTATTTTATTATTTATGATTTTAATCTGGCGTATGGTTATTATTGCTACCCATGCAGTAGATATGCACGGCGCCATGATAGTAGTGGGGGTTATTGCACATATTGCAGTGCAGGTTATTTTAAATATTGCCGTAGTTACCAACACCATTCCAAATACCGGTATTTCTCTGCCGTTTATCAGTTACGGTGGTACCAGTATCTGCTTTTTGATGTTTGAAATGGGTGTGGTCATGAATGTGGCCAGAGGCATTAAAATAACAAATTATTAAATTTTTACAAAAAGAGGAAAGTTTTACACACCACCTGCATATAATACAATAAGCGATTTTTGCCAGGTGGTTGTATGAAACAAATTTTTATACGTGGAGGCGTGCCGCTTAATGGTCAGGTACGTATTCAGGGCTCCAAAAATGCAGCACTTCCGATTTTAGCAGCCACATTACTAGCTGGGGGAGAACACGAGATTAAAAATTGTCCGAAAATAGCGGATGTGTATTACATGTTGGATTTGATTCGGACCCAGGGGGCCGTCACTTACTGGAAGGGCCGCAATTTATATATAAATACCCGGCACCTGACACCGGGGCCGTTAGAAGAAAAAAAGGAGGGCACTATGCGCTCCAGTATTTTTCTTTTAGGAGCCATGCTGGGGCGCTTTGGAGAAGTGGATTTGGAATATCCGGGCGGTTGTGTAATCGGAGACAGACCGGTTAACTGGCATATTTCCCATTTAAATAAAATGGGAGTGTTTTTCTGCGACAGCAGTGAACGAATTCGTGCAAAGGTATCAAAGCTTATCGGATGTGAGCATGTTTTACCATTTCCAAGTGTGGGCGTTACGGAAAATCTCATTATGGCGGCTGTTTTGGCAGAAGGCACTACGGTAATTAAAGGTGCGGCTATGGAGCCGGAAATCGTTTCCCTTTGTGAATTCCTTAATTCAGCAGGAGCAGATATTTCCGGAGCCGGTAAATCCGACATTATCATTCGTGGTGTAGAAAAGCTCCACGACGGCAAGATTATCTTGCCGGGGGACAGAATCGTGGCAGGCACCTATGCATTGGCTTGTATGATTACCGGCGGAGGTGTATTGTTAGAAGGTGCTCCGACGACCCAGATGACCAGGCTGATTCCTATGCTTCATGCTATGGGTGGTCATACCTTACTTACAGAGGAAGGGCTTTATCTGCATCGCAGAGAGGAACTGTGCGCCATTCCATATACGGTTACGGAAGTATATCCGGGATTTCCTACAGACCTACAATCCCCGCTGATGGCAGCACTGTGTACCGCAAAGGGAGAAAGTACGATTGAGGAGCGTATTTTTGGCAATCGATTCCGAATAGCTCCTGAGTTAAAAAAAATGGGAGCGGATATTTTTATTAGAGAAAATACGGCTCATATCCGTGGTGTGGAACGTCTTTATGGCGCGACGCTTACAGCAGAAGAGCTTCGCGGCGGAGCAGCACTTGTGATTGCAGGCCTTGGAGCCAGCGGAGAAACATACATTGCAAAGTGTGGCCATATTTATCGTGGCTATGAAAACATATGCAGAGATTTATCAGAATTAGGAGCAAGAATATACGGTGAATGAATATTTTGCAGGACGAAGGAAAAGGAGAATGGTTAAGCTGATTATATTTTTAACCATGGTTTTGCTTGTTACCTTTGGTATTTACTATTTCTTAACAACCTTTACAATCAAACATATTACCGTGGACGGTAGTACTCACTATACACAGGAAGAAATCATTGATATGGTAATCCGCAGTCCGGAGGACAAAATTTCTCTGGTACTGTCCATGAAATATCACAACGAACCGATTACCAACATTGCTTTTATCCAGTCTATAGAAGTGAATGTAGTATCGGCAGATACCATTCATATTCAGGTGTACGAGAAGACACTTGCAGGATACATAGAATATCTGGGGCAGTATATGTACTTTGATAAAGATGGCATTGTAGTAGAAGCTTCCAGCCAAATTACAGAAGGCATGCCTGAGATTACTGGATTAGAGTTTAATTCAGTAGTCCTACATAATCCTTTGCCGGTAAAAAATCCGGAAGTGTTTGGGCAGGTACTGGAAATAACCAATCTGCTGAATAAGTATGAGCTTGAAATTGATACCATATATTTTAATAAAAATCTGGAGGTAACGTTGTACATGGATAGTGTGCGTGTTCCTCTTGGAAATGGGGACAAGCTTACGGAAAAAATCATGAAGCTGAGAGATTTGGCTCCTCACGTGAAAGGAATGTCCGGAGTGCTTCATTTAGAGAGCGTTGACAGTGGTTCCGACGTCATAACATTTACAAAAGATGTCGAAAAACCATGATAATTTGTAATTTTTCTAAAAAATTTCAAAAAACTTGTTGATAAATATACAAAAAAAATATAGAATGAATATGTATAAGTTTGTGAGAATGGAGGTATCCTCTTTTGTTGGAGTTAATGTTGAATGAAATCGTATCCGGTGCACGCATTATTGTGGTAGGTGTAGGCGGTGCCGGTAATAACGCTGTAAATAGAATGATTGGTGATGAGGTTGGTGGAGTAGAGTTTGTTGGTATCAACACTGACCAGCAGGCTTTAAAGGTTTGTAAGGCTCCAAAGATTTTACAGATTGGTGAAAAGCTTACCAAAGGATTAGGTGCAGGCGCAAGACCGGAAATCGGAGAAAAGGCTGCAGAAGAGAATTTAGAAGACATCAAGAATTTATTAGAAGGCGCTGATATGGTATTTGTTACCTGTGGTATGGGTGGCGGTACCGGTACAGGTGCAGCTCCGGTGGTTGCCAAGATTGCCAAGGAAATGGGCATCCTTACCGTTGGTGTTGTGACAAAGCCTTTCCGTTTTGAAGCAAGAACCCGCATGAATAATGCATTAACAGGTATCGAGAAGCTGAAAGAGCATGTAGATACTTTAATTGTGATACCAAACGACAAGCTTTTAGATATCGTTGACCGCAGAACTACTATGCCGGATGCTTTAAAGAAAGCAGACGAAGTATTACAGCAGAGCGTTCAGGGTATTACAGACCTGATTAATAAGTCTGCCATCATTAATTTGGACTTTGCAGACGTACGTACCGTTATGCGTGATAAGGGCATTGCCCATATCGGTATCGGTACCGGAACAGGCGATACCAAGGCATCCGATGCAGTTCGTATGGCCGTAGACAGTCCATTGTTAGAGACTACTATCAATGGTGCTACTGATATTATTATCAACGTATCCGGTGACATTACCCTTGCAGATGCAGCAGATGCAGCAGATTACGTTGGTGAATTATGTGGCGAAAATGTAAACGTTATCTTTGGTGCTATGTATGATGAAGCAGCAAAGGATACATGTACCGTTACCGTTATTGCTACCGGCATCAACCAGAAGCAGGAGGCAAAGGCTCCGGTATTCCCAAGCATTAAGCCAAGCATTCAGCCTGCTAAGCCGGCTCAGAGCGTACAGCCTATCAGTGTGACAAAGCCGGAAGGTGTATCCAGTGCTACCGGTGCATTGCCGGATTTGAACTTCAAGAAGCCGGATTTATCTGCTTCCATTGAAGAAAGAAGCTTAAAGATTCCGACTTTCTTACAGAAAAACTAATATTTCTATATTTTTTAAGAAGATTTTTCAGACAGCATGTCTTTTTGTAGGACATGCTGTTTTTTGTTGCGAAAAAACGAGTGTTTAGAGTCCACGCTTTGACAAAATTTATGACCGGAAGATGGTATATTTTTCTGGTGAGGTCGGTATGGAAATAGAAATCTATTTGGACAGTTTATTTTTTTTGAACTTTATGATTAATCTGTGGATTCTTCAGTTGCTTAACATGAAATTTATGCTGGATATGAAGATTTATAGAATGTGGATTTCGGCAGGTGTTGGGGCAGGGATATATCTTTTATCATTCTGGTTTGCAGGAAACACACTGTTCCTTCCGCTGTGCTTTATGTTGGCATCCTTACCTGTCATGGCGGCAATTGTAGTGCCCAAGAGAAAACGCAGATATCTCGTAAAGGTAATATGCTGGGGACTTCTTTATGGATTTATAATTTCCGGTATACTCAGGGCAGTACTTTACAAGTGGAGGCTGCTTAAGGGACAGGAAATTACAGCTACAGCGGTTTTGGCAGGAGCATATCTTTGCATGCGAGTAGGCATCTGGAGCATAGAAAAGGGGAAGGCTGCCGGAAAAAAGTGTATTTACAGAGCAGTGATATGCAGTGCGGGGGTGGAAACATCTGTAAAGGCGCTTTTAGATACCGGAAACAGTCTGATAGAGCCTATCAGCAGAAAACCCGTTTGTATTGTGGAGGAAGAAATTCTTGCACGCATTACGCTGGAAAATACGTTGTTTTTACGAGCAATTCCATACCGAAGCATTGGATGTGAGCAGGGCACTTTATATGGCGTGGAAATTCCGAAAGTAAAGATATTTACAGAAAATACCTGTTATATAGCAGAACATGTCATATGTGCCGGTGCACCGCATAAACTGTCAACAAAAGGCGTGTACCGGATGATTCTGCATCCGGCGCTTTTAACAGAAGAAAATATAGTTGATAATAAGGAGGAAGAAAATGTTATTGGGGAGAGAAATGAAAAGGACGATATTCATGCTTGTGGGCAGGGACTGGTTTAGCCCGGAGCCGGAAATGGACATCCATTATATTGGAGGAACGGAGGTGTTGCCGCCCCCTTTGGATGGTGATAAGGAAAATGAAATGCTGGAAGCGCTTGGCGGAGAAAACGGCGAGTGGGCAAAAAGCGTTTTGATTGAACATAATTTAAGGCTGGTGGTTTACATTGCAAAGCGCTTTGACAATACCGGAGTGGGGGTGGAAGATTTGATTTCCATCGGAACCATTGGTCTTATCAAAGCAATTAATACATATAAATCAGACAAAAATATTAAGCTGGCCACCTACGCGTCTCGCTGTATAGAGAATGAAATCCTAATGTATTTACGCCGCACCAGTAAAAACAAACTGGAGGTCAGTATTGATGAACCGTTAAATACAGATTTTGACGGAAACGAGTTATTGCTTAGTGATATTTTGGGGACTGAGGAAGATATTATTTACAAAAATCTGGAGACTCAGGCAGAATGGAACATGCTTTATAAATCCATTGCAAAACTATCTCCCAGAGAAAAAACCATTATCTGCCTCCGATTTGGACTGAAAATGGGAAGCGACAAGGACATTACCTACGCAGGTCCCTACCAGAAAGCGGTCCGGGAGGGCAAGGAGCTAACGCAGAAAGAGGTGGCAACACTGCTTGGGATATCCCAGTCCTATATTTCCAGACTGGAGAAAAAGATTATGAAGCAGCTGAAAAGAGAGATGATGAAGGAGTTTTAGAGTATTATTTTTTAAACCTTTTTGATATAAAAAGTACTTTACACAAGTAACCGTGAATTATATAATATAGTTATCCTTTCGGGGATGGGTGCAATTCCCTACTGGTGGTGATGCGTATAGCGCAAAGTCCGCGAACTGGCAAGAACCAGCTGAATCGGTGCAAATCCGATACCAACGGTACAGTCCGGATGAAAGAAGGAGGACAAATGAATATGAAAAAGACAAAAGTGAAACTAACTACGCAAACCCTGTGTTTTATCGGCCTATTTGGTGCACTCAGTACGGTACTGATGCTATTTAAACTGCCGCTTCCGTTTGCACCGGTATTTATGAAGCTGGATGTGGCGGAGCTACCGGCAATTATCGGCAGTTTTATGTTTGGACCGTTGGCCGGTTTTTGTATTGTGGTGGTAAAGCTGGCACTGAATCTTCTGATTAACGGTACCGACAGTATGTATGTAGGGGAATTTTCCAATCTATTGCTTTCCTCTGTATATGTGCTGAGCGCGTCTTTATTTTATCAGAGGCGTAAGACCAGAAAGAGCGCTGTCATTGCCCTTGTAACAGGGGTTCTGACTACCAGTATCCTTGCGCTGATTAGTAACACCTTTTTTATTTTTCCGGCATACGGTGTGGTGTACGGTCTAAGTATGGACAAGATAGTTGCCATGGCAAGCGTGGTAAATCCTTTAGTACATAATGTATTTACGATGATGCTTTTCAGTGTATTGCCGTTTAATCTGGTGAAGTACAGTGTAGTAAGTGTTATTACCTTTTTGGTTTATAAGAAGTTACATTTATTTATTCAAAGAATATTAAATACATAAATGAAGGAGGGCACGATTATGGCAGAAATTATTTGGAAAGACAGAAAAAGACCGTTTTTAGGTTTACCATGGTCTTTTACAAAATATGAATTGACCGACCAGAAGCTGATTATCAATAAGGGGTTTCTGAATGTAAGCGAAGAAGAGGTACGTTTGTATCGTTTTGTGGATGTTACCATGACTCAGACTTTAGGACAGAGAATTTTGGGTGTAGGTAATCTGCATTGCGAGACCAATGATCGTTCCAGTGGTAATTTTGTGATTGAATTGATTAAAAATCCACGCCAGGTAAAGGAATTGCTTTCTGACGCGGTTGAGGCAGAGAGAGACCGCAAGAGAGTATCTGTAAGAGAGTTTATGGCAGACATGGACGATGATGCAGATGTGGATGCAGATGGTATGCATGATGACATTCATGAATAAGCAGAATAATCAGAAAATTGGGAAATTTTGAAAAAAACTCTTGCCAAGTAAAGCGACATAGTGTAATATGTACCTAATTTAGATTGTATACAATTATACAAAAGGAAAGGACGTAATAATTATGGCACTTACATTATCAAGAAAAGCACAGGCAGTAAAGCCTTCCAGTACATTAGCAATCACAGCAAAAGCAAAGGAAATGCGCACAAATGGTATCGACGTTGTTGGATTTGGCGCAGGAGAACCTGATTTTAATACCCCTGACAATGTATGTGAAGCTGCAATTAAAGCTATCCACGATGGTTTTACCAAGTATACACCGGCATCCGGTACCAATGAGTTAAAGGAAGCAATTTCACGTAAATTCAAAGAATTCAATAAATTAGACTATGCTCCAAACCAGATTGTTATCAGCAATGGTGGTAAGCATTCCCTTACCAATATTTTCAGTGCTATTACAAATCCTGGCGATGAAGTGATTATTCTGGCACCGTTCTGGTTGAGCTATCCGGAAATGGTTAAGATGGCTGATGGCGTACCTGTAATTGTTTATGGCACCAAGGAAAATGGTTACAAAGTTACAGCAGAGCAGATTAAGGCAGCCTGCACAGACAAGACCAAGGCAGTTATTATCAACTCCCCAAGCAATCCGACCGGTATGATTTATACCAGAGAAGAATTACAGGCCATTGCTGATGTGGTTGTAGAGAAGGATATCTATGCAGTAGCAGATGAGATGTATGAATATTTGATTTACGGCGGCGAAGAGCATGTAAGTATCGCATCTTTGGGCGAAGAAATCTATAAGAGAACCATTACCTGTTCCGGCTTGTCCAAGAGCTATGCAATGACCGGCTGGAGACTTGGTTATACCGGTTCTTCTGTAGAAATTGCCAAGTTAATGAGTTCTGTACAGAGCCATGCTACTTCCAATCCAAACTCTATTGCTCAGAAGGCAGCAGTGGAAGCTTTAAATGGTCCACAGGAATCTTTGGCAGAGATGAAGGTTGCTTTTAATGCACGTAGAGAATATATGTACAATCGTGTAAAAGGCTTCCCATATGTAGAAGTACAGGAGCCAAAGGGCGCGTTCTATTTATTCATTGATTTAGGCAGTGCCATCGGTCTTACTCACAAGGACAGACAGATTACCTGTGCAGCAGATGTTGCAGATGTTTTGATTACAGAATATGCAACTGCAGTAATTCCATGTGCTGACTTTGGTGCACCAAACAACATCCGTTTATCCTATGCTATCAGCATGGAAGAAATTGCAAAGGGCTTAGACCGAATCGAAGCATTCTTAAAGGAATTAAAGTAACATGGAAGAAATCAAGCGTATAAATCGGGAATTGGTATATAAAGGCAAGATTGTTGATTTTTATAAAGATACGATGGCAATTCCTAACGGCAATGTGGTGTTTTGGGACCACCTGGAGCATCAGGGAGCGGCAGCAGTCATTCCGGTTCTTGCAGACGGCAGAATTGTTTTAGTTCGTCAGTTACGTAACTCTGTGGAGAAGTATACTTGGGAAATTCCGGCAGGAGGTTTGGATGGCAAAGATGAGCCGACCATAGTGGCTGCCCGTAGAGAACTGGCAGAAGAAACCGGTTTTACCACGGATGAAGAGTTAGAGTTTTTGATTTCGATTCATACCATCGTGGCATATGGCAATGAGAAGATTGACATTTATGTGGCGCATGGTTTAAAGGAAGGCTTGCAGCATTTGGATGAGGACGAATTTTTAGATGTCAAGGCATTTACTGTGGATGAGATTAAGGAAATGATTTATTCCGGTAAGATGACCGATGCCAAGACCATTTCTGCAATTATGAGTTATAGTGACAAATATTTAAAATAATATGATTTTGGATGCCTGGGCGTAATGCTCAGGCATTTTTTAGTCGCAAGCAGCATACCATATTCCATAGGACAAGGAGAAGTAAGAGTATGAAAAAATTTCCTTTTTTGCGCACCGTGAAGATGATATTTTTGGGCTGCTTTCTGGCAGGATTTGTGTTGTTTTTGATACTGGGAAAAACCTTTTTAGAGGACAGTTTATTGTTGCAGGTAAGTGCACTGAGAGAAATAAAGGACAGTGCCATAGATAAAGATGCCTTTTTTCGGTACATAGCGTGGCGGAGACTATTTCTTGTAGGTGTCTGCGTTTGGTTGTGGTGGAAAGGGCTTGGAAAATGGGGGATATACACTTGCCTTGGCTGGATAGGAGCGACCATGGGAGCGTGCATGTATACTTGCCTTTTTCGCTATCATTTCAAAGGAATTTTTTTATGGATTTTCTTATATTTTCCGCACTTGCTATGCTATGCCGCCGCACTGTTTTGTGGTATGATATTAACAGAAGGAAAGCTTCCAAATAAAGCAGAAAAAATAAAATTCTTGTGGCAACATTGGTTATTTGTACTGGGCTTCGGCGTGGCTGTTTTGCTGGGAATGTATGCAGAAGGTTACATAAATGTGTCCATGCTGCAGGATTTTTTACAGTTTTTCTAAGGGGCTTTGTAAGGAACGGATGGTTGGCGAAGGCCATATAACGTCTGAGCTGTATTTACAGTAGGAGGGGTTTTGTGTATTATACAGAGGGATTTTTGAAGGAAGACACATACTTTAGTCATGGGCATATCTGGCATTTTGGAATGACCTGGGATAAGAAGGAGTGTTTTTTTTGGTGCGTGTCTGAAGAAAGCTTGGGTAAGGAAATGGACATGGTAGATAACGTATTGAAAATGTGGTTTGAGCAGGAACTGACCCAAGCATTAGAGCAGGGAGTTGTGGAAATACAAAGAGAACTAAATCGTTTTAGTGCACGGTTTAAACAGTGGAATGGACTTAAAAAGGACGTTAAATCGCCCATGCTGTATTTATATTTTCAGGGCAATATTTATTCAAGTGAAACGGATGAAGCGGTTTTAAAGCAATATAGAGGGCACAGAGGGGTGGTTTTAAGCTGGGATGCTGTGCCCGGTGGAAAAGGGGATAATATCATGGGAAACTATCTGACAGAATGGTTGGCAGAGAGTAAGGAGCAGTCCCAAAGTCCGGAAGAAGCTGCAAATTGTTTAAAGGCGGATATGCTGGCAGCCATGAGCAGAGGAACATTAAAACGGGGGTATTTTATCCTGTGGGAGGCAGAAGATGATTTTTAGACCGGGAGAAATGACAAGGGAAGAATTTCCATGTGAAATCGTGCGGAGACTTCCGGGTGGTTTTATGGCAGAGTTGTATTTGGCAAAGCTTCAAAATACCCGGCATTTTATGGTGGTAAAAGGAGTACCACAGAAGGCTCCGGCTAGTTTCAAGGAGGCTTTAAAAAGGGAAGCAGAGATACTGAAAAAAATACGGCTGGAGACCATTCCGGAGATGTATGGTTACTTTGAGGAGAAAGAAAAGCAATATTTCATCATGTCTTATCATGAGGGAAGCAATTTAGAAGAGCTTCTTTCGAAAGGGAGCATGCCGGAAAAGCAGATAAAAGAGATTGCATTGGATGCGTGCAGAACCTTAGCATATTTACATAAAAAAGGGATTATTTACAGCGATTTAAAGCCTTCGAATATGATATGGTGCAATAAGCATTTGATACTTTTGGACTTTGGGGCAGCCCTGTTTTCAGAAGAAATAGGCCCCCATTTTTGTTTTCGGGGAACCGTAGGATATGCGGCCCCGGAATGGTTTCGTGAAGGCAATAGGAAGATAACGTATTTAGCAGATGTATTTTCCTTGGGAGCGACGTTATATCGTCTATTGGAGAGACAGGAACCAAAGCAGCATTATGGGAAGTTTCTATTGATGGATAAACAAAAAAAGAACAGATGGCAATCTGTTCTGGATAAGTGCTGTGCTCCGGAACCGGAAAAAAGATACCGGAGCATGGCACACATATATGATGCAATAAATAACATACAGGTTTAAACCACATGAGCAATGTGGTAGATAAGGTTTTCGGTATCCTCCCAGCCCAGGCATGGGTCAGTAATGGATTTGCCGTAAACACCTTCGTGGACTTTCTGGCAGCCCTCTTCCAGATAACTTTCAATCATAAGTCCTTTTACCAGACCGCGGATGTCTGCATCTAACTTGCGAGAGTGCAGGATTTCCTTGGCTATACGAATCTGCTGCTTAAACTGCTTGTTGGAGTTGGAGTGGTTGGTATCCACGATGCAGGCCGGATTTTTTAAATCGCGTTCACTATACATCTGAAGTAAATTGGTTAAATCTTCGTAGTGATAGTTTGGTACGTTGCGGCCGGTTTTGGAAACAGAGCCGCGCAAAATAGTATGAGCTAACGGATTGCCCGGGGTACTTACTTCATATCCACGATAGGTAAATTTATGTGGATGTTGTGCTGCATAAACGGAGTTTAGCATAACCGTCAAATCACCGCTGGTAGGATTTTTCATACCGGTAGCTACGTCAAAGCCACTTACCACCAGGCGATGGTGCTGGTCTTCTACGGAGCGAGCACCGATGGCAACGTAAGAAAGCAGATCTTCAACATACGGATAGTTTTCAGGATAAAGCATTTCATCTGCCGCGGTAAGACCGGTTTCTTCGATAGCACGGATATGCATCTTACGCATAGCAATCAGACCGGAAACGAAATCCTCGGCTTTATTTGGGTCGGGCTGGCTGGCAAGTCCCTTATAGCCCTCGCCGGTAGTACGAGGTTTGTTGGTATAAATACGTGGGATAAGGATTAACTTATCCTTTACTTGTTCATTTATAACAGCTAATTTGCGGATATATTCGCAAACGGATTCTTCCTTGTCCGCGGAGCAAGGTCCGATGATTACAATAAATTTGTCACTTTTTCCGGTAAACACATCTGCAATTTCTGCATCACGGGCAGCCTTCTGTGCAATTAATTCCGGAGATAACGGATACTCAGCAATAATCTCCTGTGGGGTAGGTAATAATTTCTCGTAATGGAAGCTCATATTTTTCTCCTTCGTTTATGGCAAAATGCCAATAATCCTTATCATTATAATGCTGTTATATAGAAAATGCAAGGATTATTCTATTTTGCATGATAGCAGCACCATATGTACATACCGCTGGAATATAGCTGGCTAACTAACAAACCTACCAAATAACCTTTGATTCCATAATGAGGTATGGCAAAAAAGACAAAGCATAATCGCATGCAAAGACCGGTTATATTGATAAAAAATATACTCAGTGCCTTGCCCAGTCCCTGTAAAATGCCGGTAAAAATACCGTTTACATACATAAAAGGGCACAGAAGACACAGTGCACGAATATAAGTGCCTGCAAGGGGTTCATGGAACACGGATTCCCCTAAAAAATCCGAAAACATAAAAAACAGTATGCCAAACAGCAAACCGGCAAATACTACAAAGAAGGTAGCGTTGATGGTTATGGTTTTGATGCGTTCTTTGTCCCCTTTGCTGTGGGCCTCAGATACGGCAGGCAAAAGCATGGCAGATAAAGCACCGGTAAAAGCTCCGGGGAAAAATAATACTGGCAGAGCCATTCCGGTTAAAATACCGTAGGTACTTAAAGCAGCACTGTCAGAAAGACCATAGATTTGCAGCATTAACGGAATGCGGATGGATTCGATGCTTTGTAAAAAATTAACGGCCAGGCGATTGGCATTTAACGGAACTGCCATTTTTAATAAAGAGGAAAGTATGCTTTTGTCCTGATTAGCCGGATGTGAAATCAATTTGTGTCCACTTGTATGCTTTCGGCTGCCAATTAATAATGCCAGACCAACGACGAACAGAGCACCGACTTCACCAAGGCATAAACCCCAGGCAACAAACTCTAACTCAGGAGTATCTCCGGTGGCGAGAAAACTGCTGCAGCAGGTATATACAACGGCCACACGTACAAGCTGTTCCGCAAACTGGCTGACAGCAGGCAATACTGTCTGGCGTTTCCCCAGAAAATATCCGTTGATACAGGCATGGGCAGCACTGAATGGAAAGGAAAGTGCCAGGACTTTTAAAATGGGAGCGGTACGTGCTTCGGATAAAAATTGTACGGCCAGCACATCTGCGTATGTATACACCACATAAGTACATAAGATGGAAACAAGGGAAACGATACCCAATCCGTAGTATAAATACTCATGTCGCCTTTTGCGTCCGGATTCCGAAACGGCAGATACACATTTGGAAATAGCGGTCTGCATACCGGCTCCCGTAAGCGCAAAAGCCATGGCACTGACCGGACCGGTGAGCTGAATGACACCCATGCCCTCTGCACCAAAGATTCGGGATAAGTATACGCGATAAAAAAATCCGATAAGCCGGGTGGTAATATTTGCAACAGACAAAATAAGAGCCCCCGTAATTATGGGATGCTTGGAAAATGATTTTTTCATATTCGTGTAGTATCCTATACTATTTTTATAATATATGCAGAGGGGAATTGGATAAGAATAAAAAGAAAAATGATTCATTATTTTGTGTTGACAATATAGGATATATCCTATACAATTAAATAAAAAAAGGAGAATTTAAATGCCGGTTATATCAAGATTTTACGGAATTGTAATCAAGATGTACCTAAGAAAAAAGGAACATAATCCACCGCATATACACGCAATATATGGTGAATATATTGGGATGTTTGCAATATCAAGTGGAGAAATGTTTGAAGGAGATATGCCACCGAAAGGACAGGCGCTTGTTAAAGAATTTATTGAACATTATCGGGAAAGGCTATTACTGATGTGGGATACACAACAGTTTGAAGTTTTACCACCGATAGGATAAACAAAAGAGGAGAGAAAAGTATGACACATAGAATTATTTCTGTTACACCACTGGACAATATGATATTGTCGGTAGTATTCCAAAATGGTATAGAAAAGGTATATGATGTACGTAGCTTATATGATGTTTTTCCACAATTTCAAGTATTGGAAAAAGTGAAACATTTATTTGAAGAAGTACAGGTGGATGTAGGAGGTTATGGTATTTCGTGGAATGATGAATTGGATTTAGATGCAAATACTATATGGGAAGAAGGTACGGAATCTGGTGTCAGACAGGAAATGAACGTGCTTAATCTTTTGGCTGATAGCCTGATTAGATGCAGGGAAAGGGCAGGCATAACACAAAAGCAATTATCAGAGATAGTAGGTATTTATCAGGCAGATATCAGTAAAATTGAGCGTGGCTTAACAAATCCCTCGGTATCCACTTTGAAAAGACTGGCTGATGGGTTGGGAGTGGAGTTACGAATTGAATTTATACAAAAGAAATGCTAAGATAAAGAGGGCAGGGGCTGTCGCAATTGGTATGCTCCCTTCTAGGTAGACAAGTGAAATAATAAAAACTTGTCACTTAGGAGGGAGCATATTTTATGTCTAATAGCAAAGTATCCGTTAAGGATAAATTATATGCTGTAAAGCTCTACCTGGATGGAAAGAAA
>JAFXAZ010000088.1 GCA_017521985.1 Lachnospiraceae bacterium
GGGATGCCGTAGCAGCAGCCAAGGCAAAGTTAGCAAAGAAAGATGATCAGGTTGCTATTATCTACGGAGAAGGTGCAGCTATCAAAGAATTTGCAGACCTGTTAGATGTAAAATGTTATGTAGATAACACACATCAAAAAGTACAATGGGATATGTGGGAAGGCAGACTTGCTACTTTTGGACAGAAGATTCCTACCACAGGATACAACTGGAAAGAGTACAACTATTCTGATTACTACATGTTAAAGCGTCAGAAAGACTACATGTATGAAGCAATGGATTTCTATGTAGAGAATTATTTCGAAGATGATTTGGTGTTGATACCGAGAGTTGCATATGATGAAATTATGTCTACTTTGGTAAAATATCCAATTCACGAAGTAAAGATTTTCAGCCCGGGTCCTTGGGGAGCATATCGTTATGAGCAGATGGATTATGGTGTAGAAGGCCTTGCAAACAATGCATGGAACAAGATTGCGGGTCCTGAACTTCGTATTCTTATTGACTTTGGTGGTGAAAGAAGTATTTCTATGCCTATGCTCAACGCAATGCAGTATGGCAAGGAATTAGTTGGTGAGCTGATTGACAAACAGTATCCGGGATTATTCCCATTAGATATCTGGTTAGATGATGGCTGGCATCCAACACCGCAGTCAGCAGAGAGAATCAGCATGCCAATGCATATTCACCCTAGCAGCAAGTACGTAGAAGATCATTTCGATGAGCCACTCGGAAGATACGAGACATATTACATAGCTGAGGCATATGAAGGTGCTAACACATGGATGGGCTTCCATGATGATGCTGACACCGAAGAGTGGGAGAGATTGTGTGAGGAATCTCAGAATATTACTCCTATTGAAAATTGGAAAGATTTTATTGCAAACTGGAGCAGCAAAGAAGGAGATTTATACCTGATTCCACCTGGAACCATGCATGGACACGGCGGCAACCAGATGGTATTGGAAATGGATACCAACCCTAGTATTAACGGTACAGAGTATTCTTTCTTTGAATATGACTTTGCAAGACCTTCTTGGGATGATAATGCGAAGACCATGACAGGTAAACCGTTAAAGATGCACTTAGAGCATGGCAGAAGTATGGAGAAAACCAGAAGAGCTTCTTGGGTAAAGGACAATTTACTTTCCACACCGAAGGTAATTAAGTGGACTCCGGAATATTACATTGACCAGTACAAGAGCTACTCTGTAATGCCTTACCATGTAGAGCGAATTCACTTCGAGAAGCGCGGCGAGTTATCTACTGAGGGCAAGTTCATGCACATGTTCACTCTTACAGTGGGCAGCAAGGTAACGGTACGCTCTAAGGCAAATCCTGAACTTATGGCTGTATGTGACAAGTTCCAAACTTTAGTAGTTCCTGCAAGCTTTGGTGATTATGAGATTATCAACGAAGAAGGCGGAAGAGCAACCTGCGTAATCCAGAGATGGAAAAAGGGTTGATGTTAAAACGAAATAAACCGGCAATCCGGTTTAGGCATAAATGTGCCGATTATATATTATCAGGAGGAAAAAGATAATGAAAAAACGTAACAAAGTATTAGCATTACTTCTTACCGGAGCAATGTTAGCAGGTAGTTTGGTTGGCTGTGGCAATCAGACAGAAAACAAAGAAACTCAGGTTTCAACAACTACAGAAACAAATAAGACAAGCGAAACAGTAGCAACAACCCCATCCGAGCCGCAGAAGGCAGCAGTTACATATCCTATGGATACAGATATTGAATTGGATATATATTTATCAGGTTTAGCATCATTAAACTCTGTATATTCTGAGCACGCAGAGTCATATTGGCATTCTCGCATTGATGACTATACCGGCATTAAGGCTAGTTTTGCACCTAGAATTACGGATGCTGCTGCCGAGATGATGTATATCTCTAATGAAGCTGAGGCTCCAGATTTGTTCTGTTCAAACCAAAGAAAAATAATGGAATATGTTCAAGATGGCATTATTCTTGATTTGACAGATTATCTTCCGGAATATGCACCAAATTATTGGGAATTCATTAACAGACCGGAAAATGAAATGATTAAGAGAAGTGTTACTACTGATGATGGACGTTTCTATACATTCCCTGGTCTGGTAGAAAGTGTTACAAATACTACATATATGGGACCTATGATTCGTCAGGACTGGTTGGATGAATGCGGCTTAAAAGCACCGGTTACCTTAGAAGATTGGGAAAATGTATTAGTAACCTTTAAAGAAAAGTACGGAGCTACTCTTTCCGGTATGTATTCAGATTTTAAAAACTCCGGACTTTGTTCTGGTACAGATGCAACAGCACAGTTGAGTGCATTATTAGTTGTAGAAGACGGTAAAGTTACTTTTGGAAATGGTCAGGAAGAATGGAAAGAATATGTTGATATTCTTGCTAAATGGTATGATATGGGACTTATTGATGCGGATTTCTTTACCGCGGATAGAAATCTGGTTCGTCAGAAGGCAATTGAAGGAAAAACAGGTGTTACTGTTAGTGCATTGTCTCAGTTAGGTAATCTTATAGATGATGCAAAAGCTGAGAATACAGGTGCTGAATGGGTTGGTTTGGAATACCCAAGAACAGCAGCAGGTGAACCAACCAGTATGATTCAGTTAGCATTTTCCAATTTTACTAATACTGGTAACTTGTCAGTTTCTTCCTATATAGATGAGGAAAAAATTCCTGTTGCACTTGCTTGGTGTGATTATTGGTTTACAGAAGAAGGTAATATGTTCGCAAACTTTGGTGTTGAAGGCGAGACCTATACTATTAAAGATGGTGAACCACAGTTTACGGATATGGTTATGAAAGATGAAGGTGGTATTAACCAGGCAATTACAAAGTATGTAGCATGGAATGGTGCATTCATCGGTCCTCAGAAAGAATCCTACCTTAAAGCAAAATTTGCTGAAATGCCAGCGGTTGTTGATGCACTATATAAGTGGGTTGATAATTCAGAAGCTAGAGAACGTACTATGCCGATGGTGGTCTTAACAGAGGATGAGCTTGCTGATTATAATGATAATTGGAATGCAATTAATACTTATGTATCAGAAAACGTTGCAAAACATATCAAGGGTGAGGCAAAGATTGACTGGGATGTGTTTTATAAAGAAATTGAAAAAATGGGTCTTGAAAAATGTATTGCTGCATATCAGTCTGCATATGACAGGTTTATGAGTAAATAAATAACCGGGACAAGAGGCTATAGGGGGTCTCCCCTTAGCCTCTTATTGTTTTAAGATTTTGAAGAAAGGAGCTTATTTGTTAATGAAACATAAAGAAAACTTTTTTGTTAGACTGCAAAAGGATATTGTCAGAAACAAGTGGAAGTATATTCTGATTCTTCCAGTAGTGGTTTATTTTCTTGTTTTTCATTATAAGTCAATGTATGGTTTAGTGATAGCATTTCAGAAATTTCGACCTGCCAGAGGAATAGCAGGAAGTGAATGGGTGGGCTTGTACCATTTCGAGCGTTTGTTTTCTGATGTATATTTTCCAAGGAGTTTGCGTAATACGTTGCTTATCAGTGTATTAACCTTAATTTTTAGTTTTCCGATACCTATTATTTTTGCGTTGATTCTGAATGAGTGCAGAGTTAGTTGGTTTAAGCGAATTATACAGACAGTTACCTATATGCCACACTTTATTTCTCTTGTTGTAATATGTGGTCTGGTTAGTACTTTTTGTTCAAGCGAGGGCCTAGTTAACCAAATTTTGGAATTTGTAGGAATTGAGAGTAAAGAGTCGCTGCTTACTAAACCGGAATTATTCTATGCTATTTATATCTTATCGGGAATTTGGCAGAATTTTGGCTGGGATTCCATTATTTATCTGGCGACATTATCCGGTATAGATGTGGAACAATACGAAGCAGCTAAAATTGATGGTGCCGGTCGCCTTCAACAGATGCGTTATATTACATTACCGGGATTAATACCTACTGCCAGCATGCTGCTGGTGCTTAAAATAGGTGGTCTTCTAAGTGTAGGATATGAAAAAATATTATTATTATATAATGATTTAACCTTAGAGGTAGCAGATGTCCTTTCTACATATAATTACAGAAAAGGTTTGGTCGATGGAGAATATAGTTATAGTACTGCATTGGGGCTTTTTAATTCTGTTGTCAATATTATCTTAATTGTTATGGCAAACAAGTTGAGCAAAAAAGCCGGACAAAGTGGTATTTTTTGAGTGTATAGTGCGAAAGGAATATGGTAATGAAAAAGAGAAAGAAACGAATAACCCCTTCAGATTTTATTTTGGATGCTGTAATATATTTTATTTTAATATTTGCATTTGTTATAACATTATATCCGGTGTGGTACGTAATCGTTGCTTCTTTTGCTACAGCCAGGGAAGTGACCATGTCTGGTGGCTTGATGCTCTGGCCTAAAGAGTTTATTTTAGGAGGATATCAAAAGGTATTTCAGGATCCGTATTTGATTTCAGGCTTTGCAAATAGTGTCAAGGTATTGATAGTTAGTTTGCCAATCAATTTGATTTTGACATTGTTTTGTGGATATTTTATGGCTAGTACTAATATGATGCTGAAAAAAATTATTGTATATATGATGATGTTTACAATGTATTTCAGTGGAGGCATGATTCCTAATTATCTTAACATCAGAAGCCTGGGGTTAATGGATAGTTTTTGGGCATTAGTATTACCGGGAGCTGTATCCGTTTACAATTGCATTATCTGTAAAACTGCTATAGAAGCAATCCCAAGCAGTTTACAGGAGTCTGCATATATAGATGGAGCAAATGATTTACAAGTAATATGGAAGATTTTAATCCCGTTGTTAAAGCCTACATTAGCGGTTTTAACTTTGTACTATGGGGTATCGCATTGGAATGCATGGTTTAATGCATCCATTTATATTCGTACAAAGACAAAGTTACCGGTACAAAATATATTACGTGAGTTTTTATTGGCTAATGCTGACCAGAATGGTGGTGGCATAGGTGATACGTTTGACCCTTATTCAGAAGCGATTAAGTATGCAGCAATTGTAATATCAACGCTCCCGATAATGTGCATCTATCCGTTCTTGCAGAAATATTTTGCAAAGGGTGTTATGATTGGTGCCGTAAAGGGCTAGGAAGGATTCAAAATGAAGTTTTTTCACGTATATAATGAGGAATGCGTCAAGGGATTAGAAAAAAACGGAATGCTTAATCAAGATTCCGGGTTAAAAATTCAACATGCATTTTCTGTTCCGGAGAGCAGAAAGTTCAATCAAATGGCAGCAAAAGGCAGTTCCTTATACCAGATTGTAAAAGAGGGAAAAATTCCTTTTTATGTAGATCGTATTTACGGAGGTATTATTTATCATAAATACGATTTTGACCAGAACTTAATTCGGGAATATGAAGACCTATTGGGAGATTGGTTTTTGGGATTCCAGCTTCACGAGAGTGCCAGCAATGTCAGACAAGGGACATGGAGAAGATTGTTAAGAATAATGGAGAGCAAAGGACCCTATAATTTAGAGGCATTAAAACATGCATTTGTTTGTCCCTATGCGAAATTGCCGGATGGAACGAGGCTTGGGGATTTTGCTATTGATGATGCTGATTGGTATGCAAAACAGCGTTACGCCGAAACCCCACAAGCTTTTCATGAAGAAATGCGTGATATGTTTTCCAGAAAGATGATGGAGGTAGGAGGAAAGATTCTACCTTGTGACAGTTTTTATCTTTACACCAAGTTACAGGATGAATTGGGTATGCATACCTTTATGCCGGAGGTAGGATGGCAGATTCCTTACATGAGAATACAGGTGGCTCTGAGTCGAGGTATTGCCAAAGCAGCACAAAAAACATGGGGAACCTATTATGAGTGCTGGCGTTGGCAGGATGGTTCCGGAAATTCCATGCCTTGTTACAATACCGACCCATCTAACGAATGGTATTTGAATCAAGAAATGCACCCGGATGATTTTAGTTCTTATGGCAAGAACGGGGGCAGTTCAAGACTGTTACAGAATCGTATTTATTACTATTCTTTGATGAGCGGTGCAGATTACATGTCAGAGGAGTGGGGACTCAATTGCAGTTATACAGATATGCAGGAGTTCTCCTTATCCGAATATGGTCAATTGAAAAAGGACTTCATTCATCATGCATCTACACTTCGAGGAATAAAGGCTAAGATACCTTTTGCAATCGTACTGCCGAAAGATTATCAAGCAATAGAGTTACTTGATCGTCGTTTGGTATATAAACTTGGTGAACATCGCGGCAAGTATTTGGATTGCGTATTGGATGCAGCTCAGATGAAATATTATGGTCATTTAGAAGATGTTTTGATGCTTTTCTTCGGAAGAAATGGCGAAACTTATGGTAATGAGGGGCATGTTATTACGAACTCTCGATTTGGGGATGTCTTCGATATTATTTATGAGGATACCAACGAAGAGGCAATGAAACAGTATGATTATCTGATTGATGCCACGGAGAGCGGAGTTTTTGCAAGTAAAATGGCATGCAGCGACTTTAAGGTATTAAGAAGTGATAATCTGGAAGAATTGGCTCTTAACGTAGAAAGGCTGATTCAGGAAGTAATGCCTGTTTTCGTGGATGGACTGTGTTGGCTGGTATCTGAGGACGATAAAAACAAACGCTATCTTTCCATATTCAACAATGAAGGGA
>JAFXAZ010000089.1 GCA_017521985.1 Lachnospiraceae bacterium
AAAAGCAGGGAAGATTATCGGTAATTCCTTTGCATTGCTATTATGTAGTGCAATGATTTTGACAGTCGTTGGATATGTATTTAATAGACCAATTTTATTTGCTTTTGGAGCTAGTGAAGACTCTTTTGTCTATGCCAGCCAGTATTTGAATATTTATTTGATAGGTACGGTATTTTCCATGATTACCACTGGTATGAATGGCTATATCAATGCACAGGGATTTCCAAAAATTGGGATGTTTTCTATTATTATTGGAGCAGTGACTAATATCATTCTTGACCCAATTTTTATTTTTGGATTAGATATGGGAGTACGCGGAGCTGCATTGGCGACAATTATCAGTCAGGCTGTTTCTGCAATTTGGGTGTTACGATTTTTGTTTGGAGAAAAGGTATTGATACCAATTCAGATAAAATACATTCGAATTCAAAAAGACATTACAAAAGATATTTTTCGATTAGGAACTTGATTAGAAACCAATCGAAGTTGGTGTAAACGATAAAGCAGCTTATATGTTGTGATAAACTGCCCTGTCGTTTGCACCAATTTCGATTTTTCTATAGTGAACAAAGTCGCGTCCGGATAGCCGATATGTATGGAGTTTCAATCTTTGTACCTTACGGAAATGAGAAGTCTATACTATTGGAATCGGAGGTGATTATTCAAAATCAAGACATGACAAATAAACCTCATTTCTGAGGCTTTTGAAAAAGTATGAATTATAGTATTTAAATCCGAAGCGGTATTCTTTTATGTGGTCTGCCAAGATGACCGCCACAGCATTTACAAACAGTAACTTTAATACCATAAAGGGTTTCAAGTATCTGGGATGTTTCTATATCTTTTAATCGGGATAGATACTGCTTACAACCAAGCAGATTCCGGCACAAGGTCAGATTCTTAGTCTTGCTTCGAGTACTGAGTAATCCATAGTGGCGGATTCTCACGAAACGCTTTGGTGGTACATGCATAAGAAATCTTCGGATAAATTCAACTCCGGGAATGGTGTATTCTTTCCACTTACCTTCTTCACGGTAATCTTTTACAGAGTAAGTAACGGTATCTTCATTCATGCGGATGATTCTATGATTGCTGATGGCAATTCTGTGGGTGTATTTGCCGAGGTAATTAATGACGGACTGTGCACCGTTAAAGGTTTTCTTACAGTGTGGAACCCAGTCTTTTTCATAGCAGATATTCAGCAACTCTTTAAATGTATAGTGATTACGATATTTCTCACTACTTCCGTGGAATTGTAGTTTTTGCTCTTCCCAAAGAGTCTTTAATTCATCCAGATATTTACCTTGGAATAGTTTCGATAAAACCTTTATTGGAAGAAAGAATTCTTCTCCATTATCACGCCATTGATTTTTAGCAGTCAGACCTCCACCAAGAAGAATGACATGGATATGGGGATGATAATTCATTTCGGAACCCCAAGTGTGTAATACACAAATATATCCAACTCTTGCACCAAGATGCTTTGTGTCTGCAGTTAACTCATCAATTGTTGCTGAGACAGAATGATACAGAGCATCATATAAAAGCTGTTGGTTACTGTAGATTAATGGATTTAGTTCTTGAGGTACAGTAAACACTACATGGAAGTAAGGAGCTTCCAAAACATCTTCACGGCGTTTATCCATCCATCTCTCTTTTGGGAGGGCCTGACACATAGGACAGCATCTGTTGCGACAGGAATTATAATGAATCTGTGGATGTCCACAGTCTTCACAGACGCTGATGTTAGCACCATAGGCGCCAGTCTTGCAATTGATAATACAGTTGGCAACTTTCATCTGTACCGGAGATGGCGAGTATTTATCCAGATAATCAGGATAAAAACGATGAAAGATATCTTGTACAGTAGGTTTGTCTGACATGACTAATCCTCCTGTACATCAAAAGGACTGCGAATACCAAGCAGCGTTTTGTTGCTTACATGAAGATAAATCTCCGTAGATTTAGGATCAAGGTGTCCTAATAACGCCTGAATGTATTTGATGTCACACCCGGATTCTAAAAGATGGCTGGCAAAACTGTGACGAAAAGCATGGGATGTTACATGCTTTGTAATCCCGGCTCTTTTAGAACTTCTTTTTAACACTTGATTTACAGCAGAAATATCCAGATATTCTCCAGTTGTTTGACTAGGAAATAAAATATTTCGAGGTCTACCGCACTGATACCAGTATTCAGTGAGAATATCAAGCGTTCTGTCAGCAAGAATTGTATATCGATCCATTCGACTCTTTGTGTTTTTGATATGAATAGAATGATTGCTTCTTGAAATATCGTCATAGTGTAAATGAGTTGCTTCAGATACTCGAAGACCACCAGAATACATAACAGCAAAAATAGCTTTATATTTTAGATTGGTAGTCGCATCAAGAAGAGCATCTATTTCATTTTTATTTAGGATGGTAGGAAGGCTACGGTCTCGTTTCATTCTTGGAATTTCATCCTCATCCCAGTTAAGCTTTAGAATTCTTTTATACATAAAACGTAAAGCACCGTAGTAGTGGTTGTAGGTTTCAGGCATAATACCCGCCATTCGTTTTGCAGTTAGATAATTATCTGCATCTTCTATTGTGAGTTCTTGCCAAGGTTTGTTAGTAGCATTTAGAAATGGGCTAAGAGCATGGCAATACGCATTTGCCGTAGATTCCTTTAGATTTCTTTTACGTGCAGCGTTAGTTACTAATTCAAAAATATCTTCGTACATAAAATGACCTCCATGAAATAAAAGTAGTAAAAATAGTAACTACCTATCATGGAGGTGCATTTACAAAATAAAACTGCTTGTGAAAGCAGATATGGAATGGTATTATTTTCATAGGCAGTGGATATTTGACCTTTGTTGATTGTTATTTTGTGGTGATTTAACAATACTTCTTATGTAGGCAGATGTCTACTGCTTTTGAAAA
>JAFXAZ010000090.1 GCA_017521985.1 Lachnospiraceae bacterium
ACTACGGGATTGGTATTTAGATAGCCTTGCTCGATGTGGACACATGGGTAGGAGTCCAAATCATCCGGCAGGGCTTTTATTAAAAATTTTCTTTCGATTTCCATAAAATACTCCTTTGGATTATTTTCTTAATCATAACACAGAGAAAGGCAGGTAGACAAGAATGAAAAAAATTGCAATCTTTTTTGCAGAAGGTTATGAGGAAATAGAGGCACTTACTGTGGTGGATTTGTGCCGTCGGGCAGGAATTCAGGTGGATATGGTTTCCGTGACGGATTCTATACAGGTAACCGGTGCACATGGTATACCGGTTGTTATGGATAAGATGCTTGAAGATGTAGAGTTTGATTCCTTAGATATGCTTGTTTTGCCGGGCGGTATGCCGGGAACTCGCAATCTGGAACAGGTTAAAAGTCTTATGGAACAGGTAAAAGCCTTTGCGGCAGCAGGAAAATATATTGCGGCTATTTGTGCGGCACCTTCTGTGTTTGGCCATCTGGGATTGTTAGAAGGGAAAAAGGCATGTTGTTATCCGGGCTTTGAAGAGGAACTTACCGGTGCCAGTGTGACTTATAACCGATGTGAAGCAGATGAAAATATTATTACAGGCCGCGGTATGGGCTGTGCTATTGACTTCTCCCTGAAAATCATCGAAAAGCTGGAAAACGACGATGTATCGTCTAAAATTGGACGACAAATCATCTATTTCTAAATTTTTTATTAAATCGACAAAAAAAGTGCGACGAAAACGCCTCCTTATGCATATACGTAATAAGGAGGTATTTTTTTATGCAGTTTTTGAAAGGTGAATTTACAGAACAAAATAAGGTTCCCTTTGTCCGGGAGGAACCGTTTACCTACTTTACCGGATATCATGTTTTGGAGCCCTTGATTAAAGACAGGGAGATTTCAGACATTAAAGTTATTTCTTATGACCGGGTGCGGGTGAAGCGTTTGGGCAGGCGTGAGGATAGTGCCGTATGCTTTAAGACGCCCCAGGAGCTGAAGCAGTTTACAGAATTTGTGGCTGCCAAAAATCAGGTCAGCATTTCCAGAGCTCATGCTATGCAGAGCTTTACCGACAAAGTCAGCAATAAGGATTTTATCCTTCGTTTTAATATAAGCCAGTCCATCATTAATTCGGTGGACACGCCCTATCTGCATATTCGCAAGATTCCAAAGGAAAAGCCAAGCCTGAAGGATTTACAAGAAGTGGGTATGCTCTCTAAGGAACATGCGGAATATTTAAAAAAGCAGATACGAAAAGGATATGTTCTTATTGCCGGCAAGGGTGCCAGTGGGAAGACCACGCTATTAAATGCACTCTTAGATGAAATACCGCGAGACAAGTCTGTCTTAGTTATTCAGGAAAATGAGGAACTATTCAGCAAGGTACATCCGGATATGATGTTCCAGCACATTTTGGAACAGAAGGGCGAAAGCAAGGTGCGCTATGGGTTAAAGGAGCTTAGCATCAATGCTCTTTTGATTGACTTGGATTACATTGTAATCGGTGAAATCAAGGGCGGTGAGGCACTTTATTTCCTGAATGCTGCTTACACAGGGCATTTGGGACTGGCAACCGTGCATGGACAAGATGGTGTGGCAGCACTTTATAAGCTGGCAGACTATGTAAAGTACGAATCGGATTACAGCCAGGAGGAAATCAAGAAAATGTTGGGCTGCATCTCAACGGTGTGTTACATGAAGGATTTCAAACTGGACACCATTACGGAAGTGAAAGTGGATGACAAGGGGCTAATCACTACCAGGAGCGTTTATGAAAGGGAGGCAAAGCATGATACTATTGCTTAATGGCATGGTTTTACTACTACTGAACATCGGACTCACACTGATTATCAGTTGGTTGTGGGATACCGGTGTGCAGGAGATTGTGATTTACACCAAGCATTTTCTTGTGTCAGAGACCAAAAGGCTAAGAGTAAAAATTTTGCCGGATGTAAACAGTACCAAGCCATGGGACAGGCTGGAGTTATTATTGTTTTACAGTGGTATCCGCAATTATTTTCCCTTTGTCAGTGCAAAGGTGTGGATTATTTTTTGTATGCTGGTATTAAGTTGTAGTTTTCTTCTGGTTGCAGTCTTGAGTAAAAAGCTCTGGTATGCTGCATGGTTTTGCATCGTATTAAGTGTGCTTATGAGGATAATTCTTGAAAGCACGCGGAGGAAAAATTTACGTAATACGGAGCGGTACCTACTGGAGCTTTTAAATGTGACTGAAAGTTTTGCAGCTACCGGCGAGGAGCCAATTGCCATTTTAAGTCATTGCAGTTCCTATTTGAAGGGTCCTATTGGACAGGCCTTGAGAAATGTGGACAGACAGGTGAATCAAGGCTGGTCAGGCAGGATGATTTTAGAGCAGCTAAAGGTTCGCCTAGAGCATCCAAAGTGGCAGGAGTTTATACATAATCTGAACGTGTGCAGCATGTATAACAGCGATTTTGGCTCTGTTTTTTCCAGTTCCCGAAGAAGTATTCAGGCTTATCTGACCAGTAAGAAAGAACGGCAGAGTATTAAGCATACTGCCGAAATGGAAATGACCGCTATTGTGGTATTAAGTCTTGTTATCCTTATGGTGCTTAGTAAGTTTCTTATGGTATCCATATCAGAGCTTATGTGGGGCAATTCGGTCAGCAAGGGATGTACCATTTATATGGGGCTGATTGTACTGCTGTTTTTCTGGAAAATAGGAGCTTATGAAAAGGAGTAAAGCTATGAGAAAAATTGTGGAAAGCTTAACAGAGGAACTGGAGGAGTTTCTGAAAGCTTATGGTGCGGAAGCATTGCATGAGCTTGTAATTTACAGAAGTGTCGGGCATTTTCTGATAAGCAGTGCTTTGTCTGGTTTTATGTGTTGTGCAGTTTTGGTCAGATGGCAGTGGCTTGCAGGGGCGTTTGGCTTTGTAATAGGCATGTTTCTTCCGGTAATCATTTTATATTTGTCCAATGAGAGGGACAATGACATGATTTTAAAGGATTTAAAATGGCTGTATGAAACCATTTCCGTACAGTTACAAGCAGGGCTCTCTATTCAGCAGGCATTGTTGGAAAGTGAGGAACTTATCAAAAACAAAAGGTTAAAGGGAGCTCTTCACAAGCTGGCAGAGTGCTTGGTAAATGGCGAGAATATGGCAAGGTCTTTAGATGACTTTGAAAATCGCTTTCGAAATCATTATGTCAGCAGTTTCTGTCTGATACTAAGGCAAATGCAGGATTCCGGGTATGCAGTCAAGTTATTGGAGGATATCAGGCTGCAGATAGAGGAAATGGAACGGATGCAGTTGCACAAGAAAAAAGAAGCACTGGAGATGCAGCTTCAGGTGTTTCAAATGTTATTGTTTATCGGCGTATTAGTGCTGGTAATGTATGGCTGTATTTTGGCAGCAATTCAAAATATCAATTATTTATAAAAAGGAGATTTTAGTATGAAAACATGGTTAAACAAGGTATTTATGGCAAAGGACAACGGAGATAAGGCAATTGTAGTAGAAGTAGGTCTGGCAGTAATTGCAGTAGTATTGTTGGTGATTTTCCAGGGCGAAATGACAGAATTTGTAGAAACGCTGGTTGGCAATATGACTACCGAAATCGGTAATATCTTATCCACAGGTGTGGGAGCCTGATTAATATGAGAAAAAAGGATGCAGGTTTTGCAGAAAAACTATTGCCGGTGCTTTTAAGCACCGGCATGGTGTTTGGACTGGTGTTATTATCAGGACGGTTTATGGAAGTGTTTCGGACAAGAGAAGAGTTAAATCAGATTGCCAGAGCTTATATGTTGGAGATGGAAACAATGGGGTGTTTGAAGAGCACCGCCATGGAGGCTTTGAGAGCAGATTTGGAGCAGGAAGGGCTCGCTAATGTAAATTTGACAGGGACCACTACCTCTCCTGCAGGCTATGGTGAGCAGATTGAGCTGGTTATTGAAGGGGATTTAAGTGTAGATTTACATGTGGCAATCCCATTTCTTTATGAGACTGTTCAGGACTGGGAGATTCCTATAAAAATAAACTTATATTCCACAGCTAAGCATTAGGAGGAAATTGTGAAGAAAAAAGACAAGGGTGCAATTCATAAGTTGTTGGCAATGATTATTCTGATGTGGGCAGTGATATGCTGGTGTGTTTTGCTGGAGGTTCTGCGTGCCGGATATGTCAACCAATATTTGGAAGATTGTATTACACAGGCTAATTTGGCAGCCCTTCTCATAGATCCATATCATTATGGGGCTACCGGGGAATTGGTGTTTGAAAATGTGGAGGAAACAAAAGCTGTTTTTTCTGAGTTTTTGGGGAAGGGTTTGGGAACTGAAAAGGTAAGACAGAAGTTGGGAATTACAGGAGAAGTTCAAATTTTGGATTTCAGAGTATATGAAGTGACTTCTATAGGAACTACAGAATTTGTTTATGATGCCGTCCATGCTTGCAGTCAGACACTTTATGATAAAGCGATTTCTGTGGCGGCTCCTGATGGTACGGATATTCAAAATAGTTCTGTTTACGCTAGGATTGCAGTTCCTATAGAATTCTTGTTTGGAGTGGAGATAATGGCAGTAAAGGAGCATTGTGTAGATATGGTAAGTGAGGAAATGGTGTATGAATAAGAAGAAAAAATTGTGGATTGGGGTTATTAGTCTGGTACTGGCGTTTCTGATGTTTTCCGTACTGTTAATGATACAAAAAAGTATGCAGAAAGAGCCTGTGTATGCGGAGGTAATATGTGTTAAGGATACGGTTTCTGAGAATATGGTAATAACCAAGCAAAATGTGAATCAGTATTTTGAAAGGAAGAACATTCCGGTGGATTGGCTTCCAAGTGACTATGTATCAGATATGGAAAGCTTGCATGATATGGTTCTTGGAACGAAGCTATCAGCAGGAACTATTATGACAAAGTCCATGGTCACGGAGCATACGGAATATTATAAGGAATATCAGGAACTGACATGGATTAGTGTTCCCATTAAAGAATTGTATGAGGGGGTAGCAGGGAGTATCCGGGTTGGAGATTATATTGATATTTACATGCTATGCAAGGAAAATGAAGAGTATCGTTGCAGTCTGTTGGCGGAACGAATCCGGGTTGAGGCTACGTACAGTGACAAAGGAACGGTTATAGATGAGGATAGTCAGGAGGGCTTAAGTCAATTGATTATTATTCCGATGGAACGAGAGCAGGTAGCATTGTTTTATGAAATTTTAGCCAAGGGAAATATCAGGATAGCAAAATATGAAGCAGTATAAAGAAAAGGTTGTAAGAATCCGTGTCATGTGTGTTCTGTGCCTGCTTTTGGCAGCAGTGCTGATTGCTATGAAAAGCAGTGCTGTAGTGGCTGCTGCGGATAAAGCAGGGGACATGGCAGTTTATTCGGGGGTAACCGTCAGCCCGGATGGAACCGCCTGGACTACAGATTATATGGATCGGACCAATGAAAGCCTTCCGGAAGGATATACAATTTCTACAGGACAGGTTTCCGGCTTGCGTGTTTTGAACGAAGGAGAGCACTATTATCAGGCACCTGCGGAGGGAAGCGTAAGGATTGGCAAATGGGTGGTTGCATGGAAGAATGCCCAATGTATTCATACATTTGAAGCAATGAATTATAGGGGATTTCAGACCAATGCCGGCATATGTGAAAACTATTATAATAATGGTTGGAATGCCTATTGTGCAGACTGTAATGAGCTGGTTACTGATTTGTTTTTTTATGCCAAAAGTGAGACCATAAAGGGCATTTTAAGCATGCCGGCAGAATCATGCTATTTATTTATTTGTCCACACTGTGAAGGCTTGGAGCAGGGGAGCAGCTATCAACATATTTGCAGAAAAATTTCTTACAATCATTATACGGTCAGCTATGAAAAGAATGCACCGATAAATGCAGATGTAAATGGGTATATGAGTATTACACGCCATATGTATAACAATGCAGCCATTTTTGAAGGAATGGAAGCTAAAAAAATAGGATATGGGGATACAAGGCTGCGTAAAAATGCATATACAGCAGTAGGCTATGCATTTATCGGCTGGAATACAATGCCGGATGGAAGCGGAGCATGGTTTCAGGATGGGCAGGAGGTAATAAACCTGACGGATGAAAACAATGGCGATGTTGTGCTATATGCCCAGTGGGAAAAGGTAGAGAGTACATTAAATATTAATCCAAGTGGCGGTACCTATGAGGGGAAAGCTGGAGTTACTTCGATATCCGGAGTATATGGGGAAACTTACTTTGTGGATAGTAGTAAACTGATACCATCCCAGGGACATCTTGTTACGTTTGAGGCAAATGGCGGATCGTGCATGGGGAGTTTGCAGACGGAAAAAAGCTTCTTTGCATGGCAGAAGGGGGATAATTTTCAAGGGTTGTTTGAAGATGATACCTATACCTATTTGGCGGATAGCGGACACACAGATACTATTACCGCTGTTTATCAGGATGTTCCCTTTGCGCTGCCGGCTGCAACAAAAGAAGGCTATGCTTTTGCTGGCTGGTATGAGGACGAAGCATGCACGGAATTTGTAGGACGTGCCGGTGATGAGTTTACAGCAAGCAGGGATATAACGTTATATGCACGATGGTCTCAATTGGTCTTGGAGGCAACCGATAATTATCAGGTATATGGAGGTTTTGGGGCGGTAAACTTAAGCTGGTCCCAGCCGGACGAGACAGAGAAATACTACAAGCTGTATCAGTCTCGGAACAAATCAGACTGGACCATGATATATGACGCGGATACGATAACTAACTCCGTTACAAATGTGTCTGAAAGGATAGATTATAACTCTCAGGTCAAAACCTATGTTGTACAGCGTGCTGGATATTATACGTTATCTGCATACGGGGCAAAAGGTGGCGATTATGGAAGCTATTCCGGTGGTGCCGGAGGTTATACCACTGCAACATACTGGCTAAAAAGGAATGACATCATTACGATTTATGGTGGTACTGCCGGAAATGTAATGAGTGGCGGCGTCAATGGAAGTATTGCAAATGGTGGAGCATCTCTATCTTCAGATGGCGCCGGTGGCGGAGCAGGTACGGAGATTTATATTACTCGAAATGGAGTAAAAGAGCTTTTATTGATTGCCGGCGGCGGAGGCGGTGCTAATCGTTCTTATGCCGGTGGTGCCGGGGGCAGCAGCTTGACGGCGGTAAGCAGTTCTTCTGGTACAGGTTCCAAATTTGGCGGCGGTGGAGGTGGCGCACAGGGTGGTGCTTCAAATGGAAGCAGTATTGTTACAACGATAGATAACCCGGCAACAGAAGATATTGCCTTTATGAGTCATGTTTCCAAAACATATAGAAATTACGCCAATCATGCCATTGCCGGATATATGGAAAACAACAGGACCGGGTACCCGATTTACCAAACCGGTATTTATGGCAGAGCACCGTGGGGAAGTGAGGCAGTACAGCACATAGGAAGTTTGAATAGAGCAATTAGCATAACGGAGACAGAGCATTCTTCTGATGAAGAGTATCACTACAAAACATCAACCAATTCATATGCAGTCGTTGGTCAAGCACCAGAGCACTATTGTTTGCAGGCAGGAGAAGGATTTGTCAGAACCTTTACTGCAACATACCCTACCAATGGAAATACAAATCTGGTTCTTTCGGCAAGCCAGCAGACTTCCTGGCATGCAGGTAATGGTTATATTCAATTTATTATAACAAACGCAGATACCGGTGCGGTAATTCATTCCAGACGAGTGGTGGAAGCAAATGCAAAGTATGCAGAGGATTATGACGATGATGGCGAGATTACTGCCAGTGGCAGCCATTTGTATGTGGGATGCTGGGCAGATTTTACGATTCCGGCCGGTGTAAAAAATGTAACGGTAACAGTTAAAATATTTATTTCAGCCTGGGATGCGCATGCATATGCATATTTTACAGATGTTTTCTTTTATGGCAAAGAAATTGTGACAATTGGACCCACGACGGGCGGAACCAGTTATATTAATACCGGCTATGGCTGTAAAAATCAAGCTTACAGCGGCGGAGGAAATAATGGCGCAGGATATGGCACCATTACCGGTAAAATGGAGGCATTTCTGGAGCAGACTTCCTTGGAAGGAGTAAAAGCCACAGATACGGCGGCACCTGATGTGGTAATTTTGCAGAAAGATTGCATAAAGATGCTGGATACCAATAAAGTAAAGGTAACTTGGATCAAACCAAGAGATAATGGAACTGTTTATTATCATAAGTGTGAAAGTTATTCCAGGGATACGAAACAGTTGGAAAGTAATATTACAAAGAATACTCTTGTCAGTGGGGTAAAGGGATATTATTACTATATTGATACCTTCGATACAGGGACTGTTACTAAATCACATGTGTATGTGGAAATGGCAGGGGCTGAGGGTAGTGTAGAGGTTCTTTTGAAAGAGGAGGTGCAATATCTGCATGTGGCTGCAGTGGACGTGGCCGGAAATTTGAGTGGTACTGCCACTATAGCACTGGGGAATGAAGATGGACCACAGTATCCGGCGGATGATTCTTACCCTGAGAATGCAAAACTATTTACAGAAAAGCTTACCCTTGAAGATACAGAATTTACACATCAAGGGGAGGAAAGCATTTGGTTTGTAAAAGCAGACGGAGTGACAGAGCATATATTGCATGTAGGTGCGAGTATGGACAAGGCAGCAACCTTTGATTTTCAGATTAACACATTGCGTATCAATGCTGAGAATGAGACCAGTCAAGGGTGGATGCAGGTAACTATTCCGCATGGTGATACAGCACTTAGTTCGGAAGCCTTTTTAAATGATAGTTTGAGCATACAGGTGTCCGGAGAGGCAGAAGCGTTGTTAAGGCCTGGAATATTCATGGGGGAAAGGCTGAATCATGCAGTGCAGGTGAAAGTGTCACAGAATTTTACGGTGAATTCGGACACGTCTGCATTTTACCTATATCCTCAGGCAATAGCAGAGTTTAAAGGAAAGGCATATTGTTCTGAAGAAGCGCGGGATGTTCAAAACGGATTGACCATTATTCCGGATGGAGAAGCACCTGAGATATATGGTTTGGAGGAATTGCAGAATTTGAGGATTTTGGATATTACAGAACAGGCAAAACAGGTGACTTTATGGGCAAAGGATACCATAAGCGGTTTGCAGGAGTTTACCGTTTTTGTTCGCAATAAGGACAATCATATGCAGGCGGAATTTTCTTGTGATAGTGAAGGAAAGGTAATGGTGGAAATAAACAAGGAGAATTCATTATTTGTTGGTGAAGTGGCAATTTCAGCTGTTGCATCAGACCGTGTGTGTAATGCCAAAGTGGTTGGAGAGGAAGGCTTAAGTTTTACACTGGAAACCAACTTGTACAAGGAACGGAATCCGGAGGAGCATATTTTTAAAACAGGGGATGGAGCAGTTTTGGATATATTCACCAGTGGATATGTGGAACGCATCGAAGTGATATTTCCGGAGGAGCTTTTAGGAGTAGAGCCTGATTTAAATTGTGTGTTTGAATATGAACGTCCGGCTCTTCGACAAAAGGAATGCTTGAAATTTTCTATTCCCCTTGGAATTGCGGAACAGGAATATGAAGTGATTGTAAAAGCATTTAAAAATGGTGAGGTATTGATCAGCAAACCAACCTTTGTTGTGGTGGAAGGCACGGTGTTAGATGAATTGCGTACAAGGATTCGAAATAATGGCCAGTTTGATTTTTGATGGGTATCTTGTTTGGGTTTCGTGGCAGGATGTTCAAGAAATGCAGGTGGTACGTTATTCCCATTTGCTTGGTGTGCTGGCTTTTCTGTTACAGGTAGTCATAAAGATGATGACACCGAATGAAAGGGAGCTGCATAGTATGGTGGAGTATTTATCAGCAGGATTGGTTTTGCTGGTTCTTCAGATATTGGCGCATTTTTTGAATTTATATGGTCTTGGAGATGTAATTGTATTTTTTTTGTGTGGTTTGTACATGCTTTTGGAAAAAGGTGTGGAACACTACTTGTTGGCATATTTTATGGTGCAGGCACTCTCCGGAAGCTTACTATTGGTGGTTCAATTCCTAAAAGGAAACATAAAAGGGATGCGTTTAAAGGCCCCGATTCCATATATTCCTTACATAAGCGTTGCTTTTATCTTGACAAACATGGTACTTTAGCGATACATTTATATTAACTATGGTTACACATACAATAAGGAGCAAAAGTTCATGAGTAAAGAATTAGCAAAGACATATGATCCGAAAGGAATTGAAGACAAACTCTACCAGAAATGGTTAGAGAAAAAATACTTCCATGCAGAAGTGGATAGAAGCAAGAAGCCATTTACCATTGTAATGCCGCCGCCAAATATTACCGGTCAGTTACACATGGGACATGCATTGGACAATACGATGCAGGATATTCTTATCCGCTTTAAGAGAATGCAGGGCTACAATGCACTGTGGCAGCCGGGTACAGACCATGCTTCTATTGCTACAGAGGTAAAGATTATCGAAGCAATGCGTGCAGAAGGCGTTACCAAGGAAGACCTCGGTCGTGAAGGTTTTTTGGAAAGAGCATGGGAATGGAAGAAGGAGTACGGCGGACGTATTATCAGTCAGTTAAAGAAATTAGGTTCTTCCTGTGACTGGGACAGAGAACGTTTCACTATGGATGAAGGCTGTAATAATGCTGTTACCGAAGTGTTCTGTAAAATGCATGAAAAAGGCTGGATTTACAAAGGCAGCCGTATTATTAACTGGTGTCCGGTATGTAACACCTCTATATCTGATGCAGAAGTAGAGTATCAGGAGCAGGCAGGTCATTTCTGGCATATTCAGTATCCGGTAATGGATGATAACGGAGAACCAAGTAAGACAGAATTTCTTACATTTGCAACCACACGTCCGGAAACCATGCTTGGTGATACTGCAGTGGCAGTTCATCCGGATGATGAGCGTTATAAACACTTACATGGTAAGAAGGTTATGCTTCCGTTAATCAACCGTGTAATCCCTATCGTAGTGGATTCTTATGTTGATATGGAATTTGGTACCGGTGTAGTAAAGATTACTCCTGCGCATGACCCGAACGACTTTGAAGTTGGTAAGCGTCACAATCTGCCGGAAATCAATATTATGAATGACGATGCAACCATTAATGCAAATGGTGGTAAGTTTGAAGGGTTAGACCGTTATGAAGCCAGAAAGCAGATTGTTGAAGAATTAGACGAATTAGGTTTATTGGTTAAGATTGAAGATTATACACACAACGTTGGTACACACGACAGATGTAAGACTACCATCGAGCCGATGATTAAAAAGCAGTGGTTTGTTAAGATGGACGAGCTTATCAAGCCTGCTGTAGAAGCAGTGAAAACAGGCGATATTGAACTGATTCCGGAACGTATGGATAAGACCTACTTTAACTGGACAGACAATATCCGTGACTGGTGTATCAGCCGTCAGTTATGGTGGGGACATAGAATCCCGGCATACTACTGCGATAAGTGTGGCGAATATATCGTATCTAAGGATGCACCAACAAGTGCATGTCCTAACTGTGGCTGTGAAAGCTATACACAGGATCCGGATACGTTGGATACATGGTTTTCTTCTGCATTATGGCCGTTCTCTACCTTGGGTTGGCCGGAAAAGACCGAAGATTTGGATTACTTCTATCCGACAGATGTATTGGTTACCGGATATGATATCATCTTCTTCTGGGTAATCCGTATGATTTTCTCCGGATTTGAGCAGATGAAGGAACGTCCGTTTAAGACTGTATTATTCCATGGTTTGGTACGTGACAGTCAGGGACGCAAGATGAGTAAATCTTTGGGCAATGGTATTGACCCATTGGAGATTATTGACCAGTATGGTGCTGACGCACTTCGTTTGACCCTTATTACCGGTAATGCGCCTGGTAATGATATGCGTTTCTACTATGAAAGAGTAGAAAACAGCCGTAACTTTGCGAATAAAGTATGGAATGCATCCAGATTTATTATGATGAATATGGCAGACAAGGCGGTTACAACACCTGCTCTGAATGAGCTTGCACCGGTGGATAAGTGGATTTTATCCAAGTTAAACAGCCTTGCAAAAGAAGTAACCGACAATATGGAAAACTTCGAATTAGGTATTGCGGTTCAGAAGGTATATGATTTTATCTGGGATGAATTCTGTGACTGGTATATTGAAATGGTTAAGCCTCGTCTTTATGCTACAGACGATGCCGGAAGCCAGAATGCTGCATTGTACACATTAAAGACTGTTTTGCTGGATGCTCTTAAATTATTACATCCATACATGCCGTTTATTACCGAGGAGATTTTCTGTACCTTACAGAGCGAAGAGGAATCTATTATGATTTCCAAGTGGCCGGAATATACCGAGGAACGTCACTTTGCTAAGGAAGAACGAGATATCGAGATTATCAAGGAAGCAGTTCGTGGTATCCGAAATGTACGTACGGAAATGAATGTTCCGCCTAGCAAGAAGGCTCTTGTTTATGTGGTAAGCGAGAAGGAATCCTTAAAAAATACCTTTGAGGAAGGTAAGTTATTCTTTGCTTCTTTGGCATATGCTTCTGAAGTACAGGTTCAGTCTGATAAGACCGGTATTGCAGAGGATGCAGTTTCCGTAGTGATTGCAAATGCTACTATCTACATTCCGTTTGCGGAATTAGTGGACATTAAGCAGGAAATCGAACGTCTGCAGAAGGAAGAAAAGCGTCTGGAAGGTGAATTAAAGCGAGTTGCAGGTATGCTTGGCAATGAGAAATTTATTTCCAAGGCTCCGGCTGCGAAGATTCAGGAAGAAAAGGATAAGCAGACCAAGTACATGCAGATGATGGAACAGGTTAAGGAAAGACTTACACAGTTATGCAAGACTATGTAGCAAATTATGAGGAAGCGGTAGAGTATCTCTACCGTATTCCTCGTTTTAATTCTAATCATTCCCTACAAAAAATAGCAAAATTTCTGACTCAAATGGGTCAGCCTGACAGGCAGATGAAGATTGTACACATTGCCGGAACCAATGGAAAAGGTTCCACATCTGCCTATCTGGCGGGCTTATTAGAGTGTGCCGGTTTAAAGGTGGGCTTGTTTACATCCCCTCATTTGGTAGATGTAAGAGAGCGCTTCCGTGTGAATGGCAGTATGATTTCCGGAGAATTGTTTGTGGAAGCGGTACAGTTTGTGCAGAAGCTTTTAAACAGCACGAAGGATGACTATCAGCCATGCTATTTTGATATGATGTTTTTTATCGGTATGTATGCTTTTCAAAAGGAAAAAGTGGATATACTGGTACTGGAAACAGGGCTTGGCGGCAGACTGGATGCAACCAATGCAGTAGCGGACAAAGTGCTCACCATGATTACCCATATTGCACTGGACCATACTGAATATCTGGGAAATACGCCGGAAGCAATTGCGGAGGAAAAAGCAGGCATTATGAAGGGAAAGGTGCCTTGCATTGTGGCGGCACACAATGAAGAGGTGGCTCATGTTTTTCTGAAAAAAGCGACAGAACTTGAAAGCGCATGTCGAATTCTGGATAAAGAAGTCTGCTGCTGTCAAAGAGTTTATGAAAAATCCGTTGCTTTTTCATATTTTTCCAGTTATTATGGAACTATTCCAATTACGTTAAATACGCAGGCTTTGTATCAGATCGACAATGTGTGTCTGGCTCTTGCAGGGTTTGAAAATTTAATAAAGCAGGGTGTCCTAAAGAAAGAGGATGTATCGACGGAAAAGCTACAAAAAGCACTATATGAAACCACTTGGGCAGGCCGTATGGAGGAGACGCTTCCTAATGTGTTTTTGGACGGAGCACACAACGTGGATGGTATTAGAGCGTTCCTTGACAGCGTGAAAGAAGATGATTGTAAAGGCAGGCGCACGCTTATTTTTTCAGCAGTATCGGACAAAGAATACGGCAAGATGCTTCAGATGATTTTGGAAACCGGATTGTTTAAAGAGGTGCTTGTAACGGAGGTTTTTGGAGAGCGCGGAGTGCCTGCGGAGAAGTTGCTTGCATCAGCCAGGATATTAGGCAAGGAGCTTCAAAAGGGTCAACAGGAAGAGAATGAGTTGCCCCAAAATGGAACAATATGCAACAACATTCCAAATTTTCAAGAGGCAATCTGCACTGCATTAACAAAACAACAACATTTTGATTATATATATATAGTTGGATCATTATATTTAGTAGGACAAGTTAAAAAATTACTTAGTAATCATTTAGCGTTTTCTGGGGAAAGAAAGGAGAGCCGGCATGATTCAATTTGAGGAAGAACTCAAAAAGTTTTACAAAAGTCCTGAAGTGGGTGACATAGAAGATGTCATTTACAATCAGGATATGACAGATGCTACAGATCTTTTATTTAAGATTATGCAGCAGGACAATAATGGAACTACAAATAGGAGATAGTGTATGAAGTGTTACCGTTGTGGTGCCACTCTTACGCAGCATGATTTTTGTACTGCCTGTAAATGCGATGTGAGACAGTACAAGCTTATCATCGAGGCCTCCAACCGTAAATATAACGAGGGCTTAGAGAAGGCACAGATTAGGGATTTAACAGGCGCTGTTACTGCTTTAAAACAGAGCCTTAAATTAAATAAAGAGCATGTGGATGCACGTAACCTGTTGGGACTTATCTATTTTGAAATGGGTGAAGTGGTATCTGCCCTTGGAGAATGGATTATCAGCAAAAACCTGCAGCCGAATAAAAACATTGCCAGTGATTATATTTCCAGACTTCAAAACAATCAGAGCAGGCTGGATACGTATAATCAGGCAATTCACAAATATAATACCGCACTGGATTTATGTCATCAGGGAAGTGATGATTTGGCGATTATTCAGTTAAAGAAAATCGTATCGTTAAATCCAAATCATATTAAGTCCAATTTGCTTCTGGCATTGCTTTATATGGAGCAGGAGCATTGGGATAAAGCCTATCCGATTTTAAAAAGAGTGACCCATATTGACCATGGCAATACTCAGGCACAGCGATATTTACGTGAAATTACCCGAATGACCAAGCAAAAAAGCAATAAGGCCAAGCCAAAAACGAAGGATTCTGTTGTCAGATATGAGCGTGATAATGAAATCATTATTCAGCCGGCTGAGGTAATTGAGCCAAATACCGGAAAAGGCACGTTGCTTGGATTTGTAATTGGTTTCTTATTGGGTATGGCTATTATTTTCTTCCTTATTATGCCGGGAAGGTTGCAGGATGTCCGTTCTGAGTTAGAGGAAAATATTCGCATTGCCAATGAAAACAGAGAAGCACAGTCAGCAACCATTGCTTCCCTGGAAAGTCGGCTTGCAGATTTGACAGAAGAGCGGGATGCAATTGTGGCACAGTATGGTGATATATATGGGGAAGACAGTAATGCAGAGGCAGTAAATGCGTTGCTTAGTGCAGTGGCGACATACCTTGCAGACGCTAAGGATATAGCCGGTGTTCAGCCACATATGGATATTTGCGTAAAAAACGAAGCGTTTTTTGAGAAAAATACGAACAGTATTTTGGGACTTTATGATAGTATGAAGGCGCTGACAAGCCCATCTCTTGCACAGTATCATTATGACTTGGGATATGCGGCATACGAAGCACGGGAGTATGATACGGCAGTTTCTGAGTTAGAACTTGCAGTTATGTATTATTCTGAAAATGCAGACTCCCTGTTCTATCTTGCAAGCTCCTATCAGGCAGAGAAAAAATTGGATAAGGCTAAAGAGGTGTATGGTATCGTCATCGAACGTTTCCCAAATACGACCAGAGCAAGCCAGGCAAAGCGCGCATTAGACAGTATGCAATAAAATTTAATATGATTATATTTGCACGAAAGAGAACAAGAGTTTCTTTTTCGTGCAATTTTTTTGTGTAGGAGGGCATATGAAATTTATAAGACAAGAAGACAATGTTTTAATCGTGACACTTCCGGAAGAAATAGACCACCACAAAACTTCGGAGCTGGCAGAACAGATTGATGAGACCTTGTTAAACGGAACAGCAGACAAAGTTATTTTTGATTTTGCCAGAACCAGATTTATGGATAGTTCCGGAATTGGACTTTTGGTAGGGCGGTATCGAAAAGTACATAGCTTTGGGGGGCAAGTGCTTGTCTGTAATGTAACAGGACATATGGCAAAAATTTTACAGTTGTCAGGGGTAGAGAAATTTATTGGAAAGTATGAGGGAACAATATGAAAACAAAATCAATTCAGGTAGACAATATGGAGTTAGTGAATGAGATGAAGCTTTGCTTTCAGGCAAGAAGCGAAAATGAAAGCTTTGCAAGAGTGGCCGTGGCAGGGTTTCTTACCTATTTGAATCCAACCTTGGAAGAAATAGAAGATATTAAAACGGCCGTATCGGAGGCGGTTACCAATGCCATTATTCATGGTTACGAAGAAAAAGAAACGGCTATGGTGTATGTTTCCGGCATGATTTATCGGGATGAGGAAGGGTATCTTTTACAGGTGGTAGTGGAAGACACCGGGAAAGGCATTGCGGACATTGAGAAGGCCATGGAGCCTATGTTTACTACAAAGCCGGAGCTTGAGCGTTCCGGTATGGGCTTTGCCTTTATGGAAGCTTTTATGGACGATGTGCAGGTGGAAAGTGAAGTGTTGAAGGGAACTACGGTTACCTTGTCTAAACGCCTTGGTAAATACGAGGAAGAAGCCTATGAAGGATAAGGAGCAGCTTATTTCGCAAAATATCGGATTAGTACATTTTGTGATAAAGCGCTTCGGCAGCAGAGGGCAGGACATGGAGGAACTGTTTCAAGTAGGCTGCGTAGGACTTTGTAAAGCCGTGGAAGGGTTTCAGGAGGAACGAGAGCTTCAGTTTTCTACCTATGCGGTTCCGGTAATTTTGGGAGAGGTGAAGCGGTTTATACGTGATAATACGCAGGTACATGTCAGCCGGGGGATAAAAGAGCAGGGAGTAAAGCTACACTATGCAAGAGAACAGTTTGAAAAAAAGTTCCATAGAGAACCTACCATTGCCGAGCTGGCAAAAATGACCGGGATTTCCAAGGAAGATGTTTTGCTGGCTACAGAGGCTTTACGCCCGGCGGAAAGCTTGGATGCCTTTGTAAATGAGGAGGATGCCGG
>JAFXAZ010000091.1 GCA_017521985.1 Lachnospiraceae bacterium
CTCCCTTACAGCTACAGCCCGAGCGTGCAACCATATTCAGGTGGCGAGGCGTCGCAGGCAATAGGTAGGGTCGCGCGAGAACCGCGTGAGGGTGAAATTCCCGTGGAGCTGACGCCAAGCAGCCGTCCGTTCAGCCTATTTTCGTTTTTGTTAAATTAGTTACTGAAAGGGGTTACTATGCAAGAAAATAAATTGCCGAAAGGCAAAGAAAATAAAGCAAGTGAAAATCCTCTGGAAGAAACAACGACCTACCGTATCGAGGGTAGGTCGTTTGTCGTAAAGCCGGTATTCAAAGAAGGAAACGCCAATACCTTCGGCGCGATCCTTTTACGCCTTATGCAGGCAGATTGTGAAAGTAAATCGTAAAACTTCTGCAAACCCGGCTGACAAGTGGCTGTCGGGCGCGGTATAATATAAGCGTGAAGTAATGCTCACGCAAGAAAAATTGTTGTCCGACTGTCCTGGAAAGGAGGACTTGTGAAACAGTCGAACAACAAAAAATCCCGTGACGTGACAGCCTTTCTTTATGAGAGACTTTCCCGTGACGATAATCTTGAAGGTGAGAGCTACAGCATTGGCAATCAGAAAAAGCTGCTCACCAAAGTAGCCAAAGAAAAAGGCTATACGAATTTAGTTCATTTTATGGACGATGGTATTTCAGGCGTTACGATGGATCGCCCCGGCTTTGTGGATATGATCCGTCAGCTTGAAGAAGGACGCGCCGCTGCCGTGTTCGTCAAGGACCTATCCCGTCTCGGACGAAACTATATTGAGGTCGGACGCTTGACCGAGGAATTTTTCCCCGAGCATGATATCCGTCTTGTGGCAGTCTCGGACAATATCGACACCGCCGAAGGTGAAAACGAGCTGGCGCCGATCCGCAACCTGTTCAATGAATGGTACGCACGTGATATCAGCAAAAAGCGCCGTATCAGCAATAAGATCAAGGGCAACGCTGGCGAACCGATGGGACAGCCTCCCTATGGTTATATGAAAGACCCCGACAATCCGAAACGCTGGATAGTGGACGATGAAGCCGCCCTGGTAGTCAAGCGCATTTACAGTATGACCCTGGACGGCCTCGGAACGGAGCAGATCGCAGCGCAGCTTGAAAGGGATGGAATACTTACCCCTCGCGCCTATTGGCTGCAGAAGGGCGTTAAACGACCTGGAAAGGGCAAGCAGTTACCGCCTACAAGGTGGAACAGCTCGACCATCACCAAAATTCTTTCGCTTCAAGAATACTGCGGCGATATCCTCAATTTCAAGACCTACTCTAAATCTTATAAGAACAAGAAACGGATTGATAATGACCGTGAGAATTGGGTCGTTTTCAAGGACGTACACGAACCTATCATTGATCGTGCCGTGTGGGAGCAGGTACAGCAGAAACGAGGAACGAGGCGTAGGCGGCGTACCAATGATGGAGAGAAAAATATGTTTTCGGGTCTTTTGGTTTGTGCCGACTGCGGAAACAACCTCCATTACCATTTCAACCAAGGCAATCCTGAGATCAAGTATTTCAACTGTTCCAACTATAAGGGCAACAGAGGGACTTGTACCTCTACCCATTATGTCCGTGTGGATTTTCTGGAGCAGGTGGTACTTGGCGAGATCAAACGGCTAACGAAGTTTGCAAGTCATTATGAGGACGATTTCGTAAAGGCCGTCATGGGCAGCTCTCAACAGAGTGTGGCACTTGACCGTAAGCTCAAAGAAAAAGAGCTTGCAGCCTTACAAGCCCGTGATGAAGAATTGGACGGATTGTTTGAGCGTATCTACGAGGACAATGTTTCGGGTAAACTCTCCGATGATCGCTTTTCCAAAATGTCAAGACGATATGAGGACGAGCAAAAGGAGATATCCGAGAGGATAAAGACCCTCCGCGCTGAAATGGATAAATTGAGCAGCAAGGCCGTAACAGCGGATATGTTCATTTCCACCGTCCGCAAATACACCAGGGCAAAGGCATTAACGCCGCGTATGCTGAACGAACTGATCGACCGCATAGAGGTCCATCAGGCGGAGAAAATCAATGGCGAATGGGTACAGCACCTCACCATTCATTACAACTGTGTGGGGGCGATCTTCATTCCTGAAGTGTTCCCGCTGCCGGTGCCCGAGGTATCCGTAAATACACGAAAGGGCGTAGTTGTAAACTACGCACCTTGCCAGATCGCTATATAAAGAAAGCGAGTGTTCTACAACATTTCAAATGCTGTAAGAACACTCGCCACGGTGCGTGTGATAGGACTTGAGACAGAAGCGGATATAATGTCTTCCATAGACGTAGTGCAAAGTACAGTTATTGAAAAAGCAGCAGAGATTTGTAAAGAATGGCAGAAGAAAGGGCTTGCAACGATTGCAATTATTTGCAGAAATCAAAAAGAGGCAACCATTGCAGCAAAGGAATTATCAAAACATATTGATATTTTAGACAGTAATCCGGAACACATGGATTTTGGCAATGGTATTATGGTGCTTCCTGTGGAATACACCAAAGGTTTGGAATTTGATGCGGTATTGATTTTAAAGCCTACAAAAGAAGCATATCCGGTGGACGATGGACATGCCAAGCTTTTATACGTGGCAGCAACCAGGGCATTGCATGAGTTGTGCGTACTGCACAGTGGTGATTTTACAGGACTTATTGCAGAGCCTGCTTCGAAAAAAGAAACAAGGGAGTTTGTAATAGATCCGGTTGTACAACCAGTGTCTCCAAGCATCTCAAAAGCAACCGTTCTGAAGCCAACTGCTCCAAAGCCAACAGTAGTAAAGCCAACGATTGCCAAGGCATCAAGTAATCATACTGCTCAGCCGGTTGCAAAACCAATAGTTTCCTTAAAACCTAAAGCAGTCAAAAATGAGTCCGGTACGGCCTTTGGGGATATTCCGGCTACACAACTGCTTCGTCCGGCAGGACACCCTAAAATTGATTTGGGTGTTCAGTGGGTTAGCAAGGAGAACGATGGAATTTATTTACAGAGTCGATACGGTGTGCTTCGAATAAGTCCTGTTCGCAGTGATATTGTTCGAATTACTTTTGCAAAAGGCAGCCAGATAGCCCCGGGAAAACATCCGAAAATAAATCCGGCAAAGACAAGCAGAGCTTGTGGTTATAAGGATTCTTCTAAAATGCTGGAATTTGTGACAGATGATTTATATTTACAAGTAGACAAAGCAACTGGTTCTATTTGTTACATGACTAGAGATAAAAAACTACTTTTAGAAGAGCGAAAAGAGGAATGCCGTCAAATCGACGTAACACCACGTGGCATGATAAGAAGCTGGATATATTTGAAGTGGCAAAAAGGTGAAAATATTTTTGGACATCGTATAGCAGACAAGTTAGGAACAAATCTTCGTGGAAGTGCACGCTATATTTCCCACGGAGATAATTCTGAAGATTTGCCACTTCTCATTTCGGATAAAGGCTATGGGTTAGTGATAGCATCTGACGGACCTGTTTTTACTTGTGATATTGCTGCTTATGGATCCTATGTATACACAGAAAATATAAAACAAATGGATTTCTATTTTATTGCAGGAAAGGACAAAGATACGATACTTAGTGCATATGAATTTTTAAGAGGTTAGATAAAAACCTTATAACTACCTTATAATTTTTTTCTTGTTTTTGAGACATATTGCACCCAATTATCATCTAATAAGTGAATTCGAATTTGTCAGACAAACATTAAGAGGTATACTTCAGAAAGGAACTACTTGACCAAATGAATAAAGAAGAATTTACACAAAGAATATTAGCTGCAGAACTTTCTTTATATCGAGTTGCAAAGTCCATATTACATAATGATGATGATTGCGCGGATGCGATACAAAACGCTATATTAAAAGCCTGGCAGAAAAGGCATGCTCTTCGAAAAAAGGAGTATTTTAAAACATGGTTGACACGTATTGTGATTAATGAGTGTTATCAGATAATAAAAGAATCACAACGCTATATTCCCATGGACGAATATCCTGGATGGGATATTTTGGCGGCGGATGGTATTCGCGAAGAGTCTGTTGTTTTTGCAGAGTTGATGAAGCTGGATGAAAAATACAGGATGCCAATTGTCCTTCATGATATAGAGGGGTATTCGGTAAAGGAAATTGGTAAAATCCTGCATTTAACAGAAACCAATGTCCGAAATCGGTTGTCCAGAGGGAAAGCAGCTTTAAGAACACAATTGGAAGGAGAGGTGTGATATGTCTGAAAAAAATATTTGGAATGAAGTGCCGCATACCGTACATAGCAAAGTTTTGGAAACGTTGGATTCTTTAGAAAATAAAAAAAGAACAAGAATGAGCATGTGCACATTTTATAAAGCTGCTGTAGCTTGTTTGGTGATTATATGCGTGGCCGGTGTAACTGCTTGTGCAGCGGAAGCGATTCATGCATATAAAGAGCGCATGACGGAGATGAACAGACAGCAATTGGAAGAGTATTATACCACGTCTATGTTAAATACAAGTGAAACAATTAGTTATAGCCGTGCTTTGACAAAGGAAGAAACTAAAAGGCATAAAGCGCTGAAAGAAGAATATTTAACAGAGGGACGTTTCCCAAAAGGAGCTGTGAAATATTTAGAAAATGCATCTGATTATCGTGGCAAAGGAGTGGCCTTGCATGCAGAAACAGGCATTTTGTATATACCTGATAAAGAATTGAAAGATGAAGAAATTTTGCAAATTATCGATTTTTTTAAAAAGTTGGAGTATAGTATTTATGTACATGCTCAGGAATATTTTGAAGAACAATATCCATGGATGAAGCGTATGCATGCTATGACCAATGAAGAGATGGAAGAAGCATATTTGATTATGCATTCCGCAAATTTGGACGTAAGTGGTGCATTTAGCAGAAGGTTAACAGAGGAAGAAGATGTTCGTTATGAAGAACTGGTACAAGACTATGAAAATGAAAACAGGATTCCATTAGGCGAAATATTGGTTATACAAAAACCGGAAGAGTATGTAGAAGGTACACTTGCATTTTGTGTCGAAAACAGTACCTATTATTTGCCTGAAAGAGTACTTACAGATGAGGAATTTCTTCAGATAATTGATTTGAATCATAAAGCACATTATTCTTATTGCAAAATACTTGATGAAATTGATATGGGTTTTAGAACCAGTCGTCCAAAAAGAGATGCTGATTAAGTGAAACAATTAAATCATTCTTGAAATGCAAAACAGGAGATCCCACCTTGGGTTCTCCTGCATTGTATTTATGTAGCTTATTCTTTTAACAATATTATTTTCCGAGTTCACGCATAATCTGCTCGGTTACGGTTTTCACAAGTGCTTCCTCTCCGGAGCAATCAGAAACTGCTTCGGTAATGCCTGCGGCTTCCGGAATGTGGCTGCCGATGAAATTCATCTTGGAGTAGAACTCCAGAGAGTCTACGTTGTCGAAGGCATTTTCCAGGGTGTCACCGGTAGAGAATACGCTGGTGCCTTCAAATAAAAAGCCCTTCTTAGTTTTGATGCAGTCCTTCAATGCATCAGAAATTTCGCCGGTGGTCTTGTTGTATGCGCCTTTTGGAACAATTCCGAGATAAACGTAATTTTCCGGAAGAACGCAGTTGTTAATCGGCACATTTTTGATGGCATAAGCCGTTGAGAACGGCGGCTGTGCATGAATCAGTGCGCGGATAGAAGGATTTTCCTGGTACATACGGATGTGTAGTGTCACCTCGGAGGTAGGGTTGTACTTGCAGTTATCAATTTTCTTGCCGTTTGCATCTACTTTTACAATTTTGTCCGGAGTAAGGAATACTTTTGATACACCGCTTGGGGTGCAGAAATATTCATTATCACTATATTTGTAAGAGATGTTGCCGTGCTTGGCAGCAACGTAGCCCTTTGCATAAAGTCTTTTTCCAATTTCGCATATGGTGCGTCTTACTTCAAATTCGGTAAGCATAATAATAATTCCTTTCGTAAATTAATTTATAATTCAAGCTGTTCACGCAGCTTCATTTCATTAATAAGACTGGCTTCGCTCTGCAAGTCCATGTATTTGATAAACATATCTTCTAAGGAAATACCCAGTTCATCAGCAATTTCCTGAAGTTTTGGCATCAGAACGCTTAGCTGCTTGGAAACCTGAGTTTTCTGTGGGTCAATATCCCCTAATTTTTCTTCAGCATATTTGTTAATACGCTCTAAAATTTCTATTTCCCTTGCTGTCATTATATTTTGGCTCCTTTATTTAAAAGCTTGATTAAAAATCTGTAAATATTTTATCACTTTTACCTTGTACTGACTAGAGGTTTTTGCTAAAATAATTCTAAACAATAAATGAAGGAGAATTTATATGGCAATTGTAAAACCGTTTAAAGCAATCAGACCGGCTAAGGAATATGCTTCTCAGATTGCCGCACTTCCATATGATGTGTACAATCGCGAGGAATCTATTGGTGTGGTATCAGCCAATCCGTTGTCTTTTTTGGCAATTGACCGAGCAGAAACTGCATTTGATATGAGCGTAGATATTTATGCGGACTGCGTATATGACAAAGCAAGAGAGCTTATGGAATCACGCATTGCAGATGGGTATTTTATTCAGGATGAGGTTCCGTATTTTTATATTTATAGGCTTACCATGGATGGACGCAGTCAGACCGGTTTGGTAGGTCTTGCATCTATTGATGATTATCAAAATCAAGTCATCAAAAAGCATGAAAATACCCGTGCAGACAAGGAATTGGACCGTATTCGTCATGTGGATACCTGTAATGCACAGTCAGGACCGATTTTTCTGGCATATCGTGCCAAGGAAGAAATTCGTGAGGTGGTAAATCGTGTGATGAAGGATGCACCGCTTTATGATTTTGTATCAGAGGATGGTATTGGTCATCAGGTTTGGATTATTTCTGACCCTGCGGATATTGTACAGGTTAGTGCAGGTTTTTCCGGTATGAAGGAAATTTATATTGCAGATGGCCATCACAGATGTGCTTCAGCAGCCAAGGTGGGGTTAAAGAGAAGAGAAGCTAATCCCAATTTTGACGGTACAGAAGAGTTTAATTATTTCTTGTCTGTATTTTTCCCGGATGAAGAACTCATGATTATGGATTATAATCGTGTGGTGGATAATCTTGGCGGAATGGATGAAGAGGGCTTTTTAAAGAAAATGTCTGAGATTTTTGTGGTGACACCTCTTGGTGAGAAGGCGACGAAGCCGGTATTTAAAGGGCAGATTACCATGTATCTCGGCAAGCAGTGGTATTTACTTGAGGTTCCGGAGCATTACTATACAGGCGACCCGGTAAGGGATTTGGATGTATCCATTTTGCAGGAGCATGTGCTGACACCGGTATTGCATATTGCTGACCCGAAGACCGACAAGCATATTGATTTTGTGGGTGGTATTCGTGGTTTGAAGGAACTGGAACGCAGAGTACATACCGATATGAAGGTGGCTTTTGCGATGTATCCAACGGATATTCAGGAGTTATTTTCTGTGGCAGATGCAGGGCTTTTAATGCCGCCGAAATCCACTTGGTTTGAGCCAAAGCTTCGAAGCGGCTTATTTATTCATTCATTAAAGGATGAAAAATAAAAAGTAAATTATTTTATTAAAAAGGAGATTTCATAATGAAAGATGTTTTAACCACGTACACATATAAGACAGCATCAGCTGATATAATAATAAATTGGTTGACAGTAACTGTGCTTCCGGCAGCAATAGCTTTAATTTTAAAATTGTTAGGTATTTTACTGATTTGGCTTGTAGGTGCTAAAATTATTAAAATGGCACGTAAGCTTGTCAAAAAAGTGTTGGAAAAGGGAAATGCAGATGAAGGTATCATTACATTTTTAGATAATTTTGTAAAGCTTGGATTATATGCACTTTTAATTGTAATTATTTTAGGTGTATTTGGATTTGATACCACCAGTATCGCTGCAGCAGTTGCATCTGCCGGTGTAGCAATCGGTTTGGCATTACAGGGTTCTTTATCCAATTTGGCAGGCGGTGTACTTATTTTATTGCTTAAGCCATTTAAAATCGGTGACTATATCGTAGCGGGCGGCGTAGAAGGTACCGTTTCCACTATTCAGATGTTTGCTACAAAACTGATTACTCCGGACAACAAAGTTGTAATTGTACCAAACGCTACTTTAAGCAGCGGTACTATTACCAACGTAAGTGTAATGGATAAGCGTCGTTTGGATATTACAGCAAGTATTGCTTATACAGCAGATTTAAAGCTTGCAAAGAGTATTCTCATGAGATTATTGGAAGACTGCGAATATGTTATGAAGGAAGAAGTATATGATGTGTTTGTAGGAAATCTTGGTGCAAGCAGTGTAGATTTAAATGTACGTTTTTGGGTAAATTCTGCAGATTACTGGGCTGCAAAGGCTTACATTACGGAGAATATTAAAGTAAAATTAGACGCAAATAATATCGAAATTCCATACAACAAGTTGGATGTTTTTGTTCAGCAATAAGAATAATTGTAATAGAAAAACCTGCACTTTAACGGTGCAGGTTTTTTTAAGCTCCCGAAGGGACTCGAACCCTCGATCTATTGATTACGAATCAATTGCTCTACCAACTGAGCCACGGAAGCGAACAAACTTATTATATCAAAGTTTCTAAAAATTTCAAGTATTATTTTTAAGATTGTATATTTTCCATAATCTTTTAGCTCACAATATATGGTACCCATCATCTTTTTGATACATATAATAAAATAAGTAAGTGTTTGGAGTAATATATGGAGAGACCTTTTCTTTCTTTTGTAAATGTATCATATGCTTACCATAACTTAAAAGGAGAAACGCAGGCAGTTAAGGATTTGTCTTTTCAGGTAAAGGAAGGAGAATTTGTGGCAATTGTGGGCCCAAGCGGTTGTGGTAAATCCACGATTTTGTCTCTGATTTCAGGAATATTTGAGCCGGAAGAGGGAGAAGTCAATTTTAAAACGTCAAATCGTCCTATGATAGGGTATATGCTGCAGCGTGACCATTTGTTTCCGTGGAGAACTATTTGGTCTAATTGTATGCTGGGGTTAGAAGTACAGAATGAAAAAACTCCGGAAAAAATGGAATATGCAGAATATTTGTTAAAGGAATATAATCTTTGGGATGTTCGAAATAAAAAACCGGATGAATTGTCCGGTGGAATGCGCCAGCGAGCTGCTCTTATTCGTACGTTAGTGCTTCACCCGGACTTGTTTTTATTGGATGAGCCATTTAGTGCACTGGATTTTCAGACACGAATTGAAGTTTCAGACGATATAGCGTCTATTATACGAGACAGTGGAAAAAGCGTTATTTTAATCACACATGATTTACAGGAGGCAATCAGTCTTGCAGACAGAATTATTGTTCTGAGTAATCGACCTGCACATGTTATTCGGGAAATTCCGATTCACCTGACCTGTGAAGGAAAAGGAGTACTGGCGGCAAGAAGTGCACCGGAGTTTAATGACTATTTTAATGTGCTTTGGGATGATTTAAAGGGGAAGGAGGAAAAGGTATGACCAGGCAGGAAGAATTTGTAGCCAAACACAAAAAATTTCATAGAAATATTGCATTCTCCCAAATAGGGTTGTTTTTGTTTTTTCTGGCATTTTGGGAAGTTTCTTCTTATTTTGGCTGGATTGATAGTTTCTTTTTTTGCAGCCCTAGTATTGTAGTGACCTGTTTTGTCCGGATGCTTATAAGAGAAGAATTATTGATGCACTTGGGATATAGTTTGTTAGAAATCAGCATTAGTTTTGTGTTAATTTTTGTAATATCCTTTGCCACGGCAATATTACTTTGGTATTATTTGGCTTTATCCAGAATTTTGGAACCGTTTTTGGTTGTTTTAAATGCGCTTCCAAAGTCAGCATTGGCGCCGCTTTTTATTGTATGGATTGGTACAGGAAGCAAAACCATTATTGTGGCAGGTATTTCCGTAGCCTTGTTTGGCAGTATTATAAGTTTATATAGTGGTTTTCGTGAAACGGACCCGGAAAAAATTTTATTAATTCAGACCCTTGGTGGTGACAAAATCGATGTACTTACCAAGGTTGTTATTCCGGCTTCCATACCAAATATTATCAGTTTGATGAAGGTAAACATCGGTCTGGCATTGGTGGGTGTTATTATCGGAGAATTTTTTGCAGGCAGAAGAGGACTGGGTTACTTAATTATTTACGGCACGCAGGTATTTAAACTGGATATGGTACTCACTTCCATTATCATTTTATGCGTGCTTGCAATGCTTTTATACAAAATAGTTCAAAGTCTGGAGCATTTATATTTAAGAAGCACCACTTTAGTGAGATAAATAATTAACTTAAAAAAGTGCAAACCAAAACTTGAAAAATGGAATAATCTGTGATAATATGTTTGGAAATGATGTTATACTTTGGAGGAAGAATCCATGGCACAGTTGTGGGGCGGTAGGTTTACCAAGGAAACCGATCAGATGGTATATGATTTTAATGCATCCATACTTTTTGATCAGAAATTAATAGAAGAGGACATAACCGGAAGCAAGGCACATGTAACCATGCTTTGTAAGCAGGGCATTGTGACAGAAAAAGAGAAGACTCAGATTATCAAGGGATTGGAGTCTATTTTGAAAGATGCATTAGATGGTACGCTTCCTATCACTACCCAATATGAAGATGTTCATAGCTTTGTAGAAGCAAATTTAATTGATAGAATCGGGGATGCAGGCAAGAAGCTTCATACCGGCAGAAGCCGAAATGACCAGGTGGCTTTAGATATGCGTATGTATGTACGAAAGCATGTAAAAGAAACCGATGCACTGTTAAAACAGTTGTTAGAGGTTATTTTAAAGACAATGGAAGCAAATCTGGATACCTATATGCCGGGCTTTACCCATTTGCAGAAGGCGCAGCCAACGACTTTGGCTCATCACTACGGAGCTTATTTTGAAATGTTTAAGCGTGACAGAGGGCGTATGCAGGACATCTATGAGCGTATGAATTATTGCCCTCTTGGTGCAGGTGCTTTGGCAGGTACTACGTATCCGTTAGACAGAGATTATACAGCAGAGCTGTTAGGATTCTATGGTCCTACCTTAAACAGTATGGATTCGGTTTCTGACAGAGATTATGTGATTGAGTTTTTAAGTGCACTTTCTATGATTATGATGCATTTGAGTCGTTTTTGCGAGGAAATTATTATCTGGAATTCCAATGAATACCAGTTTGTAGAAATTGATGATGCATATTCTACCGGTTCCAGCATCATGCCGCAAAAGAAAAATCCGGACATTGCAGAGCTGGTACGAGGTAAGACCGGTCGCGTGTATGGAGCACTTATGAGTATGCTCACTACCATGAAGGGACTTCCGCTTGCATACAACAAGGATATGCAGGAAGACAAGGAAATGACCTTTGATGCCATTGAAAATGTAGAAAATTGTCTGGTATTATTTACCGGTATGTTAGCATCCATGAAGTTCCGTAAGGATGTGATGGCAAAGAGTGCTATGAACGGTTTTACCAATGCTACGGATGCGGCAGATTACCTGGTTATGAAGGGGGTTCCTTTCCGTGATGCCCATGGTATTATCGGACGATTGGTATTATATTGCATCGAAAAAAATACCTGCATTGATGCACTTAGTTTAGAAGAGTTACAGGCAATCAGCGATAAATTTGAAGCAGATATTTATGATGCAGTCAGTTTAGAAACTTGTGTAAATAAGAGACTTACTATTGGCGCACCGGGTCCGGATGCCATGAAGCAGGTGCTTATGTTACACAAAGCATACTTAAAAGATTAATCTAGTAATATACTATTTTAATAACATTTCCAAAAGGAAAATGAGGAGGATACTATTATGGTAAATGAAAAATTAAAAGTTGGTATTTTAGGTGCAACCGGTATGGTAGGACAGCGATTCATCGCTCTGTTAGAGAACCATCCATGGTTTGAGGTAGTGACTGTAGCTGCTTCCGGCAGAAGTGCAGGTAAACCTTATAAGGAGGCTGTAGAAGGTCGTTGGAAAATGACCACTCCAATTCCGGAAAAGGTAAAAGACCTTATGGTACTTGATGTTGCTGACATCGAAGCGGTTATTAAGGATGTAGACTTTGTTTTCAGTGCAGTAAACATGTCTAAAGAGGAAATTAAGGCAATTGAAGATGATTATGCAAAGCATGAGATTCCGGTTGTATCTAATAACTCTGCTCATCGTTGGACTCCGGACGTTCCAATGTGTGTACCGGAATTAAATCCGGAGCATATGCATGTTATCGAGTTCCAGAGAAAGAGACTCGGTACCAAGAAAGGCTTCGTAGCAGTAAAGCCAAACTGCTCCATTCAGTCTTATGCACCTGTTTTGACCGCATGGAAAGAATTTGAGCCATATGAAGTAGTTGCTACTACATATCAGGCAATTTCCGGCGCCGGTAAGACCTTCAACGAGTGGCCTGAAATGGTAGAAAATATCATTCCTTACATCGGCGGCGAAGAAGAAAAGTCTGAAAAAGAGCCTTTAAGAATCTGGGGTAAGATTGAAGATGGCGTTATTAAGCCTGCTACAAGCCCTGTAATTACCTGCCAATGTATCCGTGTGCCTGTATTAAATGGTCACACAGCAGCTGTATTTGTAAAATTCAAAAAGAAACCAACCAAAGAGCAGTTAATCGAGAAGATTGTAAACTTCAAGGGCGTTCCTCAAGAGTTAGAGCTTCCAAGCGCTCCAAAGCAGTTTATTCAGTACTTAGAAGAGGACAACAGACCACAGGTTAAGTTAGACGTTGACTACGAAAATGGTATGGGTGTAAGCGTAGGTCGTATTCGTGAAGATAGTGTATATGACTTTAAGTTTATCGGTTTATCCCACAACACCGTTCGTGGTGCCGCAGGTGGTGCTGTTCTTTGTGCAGAATTATTAACCGCTCAGGGTTATATTACTAAGAAATAGGAAGTATAATGTTAAAACGTGTATTTATAGCAGAAAAACCAAGTGTAGCCAGGGAATTTGCCAAGGCTTTAAAAGAGAATATGGTACAAAAAAATGGCTATCTGGAAGGGGAAACTTCTATAGTAACATGGTGCGTAGGGCACTTAGTTACTATGAGTTACCCCGAAAGCTATGATACCAAATATAAACGCTGGTCCTTAGACACCATTCCATTTATACCGGATACCTTTTTGTATCAGGTGATTGATGCGGTGAAGGACCAGTTTAAAATTGTATCGGGTATTTTAAATCGTAAAGATGTAGATACCATTTACGTATGTACCGACTCCGGGCGGGAAGGTGAGTACATTTATCGTCTTGTGGAGCAGATGGCAGGTGTGAAGGGTAAAGTCCGCAAACGTGTCTGGATTGATTCCCAGACTGAGGATGAGATTTTACGAGGCATCCGTGAAGCAAAGGATTTAAGTGAGTATGATGCGTTAAGTGATGCAGCATATTTACGTGCGAAAGAAGATTATCTGATGGGTATTAATTTCTCCAGAGTTTTGACCTTGAAGTACGGCAATGCCATTAAGCAGTATCTTGGTGTGGAACGCGGTGTAGTCAGCGTAGGACGTGTTATGACCTGTGTGCTGGGGATGGTAGTTAATCGTGAGCGTGAAATCCGTAACTTCCAAAAGACCAGCTTTTATCGTCTTGTTGCCGCATTTTCAGTGGGAGAGAAGACTCTTGATGGTGAGTGGCGTGTAACAGAGCTTAGCAGGTACTATAATTCCCCAAAGCTTTATAATGAAAAAGGCTTAAAAGAAGAAAAAGAAGCTGTAACATTCCGTGAGGAATTACTTCGCGAAGCCGGGGGCAAATTAATTTTGGTGGACAAAGAAAAGAAAAAAGAAACCAAGAACCCACCGCTTTTATACAATCTTGCCGAGTTACAGAATGACTGTTCCAAGTTGTTTAAAATCAGTCCGGACGAGACATTAAATATTGTGCAGCAGCTTTATGAAAAGAAGATGGTAACCTATCCAAGAACAGATGCCAGAGTGCTTTCTACTGCTGTTGCCAAAGAAATATACAAAAATATCAAGGGGCTCACACATTACGTGCACGGACAGCCTTTCGCAGAGGAAATTCTGGCAAACGGCAGCTACAAAAAGATTGTAAAGAGTCGATATGTAGATGATAAAAAAATTACGGACCATTATGCGATTATCCCAACAGGACAGGGTCTAAATGCTATGACAAGCCTTCATCCTACCGCGCAAAAGGTGTATGAGGTAATTACACGTAGGTTTTTGGCTATTTTTTATCCGCCTGCAATTTTCCAAAAAATATCATTGGTAACGGGCATTGATAATGAACGTTTTTATTCTAATTTTAAGACATTGGTTGAAGAAGGGTATTTGAAAGTTACGCGTTATTCCTTCGGTAATCGCAACAATGCCGGTAAAGTAAAAGCAGAAGAGGTTGAGAGCAAAAACGACCAGGAAGATATAAATAGCAAGAAATCAGACAGTGATGTAAGCGAGACTGAAGAAACTAGCTGTGATGCGGAATTTATGGCAAAATTAAATGCCTTAAAGAAAGGCGAAGAGCTTCCATTAAACGACATTGAAATCAAAACCGGAGAGACATCTCCGCCGAAGCGTTATAATTCCGGTAGTATGATTCTTGCCATGGAAAATGCCGGTCAGTTTATAGAGGATGAAGAATTACGTGCCCAGATTAAGGGCAGCGGTATTGGTACCAGTGCCACAAGAGCAGAGATTTTAAAGAAACTGATTACTACAAATGAATATATTGCTTTAAATAAAAAGACGCAGATACTTACACCGACCCAGCTTGGTGAATTGATTTATGATGTGGTTGATTGTTCTATGAAGCGTATGCTGGACCCGGCACTTACTGCAAGTTGGGAAAAAGGACTTACCGGGGTGGCAAATGGCAGCATTACTTCGGATGAATACATGGCAAAGCTTTCAGATTTTGTATCCAAATATACCAATTATGCCAAAAGCATTAATAACCAGTCGGCCGTATATGCAAAATTTAAAGCAACAGAGCCTTATTATAAGAAATAAAAAGGAGAAAAGGGTATGCAATATAAATTTTTGCGTTTCCCGGGAGGGAAAACAAAAGCAGTTACCTTCAGCTATGATGATGGAAATAAGGCAGACATTCGACTTGCAGATACCTTGACAAAGTACGGATTGAAAGGAACCTTCAATCTCAACAGCTGTAATTTATATTCTGAAAATAAAATATCTATTGAAGAGATTAGGACCCATTTGTTGGATGCCGGACATGAGGTTGCTGTTCATGGTGAATTTCATAAAGCACTTGGTCTTTGCAGTCCGTTAGATGGAATTCGAGATGTGTTAAACTGTCGTTTGGAACTGGAAAAGACGTTTGGCAGAATTATTAGAGGTATGGCATATGCTGATTCCGGTATCCGAAATATACAATATGGTACAGATTATGAAAAGATTAAGCAGTATTTATCTGATTTAGGTATTGCTTATTCAAGAACACTTGGAGGAGATAACGATTCTTTCATGTTGCCACATGATTGGCATGCGTGGATTCCTACCGTTCATCATGACAACCCACAGGCGTTGGAATATGCCGAAAAATTTTTAGAGGTCGATTGTGATAAACAATATTGTTCAAGAATGTACCCTCGTTTATATTATGTATGGGGACATAGCTTTGAATTTGACCGTAAAAATAATTGGGAACGTTTAGATGCATTATGTGAAAGGCTTTCAGGTCATGAAGATATCTGGTATGCAACCAATATTGAAATATATGATTATGTTGAGGCTTTTCACACATTGGTTTTCAGCGCAGATAGTAAAATAGTCTATAATCCTACGCTTGTAAAAATCTGGTTTAATATTGATAAGCAGGAATATAGCATAGAACCGGGACAGACTCTGGTTTTAAAATAAATAAAACGCAGGAGTATCATTATGAAACAATATAATATTTCAAGCTTATACACACTTACAGAAACCATAGCAGCAGAACTTTTCGACGGAAAAGAATATCCTTGGGAAGTATTGCCTGAGATTTCCAAATTTATTATAAAATTGGGCGAAAGCCTTGACTTGGAGAAGTTTGAAAAGCGTGGTGAAAATATTTGGATTGCAAAATCTGCAAAAGTTGCACCGACAGCATGTATTAACGGTCCATGTATTATTGATGAGGAGGCAGAGGTGCGTCATTGTGCCTTTATCCGCGGTAATGCCATTGTCGGTAAGGGTGCAGTAGTAGGAAACTCTACGGAATTAAAGAATGTAGTTTTGTTTAATAAAGTTCAGGTACCTCATTATAACTATGTGGGTGATTCTGTATTAGGATATAAATCTCATATGGGTGCAGGAAGTATCACCTCCAATGTAAAGAGCGACAAGACTTTGGTAGTGGTAAAGGCAAAGGAAGGTCAGATTGAGACCAGACTTAAGAAAATGGGTGCTATGCTAGGCGATAACGTAGAAGTTGGATGTAACTCCGTATTAAATCCCGGCACTGTAATCGGACGAAACAGCAATGTATATCCAACCAGTTGTGTTCGAGGATGTATTCCGGCAAATCATATATTTAAAAATAAAGACGAGCTAGTTTTAAAGAACTAGAATGAAATTATTCAAAAAAAGATTGACATATTAAAAAAAAGTATTATAATAAACTTTGTACATTAAACGCTTTAAAGTGTTAAAGTTTAATGTACTAAATTGTTGAAATGAGGATACTTTTATGAAAAAGAAATTATTAGCACTCACATTATCAGCCATTACGGCACTTTCATTGTTGACCGGCTGCGGCGCAGCAAATGACACTTATCAGATTGGTGTTCTTCAGCTGACACAGCATGCAGCATTAGATGCAGCAAACGAAGGCTTTATCGCTGCATTGGATGCATCCGGTATCAAATATGAAGTAGACCAGCAGAACGCTTCCGGTGATTCTTCTACTTGTGTAACTGTAGCTGACAAATTTGTAAATGACAAAAAAGACTTGATTTATACAATCGCAACTCCTGCGGCTCAGGCAGTAGCCGGTGCTACCAGTGATATTCCAATTGTTGGATCCGCTATTACCGATTACGTAGAAGCAGGCTTGATAAATTCTAACGATGCTCCTGGCGGCAATATTACAGGTTCTTCTGATATGAACCCTATTGATGCACAGTTAGAGCTTTTGATGCAGTTAGTTCCTGATGCTAAGACCATTGGTGTATTCTATAGTGCAGACGAAGATAACTCTATTTTGCAGGCTAATTTATTTACCACAGCAGCAGAGGCAAAGGGATTAACAGTAGAGAAATTTACTATTTCCAGTTCTAATGAAATTCAGACCGTAGTTCAGTCTATGGAAGGTAAAGTAGACGCTTGCTGGATTCCTACAGATAACAAGTTAGCAGCAGGTATGGCTACCGTAGCTATGATTGCAAATGAAATTAAGCTGCCTGTAATTCCTGGTGAATCAAATATGGTTGTAGAAGGCGGTCTTGCTACATATGGTCTTGACTATTATCAGTTAGGATATCTTGCAGGCGAAATGGCTGTAGAAATTTTAAAGAATGGCAAGAAGCCTGCTGATATGCCAATTCAGTTCTTACCGGCTGATAAGTGTGAACTTACAGTAAACGAGGAAACAGCAAAAGCAATCGGAGTTGATGTTTCCGGATTAAAATAATTTGAATTACCTACGCGGAGGTTTTTATGAATATAAGTTCGTTATTATCCGCCGTACCGGGCGCCCTTAGTCAGGGCGTTCTGTGGGGTGTGATGGTAATCGGTGTTTACATTACATTCCGATTACTTGATATTGCAGATATGACCTGCGATGGTTCCTTTTCTCTTGGTGGATGCGTTTGTGCAGTGTTGATTGTCAATTTCAATGTAAACCCTGTGATCGCTATATTGGCATCTATTATTGCAGGTTCTCTCGCAGGATGTGTAACCGGTTTGCTACATACTGTTTTTGAAATTCCCGCTATTTTGGCAGGTATTCTGACGCAGTATTCCTTGTGGAGTATTAACCTTAGAATTATGGGCGGAAAATCCAATGTACCGCTTTTAAAATCTAAAACAATTTTTTCCGGATTAGTGGAAATGACCGGTCTTAGAAATTCACATGTAGCACTAATTATCGGTGTTGTGATTGCTATAGTAGTAGTCATGGTTTTGTACTGGTTCTTCGGTACAGAGTTAGGCGCATCCTTACGTGCTACCGGTAATAACGAAAATATGATTCGTGCTCTTGGTGTTGATATCAAGAAAACAAAACTTCTTGCATTAATGATTGCCAATGGGTTAGTAGCATTTGCAGGTGCGCTCGTTTGTCAGAGTCAGAAGTATGCCGATATCAATATGGGTACCGGTGCTATCGTAATCGGTCTTGCATCTATTGTAATCGGTGAGGTATTATTCAGCAGATTTAAGTCCTTCTATATGAAGTTATCCAGTGCAATCGTTGGTTGCTGTACTTATTTCCTGATTCGTGCCGTAGTTCTCTGGTTAGGACTTGACCCGAATGATATGAAGCTTTTAAGTGCCATCATCGTTGCTTTGGCTTTAGCAACTCCGGTTGCCATGGCAAAGTATCGCACAAAGAAGGCTTATTCCCCAAATGGAGGTACTGAGCATGCTGGAAATTAAAGATGTATTTAAAACCTTTAATGCAGGTACCATCAACGAAAAAAGAGCATTAAATGGCGTGAATTTAAAATTAAATGAAGGCGATTTTGTTACCATTATCGGTGGTAACGGTGCAGGTAAATCTACTACCTTAAATATGATTGCCGGTGTTTATCCGATTGACCGTGGTACCATTACCATTGATGGCGTGGATGTTTCCACTTGGCCGGAGCACAAGCGTGCTCAGTTTCTTGGAAGAGTATTTCAGGATCCAATGATGGGAACTGCTGCCGGCATGGAAATAGAAGAAAACTTGGCACTTGCATATCGTCGTGGTAAGAAACGTACTTTAAAATGGGGCGTTACCAATGAAGAACGTGATATTTACCGTGAAGAATTAAAAATCTTAGGACTTGGTTTGGAAAATCGTATGAATACCAAGGTTGGTCTTTTGTCCGGCGGACAAAGACAGGCTTTGACCCTGCTCATGGCCACTTTACAGCAGCCAAAGGTACTATTATTAGATGAGCATACCGCTGCATTGGATCCGAAGACAGCCAAAACTGTTTTGGATTTAACCGAGCATATTATCGAGGAAAATCATTTGACTGCACTTATGGTTACACACAATATGAAGGATGCCATCCGAATGGGTAATCGTCTGATTATGATGCAGGACGGACGCGTTATTTATGATGTAGCAGGAGAAGAGAAAAAGAATCTGAAAGTATCTGACTTATTGGCGAAGTTCCAGGAAGCGAGCGGTACCGAGTTTGCAAACGATAGAATGATGCTTTCATAATTTGATAGGAATTGATATTGAGCTGTCGCGAATTTGTTTCGTGGCAGCTTTTTATGGGAAAAATTGCATAAAGATATGCCGTTAGATTAAGTGATATTGTACTTGATTTTTTTGACATATTATGCGAAAATAAGATAAGTGATTATGTCAAAAAGCTAACAATGTGAAACGTTGCTTTAAATAATCTACATATTGAAAGGAGAAATTCACATGATTTATTCTAAAGAAGTAGAAGAAATGTGTCCAGTAGCACAGGGCGTAAGCCATGGTTGTGCTCCTATCCCAGAAGAAGCTAAATGGGTAAAAGTTAAAGATGTTACAGATATTTCCGGTCTGACACACGGTGTAGGCTGGTGTGCTCCACAGCAGGGTGCATGTAAGCTTACTCTTAACGTTAAAGAAGGTATTATTCAGGAAGCATTAGTTGAAACTATCGGTTGTTCCGGTATGACTCACTCTGCAGCTATGGCATCTGAAATTTTACCGGGCAGAACTGTTATGGAAGCATTAAACACTGACCTTGTATGTGATGCTATCAATACAGCAATGAGAGAATTATTCTTACAGATCGTTTACGGTCGTACACAGTCTGCATTCTCTGAAGATGGTCTTCCAATCGGTGCAGGTCTTGAAGACTTAGGTAAGGGCTTACGTTCTCAGGTTGGTACTATGTACGGTACTTTAGCAAAGGGTCCTCGTTACCTTGAAATGGCTGAAGGTTATGTTACAGGTATCGCTTTAGATGCTGAAGACCACATTATCGGTTATCAGTTCGTATCCCTTGGTAAGATGACAGACTTTATCAAGAAGGGTGATGATCCGAACACAGCTTGGGAAAAGGCAAAAGGTCAGTATGGCCGCGTTGCTGACGCTGTTAAGATTATCGATCCAAGACACGAATAATTAGGGAGGTATTGACATGGCTTTATTTGAATCTTATGAAAGACGTATAGATAAAATTACAGCTGTTTTAAACAGCTATGGCATTGCTTCCTTAGAAGAAGCTGAAAAAATTACAAAGGATGCTGGTCTTGATGTTTACAATCAGATCAAAGGCATTCAGCCAATTTGTTTTGAAAACGCTTGCTGGGCTTACATCGTAGGTGCTGCAATCGCTATTAAGAAAGATTGCCGTCGTGCAGCAGATGCAGCAGCAGCAATCGGTGAAGGTCTTCAGGCTTTCTGTATTCCTGGTTCTGTAGCTGATACTCGTAAAGTAGGTTTAGGTCACGGTAACTTAGGTAAGATGTTATTAGAAGAAGATACAGAGTGTTTCGCATTCTTAGCTGGTCACGAATCTTTCGCAGCAGCTGAAGGTGCTATCGGTATCGCTGAAAAGGCAAACAAAGTTCGTCAGAAACCTTTAAGAGTTATCTTAAATGGTCTTGGCAAAGATGCTGCTCAGATTATTGCTCGTATCAACGGTTTCACATTTGTTGAAACAGAATACGATCCATACACAAACACTGTAAAGGAAGTTTTCAGAAAATCTTACTCTGAAGGTTTACGTGCAAAGGTTAACTGCTACGGTGCAAACGATGTTTGCGAAGGCGTTGCTATTATGCACAAGGAAGGCGTAGACGTATCTATCACAGGTAACTCTACAAATCCTACACGTTTCCAGCATCCGGTAGCCGGTACTTACAAGAAGGAATGTCTTGAACAGGGCAAGAAGTACTTCTCCGTTGCATCCGGTGGTGGTACAGGTCGTACACTTCATCCGGACAACATGGCAGCTGGTCCTGCTTCCTACGGTATGACTGATACTATGGGTCGTATGCACTCTGACGCTCAGTTCGCTGGTTCTTCTTCCGTTCCTGCTCACGTAGAAATGATGGGCTTAATCGGCGCAGGTAACAACCCTATGGTTGGTATGACTGTAGCTGTAGCTGTATCTATCCAGATGGCAGCTGAAGAAGGCAAGTTCTAATGTTGGAACGTTTTTAAGTGAATAACTAAGATGTCATGAAATGCCGCAAACTTGAGGGTTTGCGGCATTTTTGAAACCATTTTTATAATGCTGATAAATAAATGTTATTCTACCCCACTAAATGGACATGAAAATTATTCTAGTGGGGGTAAAATCAAGTTACTTTCCCTACTTGTATTGATAAAAAGTTATATTAGTTACAAAGCCCTATTTAGCACGATATGTAAAAGCACATGATATGGAGAAAGTGGCAAAGGGTATTTATGTTATAGAGGATGTATGGCCGGATGAACTTTATATCATGCATATCAGAAATTCGGCAGTGATTTTTTCCGGTGAAACAGCACTTTATCTTCATAATCTGATTGACAGAGAATACTCGGAGATTTGTATAACTGTGCCGAAAGGATATAATGCAACCCATTTAAAAGCAGAAAATGTCCAGATAAAGTATGCCTCAAAGAATATCTATGAGTTGGGTACGTGTGAGGTTGCATCCAGCAGTGGAAATCTGGTTAAGGTTTATGATAAAGAACGCTGTATTTGCGATTTGATTTCAGAAAGAGAAAAAAATGAGGTACAGAACTTTCAGACTGCCATCAAAGAGTATATGACAAGTAAAGATAAAAAGCTATCAAAGCTGATTGAATATGCAGAAATTTTGGGAATCCGAGATGAAGTAATGAAATATGTGGAGGTACTTGCATGATAGTTATTTGGATGAGACAATACTGTCCCATTAATAAAATAGGGCATTGCTCGCTTTGTGTCCTATACAAATTGAACGGGATACGGTACGTTGTTCTTGGAGGGAGAGGCAACAATGAATCAAGTAAAAATAGGAGAGTTCCTAAGAGAACTCCGAAAAGGAAAAGGGCTTACGCAGGAACAACTTGCTGAGCAGTTCAACATATCCCGAAGGTCTGTATCGAGATGGGAAACAGGCAGTAATATGCCTGATGTTGGGTTACTCATTGAAATTGCGGATTTCTTCGACGTAGATATTCGTGAAATTATTGATGGAGAAAGGAAAAGCGAGAATATGGTGAAAGAAAAGGAAACATTAAAAAAAGTAGCGGAATATGCAGATGCCGAAAAAGTCAAATTAAAAAAGAAGGCTAGTAATATTTTCAAATGGATGTGCGTGATGTTATTAGGTAGTGTATTGATAGGTTTCTTCGCTAATCAGTTGGATACC
>JAFXAZ010000092.1 GCA_017521985.1 Lachnospiraceae bacterium
AAAGAAGGAGAAGCAGAATGAAAACGTACAAATTAAATAAATTTGTCAGAACCCTTGCTGTGCTGTTAGTGGGTGTTTTCACAATTACTAATGTTTGCACAGTTCCGATATTCGCACAAACAGAAGACGTAGTAACTTATGCAGCAAAGGATGATTTTGAAAGTTACAACGAATGGCCTACGGATTATGCATTTACAGGTAATGGTGTAAAAAATTTAGCTAAAAAGGACAATAATCAATATTTGAAGCTTGAAGCACCTGTGTCTAAAACACCGACCCTATCATATGCATTTACACAGGCATATACAAAAAATGATACTACACCACTTTGGATAGAGTTATCATTATGTGGAGCTGGTCCGGAAGAGGAAACTTTTTCCGAGTGGTATTTAAGAGGTAGAGTGTCTTCTGGATCCGATAAAGATAAAATTTTAAGTGGTGCAGGTAATGTTGTTTCTTGTGGAGAAACAGAGCTTGCAACGCTTAGTTCCGACTCATTTACAAAATTTATTATAAAAGTAGAAGGAAAAGGAACGAATTTTAGTTATTCTGTATGGGTTGGTGAGTATTCAGAAGAACCAGCTGCAACAGGAAGTCTGACGACTATTGCTGATTTTGGAAAAATTAATTTGAACTCCAATAAACCAGTAGATAAGGAACAATATTTAGGTTTTGACAACTTCGCAGTCTATGCAAGTAATGAATACCAAGACGTTTTTAAACAAGAGAGTGAGCCAAGCCAGGAGTCAAGTGAGCCAAGCCAGGAGTCAAGTGAGCCAAGCCAGGAGTCAAGTGAGCCAAGTCAGGAGTCAAGTGAGCCGAGCCAGGAGTCAAGTGAGCCGAGCCAGGAATCAAGTGATCCGAGCCAGGAGTCAAGTGAGCCAAGCCAGGAGCCAAGTGAGCCGAGTCAGGAGTCAAGTGAACCGACACAGCCGATTAATCCAACAGTAGGTACAATTTTATATAAAAATGATTTTAATGATTCCACAGCAACCTTTGAGAATGGATATTCTGTAAGCACAGCGGTAAAAACTGATGGTGGTTCAATTACAAATGTGGATGCAGGATATTTAGAGTTTAAGGATAATGGTGGAAGTGGTGCTTTTTATTTTCAAATAGCGTTTAATAATGCTATCAGTATTTCACCGGTATGGGCAGAGATGGATGTAGCTATTGGAACTACAGGCCCAGATACAATTGCACTCCAAGCTTCTGGTGCTGATTCAAAGCCGACAACAAATTTATTTTATGCTGATAAAGCACAGGCAATGGGAGCAGATAAGACAACAAAACTTGTGACATTTGGTGAGGAATTTGTAAAGCTTACATTTAAATTAGATCTTGAGAAGATGAAGTATACTGCCTACGTAGGTGGTGTAGAAAAATACAACGGTGACCTTACTTTTTCAAATAATACTTTAAAGAGGCTGAGAATATATATTGATGCTGCTGCAAGTGAACAAGATGATGTTTTGAAGATAGATAATTTCCAGGTATTTTCAGAGACTATAATTCCTGATTCTGGTTCTTCAACGACAGTAGCTCCTGATAAGGAAATGGATCACCCGGAACTTACTGATTTTACAAGCGGTATTGCTGTCATGGCGGGTCAAACGGATGCATATGTAAATGGTGAAAAAATAACACTTTCCTCTGCAGCTGAACTTGCAGTTGAAGGAAAGGATGTGCTTGTACCCGGAAGTTTTATCCGTACCTATCTTGGTGTAAACGAAATTAATGATAATGAAATGTATTCTTTAGCTACAGCAGCTACAAGTGCAGGGAAAACTGCTACTTGGGATTCCAGAGGGGTGCTTTTTGTTACTGACAGCAATGTGACAGTAAACGAAAAACTTAAGACACTGATTACTGGCTATTTGGCAACCGGAGAAACTGTATCAAACTATTCTGTAGTTCCAAACTTTACACAGAGCGTCATAGATGATGCAGTTGCATTAGAACCGGCAGGCTGGTTATCTGGGACAGGCAATTACGAACCGGCAGAAAAATGTGCGGCAGCATTGTATTATTTAACACTTGCTACTAAATTTGATCCAGATATAAAGGCTACAGACGGAACGCTTTGCAAGGATGCAGCTTTGAAACAGCTTCGTTATTTGATAAAAGGTGGAAATGAGCCATTTGCAAGTGTTGGTGCATTCTGGGGACATGCCATTGTTGCGTCTGATTTGTTGCTCATAAAAAATACACCGGAAATTTATAATGAATTGACAGATGACGAAAAAGATAGAATGGATTGGCTCATGAAGGGTCTTGCTATTGCCGGAAACTGGGGATTTAATGATCTTAATAATTATGGTACAGGTTTTGATTTAAAAGGTAATTTTGGTAAGGCATGGAATCCAAATTACGTAAATACGTATCTTTCAGTCGTACTTAATGCTGCAATGTATTTTGAAAATGAGGAAAAGAGCTTAGACGAAATTTTTACAAGCTTTGATTATGATGCTTATATTGATAAATACACAGAGTTAGGATTTACAAATATTTTAACAACATGGACAGCAAAAGATCTTAATGGCGTATGTATTAGTGAAGCAATGGAAAATGGGGGAACGGTTTATTTAATTGATTACGATGGTGTTTCCGGTCACTATGCAGGTGGTCCTGCCGGAACCGGTGCAGGTGTGAAGGTTGCATTCAAATATAAAGGTAAGGGACTTGACGATTTGATTGGCATATTCAATGAGTGTTTAGACTGGACATATTCCTTTGCGGTAATCAATGAATGGAATAAAGGCAGCAATGAGTTTCCACATTGTTACATTATTTCAGGTAAAGAATCTCCATATACCGGACAAATGGGCATGTTGAGAGAATATGCGGCAACAAAGGGAAGAAGCCGTACAACCTATTGTTATGACAGCTATGAAATTTTAAATACTGTATATGCAAACATGAAGATGTTTGGTGGATGGGATTCCTCTACAAAAAAGATGCGTGAATTTGACAATAGAATTTATGTGGGTAATGAAGATTTAATATTCAAGATGGAACAAGGATACCGTGGCTTTTCAAATGGTTCTTCCTATGACGAATATGAGGAAAAATTCTTAGGAAAAGGTGCTAATTACCAGAAAGATGTTTGGAGAAATTTCCACTGTATGTTAAATGAATCGATTACAATTCAGTCAGCATCAAATTCATCCTCACAAATTCCTGATGCAGAGCCTAAGGATGGCATTACGCAGGCTCCGGAAGGTGCATTTAAGGCAGGCTTGGTATATAATAAGACTTATTATCCAGAGGAATCTTGGTATTCAATTGGCAAAAACATGACAGAAGGTTCAGTAGAATTTGATATTGTAGTTGGTAGTAATGTTACTCAGACTAAATATGACTGCTGCATTATGCTTGATAAAAAAGCAGAAGATACTACTTACCAGCATTCTAATATGCTTATTCAAATTAACAATACCAGAATAAGTATCAGAGATGGCAAGATGTACAGAGAAACGGGCTTACGTTTTGCAGCCAATTATCGCTTCCATGTAAAAATGGATTTTGATATGCAGGCGAAAAAATATACAGTTGCGATTAATCAAATTTATCCAGAGGTTGGAGAAGTAGTAATTGCTGAAAATTATGATTTCCGAACAAATGCGCGAGAGATTGATTTTGTAGATGCCATCGCTGTTGTAAAAGGA
>JAFXAZ010000093.1 GCA_017521985.1 Lachnospiraceae bacterium
AATTTAATGATGGCAGGACATATTTTAAGTACAGCGCATATGAAAGTAACTGCGATGAAATCAGGTCGAGATCTATTAGCTTTTTTAAAAGAAAGAGAAGTACCGGATTTGATATTGTTAGATATAAAAATGCCCGGTATGGATGGATTTGAAACATTGACGGAACTTAGAAAATTAGAAAAGGCAAAGGAAGTTCCGGTTATATTTCTCACAGCTGATGATAAAAGTGAAACAGAGGCAATCGGTCTATCTCTTGGAGCAGTTGATTTTATTAAAAAGCCTTTTGTACCTGAAGTACTGAAATTGCGCGTAAGGCATATGATAGACTTAGACCAATTACAGAGAAACCTTGCACAAGAGGTTGAAAAGAAAACAAAAGAAAATCAAATACTATTTTTACATATTGTATCTTCTCTTGCAGCAGCTATTGATGCAAAGGATAAATATACGAACGGACATTCAAGCCGTGTGGCTGAATATTCAAGAGAAATGGCCAGGCGATTCGGATATAGTGAAGAAAAGATGAGAGAAATATATATGATGGGATTACTTCATGATGTTGGAAAAATCGGAGTTCCAGATGCAGTAATAAACAAGCCGGGTAAACTAACAGATGAAGAATTCGCGCTTATTAAAAAACATCCGTCGTTGGGGGCACGGATACTTGGAAATATAGAGGAAAACCCCCGATTGGCAAACGGAGCCAGATGGCATCATGAACGGTATGATGGGAAAGGGTATCCGGATGGATTAAAAGCAACAGATATACCGGAAGAAGCAAGAATTATTGCGGTTGCAGATTCTTATGATGCGATGACAAGTTGCAGAAGTTACAGAAAAGTGATGCCGCAAGAAGTTGTCCGTGGGGAGATAGAGAAAGGTATCGGAACACAGTTTGACCCGACCTTCGCAAAAATTATGCTTACTATGATGGATGAGGATACGGAATATAGTCTGCGTGAAAAGTAAAAGTAGAGATGTATTTTTGTGTATAGGAGAATCTTATGGATAGAGAAAGTAAGAAAAATGAATTGTTCCAAACTGCACATATAGTGATATTGATAAGCTATACCTTGTTTTCTGTTATTTTAATAGGAGAATCGATCCTGTTAGGATGGGAAAGATGGATGATAGCTATTATATTAGCAAGTGTGATATTATCGTGGGTTATTCACATAGGTCAAACAATAGATACAAAAGCAAGGCTGTGGATATACTCATTACTTATGATGTCAACCTATTTCTTCTATGGTATTCATATGACGTCTACTTTTGATATCTGTGCGGTGATGCTATGTGTTATTACCATATATACCATGACTGGAGAAAAGGCACTTGTCTATCTTTGTCAAGGCACTTTTTTTGTTACATTTGCTTTTGATATTATGGAAATGTTTCAGGCAAAGGAAGTGTTTAATGCGTTGGTAATCACCCGCTCGCTTCTGCATGTAACGCTTATACTTGTTACAGGATGGGTGTCCCGAGTTATCATAGATAAATGGAAAATAGTTACTGAGAATTCACAGGAAGAGTTGCAGGACCTTCAGAATCAGATTGAGAGATTAAACGATTTTCTTGCTAATATATCTCATGAAATCCGAACACCTGTTAATGCGATAGTTGGTCTTACTAATGTATGTATGAAAGAAAACAATAGTGTTAAGACCAGAAATAATCTTAGATTTGTAGTCGAAGCAGGTCAAAAACTGGCGAGAATTATTGGAGACATTCTGGATTATTCTGAGATAGAAATGGATAAGCTGGTAGTTAATACGGAAGATTATATGCTTTCTTCGCTCTTAAATGATATAGTAGCAGATGTCTCCTGTTATATGAGAAAGAATATTGAATTGGTAATTGATGTAGAACCGGATATCCCGTCTGTTATGAACACAGATGTGGGAAAATTGAAAAAAGTTTTGGAGCATCTGATTATTAATGCGCTTAAATTCACCCCAAAAGGTGGTATATATGTGCATATCAATGCCGAAAAGAGGGACTATGGTATTAATCTGTGTATCGAAGTAACAGATACAGGTATAGGAATGAGTGTTTCGGAATTAGAAGAGATATGTAAGCATTTTTATCAGGCTGATTCAGGAAGAACCAGGAATACCGGTGGTCTGGGCTTAGGTTTATCTATTGTAAACGGTTTTATCAGAAGCTTAAATGGTTTTCTCATTATAGACAGTGAACCGGAAAAGGGAACAACCGTCAGGGTTAGTATTCCCCAAAAGGTAGTTGATTACCAAAATTGTATGAGCCTAAGAGCCATTGAAGACAGAAATGTAGGTGCATATTTAAATTTTGAACGATATCATGAAACACATGTAAGAGATTATTATAACTCAATGATAAAGAATTTGTCGTTAGGCCTAAATCTTAAAGTTCAGAGAGCTGATAATATAGAGTCTTTTAAAAAACTTTTAAAAACCATGCATTTTTCCCATATATTTGTCGGATATGATGAATATGCAGAAGATATAGAATTCATGGAGATGTTGGCAGAGAATACACTTGTGATAGTTGTAGCTGACGATTTATTCATTCCTCCTGAAAATTCCAATATACGAATTATGCGAAAACCTTTTTATTGTTTCCCTGTAATATCTATACTTAATTCATTAAGAGATATAGAAGAGGAAAGAGAAAGGATTTATGTTAATAATGTCAGGGCGTTGGTGGTAGATGATGAACCTATGAACCACATGGTAGCAGATGAGATATTTAGCGGATATGGTATGGAGGTTGATTTTGTGTTATCCGGGCAGGAAGCAATTGAAGCGGTATTCCAAAGGAAATATGATGTCATATTTATGGATCATATGATGCCGGGTATGGATGGTGTGGAAGCTATGAAACAGATAAGGGCAAGACTCGGAATAGAAAAGAAAAATATACCGATTATAGCACTTACGGCTAATGCAGCAAGTACGGCAAGGGAAATGTTTATAAAAGAAGGTTTTGATGGATTTATTGCGAAACCAATTGAGATAAATGAGTTAGAACATGTATTAAAACGAGTACTTCCCAAATCTGCAATTATAATGGAAAAAGAGCATGTTGCTCAAAAGGATATATTAAAAGAGAAACCGGATTATAGTGATATCCAATTAGAAAAACTTGGAATCGACATACATATGGGGCTTGAATATTGCCAGAATGATATGAAGCTTTACAAGAAAATATTGCTTCAGTATGCGGAAGAGGCTATGGATAAACAAGAAGAAGCAAATAGGTATCTTGGTGATAAGGATTTTAAGAATTATGAGATTCTTGTGCATTCTATCAAGAGCAACTCAAAAATGATAGGCGCTTTACATCTGTATGAGATGACAAAAAAGCTTGAAGAGGCAGCAGAGGCTTGCAGAGAAGATGAAATACTTATTTCTCATGATGAAGCAATAAAAGCATATTTGGATTTATCCAAAAAAATTTGTGGCTTGTTTATAGCAGATGATGACAAAATAAGTAGAGATAATGAATGTGACAATCATGCGGAAACCTCAGAATTCGAGATTTTTATGGAATTTGATGCGGATATGGGAGGTGGCGAATAATGATTTGGAATAGGAAAAGAACATCAGAGGAAATTCTTGTGAGAGCATATATGTCATCGGCTAAAGCTTCTGCCATTGCACTTATTTCGCTGGCATTTCTTGAATGTTTTATGATAGGGCTGACATTCATGATTCCGTCCAAGTTTCAGCAATATCTGTTGTATTATCGGGGGTTGTATATATTTCTTTTAGTGGTATCTATTACCTGTTTCTTGCTATTGCGGTATGTTGAACAGGATTTTCAAAGACGATACAAACTGCTAAATGGTGGTTATCCGGTAGCTTGTGCACTTATCTTTTTTTGGAATATTGCCATTACATATTTAGATGCGCTTAGACATGGAACTGTTGATACAATAGCCTTCATGACGTATTCGCTTGCTGTTCCGTTGTGTTTTTATATTTCGGTACAAGCCTATTGTGTTATTGCTTGCGTGGCAGACGTTGTTATGATTTATTTATGCATGAACATGCCGGGGGCCACAGCGTCCTTATCTAACCTGGTTATTTTTTTTGGATTTCAACTTTTATTGTGTGTTGAGTTTTTTCATGTGAGAAAAAGTTTGATTAATCAGATAATTGTTTCTGAAAATAAATCAAAAGAGGTTGCAGAATTGTCACAGGCACAGAGAAGGTTTTTTTCTAACATGAGCCATGAGATAAGAACACCTATCAATACAATTATTGGTTTGAATGAAATGATACTTCGTGAGGATGCATCAGAAGAGATACATGAAGATGCAGAGAACGTTCAGGCGGCAAGTCGGATGTTACTTCATTTGATTAATGACATTCTCGATATGTCTAAGCTCGAATCAGGACAGATGGTATTAAATAAAGCACCTTATCATATAGGTGATATGCTCTCTGATATTGTGGGAATGCTGTGTAACAGTGCAAAAGAGAAAAATCTTGAGTTTCATGTAGATGTTTCTCCGGAGTTGCCTGTTGAACTTTTTGGAGATGAGGTGCGAATAAAGCAGATTTTGATAAATGTGCTTAATAATGCCATTAAATATACTGATAAGGGGGCTGTACAACTGGCAGTCAGTTGCGAGAGGGATGAAACAGATACTGCATTTATTTTCTTTACAGTAAAGGATACGGGAATTGGTATCAAAAAAGAGAGTATCCCATATCTGTTTACAGCATTCAAGCGATTGGATGAAAAGAAAAATCAATATATTGAAGGAACCGGACTGGGACTTTCCATTGTCAAGGAAATGGTAGAATTGATGAATGGTGAAGTTACTGTGAATAGTATTTATACGAAAGGTTCTACATTTGTGATTAAAATTCCCCAGAAGATCATTAATGGCGAGTGTATGGGTGAACTTAATATGAAAAGGAAGCGCAAGGAATGTGGGAACTATTTGGATGAATGTTCGTTCGAAGCTCCGGAAGCAAAAGTATTGGTAGTGGATGATACAACATCAAACCTAATGGTAGTTAAGAAACTCCTTAAGGAAACAAAGGTACAGCTTGATACTGTATTATCAGGAGAAGAAGCTCTGAAGAAAACCTTTGAAGAGAGCTATCATGTTATTTTAATGGATCACAAGATGCCGTACATGGATGGAATTGAATGTTTACATGCGATACGTTCACAAGTCGGAGGTCGTTGTCAGGATGCAAAGATTATTGCATTGACAGCTAATGTGGGAAGTTCGATTGAAGCCTTGTACCGGAAAGAAGGTTTTGACGGCTATCTGATGAAGCCTGTGACAGGAGAGCAGCTGAAAAGTACATTATACAGAAACCTTCCGGGAAATCTTATCATTGCAAAGGAAATTAGTGAAAATATTATTGCAGAAGATGTAGCATGGGCGAATATTCATAAGAAAAAGCGGACAGTTGCAATTACAACGGAAAGTGTGGCAGATCTTCCCAATGAGCTTCTAAAAGAATACAATATTGCAGTGATTCCGCACAAGGTACTTACAGAGCATGGATTATTTAAAGACGGACTTGAAATTGATACCAGAGGACTTATGTATTTAATGGAAGATAAAAAGACATTTATCGAAACGAAAATTCCGTCTGTTGAGGAGTATGAAAGTTTCTTTTTGGATTCACTCAATGAGGCAAATAGTGTTATTCATTTGGCAGTTTCAGAGAAAGTACATAAGAGCGGATATGGCCTGGCAAAAAAGGTAGCTGAAAGCTTTGAAAATGTTACAGTTATAGATAGTGCTCATTTGTCCAGCGGACAGGGGTTTATGGCAATGAAAGCGGCGCAGCTAGCACAGTCAGGTGCATTACCGAATGAAATTAAAACAAAATTGGAGAAGGAAAAAATACATGTCCATACAAGCTTTATAGTAGATTCCCTTGACTATTTGGCAAACAAAAAGCAAGTACCAAAATATATTGCACGGTTTGTAGATGCTATGATGGTTCATCCGGTACTTTCAGTGAAGAATGGGAAAATAGTGGTTTCAAGGTTATACTTTGGCTGTAGAAAACATGCATGGGAAAAATATGTATCTTCAGTATTAAAAAAACAGGGAGAAATAGACAATCAGATATTGTTTATTACCTATGTTGGCATGACGGCAAAGGAGCTTGAAATGATAAGAGGCATGGCGGAAAAAACAATGCGATTTGAGAAAATTTATTTTCAAAAAGCTTCTCCATCTGTTGCGGCAAACTGTGGTCCCGGTACATTCGGATTGATATTTTGTGAGAAGTACTAGAGTTTTTAGCAGGATTCTATGTAAAAAACAT
>JAFXAZ010000094.1 GCA_017521985.1 Lachnospiraceae bacterium
ATTCCAGACAAGCGTGCAATTCAAAGAATATTCTGCGCGGATGCCGGATTCTTTGGGGTTGTTTTATACTTGAGTTAGATATAGTTTTATCAGGCAAGTGAACAATCATCTTGCTTAGTTACTGGGCGCTGTTGCTTGTGAGGCGATGGTGTGGTTGCCTGTGGGGTGGTGCGGATGGATTATCCTGAAAGAGGTTTGTGTATAGATAACTCCTACTTAAATGACACAGGAGGGTTTTTGCCCTCCTGTGCTGTTTATTCAATGATTAAATATTATCATTTCCGCAATCTGCTCCGTTCGCATGCCCCTGCTCTGACTAGCAAGGCTGTATAGTATGGCTTCTTCGATTTTCATATATCTATTTTACGCCATGAATTTTTCAATCAATTCTTTCAAGAATTCTGTATCCAGGTTTGCAATACCTTGTTTCTCCAGCAACGCATATTCTTCTCTTTTTTTGCTAATCACAAACTTGTGTTCCTTGTCGTTTGTCGTTGCATAAAGATGGTAATTGCCTTTATAGGTCTGTTCTATGCGTACATTTTCATAGAGTATATCGCCTATTTCAATGTTTACAACATTTTTAGATGCATCGGCGAATCCCCAACTTTCTAGAAGTTCCCTCAAACGAGTTTCTACTGCACTAATCCAACGTTCTTCAACAAGGTGCTTTTCTGCAAAAGATCTGAATCGAGAGATGGCTGATGCTACTTCGTTGATGATGTTTTCGGGCTTTCTTATGCCATTCTCCTTAGCAAATGCCAAAGCATCTTCTTTGGTATGGCCGTATAGTTTTCCATTCATCATTAAGCAGTGTGTTTGCTCGGGTAAATAGCCTCCTGAGTTGAATATGTAGGTAAGGTCGTATGCTGGAGAGAGACTCCATTTACCTTGTTCATCCATCAAGAAGGAAAAGTTCTTGTTGTGATCATCTGTATTGTTAGCCAAGATGTTGAATACCATTCTGCGGAATACCTCGTCAAATGTAGCCGCTGGTAAACGCATCTTTCTACAGACCATCATCAACCTTTCATAACTATCGGCTTCAGGATATAGAGCAGCGAGTGTCTGCATATGAAGTTTGCGCTCTTCATCACGGTCGAAGCGCTGAGTGATGAAGTGCTTGTTCCCCTCTGCCTCTATCAATCGACAAGGCATGATGTTTATGCCAGCAGCTTTCGCCATTTCATAATAAGCCATTTCCAGTTCAGCAGATGAACGACTCGGATCACCAAACTTCAGAATGCAATATTCGAAACCTTTTTGACCGGCTATCTGTCCACTTCGTATCTCACCCGTTTTAGGATTGATTGCTATGATGGCCTTAGGTTGGCGTCCACCAGCAGATGTTCCAACTGCAATCAAGGACTGCATTGTCAATGATTCATCCGGTGATATTTTTGCATGCTCCCTTTCCGTAAAAATCTTCTGTGCCAAATCGGTCAATGCCTTCAAATTCAGTTGCTCCGATTTCTTTATACCCGAAGATTCAGGCATAAACTCCAAAGCACCCATTCCTCGCTTGCCTATGAATGATAATAAATCCAAAGGAGTGATTTCTTGATTGCGGATGTTATTCTGAATACGCCAACATTCAAAAACCTGATTACCCCATGCATCTGGAAGGGAATCGGCAAGGAAGGGGGGTAATTTGCGATATATTTTAGTTTCCTTATCTCCCATGATAGGGCGCTTGCTCATTGGTGAATCTACAGAAGCAAGCAGAGGGAATGGATTCAATCCTTCGGTTAGGAATTTGTAATTGTACTCGAAGTAAGAATTACCTCTTCGAGCATCCCACGACAAACGTCCTATTTCCTTATCCCATAGAAAAACTTTAAGCGAGCAGGTAATCATTGTTTCTTGTGTCTTATACGTTGTACTTTCTTTTGATTATCTCTGATTAAGTATGCCGATTCAGGAAGTTCCGGCATCATGTCATCCAATGCATCAATCTGGCCAATGGCTTTCATAAGTGACAAGAAGGTTCCCAATGACATATTGCCTGTTATGCCATTCTCGAATTTGTGAATGGTATTAACCGTGATTCCAGATTGCTCTGCAACATCCTTTTGAGTCATATGAGAACGTAATCGGTAATCCTTGAATCTGGCACCAAGTAACTTCACCAATTCAGGTATGGAATATTCATAATAATCAGCCATGATAACTTATCTTACACGTTGATTTAATCAACTAATTAAACATTTACTTATCGTACACAATGATTTACATGCAAAGATATGGATAAATTCTTATATCCAATACATTAACAACAAAAAATATGCTCCAACAAAAGAAAAAACAACTTTGCTTTAATGTCGTGCTCATATATACGGATAATAAAGTAAAGTTAAAAGAAGGGAAAAGAAGAAATGGCTCAAACAAATTTGGCATCTCACTCGTTTGCACAGCCTTTGCATATAGAAAAAGAGGTGAACTTCTGGATGGAAAACTCAGTTTTTCCATGACTCGGGAGAATGAAGGTTGGAACGGCAAAAATGGCGGATTTTTCTGCCGCGGAACAAGCAAGAAAAGGTTTTCTGCCGTTTTAAACGTAAGATTCTCATAATTAAATAGTTCTTCATGTTGCGTCGGTAAGTAACTAACGCCCTCTAATGCTCACAAATAAACGCTAACGACTGCAAAAAAAAAGATGCTAGGCATGACCCTTGGAAGTTCAAGTAATTTTCGAGTTTTTTTTCTTAGCATTTGTAGCTTGAACTGGCTGCTGTGTTTTTTGTGTTTTTTTGTAGTTTTCAGAACAAAAAATGTGTCAAATAACTTGACTTCGCCTTCTTGGCGTATTATCTTTGTTTTACGGCGTAATTGGGCGCTGTTTATGAGCAGTTTAATATATTCTAAAATTTCAAAGCAATTATGGACAAAAAGCAGGGTAGTGAGAGGGCGCGCGA
>JAFXAZ010000095.1 GCA_017521985.1 Lachnospiraceae bacterium
GTTTGGAATAGGAATGTATTTTGCTGTCAGAATTGAAAAGTACAAGAAGAAATATGATATTCAGACTTTTAAAGAAATTGTTGCATTTACTGATGGGAAGAGTTTGGATGAAATTGAAAAAGCAAGAGAAGAAGGCAAAAGGCCATATCAAAAGGCTCTCTTGGCAGCTGGTTCAGCGGCATTGGTTGTTATAATTGCACTTATTATGAGTGCTGTAATGAGATTATTCTCTTGAGAACACGAAACTTTCAGGTTGTCGAAGTGACAAATTCCCAATTTGGGGAGAGGATAGCTAATAGGGCGGATTGAAAATACAAAAATAAATTTGAATTTGGCAAAGGAGTGTGATTGTATGAAACAGATTATTATTAACTATCTATTTATTTTTGGGCTTCCAATAATCGTTGGTTTAGCAGTTCGTATTCTGTTCCAGCGATTTAATAAAGCCTATTTTACAACAGTTGCATTTGCAGTTTTAGCCCTTGTGGGTTGGGTTGTTGTCAATGTGGTTCCCTCTCATGGTAGTGAACTATATGGGATATTGGCAACACAAGCGACGGTTGCATTTGTATCTTCTCTGCTGACAGGCTTGGTACTTAAATCGAAATCAAAGGCAAGTTCAGCAGACAGCAAATAGGCTGACCAATTCCAATTTATCGAATGAGTAAACCACTAGTTGGTTTACTCGTTTGTTATTTTACGATATAGTACAATTGAAAGGAGGATACTTATGGATGCTAAAAAAACAGGTAATTTTATTGCAGAAAAGAGAAAAGAACGAAATATGTCTCAGAGGGAATTAGCACAATATTTAAATATCACCGATAAAGCCATAAGTAAATGGGAACGAGGTTTGTCTTTTCCCGATATAACAATTTTGATTCCTCTTTCAGAAGTGCTTAATGTAAGTATATATGATTTGTTAACGGGAGGTAGTAATAATGAGTAAAGAACACAATGAAAAAGTTGTAAATGAAATTATAGAATATGCAAATAGTGAGATTGAAAAAAGCAAGAAGAAGTATTTAATAATTTTACTTACAGTATTGATAAGTGTTGTTATATTGTCAATTGCCTTGTTATTGGCGTTCACAGTTATAAATGGACAAGTTATGTGGCTGTTTTTTGGCATTATTGCGATTATCACAGCACTAATGAATGTTATAAGTACTTTACGACATCGCGAAGCAAAATGGTTTAGATTTATAAGTTTATCATTTACCATATTTACTTTATGTTCATTTTACGCTCAAGCAGCCCAGTGGGTTTTAGCCAAAGATTGGGGTGCGTTGATGGATGTTCTCCCAAGTACCTCTAATATATTGTGGTTTCTTACTATAGCTTCTGTGCTTATTAATAGTATTTCATTATTTATGAAGAATGATAGGTAAATCCCAATTTTCCTAACTGAATAAAGATTTTACATAGCAGTCATGCATTACGGTGTGTAGCTGCTTTTCTTCCCGACATAAATCAGCAAAGCATAGTATAGGCGATATGGGGTCTATCTCCATCATAGCTATTGAAATCTCCGTCATTTGGTGTTAAAATGATGGAGATGAAAGCCGAAATGAAGGAGATTGCTATGAGAACTTTTGATTATATTAAAAGTCCTGCGAAGCTACTGACACCTGAAATTGTTCAGATGATTGGCAGCATCCACGAGCATAAGGGCAAACAGGAACTGTTTCTCGAAGCCAATATCGACGAATTGAAAACACTGTTAGAAGCTGCTTTGATTCAGAGTACAGGAGCATCCAACAGAATTGAAGGTATTTTTACAAGTGATAAACGTTTGGAAGAACTGGTAAGCCAAAAAGCAGATCCACGTAACCGTTCCGAACAGGAAATTGCCGGTTATCGTGAAGTGCTTGCTACAATCCACGAAAGCTATGAATATATCAATCCAAGATCTAACATCATTTTGCAGCTTCATCGTGATTTGTATTCTTATTCTCAGGGGGCTGCTGGTGGCAGTTACAAGAACTCTGACAATGTGATTGCAGAAACGGATGCCGAAGGTCAGCAGAAAGCACGTTTTATTTCTGTTCCGGCGTTTCAGACCGTAGAAGCAATGGAAGAACTGTGCGCTCAATTCCTTGAAGCATGGGAAGCAGACCGCATGGATAAGCTGATTTTGATCCCAATGTTTATCTTGGATTTCCTGTGTATCCATCCTTTCAACGATGGAAATGGCAGAATGAGCCGCTTGCTGACGTTACTACTGTTCTATAAGGCTGGATATATCGTTGGTAAATATGTCAGCATGGAAAGGCTGATTGAAAAAACGAAAGAAACCTATTACGAAGCCCTTCAAGCAAGCTCTACTGGTTGGCACGAAGGTGAAAGCAGCTATGAACCTTTTGTAAAATACTACCTTGGCATTATGCTGAAAGCCTACAATGAGTTTGAGAGTCGTGTTGAACATCTGAAACACCGCGGTATTTCTAAGCCTGAGAGGATCAAGGCAGTTATTGACAATAAGGTCGGTAAGATTACCAAGAAAGAAATTATGGAGCTTTGCCCTGATATAAGCAAAGTTACTGTGGAAAGAACTTTGACGGATCTGGTCAAGAGTGGGTATATCGCAAAAGTTGGTGCGGGACCGTCTACTGGCTATGTCCGTATTTAAGAAAACATCTCCCTCATTCTGTGTGAAAATGACGAAGATATTCAACTGATGATGGAGATAGCATATGTTCCCAATTGTTAGATGCAAATAAAAGTAAACTTTCTGTTTGACGGAGCAACAAATTTGAATTGTAAGGAGATCAGCAATGTACAAATATGAATATGAAACAGTAAGCTGTGATTTTGGTGGCTGGGGTTTTGGCTCAGGTAATATATACAGTATTGGAGATTACCGTTCGATTATTAACAAAAGAGCCGAAAATGGATGGAGATATGTTGGTTGTATTCCAACAAAGCAGCGCGGAACCGGACATATTCAAGAGATGGATTTGATTTTTGAGAAAGAAGTATAAAACAAGCCAATTCCAATTTGAAAGTGAGTTGTAATTTTATGAAAAAGGAAGAATTACATAATTTTATAGAAAAACAACAACCAAATATATGTCAAATAGTTGCAATTAGAGATGGGAAAATTGTTTATAGTGATACTTGGAATGATTATAAGCAAGATGATTGTACACACATCATGTCTGCTACAAAAAGTATAATGTCTTTACTCATCGGAATTGCTATAGATAAAGGTCAAATAGGAAGTGTTGATGATAAAGTTTTGGATTATTTTCCCGACTATAAAGTTAAAAGAGGCGAAAAAACAATCTACGATGTTACTATTAAACACTTATTAACTATGAGAGCACCATATAAGTGTAAGGGCGACCCTTGGTCTAAAGTGTGTTCAAGTGATAATTGGACATATGCTTCTCTTGATTTTTTGGGAGGAAGAAAAGGCTTAACAGATGAATTCAACTATCAAACGGTCTGTCTCCATATACTCTCAGGAATTTTATATAAAGCAACAAATATGAAAACCGTAGATTATGCCAATGCATACCTATTTGAGCCATTAGGCATTAAAAACCATATAAACTATCTGGCAGAAACAGCGGAAGAACATAAACAATTTACAATTGGGAAGCTACCTAAAGGCAACATCTGGTTTTGTGATACGGATGGACTGGGAACACCCGGATATGGACTCTGTATGTCGGCAGAAGATATGGCTAAAATAGGATTGTTATGCCTAAATAAAGGTGTTTACGATAATAAGCAAATCATATCATCAAAGTGGATAGAAGATATGACAAGCCCCAGAACCGTTGAAAGTAATAACTTCAGAGGAATGGAATACGGTTATCTGTGGTGGATTATTGCCCGTGAAAAGAATATATATGCTGCTATTGGAAATAGCGGTAATGTTATCTATGTTAACCCGGAAAAGAATATCGTAGTAGCTGTGGCATCGTATTTCAAACCAACTATATTTGATAGAGTTGATTTTATTCAGGAATATATTGAACCATTTATATGTGAATAAGTAGGTGGAAATAATGAGGAAGAAATTATCAGAAATGAGTTTGGAAGAACTATGGCAGTTGTTTCCTATCTTTTTAAAAGAACATCAGCCTTGTTGGAAAGAATGGTATTTAGAGGAAGAACGTTTTTTGAAAAACGCATTTTCGCAAGTTGAAAGAATAAACCATGTGGGAAGCACTGCGATTAATTCTATTTGCGCAAAACCAATTATTGATATTCTTGTGGAAGTTCCAAATGGGAGTAACTTACCTTATTACAGAAGCTTGATTGAAAACAATGGCTATATTTGTATGTCACAAAGTGCAGATAGGATTTCTTTCAATAAGGGATATACTGAGGACGGATTTGCTGAAAGAGTGTTTCATTTGCATTTGAGGTATTATGGTGATAATGATGAGTTATATTTTAGAGATTATCTTAATGAGCATTCTGATGTAGCAAGTGAATACGAAAAAATGAAGTTGAAGTTATGGAAAGAATACGAGTATAATAGAGATGGATATACAAACGCTAAAACGGAATTTGTAAAAAAGCATACAGAAAAAGCAAGAATGCTGTATGGGAATAGATATTAGCTAAGAACATATAGGGGTAAATTGGAATGGAATTTTATGATGTTATAAATGCAAGAAGAACTGTAAGAGATTTTCAGGATGATACCATTGATATGGAAGTTATTAATAGGATTATCGAGTCTGGAATGAAAGCACCGACAAATGACCATATGCGTGATTGGCATTTTATCGTTGTAAAAGATAAGGATGTAGTTGAAAAGCTAATCAAAAAGATTCCGAAAAAGGTATCTGAAAAGAGATTGGATTTTATTATAAAATCTTGGAATTTAAATGACGAGTGTCAACAAAGAATGTATAGTGATGCGATTCCTAAACAATATCAAATGTTGGTAGATGCGAGTTGTGTCTTGATTCCTCTGTTTAAGCAAAAAAGAGATTTACTTAAGCCTAAGGATTTGGCCGCTCTTAATGCGTTTGCATCAATATGGTGTTGTATAGAGAATATCTTTTTGGCAATCACTGCCGAAAAATATGCTTATGCACTGCGTGTTCCGCTAGGAGGTGAACAGGAATATGTAAAGAGTATTTTGAAATTTCCTGAAGAATATGTGATGCCTTGTTATATTGCAATAGGAAAACCTAAAGATGATGCAGTATATAATGAACAAAAAAAGTATGTAGTATTAAATAGAATTCATTTAAATGAATGGTAAATCTGAAGTTATTAGTGAGGTGCCAAAATGCTGGTTTTATGTTCAAATGGTTTATCTAGCAAAGAAATTTTATCACACATTAACGATATGGTGAGTCATTGCAAAACTGCTGCCTTGGTTGTAACAGCAGATAATGAATATAAAGAATCTAATTATCATGTATCCCGATGTGTTTCTGAATTAGAATCATTAAACCTGAAGGTGGATATCTTTGACTTGGATAAGCAGCCTGCTGATTTGTTACTAGATTATGATGTTGTAGAATTTATCGGTGGGAATCCGTATTACTTATTACACTCTATCAGAGAAAATAATGCGACAGAAATATTAAAGGATATTGCAATAAACAGAATTTTAATTGGTTGGAGTGCGGCTGCATTCGTTTTTAGTCCTACACTTGAATTGGTGAATTGCTATTCTCCTGAAATGAATTTTTTAGGATTAACAGATTTAAGAGGTCTTTCGTTAACACAAGTACAAGTGTTACCCCACTATAATAAATTCCTTTCAAGATTTGACAAGTTTGAAGAAAAATGTTGTATTTATGAAAAAGAATACAATGTTAGCGTAATTCGAATAAATGACGGAGAAGGCGTTTTTATTGATGAAGAAATATATGTGTGCAAACTATAATTTTCAGTATATATGAGAAACAAGCATGAAGTTGTGGAGGAAATCATAATGAGACTTGATGGTTTTGGAGTGTTTGTAGATGATATGCCTACAATGGTCCGTTTTTATAGAGATGTTCTTGGCTTTGAAATTTCTGAGGGAGAAAATGCTGTAAATGTATATCTAATCAAAGACGGAACACTTTTTATGCTCTATGAACGAAAAAACTTTGAGAAAATGACAAACAGAAACTATGAGTATCTAAGAGGTTTCAACGGACATTTTGAAATAGCATTGTATGTTGATACATTTGAAGAGGTTGATAAAGAATATGCAAGAATTATCGCGAATGGAGGTCAATCTGTTTTTGAACCAACAACGGAACCTTGGGGGCAGCGTACTTGTTATATTGCAGACCCTGAGGGAAATTTGATTGAGATAGGTTCTTTTAACAAACCATTTGATAGGTAGAATTTGTGGAGATGTCAATATGATTGGAAATACTGTAAAAGTTGTTGTCGATAGACCATTAGGAAGTTATCATCCTAAACATAAAGATATGTATTATCCTATAAATTATGGCTTTATTGAGGGAATAATTGCACCAGATGGAGAAGAACAAGATGCTTATATTTTAGGTGTAGATGTTCCTGTAAAAGAATTTGTGGGAAAAATAATAGCAATTATTCATAGAGAAGATGATGTTGAGGAAAAGTGGGTTGTTGTACCTGAAAATGTTTCTTTCACGAAAGATGAAATTATGGAACAAGTTGGATTTCAAGAAAAATATTTTAAATCTGAAGTTATGATGTAAATCTTGAGAATGTGTGGAGATAAAAATGAAGAATTATACTCAAGTATATGTAAAAAACAGTTTTGAAGCAGCGGAAAAATACTGCAAAGCATTTGGTGCAGAAATTACCCGTGAATTTAGAAATGAAGGTAACACTGCTTACGAACACTGCGAATTATCTGTAAATGGAGAAGGATTTTTGGGATTAGCGGAAGCAAAAAATCCATGTGATATATCTATAGTTCACGAGTATAAATGGGAAACCATGACATTTAATGTATTTGAGATGGGGACAGAGGAAGCGGTTTATAATGCTTTTCAGGTTTTAAGCGAAGGCGGAGTTATTCTTGAACCTATTGGTGAACTTCCATGGAGTAAATGCTGTGCTACTATTATTGACAAATATGGAGTGTGTTGGTGGATATCAATTTAATAAACTTGAAGTTGTAAGAAACAAGAAATATATATTTGAGGTGGGATTATGGAAAAGGACTGGATATTTGCTACTAATGAATATACTTGCGGTTTGAGAACTACGGCTGTACTAATCAAAGATAATAAAATTCTTGTTCAAAGAGATAAGGACGGTAAAGAATACGCATTACCAGGTGGGCATGTGAAGATTGGTGAAACCTTAGAAGAAGGTCTAATTAGAGAAACAATGGAAGAAATGGGCGTTAAAATAGAATGTAACCGCCTATTATGGAGTGAAGAAGTTTTCTGGGAATGGAATGGTAAACAAGCCCATACTATCGCATTTTATTATTTGGTAGATTTATGTGATGGCTACGAGATTCCGGATGAGGGGGAATTTGTTTCTCAAAAAGATAATTGTAATGTGGTTATCGGATGGATGCCAATTGAAGAAATTCAAAATGTAATTATATATCCTGAATTTTTGAAAAAAGAAATATACAATTTGAATGAGCCTATGAAGCACTTTGTTTCAAAAGGTTAACATAAAAACAATAATAAAACAGTTCGATAAACTTGAATTTGACGGAGGATGGTGTGAAATGAAAACAATATGTGGCATTGAATGCAGTGGTTGCGGATTCAAAAACAACTGTAATGGGTGTGTAGAGACAAACGGGCATCCGTTTGGTGGCGAATGTGTCACTGCTGAATGTTATAAAGCAGGTGGTGAAAATTGTTTTGTTACATACAAAAAACATTTGATTGAAGAGTTCAACGCTCTTGGGATTGCTGATATGCCAAAGATAACAACGCTTTGTCAGTTAAGTGGTGCGTATATTAATTCGGAATATATCCTTGGAAATGGCCAGAGAATTAGATTACTTGACGATAAAAAAATCTATTTGGGTTATCAGGTTAATAAAATAAACAGTGATAGGTGTTATGGACTTGCTGCAGATAATGATTATTTACTAGTATGTGAATATGGATGCAATGGTACAGACCCAGAAATTATTGTCTATAAAAAGAGATAATTGAATGACAATATGACGAGGTGTAAAATGCTATATGTGTCTAATTACGTTAATATAAAAGCAGTAAATATTATAAAAGGCGAGCAAATGATATTTGAATATGTAAGAGCAAATGAAAGGGAAACAGCACTGTTTTCTGTTGGCTGTATATTCAAATCTTTTTTATCAGTTCTCGTTGGTATTGCTATATATGAGGGGAAGATAAATAGTATAGAAGATTGCGTAATTGATTATGTTTCCCACGAAGAAATAACCAATACTAACTGGTATAAGTTAAAAATAAAGCATGCATTATCTAAAACCACAGGAATTATATGGCCTAGACCACAAGAAACTATGCCTGTAAATATGAGAGAAATAATGGAGATGAGATTTGAAAGTGAACCTGGAGTTTCTTTTCAATATAAGCCAGACCCACAAATAATTGTCTATTTACTGGAAGAAATATATGGGTTAGAAATAACTGAATTGTTTAAAACCAAAATAATATCAAATTTTATAAATAAGAATTATGAATGGAATAGAGAAGATATTCAAGGTATGAAAGTCTCCATTGGGTTATTAAATGAATTGGGACAGTTATTGTTGAACAAGGGAACAATTAATGGAAAGAGATTATTCTCCGAAGAATACTATAATCAAATGGTTAAAGTATATTCTTGTGGTGGTTTTCCAGAGTGTGTTCCTTATGGTTTGAGTTGGTGGATTGAAAATAATTCAAATATCTTTTATTTTTCAGCGTGTGGTTTTGGGGGACAAAAGTTAGTTGTTGTTCCTCAGAAAGAAATGATAATTAGCATATTGTCTGATATGGATAGACCTCATCCAGAAAATAGGGACATAATTGAAATGGCAATACAGATAATGGCGACCAGATTGATTGAGAATGGTATGCCTATTGAACAGGTGCAGAAGAATATATTATAAAAAATTGACACGTAACGTAAATTGCGTTACAATAAAGAAAACGGAGGTGCGTATTATGGGAAAAACAGCAACATTAAATTTAAGAGTAAATCCTGATGTAAAAGAAAATGCAGAAAATATATTGGCACAACTAGGTATACCAATGGCTACCGCAATAGATATGTATTTAAAACAAATATCATTGGTGGGAGGAATTCCTTTTTCTGTTGTTTTGCCGAAAGCCGCTAGTTCTGTGAATGCAGATATGATGTCTGTATCACAAATACATCAAAAATTAGAAAAAGGCTATGCGGACATTGAAAAAGGAAATGTTGAGGATGCAGCTAGTGCATTTGCGGCGTTTAGAGAGAGGCACTAATGAAACAATATAAGGTTGAAATTACAAGAGAGGCATTACGGGATATGGAAGATATATATAATTATATTGCCATAGACCTGCTTGCACCTGAAAATGCAATGGGACAATATAATCGAATTGCCGATGAAATATTGACATTAAATACTTTTCCAGAACGTTTTAGAATTATGGAATCTGAACCAGAAAAAAGTATGGAATTAAGACGAATGCTTGTGGATAACTATTCTGTATTCTATACAGTTCGAGAAGATGAGGTTATTGTAACAGATGTTTTGTACACCGCATCAGATATTGAGGCACGGTTACGTGGTTTGTAAGATATGTGGAGGTAATCATAATGAGACTTGATGGTTTTGGATTGTTTGTAGATGATATGCCTACAATGGTTCGTTTTTATCGAGATGTTCTTGGTTTTGAAATTTCTGAGGGAGATAATGCGGTAAATGTGTACCTAATCAAAGATGGGACACTTTTTATGCTCTATGAGCGAAAAAACTTTGAAAAAATGACAAGCAGAAACTATGAATATCTAAGAGGTGTCAATGGACATTTTGAAATAGCTTTATATGTTGATACATTTGAAGAGGTTGATAAGGAATATGCAAGGATTATTGCACATGGAGGTCAATCTGTTTTAGAACCATCAACTATGCCTTGGGGACAGCGGACTTGCTATATTGCAGACCCTGAGGGAAATTTGGTTGAGATAGGCTCTTTTAACAGACCGTTTGATAGGTAGAATTTGACCAAGAAGGTTGGAAAAATTTAGAGAAAAGGTAAAACAGTAGGATATGGAATATGAAATTGTTATGGCAACGGAAGCGGACCGAAACGAGATTTTGTCTCTCTATAAGGCACAGTTAGGGCGAGAATGTTGTCCGTGGAATGAATACTATCCATCGAATGAGGAAATTGACTGGGATCTTTCGCGGGATGCACTGTTTGTTTTGAAAAGGGACGGAAGCATAAGGGCTGCTGTTTCAATTGAGGAGGACGAAGCGGTTGATTGTCTTTCCTGTTGGGATGAAAACCTTGCACCTGTAGGTGAACTGGCAAGGCTGGCGGTACTGCCGGATGAACAGAGTAAAGGTCTTGGACGTATCATGCTGAAGTTTGGGATGGATGAGTTAAAGCGACGAGGCTTCAATGGCATTCATTTTTGGGTAAACAAGAATAATTCAAAGGCAATCCGTTGTTATGCGGTATTTGGCTTTCGTGTGGTTGGTGAATGTCATATGTATGAGCAGGATTTTTTATGCTATGAGAAAGAATTGTTAAATCGTGAGGTATTATGAAAAGCAGAATCAGATATATGGAAGAGCAGGATAGACAGAAAGTTCTTGAAATGATGAGAATATTTTATGCGTCTGAGGCGGTTTTTACAAATGGTTCGGAAGAGATATTCCATACAGATATAAGTAACTGCATTAATGATAATCCTTATATTGAAGGTTACGTTTTTGAAAACGGTGACAGCATACAAGGATATGCCATGTTAGCAAAAAGCTTTTCGACAGAATTTGGAAAACAATGTATCTGGATTGAAGATATATATGTTAAAGACGAATATCGCGGTCTGGGAATAGCAAGCCTTTTTCTTAATTTTGTCGAAGAAAAATATCCTCATTCATTATTTCGTTTAGAGGTTGAGGCTGAAAATGAGAGAGCTGTAAATGTTTACAAGAAGTGCGGATATGATGTTCTGCCGTATATGGAAATGAAAAAGTAATTAAGTAAATTAGAATTTGACAAAGGGGTGATTGTATGAAACAGATTATTATTAACTATTTGTTTGTCGTTGGACTTCCAATAATCGTTGGTTTAGCAGTTCGTATTCTGTTGCAACGATTTAATAAAGCCTATTTTGCAACAGTTGCATTTGCAGTTTTAGCCCTTGTAGGTTGGGTTGTTGTCAATGTAGCTCCCTCTAATGGTAGTGAACTGTATGGGATATTGGCAACACAAGCAACGATTGCATTTGTATCTTCCTTGCTGACTGGCTTGGTACTTAAAATTGAAATCAAAGACAAGTTCACGATTTTTACTCGAAGAGAATTGCTGGTTACATTTGATATGAAGCGTCAGGGCAATGTCTGCGATATTTTATCTGCAAATAGTATTAAATACATAGTTAGGGTAATCAATCGTCAAAATGCAGCAGTGTTGGGTAGTAGCAGAGCCAGAACTGGAAGTTTTGGTATGAACACCAATTTATCCTATGAGTACAAAATCTATGTACATAAGAAAGACTACGATAATGCAATGAGATTAATTAGATAGATTCCAATTTCGTAAAAGTAATTAGTCTACTTTCCGTAGGTAGTATATCCGGATATTTCTTTATTAGAACCGATAGCGAAGATTATGGGGGGTTCTATTACAGAGCTTATTACCGGAAATGCGGTCAATAATGTAAACATTTCGGCTAATATGTTACGCTCTAAATTTTATGTTTGTCCGGTATGTGGAAATGTTATTCATAGCATGGGTGAAGCAGTTATTCACTGCCATGGTATATTGCTTTCGCCATGCCAGGCAGAAGAAACAAATGAAAAGCATATGATATTCATCGAAAAAGTTGAAGATAAATACTATGTTCGTATCGAGCATGATATGACAAAACATCTGGAGAAATAACGATGAAAACATTATATTTAATCGGTGGAACAATGGGAGTTGGAAAAACAACAGTAAGCCAACAGTTAAAACAAGATACTGCGGATGTTATTGATAGAAGCCTAGCGAGAATATCGCTATATCAAACACTTGACACTATTAAAATTGATACCAGCAATAAAACTGTTCAGATGATTGCCAATGAAATAATACAGTTATGATGTCTCTCAAACTATAAGTTATAGAGGTAGAAAATACGAATTTGCAGAGGTGAACAAAATATGGACGGCAAGAAAAGATGTAAATGGTGCAACTTAAAAAATGACCTGTATGTTAAATACCACGATGCAGAATGGTGTGTGCCGAATTTTGACGATAAGTATTTATATGAAATGTTGATATTAGAATCTTTTCAAGCAGGTCTGTCTTGGGAATGTGTTCTTAATAAAAGAGAAAGTTTCAGAAAAGCGTATGATAATTTTGAGTTGGACAAAGTGATTTCCTATGATGAAAACAAAGTGTGTGAACTATTAAACAATAAAGACATTATAAGAAATAAGCGTAAAATCAATGCGAGTATTAATAATAGTAAGATTTTTAAGGCAATAGTTTGCGAGTACGGTTCGTTTCACAATTATTTGAGAACCTTTACGAAGGATAAAACCGTATTTGAAACAGATAGAACAACAAATGATTTGTCGGATGCTATTTCGAATGATTTGCAAAATAGGGGCATGACATTTGTTGGTTCGGTTATTATATATTCCTATTTGCAGGCAATCGGTGTAATATATTCACACGATAAAGATTGTTTTTTATATAATAGCGGGAATTGGCGGGTTCCAATTTGACGGAGTAAAGATAATGCAAAAAGTAATTATAATAGGTTGTCCGGGAAGTGGAAAAACAACCTTTGCAGAAAGATTGCAGAAAATAACAGGCCTTCCGCTATATTACTTGGATACAATATGGCATAAGCCTGATAAAACGCATATCGCAAGAGAGAATTTTGACAAATCAATATCCGAGATTTTCAAAACATCTGAATGGATAATTGACGGGAATTATAATAGAACAATTGAAATGCGGCTTCAACAATGTGATACAGTATTCTTATTTGATTTGCCAACAGAGGTCTGCATTCAAGGGGCAACCGATAGACTTGGCAAAGGCCGATATGATTTGCCGTGGATAGAAAAAGAGTTGACACCATCTTTTATACAGTCAATAGAGGAATTCCCCCTCAATAGTTTGCCGAGAATATATGAACTTTTAGAAAAATATAGAAAAGGCAGACAAGTAATCGTATTTAAGGCAAGAGAAGATGTGGATGAGTTTTTGAAGTCCATAAGTTAAACTAATTTTAATATGTAGAATAGTTAGGAAAAATGAATTTGATGATTTGTTAGGTACCTGTCCTACCGGAAAATCAAAAAGGTTGATTAGTAGGGGTAAAATCAAGTTACTATCCCTACTTGTATTGATGAAAAGTCAAATTAGTCGGGATTTTTTTTGAAGAAAATCCTACTAATTTGAAAAATAACCTCGTTAAGTGGGGGAAAACAGAAAAAGAATCCCGACTGGGTTTATAAAAAGTACTTTTAGGTCGGGCAAATAAAAGAGGACGTCCCCGACTTATATACAGAAAATCATTATTAGTCGGGGTGGAGTACAAAAATATACCCGATTATTGAGCCGGAAAAGTGATTTTAGTCGGGGTAACAAGAAATTTTTACCCGACTGAATTGAAAAAAATATTATGCCCGGTCGGGAATGTGCATGGGAAATTCCAATTTTAGATAAAATTAAAATTAAAAACCGAAAGGAAAACAACATGGAAAATATTTATATTACAAGACTTGCATCATTACGCAAGGTTATGAGTGAAAAGGGCGTAGATTATTATATGATTCCTACGGCGGATTTTCACAATTCTGAATATGTGCATGATTATTTTAAGTGCAGGGAATTTATGTCCGGGTTTACGGGCTCTAATGGCACTATGGTAGTTGGTCCTGAGGAGGTATGTCTTTGGACGGATGGCCGGTATTTTATTCAGGCGGAGCGTGAGCTGGTAGGCAGTGGTATTGTGCTTATGAGAATGAATGAGCCTGGAGTACCGAAGAATGTGGATTATTTAAAGGAGAGGATGAAGGCGGGAGAGACGCTTGGTTTTGATGGTCGTTGTGTAAGTGCATCTCAGTTGATTAGCTTTAAAGAGAACTTGAAGGATGTTACTTATAAAATGGATGAAAACTTGGTGGACGGGCTTTGGAAGGACAGACCGGAATTACCTGCAACAGATTTGTTTTTAATTCCTGAGGAAATAGCAGGTGTGTCTGTGCAGGGCAAATTAGAGCAGGTTCGTGCGAAGTTGGAAGACTGCGACAGTCTGTTTTTAAGTAAGCTGGATGATATTATGTGGCTTTTTAATATTCGTGCAAATGATGTGGAGTGTAATCCGGTGGCGTTGTCTTACAGCTTTATTTCCAAGGCGGAAGCAGTATTATTTTTGCAGACTAAAGCGGATAAGTCTGCCGTGTTGTCTGCATTGGAGGCATCCGGTGTAAAGGTGCTTCCATATGAAGAGGTGTTTGAATACCTTGCAAAGCTTGAAAATCAGAAAATTTTAGTAGATAAGAGTAATGCAAGTGCCATGGTTGCGGATGTGCTCGGTAAAAACTGCGAAGTGGTGTATGGTACGAATCCGACAAATTTATTAAAAGCTATGAAAAATCCGGTAGAGATTGAGCACATGCGTAAATACTATTTGCTGGATAGTGTGGCACTTACCAAATTTATTTACTGGGTAAAACATCATCCGGACAAAAAGAGTCTTAATGAGTTGACAGCAGGAGCAAAGTTGGATGCGTTAAGAGCAGAAATTCCTGGATTTATTGAGTTATCTTTCCCTACGATTTCCGCATATCAGGCAAATGCTGCCATGATGCATTATTCTGCAACAGAGGACAGCTATGCAAATTTAGATGAAGAAGGTTTTTATCTGGTGGATTCCGGCGGTCAGTACATGGGTGCTACCACGGACGTTACCAGAACCATCAGCTTGGGTGCGTTGACGGACGCACAGCGTAAGCATTATACCCTAACGGCTCTTGGCATGCTTGATTTGGCAGAAGCGCAGTGGCTTTACGGATGTACCGGACGCAATTTGGATATTTTGGCGCGTCACAGACTTTGGAAGGAAGGCATTGATTATAAATGTGGTACCGGTCATGGAATCGGCTTTATTTTGAATGTACATGAAGGCCCTCAGAATATTCGTTGGAAATATACAGAAGAGATGAAGGAAGCGGTTTTGGAAGCAGGTATGGTTGTCAGTGATGAGCCGGGTGTATATCTGGAGGGGCAGTATGGTATCCGTATCGAAAACATTTTACTTTCTAAGAATGCGGTGGAAAATGGAGATGGTCAGTTTATGAACTTTGAAAATTTGACTTTTGCACCGTTGGATAGAGCCGCATTGGATGCCTCATATATGAATGAGGAAGACCTTGCACGTGTGAATCGATATCAAAAGAGTGTGTATGAAGCAGTCAGCCCATACTTAAATGATGTAGAACGTAAGTGGTTGGAAGCAGAGTGTGCGGAAATTGCCAAAAATATGTAGTTTTTTAGTGTGAAAATATTGACGAAAGGCATATGTTTCCTGTATAATTCATGTTAGATTAGCATGGGGGCATTTGTGAAATGTTCGGAATGCTAATAATAGACAAAAAAGAAAGAGGTTTTAGCAGATGTCAAAGATTAATTTGGAAAAGTATGGTATTACCGGCAGCACTGAAATCATTTACAATCCTTCTTATGAAGTATTATTCGAAGAAGAAACAAAGGCTGGCTTGGAAGGTTATGAAGTAGGTCAAGAGACAGAGCTTGGTGCTGTTAATGTTATGACTGGTATTTACACAGGTCGTTCTCCTAAAGATAAGTATATCGTTATGGACGAAAACTCTAAGGACACTGTATGGTGGACAACCGATGAGTACAAAAATGACAACCACCCAATGACAACAGAGGTATGGGATGTATTAAAGAATATTGCTCAGAAAGAGCTTTCTAACAAGAGATTATTCGTTGTAGATGCATTCTGTGGTGCAAACGCTGATACAAGAATGTCAGTTCGCTTTATTATGGAAGTAGCTTGGCAGGCACATTTCGTAAAGAATATGTTCATCCAGCCGACAGCAGAAGAGCTTGAAAGCTTTGAGCCGGATTTCGTTGTATACAATGCTTCTAAGGCAAAAGTTGACAATTACAAAGAATTAGGTCTTAATTCTGAAACTGCAGTTGCATTTAACATCACAAGCAGAGAGCAGGTTATCATCAATACATGGTACGGTGGCGAAATGAAGAAGGGTATCTTCTCTATGATGAACTACTACCTCCCATTAAAGGGTATTGCTTCTATGCACTGTTCTGCAAATACAGATATGAACGGCGAAAATACAGCAGTATTCTTCGGCCTTTCCGGTACAGGTAAGACTACCTTATCTACAGATCCTAAGCGTCTTCTTATCGGTGATGACGAACACGGCTGGGATGATCAGGGTGTATTCAACTTTGAAGGCGGTTGCTACGCAAAGGTTATCAACCTTGACAAGGATTCTGAGCCGGACATCTACAATGCAATTAAGCGCAACGCTCTTTTAGAGAACGTTACAGTAGATGCTGAAGGTAAGATTGATTTCGATGACGGTAGTGTTACAGAAAATACTCGTGTATCTTACCCAATCGACCACATTAATAATATTGTACGTCCAATTTCCGCAGCTCCTGCAGCAAAGGATGTAATCTTCCTTTCCGCAGATGCATTCGGCGTACTTCCTCCGGTTTCTGTTCTTACACCAGAACAGACAAAGTACTACTTCTTATCCGGTTTCACAGCAAAACTTGCTGGTACAGAACGTGGTATTACAGAACCTACACCTACATTCTCTGCATGCTTCGGTCAGGCTTTCTTAGAGTTACACCCAACAAAGTATGCTGAAGAATTAGTTAAGAAGATGGAAGCAAGCGGTGCTAAGGCTTACTTAGTAAACACCGGCTGGAATGGTACAGGAAAGCGTATCGCTATTAAGGATACACGTGGTATCATCGATGCAATCCTTGATGGTTCTATCGAAAAAGCTGAAACAAAGAATATTCCATACTTCAACTTCGAAGTTCCAACAGAGCTTCCAGGTGTTGATACTAATATTCTTGACCCACGTAATACATATGCAGATGCTTCTGAATGGGAAGTAAAGGCTAAAGACTTAGCTGGTCGTTTCATTAAGAACTTTGCTAAGTATGAAGGTAACGAAGCTGGTAAGGCATTAGTAGCTGCAGGTCCTCAGTTATAATAAAAAGTTTTAATATAAGCTTATTGTAAGAATTTTCCCTCCTTTGGTTTTACACTAAAGGAGGGATTTTTACTTAATATTTAAAATTTGAATACTAAAATTTTCTAGTTGTATTTTAGGCACAAGTTGTATATAATGATATTAAAGAAAAACGAAGTGAATTAGCCTGGGGTGTTCGATAACTCTTATTTATTTGAACCTACATTACTTTAAACGGGACTCCTATATTGCAATGCGGCTGTCAGGCCTCCGACCTATATGGTTTTGTGCAGTGGAAGGCAAAAGCATTTGTTGCGGTAACCCACCTAGCCATAGCTAGGAGTCAAACGATAAGAGGCGGCATTCTGGGTTATTTTTTGGTCATAAAACTCCTCTTGTACGAGTATGATAGTGTATCAGAAAGTATAGGAGGATTTTTTGTGCAGAAACATAATATAAAAATTAATCCAAGAAAACCTTATAAAAGAATGCGTATGAAATGGCTGTTGTTTTTTTTAATAATCGCAGTGGTAATAGTATGGTTTGGAAAAAAGGATAAGCAGGAAACGAAGCCACAGCCGGAAGTGGTGCAGCCGTTGGAGGAGCCTAGAGACGATTATGTGTATCTGGAAGAAAGTCCGGATATCAGAGTTGTTTTGCAGGCAGGAAATTATAGTGGTATATATCATGCAAAGGTTGAACTTACGTTTCCGGATGGTGGATATATATTGACTTGTATAAATGAGCAGTGGGAAAAGCATTTGATTCCTGCAAAAAATAGCGTTTCTATTGGGATTGGTGCAGAGTTTGATTTTTCCATAACACAGGACATGCTGATAGCCGCAGTGGCATGCCAAGAAGATAAGCCAATAATTGTAAATTCTTTGGAGAGGAATCGAGAAGTATGTCGATACTATGGTCGTATGGAAATAACGTTGGAGGATGCGGGGCTTTTGGTGGTAAATGCATTGCCATTAGAGACCTATTTGTGTGGCGTGGTTCCCAGCGAAATGCCTGCAAGCTATGAAGAGGAAGCTTTAAAAGCACAGGCAATATTAGCCAGAACCTATGCATATAAATACTTGATTGAGCCTGCGTATCCTGAGTTTCAGGCTCATGTGGATGATAGCATTGCTTTTCAGGTATATGGGAATCTGGACAACAATGCGGTTACCTCAAAGGCAGTATCTGACACGGCGGGTATTTTACTTTTTTCAGACAGGAGTCTGGCAGAGGTCTATTATTATTCCACATCCTGTGGTTATGGAACCGATGGAGCTGCCTGGGGTGGTGAAGGGCAGGACTATTTGCAGGCAACACGTATTGGAAAAGGCACTTTAAAGAGTGCAGATGGTTCTATGAGCGGAGAGGAAGCGGAAACATATTATTTGCAAAAATTAGAAGGGGAACAGACCTTTCGGAATATGATTTCAGCACCTTTTGTGGAAGGCTATGAAAGCCGTGAAGGCTGGTATCGATGGAGTGCCTGCGATGTGCAGATAAATACTGAGGCAATTTTGGCACGTATGAAGGAGCGATATGAAGCAAATCCGAATGTGATTTTAACAAAAAATAAATCCGGAGAATTTGTCTCAAAACCGGTAAAAAATCTGGGAGAAATAAAAAATATAACAGTAGCAGAACGTGGTGCCGGAGGGGTTTGTAAAAGTGTAATTATTGAAGGAACCGGAAATACATATAAGATCCTTTTGGAATACAATATCCGATATGTTTTAAATGGTTCCGGTACCAGCGTGATAAAAGCAGATGGCACGGAAATTTATTGCAAAACTTTGCTTCCAAGCGGATTTTTTTATTTAGATACTGTTCATTTTGGGCAAAATGTTATATCATACAATATATATGGAGGTGGATACGGTCACGGTGTAGGGCTTAGTCAAAATGGTGCAAATCAGATGGCGAAGCTGGGAATAAACTGTCAGGAAATTCTGGAGAAATTCTTTCCGGGAACCGTATTTGTAAGCTATGAAAACCATTCTTAGTGTGGTAAGGGACTTTGTAAAGGGAGCCGGGGAAAAAAATCTTTCCGTATATGCGGCCGGAAGTGCCTTTTTTATAATTCTATCTGTTGTGCCAATTATCATTGTCGTCAGCTGTATGATACCAATTACAGGACTGTCAAAAGAGTTTTTGTATGAGATGGTTACGAATTTTTTGCCGGCTGCCACAGAAGAATTTTTGGTTTCTCTTATCAACTATGTTTACAGTAACAGTACAGGAATGTTGCCGGTTGCCATTATTCTTGCAATCTGGTCTGCCGGAAGAGGTATGCTCTCTTTGATGCGTGGCTTGAATGAAATTCACGGAATTACAGAAAAGAGAGGATATTTTAGGCTGAGAGTAGTTTCTAGTTTTTATACGGTAATTTTGCTGCTTGCTTTGGTGTTTACGTTGGTAGTTTCTGTGTTTGGACAAAGATTTTTACTGGCAATCCTTGTTTTAAGTATTATTTTTACTTTTTTATATATGTATGTGCCGGATATCAAAACCTCTTTTCGAAAGCAGTTTTATGGAGGTGTCATGGCAGCACTGGGGTGTTCTGTGTTTTCTTACTGTTTTTCTGTATATGTGGACAATTATAATGATTTTTCCAGCTATGGCAGTATTAGTACAATTGTTATTGTTATGCTGTGGCTTTATTTTACTATGTATATTTTGCTGTATGGAGCTTATATCGGAAGCTATTTTGCTTCGCAGGATACTTAGGAGGGAGGAGCAGGATGAAGATTAAAAATTTGCCGGGACAGAGCAATAAAAATCCGCAGGGACAAACATGGCGTAGATTGGACAATACAGGCAAGTTATTTCCTTTGGTATCCAGTGGACGTTTAAGTAATGTGTTTCGAATTGCAGTTACTTTAAAAGAGGAAATTGAACCGGAAGTTTTACAGCAGGCACTGGAAGATATTTTGCCTCAGTTTGAAAGCTTTCGTGTTCGATTAAGAAGAGGTCTGTTCTGGTATTATTTTGAGACGAACCACCGCAAAATTGCTGTAGAAAAGGAAGATACTTACCCGTGTCAGTATATTTCTCATAAAGTGGCACCTTATTATTTGTTTCGAGTGAGTTACTATAGTACTCGTATTAATGTGGAGATTTATCATGCCCTCAGCGATGGTCTTGGTGCGGTAAATTTTGCAAAGCTTTTAGCATGTAGGTATTTGCAGATTAAGCATCAGATGGATACACCGGAAATTGTGCGTATAGCAAATGTTCGTGCCGAGGAAGAAGATGGATATCTCAAATATTACAAAGAAACAAAGAAGCAGACTTATAGTAATGAAAAGGCATATCAGTTGGAAGGGCGTAAGCTTGGCTTGCGTGTAGAAAATATTATTCATGGCAGTGTGCCTTTACAGGAATTAAAGGCAGTAAGTAAATCTTATGGAGTAAGCATTACCAAGTATCTTACGGCTGTTCTTATTTGGGCTATTTATGAGGAATATTTAAAGGGTGAGGAGGTTACTCCGTTTATCGGTGTAAATCTGCCGATTAATTTACGCAGTATGTTTAATTCGGAGACTCTTGCTAATTTCTTTGCAGTTACAGCAATTAATTATAATCCTACCGGACGAAAGGTTGACTTTGAAGATATTTTAAAGGTGGTCAGTGAACAGATTGATGACCAGATTGTAAAAGAAAAGCTGGAAGAAAAAATCTCTTACAACGTTTCTAATGAAAAGAAGTGGTATTTAAAAATTGTTCCGCTGATTATAAAAAAATTAGCATTGAAGCTGGTATTTAAGCGAAAAGACAGCGGACATACCATTACCTTGTCCAATTTGGGACCGATAAAAGTAGAAGAGCCTTATAATAAATATATTGAGAATTTTTATGTATTAATTGGTGTTTCTCATAGTCAGACAGCTAAGTGTGCGGTTATTGCTTATGAGGATAATCTGATGATTACCATGTCTACGGTATTTGATGATAATAAATTGTCTGAGGGATTTTTCGGCAAACTAGAGGAGCATGGTATTTCCTGCGAATTGGAAAGCAACGGCATTGTGGACAAGGCACATGATAAGGGCAGGTATCCTCTCAGACAAGAAATTGCAGCAGCCTCAATCAAGAAGGAAATCAGTTTTGCTAAAGTTATTGTATGGAATATGGTTTTGTTCCAAATTGGATGCGTATTATTAGATTATGTATTTCATTGGCAAAGAATCAGTGTAAATTATGTAATGCCGGCAGCGATGCTTCTTTCTGGAATTATTATTTCAGCATTGATGTATTTTGACCGTAAAAAATGGCAGAGTTATTTTATGTATTTGTTTTCGTTGTCGTTTGCATCCCTTTTGCCAATTATTTTTTATTATATGGGAATTATTACAAATCCGATTGTAGCTGTTATCAATATGTTGGTGACGATTGCTCTTTTCGTATTGACCGTGCATAGTAGGGGTGACAGTACCTTGGAGGAATTGGTACGAAGATTGCATATTTAAGTGTTTTACGAAAGGAGAAATTGCTGTGCATAGAAGAGCAACCAGTATAAGAGGGGAAATGGTTAGAAAGTTTATACATAACTTTGTAAACGAAACGCCCCTTAAAAAGCCAATACAAACAGGTGAATTTCGTAGAAATCCAAAAGAATCCGAGTGGATTTGTCCACCTGGCTATAATTATGGGCTGTTTTCTTATAAAGGCTTTGGCATGGAATATTTAAGACCGAGAAAAGGAAATACCGGACGTGTGATTTTGCAGTTGCATGGCGGAGGATACATTGGTCCAATGAAAAATATTTATCGTACCATGGCTGTGCGTTATTCCAAGCTTCTCCATGGCGGGGATGTGCTTACTATTGATTATCGTGTGGCTCCTGCACATAAATATCCTGCAGCTTTAGAGGATGCTGTGGCAGCCTATATGTGGCTGGTAGAAGAGCAGGAATATGACCCTGCCAAGATTATGATTGTGGGAGATTCTGCGGGAGGTGGCTTGACACTGGCACTTTTGATGTATTTGCGCGACCACAATATGCCCCTTCCAAATGGAGCAATATTAATGAGTCCATGGACCGATTTGACCTGCAGCGGGGAAAGCCATACTTATAACTTTGAAAAGGACCCTTTGTTTGGAAATACCAAGGAATCCATGCTGTACGATTCCGATTATATCGGCGAATATGACCCGACCATTCCTTATATTTCACCTATGTTTGGAACATATGATGACTTGCCACCTATGCTATATCAGGTGGGCAGTTTTGAAATGCTACGCAGCGATTCCGAAGTTGCTCATGAAAAGGCAATGGGGGCAGGCTGCGACTCCAAACTCAGCGTATATGAAGGCATGTTCCATGAGTTCCAAATGAGCCTGAATTTGATTCCGGAAAGCAAGCAGGCATGGAAAGAAGTGTCAGCGTTTATTAAAGAGAGATTTGAACTGGAGAGCTGGAATCATAGCAGGAAACTGCGGAAGGGATAAAACGTATAAAGCAACGGTGAAATGAATGAGATGACCCCAAAAGTTAGACTCAGAATTTTTAAGCGTAGCAGTTTTGAGTGGCTGCTACGCTATTTTTTTTTGTAGCCAAGCGATTGAACCTGTATTCTACAGGACTCAACAGGTGTGCAGAGGGGAAGAGGTGCCGGTGACAAAGATTGTGTTTAAGATCCCAATAGAGTTATTTTAGGGAATTGCTGTACCTGCGTTGATGAAACGCGGGCACAGCGATTTTTTGCAAAAATCTCCGAAAAAGACGATATATCGTCCACATCTTACAAATTAATATGTTAACATAACCTTGTCAGTAGTAATAATTTGATTTTTTGGAGCTGAAATATGTTTTGCGATCATATTGTTATTGCTAAATACAAAAAAGGTGGGTTGTTGAATACTTTGAATTAATGTGATAAAATTAAGGTATACAAACCAATCCACTTAGAACAGGAGGTTGTTGTACATATGGGTGCAAAAGACATTTTTACGAAAGATTACACAAAGGAAAGCGAGGTATTTGCAGACGCTTTTAATCAGTATATTTATAAAGGAGAGCAGGTCATCAAGGCTGAAAATCTACGACCCCTTGATACTAATCTGACAGGGATACCACACGGTGCTGAGGGAGCTGGAGTTCCGGTACAGAGGTATCGGGATGCGTTAAAGAGTGTCACTGCCATGGAGGATGATAATGCAGTGTATCTCCTTCTGGGCATAGAGGCTCAGTCAGAGGTACACCATGCCATGCCGGTAAGAAACATGGTCTACGATGCTTTGCAGTATGCAGCACAAGTGGAAGAGACTGCTCGTGCTCATAGAAAGGCAAGGAAAGCCGGTGAGCCGGAGGAACTGGAAAAGAATCCGGATGCAAGCGAATATTTGTCGGGATTCTATCGAGATGATCGCTTAATTCCGGTGGTTACTTTGGTGGTATATTTCGGTGCCGGGGAGTGGGATGGACCTATGAGCATTCGCGAAATGCTTTCCGTACAAAATCCGGAGATTTTGTCCTTTGTCTCAGATTATAAGTTAAATCTGATTGCACCGGGGCAAATGTCCGATGCAGAGATAGACCAGTTTAACACCAGCTTACGCGAGGTGATGCTGTTCATCAAGTACTCTGAGGATAGAGTCAAATTGAATGAAATGGTGGAGAAGGATGACCGTTTCAAAAACATGGACCGAAAAGCGGCTTCGGTTATCAGTACCGTAACCGGCGTAGAAATTGAAATGAATGAAGAGGAGGACAAGGTAGATATGTGCCAGGCGCTTAGAGAAATGATGGAAGAGAGTGCTCAGGAAGAACGTGTTGCAACAGCAAAAAGGATGCTGGAAGCGGGTGGTCTTACTATAGAGTTTATAGCTAAAATGGCTAATTTATCTGTAAAAGAGGTTCAAGCTCTTGCCATAGAAACAGTGTAGTTTGCACACAGCCTGTGATGGGGTATGAACCGCTCCCTCGATTGTTAGATTTTATTGAGATTTTCCATACAAAGTATAAAATATTTGAATACATATTGACACGAAAGTGTATTAATTATATAATACAGTTAAAAGGAGCGTATTATATGATTAATACACTTTGTGCTTGCATATAAGTGATTGCGAAACTTTAGGTATTTAGAATTTCGTGCAAAATGAACGATTTCTAAGAAGGCCTTTTATCCGCGGCCGGTTCTTAGGCGGTGTTTACAGCGCCTTATGTACCGTTGCCAGCGGATTAGAGCGAGAGCGTGCCTTCGTGAAATCAGTTCTTTAGCACAGAAAATATGAATAATTTAGAGTCTGACAAACAAAGGAGGTGGTACGGGAATGATATCTTTTGATGATTTTATTTTGCAGGACGATAGTCCTATCTATTTGCAGATTATTCAGTATGTAAAGCGTGGTATTGTGTCCGGTGCCATCGAAAATGGGGAAGAGATGATTTCCAGGAGAGCGTTGTCGGCGCTTTTGGGGGTAAATCCGAATACCATTCAAAAGGCATATCACATGCTGGAGGAGGAAGGAATTATTTATTCCAGAACCGGAGCGAAGAGCTGTGTGGAGGTGGATGAGGCTATGAAGGAAAGTATTCGGCGTACACTTCTTAGTCAGGATACGTTAAAGTGGGTGCAGTCCATGAAGCAGATGGGAGTAAGTATGGAAGAGGCGTTGGAATTGTGCAGAGAGGTCTGGGAGTAGGCAAGGAGGTGGATGTTCATGAAAAAGTATTTATCCGTGCTGGCGTTGGATGCAAAATGTACTGTATACAAGTTGCTTGGTATATTATTTGCATCAAGCGCAGTGCAGATTTGGAATTTTAGAAGAGTTTTATGGAAAACCATACATAACTATGTAGATAATCTGGGGGCTGAGGAAACGGCACAAATTGAAGAACGAAGGCTCTTAATTACCTTTGAACGGGCTCTGGGAGATAGTTATTTACAGTGGATATTCGGTTTAACCTTTCTTTTGGCGGTAGCAGTACTAGTTTATAGCTGTAGCGAACATGGAAAGGTAAAGACAAAGCAATTTTTGTGGAGGCTACGAATAGAACGGAGGGGATTGTATATTGTGTGGACGTTATATCGTGTCTTTTGGGTTGCTTTGATAATGGCATGGCAAATCCTGATGGTAATTGTTTTGCATGAGATGTATCAGCAACTGATTGGAAAAGGCAAGGCGCCACAAGCATTGTACATGGCATTTCAACGCAATTCTTTTTTACATAATTTGTTGCCGTTAACGGATGTATTGGGAATTGTGAAATTGCTCTGCATGGTAGTATTTCTTGGAATGGGAGCGGCTTATGTAGGTTACAGAGGCATCGGTGAACATAAAAATGCATGCGGAGTAGTAGCAATTCTCATGATATATGCTATTCTGTTTTTCTCTGCGGGAGCGGATATTTTTTCGATAGAAATAGTTTTCATAGGTGTGTGCATAATTGCAATCATTAGCATGGCGGTGTCTGTAGCAGGAAGTTTGGGTGAGCATTATGATGGATAAATTTTTAGATACCTATTTTCCACCTGGGTACGATGGAGAAACCGAAATTAAGCGGCTGGTAGTAGCATATTTGGCAGCAATTATATATAGTTTTCGCTTCTTTTTCTCTTATTACGAGGCATATAACGACTTGTTTTATTATGAGTGGAATCAATTGGAGGAAACTGCAAAAAAAGTGCTTAGACCGGGTGCGGTGATTGTGCCGTTTGGAGAAATTGCAGGGAGTAGTTTTTTGATGTTTGCAGCACTTGCTATTGTTTTATTAGTGGCAGGCATACAACACTACCATTATTACACAAAAGGCAGCAATAGTCTTTATGTGGTTCGTAGACTTCCGGATAGAAGGTATGTTTTTAGAACCTGCTTTGGCGGGATTTTGCTGGAGGCCGTTGCGGCATTGGTAGTGATTGGAATACTTTTAGGCGTGTATTATTGCGTATATCTTTGGGTGACACCGGAGATATGTCTGCCGTAAGAAATCAGGAAAGATAATAGCAAGATGATGTTGGGAGGAAAAATTATGCTGGAAATAAAAGAGGTAAATAAATTTTATAATTCAAGATATGGTTGGGTGCAGGCATTAAAAAATGTAAGTCTTCAGATTCCAAGAGGTGAAATTATTGGTCTTTTTGGAGAGAATGGAGCCGGAAAATCTACCTTGTTTCAGTGCATATTGGGCTTTGAACGGTATAAGGGGGAAATTACTCTGGACGGAGAGAAAATTACTCACAAAAATATAGAAAAACTCTCCTTTGCGACCTGTGAGCATTCCTTCTTTCCGAATTTAACACCAGGGTGTCATGCAGATTTTTATGCCCTTCAATTTCCAAATTTTCGAAATAAGCGTTTTGAACTTTTGATGGATTTTTTTGAGTTGCCGATGAGAAAAGCGATTAGCAGTTATTCTACTGGTCAGAAAAATCAGTTTGAGGTAGTTATGGCACTGAGTCAGGGGGCAGATTATATTCTCATGGATGAGCCTTTTGCTGGAAATGATATTTTTAACAGAGAAGACTTTTACCGCGTGCTTTTGAGTATTTTGGAACCAAATGAAACGGTGGTTTTGTCTACCCATTTGATTGAAGAGGTGGAGAATTTTGTGGGAAGAGCCATTTTAATTAAGCAAGGTCAGGTGATTGGTGATAGAAGTACCTTAGAGTTAGAAGAGCAGGGGCAGACATTGGTTTCTTATATCAAGGACACTTATGGTTATCGCGCTGACAGGGTAAGTAAAGTGCTGGAGGAACTGATGTAGCAGAAAGGAAGACGGTATGAAAAAGAGTGTAATACTTGTTTTAATCATTGGGCTGTTGGTTTTTTGTGGTGCAATGTATGGAATACATCAGGTAACGAATCAGGCGGACGATATGATAATCGAATGCAGGGTTTTGGAGGGCGAACCGGAAGCGGCAGCAAATATTGCGTTCAAGATACATAATCAATGGAGCGAGAGATTGGATTGGGAAGTGCAGGGAAGCTTTGATGATAGGGGAGAAGCTCATATAGAAGTGCTTCATGCCAAGAACTGGACTGCACCGGAGCAATTTCGAAAAAGAACGTATTTTACTAATAGCTTTGACAGGGATGTAGAGCTTCATCCCTTTGTACAGACACACACTGTGTATACCTCGAAGGATGACCGGGGAGAAGGGTGGTTTGATAGCCAACAACATTCTTATATAGAGGCGTTTCGGGCAATTGCAGCAAAAGCACCTGCCGGTCAGATGTATTCGGAGGTAGTGGAACTAGGTAAGTATGTGGATTATTATGCACTAAATCTAGAACTTTATTGTGTGGATCGACTGCTTTGGCCGTATGACCCCACACAGACAATAAGTGATTTTTTCAAAATTAAAATTCCTTCCTCACATGTGGCAGAGCTTTATGTGGAAAAAGATGCAAAAGGGAATGTTATTAACTATGGTGAGATGTCTTATAATACATCCCGCGGTGTATCTTATATGGAGTCTGGTGCCGTATCTTTTGCAAGCTGTGGAGATGTGGGCACAGAGGGCGTATACTTTAGTTTTCATGGCAGAACGAATGAAAAGGAGTATGAGCCAATTAGCATCGGTTGCGGAAATGGCATTTTTCTTCTTCCTTTGACAGAGAATGCAGAAGGAGAATTTGTGGCGGAAACGTCTTCGCTTAAAAAAGTCTTTGAGCTGCCTGAGGAGGAGTGTTACCCAATAGAGCTTTTGGTAGATGTACAAAAGGAAAATATTCTTCTTTTTACAAAGGAAAAGGATAAGCTGGTATTTCGTTGTATTGACATTGCTTCTATGCAGGAAAAGGTAAGGGCGGAAGTAGCGGATTTTTCAGAAGAAGCAGAAATCAGTCAGTTAAACTTGCATGAAAAGGAAATGTTTTTGATTTTAGAGGATGGTACGTTTACATATTTTCGTAAAGATAATGACTGCATGAAGCCGCAAATCATTTCTTCTCTGGAGGCAGAGGGACTGCGCATATCATCTAATTGGCAATTGGAATACGACTGGGATTATCAAGATGGCAGACTGGCCTTTCTTTGTGAAGCAGATGCTTTTTACCAGGCCAGTGCCTACATCTTTGTATTCGACCAAACAGGGCCGTTGTATAAGGCAAATATTTGGAATTACGCAGATTATTCAAATGATTATGGCATTCCTACAATTTACTTGCGGGAAGAAAATCCTTTGGAAATTTGGTTTACAGAAGAAAATGCAATTCAATAGTTGACAGTTTCTTTAAAAAGTAATAAAATGATTTTTAGTTGAAAAAATAAAGGCTATGAAGGTGTCAGTAGTGTATTACAATTCCTACAGAGAGAATGGGTCGTCGGCTGTAAGCTCATTTAGGTAACGGTAGTATATGAATTTCCCACCGGAGCTTCCTGATTGAACCAGAGTAGGTCAGGACGTACCCGACACGTTACGTCGATTTGAGTGCCTGCTTTGGCAGGAACATGGGTGGTACCGCGGAAATATTTCGTCCCTAAGAGTTTTGGCTCTTGGGGACTTTCTATTTTAGAAACTATGAGACAAAACGTAGATTCAACCACAAAACCATAAAAAGGAGTATCGAAATGAAAGCAAAGCTTGAAGAAATCAAGAAAAAAGCACTGGAAAGCATCGAAGCCAGCGAAAGTCTGGACAAATTAAACGATGTACGCGTAAACATCCTTGGTAAAAAGGGTGAACTTACAGCAGTTTTAAAATCCATGAAGGATGTTGCACCGGAAGACAGACCAAAGGTGGGTCAGATGGTGAACGAAGTTCGTGTGGAAATTGAGACATTTTTGGAAAATGCCAAGAAGAAAATGGAGCAGGCAGCATTAGAAGCTCGTCTTGCAGCGGAAGAAATTGACGTTACTTTACCTGCAAAAAAGCTTCCTAGAGGTCACAGACATCCAAATACTACCGTATTAGAGGAAGTAGAAAACATTTTCATTGGTTTAGGATATGAAGTAGTAGAAGGACCGGAAGTAGAAAAGGATTATTACAACTTTGAAGCGTTAAATATTCCTGCTGACCATCCTGCAAAGGACGAACAGGATACGTTCTATATCACAGGTGACATTTTATTACGTACTCAGACCTCCAGTACGCAGGTTCATGAAATGGAAAAAGGCAAGCTGCCAATCCGTATGATTGCACCGGGTCGTGTTTTCCGTTCTGACGAAGTAGATGCAACACACAGCCCATCTTTCCATCAGATTGAAGGTCTTGTGATTGACAAAAACATTACATTTGCAGACTTAAAGGGTACTTTGGCAGTATTTGCAAAGGAATTATTCGGTGAAGATACCAAGGTTAAATTCAGACCTCATCACTTCCCATTCACAGAGCCAAGTGCAGAAGTGGACGTTTCCTGCTTTAAGTGCGGCGGCAAGGGCTGTCGTTTCTGTAAGGGCAGCGGCTGGATTGAAATTTTAGGCTGTGGTATGGTTCATCCACATGTATTAGAGATGAGCGGCATTGACCCTAATGAATATTCCGGCTTCGCATTTGGTGTAGGTTTAGAGCGTATTACATTATTGAAATACGAAATTGACGATATGAGACTTCTTTATGAAAACGATGAACGTTTCTTAAAGCAGTTCTAGGAGGAAGGGATAGATTATGAATACAGCATTATCATGGATTAAAGCCTATGTTCCGGAATTAGAATGTACAGACCAGGAGTATTGCGATGCAATGACCTTGTCCGGTACAAAGGTAGAAGGTTTTGAAAAATTAGACAAAAATTTAGATAAAATTGTAGTAGGTGAAATTTTAAAAATTGAAAGACATCCTGATGCAGATAAATTAATTGTTTGTCAGGTAAATATCGGTTCTGAGGTAATTCAGATTGTTACCGGTGCACCAAACGTAAAAGAAGGTGACAAGGTTCCGGTTGTTTTAGATGGCGGTAAGGTTGCAGGCGGTCATGATGGCGGTCCATTACCGGAAGACGGTATTAAGATTAAAGCTGGCAAGCTTCGTGGTGTTCCAAGTAACGGTATGATGTGTTCTATCGAGGAACTTGGTTCTACCAGAGAAATGTATCCTGCTGCTCCGGAAAATGGTATTTATATTTTACCTGCTGATACAGAAGTTGGTATCGATGCCGTAGAATTACTTGGTCTTCGTGATACCGTTTTTGAATATGAAATTACATCCAATCGTGTAGATTGCTATAGTGTTCTCGGTATTGCAAGAGAAGCAGCAGCTACCTTCCGTAAGCCTTTTGTTCCACCGATAGTGGAAATTAAGGAAAATGACGAAAAAATAGAAGATTATGTATCTGTAGAAGTATTAGACCAGGACCTTTGCTCCAGATATTGTGCAAGAGTTTGTACCAATATTAAAATTGGTCCAAGCCCGGAATGGATGCAGAGAAGACTTGCTAAGAGTGGTATTCGTCCAATCAACAACTTAGTTGACATTACAAACTATGTAATGGAAGAGTATGGTCAGCCAATGCATGCTTTTGATTTAGATACCATTGCAGGTCACAAGATTATTGTAAAGCGTGCAAAAGATGGTGATACATTCGTGACATTAGACGGTCAGGAAAGAAAGCTTGACAGTGAAGTATTAATGATTTGTGATGCAGAAAAGGAAGTTGGCATTGCCGGTATTATGGGTGGTGAAAACTCCATGATTACCGACAATGTAAAAACAGTTCTTTTTGAAGCAGCGACCTTCCAGGGGGTAAATATTCGTAAGAGCGCAAAGCGTATCGGTCTTCGTACCGATGCTTCCGGTAAATTTGAAAAGGGATTAGATCCAAGAAATGCAGAAGCAGCCATTAACCGTGCTTGCCAGCTTATTCAGGAGCTTGGGTGTGGTGATGTAGTAAGCGGCATGATTGATGTTAAGACCGAATTTAAGCCATTAGTAGTGCTTCCATTTGAGCCAAAGCGCATCAATGCATTGCTTGGTACTGATATTTCTGAGGAAGAAATGCTTGCAATCTTTAAGATGGCTGAAATCGAATATAATGCAGAGACGAATATGCTTACCGTTCCTTCTTTCAGACAGGACGTTTTAGGGGTGGCTGACCTTGCAGAAGAAGTAGCTCGTTTCTACGGTTACGACAAGATTCCTACTTCTTTACCAGGTGGAGAATCTACCGCAGGAAAGCTTCCATTCAAGCTTATTGTAGAAGCAAAAGCAAGAGAAATTGCAGAAGCAAATGGTTTTTCTCAGGGTATGTGCTACAGCTTTGAAAGTCCAAAGGTATTTGACAAATTATTGTTACCGGAAGACAGCGAGCTTCGTAATACCGTAACTATTTCCAACCCATTAGGCGAAGACTTCTCTGTAATGAGAACCATTTCCTTAAATGGTATGCTTACCAGCCTTGCAACCAACTACAACAGACGTAACAAAGACGTGAAATTATATGAACTTGCAAACATTTACCTTCCAAAGCAGCTTCCGTTGACAGAGCTTCCGGATGAAAGAATGCAGTTTACATTGGGCTTCTACGGCGATGGTGATTTCTTCACTATGAAGGGCGTAGTGGAGCAGTTCTTAGCTAACGTTGGTCTGAATAAGAAAGTAGAATACGATCCAAAGAACAAGAAAACCTTCTTACATCCTGGCCGTCAGGCAGACATGATTTACGATGGTGTTAAGATTGGTTATCTTGGCGAAGTACATCCAATCGTTTGCGACAATTATGATTTAGCTACCAAGGCTTATGTAGCAGTAATTGATATGCCATACGTCGTGGAAAGAGCAAGCTTTGACCACAAGTATGAAGGCGTTTCTAAGTTCCCTGCTGTAACCAGAGATATTTCCATGACCGTACCAAAGACCGTATTGGTTGGCGATATTGAAAAGGTAATTACACAGCGTGGCGGCAAGATTTTAGAAAGCGTAAACTTGTTCGACGTTTACGAAGGCAGCCAGATTAAAGAAGGCTTCAAGTCTGTTGCTTACTCTATTTCTTTCCGCGCAAAGGACAGAAACTTAGAAGAAGCAGACATTACCGGCGCTATGAAGAAGATTCTGAATGGATTAGAGCAGCTGGGGGCTGAGTTACGTAAGTAATGTAAAGAAATAAATATATGAATGTTTAAATAGGCGGAGTATGAAGCTCCGCCTATTATCATAATAAACTATATTGATATAACTTTGAGAATTCATTCAAAATATTTTTTTTTGAAAAGTCTTTTCTATAAATCAAATTAACGATTCGTTTCATATCAATATTTTCTATTGGAAGACCAGTGTATTTTGTGCGATTTGTAGTAAGCCTTGACGGAAAAATTGAAACACCGGCATCCTTACTAACCAACAACTTTATGGTGGAAAGGCTGTCTGTTTCCAGAATTATATTAAAATCATCTAAGGATTCACTGATTTTTTCCAATGCGGCTTCGAATAAAATTCTATTGGCGGTAGATGGAAGCCACATAATCATAGGTTCTTTTTTTAATTCTTCTAATGTAATAGTTTCTTTATGAGCAAGCGGATTTTGAGCGCATACAAAGCATAACAAATCATCTGTATCTAAGATGCAGGAAGCAAATTGCTGATTATCCGGCTGAGGCTCATCTACAATGATAAAATCTAATTCATAATTTTTCAACATTTCAAAAAGATTATTAGTAGTATTGGAGATAATTTTTAGATTAGTATCCGTGTTATGCATAATATATCTTCCAATAGTATCGGCAATGGCAGGGTCACTTTCCAAAACACGCGTAACACCTATTTTTAACATAGAAGGTGCTTTTTGAGTTGTTGCAATTTCTTCACACATCGTTTCATAAATGGCTTTAAGACGTTTGGCATAACTAACTGCAATTTCCCCTTCAGAAGTAAAGCATAGTTCTCCTTTTGTGCGAACACATAAGGGGTGCCCTATTTCGTTTTCTAATATGCGGATGTGATTGCTGACAGCAGGCTGTGTTAAATTAAGTTTGGCGGCTGCTTTTGTAAAGTTTCTTGACTCGTAGACTGCCAGTAACGTTTCCAATTTAATGTCGAGCATTCGGTTCTCCTCTTTCATATTTTATCAAGTGTAGTCAGATATATTGTATATGTGCTGAAGGTTATCTAATAATGTTGTATGAGGGAAGTCCTTTCGGTACACCAGATATAGTTCGCGCTTTATATTAAGGTCTTCAATAGGAAGGCCAACAAAAGTGTGATTATTTAAATCATGAAGGCAATTTCTTTTGGACATAATAGATATACCCACACCATTCATAACAAGGAGTTTAATCGTTGTTTTGCTGTCTACTTCCAGAACAACATTCAGGTTATTTATAGATTCATGAATACTATTTAAAGCGGCTTCAAAGATTGCACGAGTGGCGGATGATGGCGGGCGCATAATAAAGCGCTCGTTTTTTAAGTCCTCCAGGCTGACAGAAGTTTTATGTGAGAGCGGATTATTATTTCCAATAATGCAGAGAACGTTGTCGGAATCCAATAATCTGGAAGCAAAAAAAGGATATTCTGGTTTAGAATCAATAATAATAATGTCCAATTCAAAATTTTCCAGCATTTCATAGAGTTTTTTTAAAGTATTAGCAAAAATAGTTATGTTTATACCGGCGTTGCAGCTAATATATTGGCTGATCGCACTGGCTACAATAGAATCGCTCTCCACGGCTCTAGTCATGCCAATTTTGATATGGGTGGGAACACTTTTGTTTTCATCAATTTCTTCACGCATTCGGGCATAAACAGCTTTAAAACGTTTCGCATAATTAATTGCTATTTCCCCTTCTGCTGTAAAGACAAGTTGCCCTTTTACACGGGCGCAAAGGGTACAGTTTAACTGCTGCTCCAGCATATTAATTTGGTTGCTGACAGTCTGCTGCGTCACAGATAGCTTGTTTGCCGCTTTGGTAAAGCTTTTTTCTTCATAAACTGCTAATAAAGTTTCTAATTTCGCATCCAGCATAATCATATCTCCATTTATCATATCTGATTTTATTATGTACTGAAAGTACCTTTTTGACAAGCATAAAACAATATAAAATTTTTTTGTGATACGACAAAAATGCTTGATTGGACAGAGAAGTGTGCATGGTTTATGATGTAAATGTAAGACATCAGTATATAGTGCAAGGTGGTGAAAATACGTGGATTATACATTTGTGGAATTGAAAGAGATTTTGAGACGAAATGATGAGTACATGTTATTCCATGAGAAATCTCTTATTAAGGAGCATGCATTAGATCCTTTTTTTGCACAACGATTAAATGATCTTAGTAATATTGCAGAAGAAGCAAAGGCGAAAAGACCTTGGATACCGACACTTTCTGATTATCGGGTTTTTCAAGACACCGGAATGGCAGAAGAGTATTTTGAATGGTATGCTGAGCGGAGAAAGTTTTTGAATGCACTTGTGTTCATGGCGATAGTGACGGAGGATGATTCATATCTTCCGTATGTAGAAGATTACATTTGGGCAATCATTCAGACGTACAAATGGACCACACCGAGAGATCCTGAATTTTATGAAGAAAGAGGCAGAGACGGAGTTCCGCATGAAGAGTGCCTGGACTTACTTTCTACAGAAACCGGTTTTACCTTTGCTGAAATAGATGCGCTTTTGGGCGATCGGTTATCCCAGTTTATACGCAGACATATGAAACAAGCATCCTTGAAAAGAATTGTCTATAGTTTTTCCAACAAAACTTATTATCACTGGTGGGAAACTTGCAACATAAACTGGGCAGCGGTTTGCGGATGTTCTGTGGCTGGAACGGCTATGTATTACTTGGAAGATAGTGATGAGCTGGCAGAAATTCTTTTACGTATTTTACAAACTATGAAATGCTTTTTAGATGGTTATCAGGATGATGGTGTATGTGTGGAAGGCATTTCCTATTGGAAATATGGATTCAGTTATTTTGTGTTCTTTTGCGAATTGCTTAGAGAACGCACAAATGGTGAAATTGACCTGATGCAGGATGAAAAGGTGCACCAGATTGCGTTATTTTTGCAAAGATGCAGGCTTGGAGAAAATGAAATATTGAATTTCGGCGACTCCGAACAAAGGCTATCTTACCAGATAGGATTTATACATATGCTGAAAACATATTTCTCGGATGTAGAGGTTCCGCCTTCTAGGTACGTGGAAAACTATCATCAGGAAAGGCGACATAGGTGGGCCGGTTTCATTAGGGATTTTGCATGGTTTAAAAAGGAATTTGTGCAGGATGATAAGGATGTATTGATTGACAATCACTATTTTGAAAAATCCCAAATTTACATAGCACACAAGAACGGTACCTGTTTTGCGGTACTTGGCGGACATAACGGTTACATACATGGTCATAACGACTTAGGTCACTTTGTTTATTATGTAGGTGGCAAGGGTATTTTTATAGATATCGGACAAGGCGCATATACTCGGGAGTATTTCGGGGCGCAAAGATATACTATTATTAATACTGGGTCAGCAGGTCACAGTGTTCCGTTAGTAAACGATGAAGTTCAGCAAGAAGGAACAGAATATTGTGTTACAGAGATGCATACAGTGCATGGAGCCTGTGATGTAGTAGGAATGGATATTACAAAGGCCTATGAATGTCCGGGGCTTGAAAGATTGTATAGGATCTTTGAGTATCAGGCAGATGGTACGTTATGTATTTGTGACCGAATATGTACAAAGGGGACATCATCCATCACGGAGAGCTTTGTGGTAAGTGTGACGGAAGAACCGATCTTGGAGGATGGCAAAGTTATACTAAAAAAAGATGATATTACAGTTTGTCTATTATATGATAAGCGATTTAGGTCTTTAAGCATTGAAAAAATATCGTCAGAAAATATAACAGCCTGTGATGACCAGGGAATGCGTATTATTCGTATGAATACACAAATGGAGAGTGGGTGTGGCGAATACCGCTTCACCATATTTAAGTGTTAAAAACACCTCAAGGTGTTTAAATAAAAAGGAGGACAAAAATGAAAAACAAACTTTTTAGGAAACTTTGCTGTGGATTACTTACAGCAGCCATGATTGCTACATCACTTGTAGGCTGTGGCAAAGAAACGGTAAACGAAGAAAGTACTGCAGGTAGTGCAGCAACCAGCGAAAGCACAGTAACCAGTGAAACAACTGCAACAGAGCCGGGATTTGCGCATGACCCAAACTTAAGTGAACTTGGTGTGGAGCCGGTATGTAAAGAAAAGATTAAGCTTACTATCGGTATCGCTCAGAATACTAACGTAATTGACTATGATACTAATGCGTTGACTTTGATGTTAGAAGAGTTGGCTAATGTAGATATTGAATTCTATTTCTACACGAAGTCTGAGATTAGAACACAGCTTGATTTGATGGTAAATGCAGGTGGAGACGATTTGCCGGATATTATCTTGCATACCTTGGATGGTGACACAGTATATAAATATGGTGATGCCGGAATGTTTATTCCTTTGAATGAATTTTACGAAAACTCATCCTATTATCTTGCAGAGGCAATTGAAAAAGTAAAGGAAGCAGACGGCGTAGATGTTGTTGGTCATGTTACTTCTTATGACGGAAATATTTACTCTGTTCCTGGTTATACAGGAAGTGTAACGAATCCTATCGTAACAGCAACATGGATTTATACCCCGTGGTTAGAGGCATTGGACTTAGAAGTTCCGAAAACAACAGAGCAGTTTTACGATGTTTTAATGGCATTTAAAACTCAGGATCCTAACGGCAATGGAAAAGCAGACGAGATACCTGCACTTGGTTCTGCAATAGGTGGAACATATGGTAATAGTTTAAGATTTGCAAATTTCTGTATTGACCCATTTGTTAGAATGAATCCTGATACATATTATTTAGATCCAAAAGATGGAAAGCTTAGTGTAAGCTATACAAACGAGGGATTTAAGGAAGGTATTAAATACGTAAAGAGCCTTGTAGAAGCTGGATTATATGATGCAGCAAGTTTTACACAAACGTCTGATTTATTTACAACTATTATGAATCAGGAAGGTGACCAGTTAGTTGGTTGCTTTACAAATACATCTGATTCCTTTATTAGTGCTGACCATCCTTCCAGAAATAACTGGACTTTATTACCGCCATTAGAAAGTCCGGACGGTCAAGTAAATGCAACCTTCTGGGCTAATTATGCTGAACATTCCGGTTATATAACAAAGAATTGTGAAAATCCTGAAGCAGCATTCCGTTTGTTAGATCTTATGTATAATGAAGTAGTTATGTGTTCTGGTCGTTGGGGTGTACAGGGTGAGAACTGGGATTTTGTAAAAGATTTGAAACAGTCAGATTATCCTGATTATAATTTTGATAATACATTTGCAGGTTATGGCGCAAGTCTTTTGGAATACAAAACGGTATGGAATCAGGTACAGAATGCAAACTGGGCGTTAACAAGACCATCCCTTAGAACGAACGGTTTCACAGCAGGTGTTTCAGCTGCATCTATGAAAGAAGGGACTACTGTTTGGCAGCAGGGCCTTACTTTAGGCGCTTACTATGATGCTGCACCTGAAGAAAAGTTGTCTCAAGTTTCTTTCCATTTTGCTGATGCTGATGAAGCAGCAGAATTAGGAGAACAGGCAGGCATGATGCAGGCTTATGTAGAAGAAAAGATTGGGTTATGGTGTACAGGAGCAGCAGATATTGATGCAGACTGGGAAAATTATCTGAAAGAATTAGAAGCGATGGGATTATCTGATTGGCTGGCAGCAATGCAGGCAGCATATGAAAGATAAAATATCCGAATAAAATAATAATTTATAACTTGTAGTCACACTGGTTCGTATGGCCGGTGTGACTACTTGGTAAATGGAGAGTTTGAAAATGGCTAAAACAAAAATGAATCAAAGTCGTGGACTTGCAAAAAGGATTTATAGGGCGAGACAATTATATTTAATTCTTGCTCTCCCATTGATATATCTTTTGGTTTTTAAATATTATCCTATGTTGGGATTACAGATTGCCTTTAAAGATTATTCTATAACAGGAGGTATCTGGGGCAGTGAATGGGCAGGGTTTAAGTATTTTGAGAAATTGTTTAAGGATTATAATTTTAAAAAAATAATGATTAATACATTACGGCTCAGTTTGTACTCTTTAGGAATAACAACTATTATGCCTGTTATTTTAGCTTTAGCAATCAATTGCGTGAATAATACAAAGATAAAGAAAGCAGTACAGACCATTACATATTTACCTCATTTTGTTTCGCTTGTAGTTATGGTTGGTATTATGAATCAGTTATTCAACCCGATTGTCGGATTGTATGGAAATGTAATGCAACAATTGACAGGAGAAAGACCGGTAGATATATTTGGAATTCCACAGGCATTCCTTCATATGTATGTGTGGAGTGGGGTATGGCAGCATGCAGGATATAATGCTGTTATTTATATTGCTGCACTGGCCGGTTCTGATCAGGAGTTACATGAAGCGGCACAAATTGACGGAGCCAGCAGATTGCAGCGTGTTTTTTATATAGATATACCGACGATTCTCCCAACTGTAATTATTATGTTAATTTTGAATGTCGGAAGAGTTATGGGAATTGGTTTTGAAAAGGCATTCTTAATGCAAAATGCTTTGAATCAGAGTTATAGTGAAATTATTTCTACATACGTTTACAAAAAAGCATTTGGTGCAGCTGGTAACTTTTCATATTCCACTGCTATTGGATTATTCAACTCTGTAATTAATTTTATATTGATTATTGCAGTAAATAAAATATCCAAAAAGGTTAGTGAGACCAGCTTATGGTAGGAGGGAATGCAAATGAAAAGAAAATCATTTAAAAGAAAAATATCATCTGACAAGGTGCTGGAAATTGTTTTATGCGTTATTTTAGTTGTTGTGGGTATAGTAGTGGCATATCCTCTTGTTAACATTTTCGCCAGCTCGTTTTCTTCTACGGAAGCGGTTATGAGCGGAAAGGTTTGGTTGTTTCCGGTAGATTTTACTTTGGAGGGATATGAAGCGGTATTCCGAAATAATGATATATGGATTGGGTACCGAAATTCACTTTTTTATATGGTGTTAGGTACCATTATTAATCTTGTTATGACGCTGCTTGCGGCATATCCATTATCCAGAAGCGATATGCCGGGTCAAGGTTCTATTATGTTACTGTTTACATTTACGATGATTTTCAGCGGTGGCATGATTCCGACCTATATTTTAATTAAAGACTTAGGAATGTTAAATACGGTATGGAGTATGTTGATACCTGGGGCCATCGGTACACATAACATGATTATTACCAGAACATTTATTATAAATTCTATTCCAAAGGAAATGTTAGAAGCAGCACAGATTGATGGGTGCTCGGACTTTCAGTATTTTCTAAAAATGGTATTACCTTTGTCTGGCCCGGTAATTGCAGTTATTACCTTGTATTATGCAGTTGGTCATTGGAATTCCTATATGGATGCATTTATGTATTTGTCTAATAAGAATCTGTATCCATTACAGATTTTCTTGAGAGAAATTTTGGTTAGTAACAAAATCGATGCTGATTTGCTGGTAAATGAATTTGGTGAGGTGGCAGCGCAAGGGTTGGCAGAGCTTTTGAAATATTCGTTAATTGTGGTAGCTACGATACCGGTAATGATTATTTATCCGTTTGTTCAGAAGCACTTTGTAAAAGGTGTAATGATTGGTGCAGTGAAGGGGTGAGTAGAATATGAAAATTCACTTTTTAGGAACCTGTGCAGGAACAGAGCCTATGCCTGACAGAAAACATGCTTCTGTTGCAGTAGAAGCAGAAGGACGGATTTATTGGTTTGATGCAGGGGAAGGTTGTTCGTATACAGGACATCTTATGGGACTTGATTTATTAAAGGTTGGAAAAATTATTATTTCCCATGCGCACATGGATCATGTGGGAGGTTTAGGTAACCTATTATGGAATATTAGAAAGCTTACCTTCGAAAGAAGAAAGCAGCCGGAACAAGGAGAGGTGGTTGTTTATACTCCTAATATGGATTCCTGGAATGGATTGTTGCAGATGCTTCGAAATACAGAGCAGAATTTTCAAACAAAATACCCTGTTTATGCAGTACAGGTAGAAGCCGGTGAATTGTTTGATGATGGAATTATAAAGGTTACTGCATTTCCAAACACACATTTGGTGGAATGGCAACAAGATAGATGTTTGTCTTATTCGTATCTGATTGAGTGTGACGGCAAGAAGCTGGTTTATTCAGGAGATGTTGGCAGTTATGATGATTTGAATGAGGCAATTGGAAAAGGCTGCGATGGTTTGATTATCGAAACAGGGCACTTTGGGATTGATGAAGTACAGCAGTATGTCTCTGGTAAAAACATAAGAAAGATATTTTTCAGTCATAATGGACGTGAAATCATAAGCAATCCGGAGGCTTCCAAGGAAAAGGTAAAGAATTACTTTGGAAATAAGGGTTTCATATGTGAGGATGGTATGACAATAGAGCTATAATAAAATCTCGTATTTTATAGAAAGAGAAGAAAATGGCAGAAAAAACAAGAATAGGAATTATATGTGACATGCATCTGCCGGATGATAAAGCATCACCGCAATATGCTTTTTTAAAGTATGCAGCAGAGCAGATGAAAAAGGATAAGGTGGATATAGTAATCTGTCTTGGTGATATTTCAAGTTTTGGAGAAGTGGGTGCTGTAGAGCTGTATTTAGATGTTTTAAGAGATTTTGAACATTATGAGGTTGCAGGCAATTCAGATGTAAGAAATGCGGCTACTAGAGAAGTGATATTAGAGAGAATTCCGAGTGCTGATTTCTATGTTGGAAGCAGACATGTTATCGGCATCAATACACAAGATGAAATAATTTCTGTAGAGGACAGGGTACGACTTTCTGAAGTAAAAGCGGGTGATATTATTTTTATGCATCACTATATTCAATCTATGCAGGAAGAAAGCGGACAGTGGCTGACAGAGCTTGCTGAAAATGTTCCCTTGATTATTTTACATGGTCATGGTCATAGAATATTTGACCACTATATTCATGATTCTCATGTAATAGGAATGCGTGGGTTAGATCCTGATAAAGCAAGAGGAAATTTCCCGAGTATTCATTATCTGGATGTGTCTGAAGAAAATGTGTGTATAGAGGAGCACTTGCTCAAACTTCCTAAGAGCTATATGAATGATACGAGTAAATTTTTTGGACTTTCCTGTGTGAATAATGCAAAGGATGTTGCTTTTGCAATAGAACATGCAATTAAATATGTTGAGCTTAGATGTAATGGAATTGGTTGGAAACCGGATATGGAACTTCTACCTGTTTTGGAAAAGTGGCGCCAGGAGACAGAAGGGTATTTGTCAATTCACATGCCGAATTTATATTATAAGGATGGAAACATATATGGCGTGGAACAGTGGCTGGAGGCTTTGAAATATGCAAACGTGGTAAATGCTGACAGCCTTACAATTCATCCGCCTAGAGTCCGAGTGGGTGATATGAAACCCGAAGGCGAGGTGTGGAATGCGTTCCTAGAGTTGTATTTGAAGGTGGCAAGAGGAATTTCGCAAAATACACGGATAGGCATTGAAAATTTACATAAGGGTAGCACAGAGCAATTGGATGATACCAGAGGTTTTGGATACAGACCGGAAGAGGTTTCAGCGTGGATTGATGCTATTAA
>JAFXAZ010000096.1 GCA_017521985.1 Lachnospiraceae bacterium
AGCCTTACCGATGCAGGATACGGAAATCCGGTAACCTTGCAGGTCAAAGGAACCCTGACAGTAAGGAGCATTGTGTTTAAAGGATTTACAAAATCCATGCTGAAGGAGGAAAGGATACCCTGGTCCGTAAAAAGGGTATCCGTTGCAAAAAATTGAATAGGAAGAGGAAAAAAACAAAAAAAGATCCGGGTACCATCTTTAATCCGGTGCTGTATCTGATGATCCTGTTTTTAACCGTACAGCTCATGCTTATGTTTGTATCCTACCGGAGGATGAGCTGGCTGTCGGAAACCATAACTGATGGCATGACAGATGCGTTATTGGGAGCTGCGGTATTGGAAGAGGAAGAGCTCTATGCCTATGGAAGAAACGATGAACTGCAGATCCTGTATCCTAAAGAAAAGTATGATATTTTCAAGGATCTGCTTCAGCAGGAACTGGGACTGACGAATGCCATGACTGCAGTAAAGGGCAGTGTTCCTGTGGTAGACGGGAAGATACAAATAGAGGATTTTGTGGCGTATTCGGTAAATGGCAGTGATGTAACCGTGTATGATTTTGATGAAACCGGGGCATATGTGACAACCATCCATTCGGGGCAAAAGGATATTTTAACTGCACCAAACGGGATTGTGGTCAGGGAAAGCTCCCTATTTGCAAAGATCCGGTTTACCGTGAAATATATGGGAGTACCCATGAATGTAAGCAGATATCACATGGTGGATATCGTGGATGAATGATCGGAGGAAAGAAAGTGAGTGAGAATCAAGTAAAAATAAGCAAAAAGAAGAAAGAAAAGATATGGCACATCCTGGTGTGTCTGTTACTGGCAGGCATCCTGTTTGTGTTTTTGCTGAATGTGGAGAAAAGACAGCTGGAAAATTTTGAAAAAGGGCTGGTGGTGGTAGCCATAGAGGAAGTGGCAGACAATACAGAGATCACTCCGGAAAATGCCGCTGTGTATTTTGCCTTGGAAGAGCGAACCCTGACGGATATCCCCAAGGCTGCCTATACCGACATCCAGGAGGTTATCGGTTTTTATGCCCAAGGAGGTATTGATAAGGGGAGCATGGTAACAAAGAGCATGCTTGGAAAGCTGGGGAACGTAGCGGCAGACAGTGTGTTCTTAAGTGTAGATATGGAGGCCCTGGACCAGAGTGTGGCAGGAACCCTCCGTGCCGGAGACAGGATTGATATTTATACGGTCAAAAAAGGGCAGAATGAAGAAGTGGAAGTGGCAGAAGTGTTAAGCAGTGTGATCATCGAGCGAAGCTATACCAGCAGTGGTATTGCTATTCAGAAAGAGGATACCACAGCGATTGCTCAGTATGTGATGATTCCCATCCACAAGGATGCAGTGGAGGCATTCTATGAGGCACTGGAAAATAAAAAGATCCAGATCGTCAAGCATCCGGATTAATAGAAAAGGAGCCAGAACATGGGAGATGGAAAAAATGTGTTTCAAAAATACCGCGTATGTCTGATTCTGTCTGTGATGGCAGTGGTGCTTGTGGTTTTCGCCCTCTTATTTTTGAAAAGAGAAGAACCACTGATAGAGGAGACACCGGAAAGCATAGAAGTAACGGATGTTTATAAGGTGGAGAGTGAAAATTTACAACCACAGAAAGAGTCAGGGGAACAATCCGATATAATGCCGGAGTCAGAAGTTTTGGAGAATCCAGAAGTTACGATAGTGACAGAAGAAATGATGGAACCGGAAACGGAACAGGAGCTGGTGAAGGAACCTGTGGCAGACAAGGAGCAAGAGGTTTCCAAAGGAAAAACTGAAATAATACCTGAGAAGGAGGAAGGACTGGAATCTCTACCAATACCGGAAGAACCAACAGAGCAAGAGCCGGTTCCGGAACATATTCCACAGGAAGAACAGGAGCCGGGAGAATCCCCGGATGAAGAACCAGAAAATCCACCTTCTAAGGAGCCGGAAGTGTCCTGTCATCACAGCTGGGTGTTTGAATCTTTTTATCAGGAACCAACCTGCGGCAATGGGGGACTGGAGAATCAGGTGTGTGCACACTGTGGAGAAACACAGGTCACCGGAGGTACTCCAACAGGAGAACATTCCTACTGTGTGGAAGTGCCGGGAGACTGCTGCAGTGAAGAAGTGGTGGTCTGCTCTGAATGTAATCACAGGGAAATCAAAGAAAAAGATATGGGGAATCACATAGATGTAGAAGATGGTTTCTGCTACGGATGCGGGATAACCATCAAGTGATCTCCCGGAAAGGAGGAAGATGAGAAAGTTTTTAAAAGGTTTTTTGTGCATGCTGGCATTGTGTTTCTTTCTAACACCTGTTACCTCTCATGCAGCAGCAAGTACCGGTGAGATGGCGCAGTTTCCAAATGTTACGTTAAGTCCGGACGGAACAGAACGGGCGTGGACTACAGACTGGTGGGATAAAACGAATGAGAGACTTCCGTGGAGATATACCGTGGATATGAATGCAGAATCTTCGATTGGAAATTTGGGAGATGGCGAGCATTACTATGGGAAACAGGCAGTAGGGAGTGTGACCGTGGGGAAATGGGTAGTCATGCATACACCGGGACAGTGTATCCACGATACTCCTACTAAGGATACCTTTGCAGGTTTTGATTACCGAAATGAAATCTGTCATTCATACTATAACAATGGATGGTTTGCCTACTGTGCGGACTGTGGAGAGATTGCCGCGCATATGTTAATTTATGCCAGAGAATCTACCGTAAAGCAGATCACATCCATACCTGCATCCTCTATCTATGTGTACCAGTGTCCACATTGTTCTCATTTGGAGCAGGGAAGCAGTTATCAACACTATTGCAAGGCCATATCCAGTAACAGATATAAGGTGACTTATCGTCAGAATGCACCAGCAGACAATAGTGTAGCCGGATATATGGCACCAACTATGCACATGTACGGTAACAGTGATTCCTACAATGGAGAACCGGTTTCTGAGATAGGATATACAGATACAGCGCTGAGAAAAAATAGTTATGTCTGCAATGGATACCTGTTTGCCGGTTGGAATACGAAAGCGGATGGAAGCGGTGTATCTTTTAGAGATGGGCAGGAAGTGTTAAATCTGACTACCGAAGACAATGGAATCGTAAAGTTATATGCACAGTGGGTTAAGGCAGAAGGATCCCTTTTGCTGGATGCCAATGGCGGTACCTACAAAGGACAGAGTGTTTATACACAGAAACAGAAATACGGTACCAGTTATCAGGTAGAGAATGGACAACTTGTTCCGCCCACCGGCTACCGGGTAGAATTTGTCACCAATGGTGGAAATGCAGTGCAATCCATTATTACCACAAAGAGCTTTACACATTGGGAAGTTCAGCCCGACTTTTCCGGAGAGTTTAAAAACAATGTTTATAAATACCTGGGGGATAACGGAAATGTAGACCGGCTAAAAGCACAATATGTTAATAATTCTTTCAAGTTGCCGAATTGTACGGGAAATAATGTGTCTCTGGTAGGATGGTATGATGATCCGGGACTGGGGGATGATGCTTATATGGGAAAACAGGGTGATGAGATTACCGTAGAGAAAAATACCATACTGTATGCAAAGTGGGCTACGTTGACCTTATGGGCATACGATGATTATACGTCCCATGGCGGTGTAGGAGCTGTGGACCTTAAGTGGGAGCAGAAGGATGGAAAAGGCAAATACTATCGGCTCTATCAATCGGAAAATCAAACCTCTTGGAAAGAAATCTTTTCAGGAAACGATATCCAGAGCGACATCACTATTTCCAAAGAATATGGCACATCCAACCAAGGAACTACATACACCATTCCTTATACCGGGAACTATACGCTGACTGCATATGGTGCCAGAGGTGCAGATTATAATGGTACTTATGTCGGCGGAAATGGGGGAATCGTAACCGCAACCTACTGGCTGAACAAAGGAGATATTTTGACCGTTTATCCCGGTATGCCAGGAAGTGGCTTGTATGGTGGAACCAACGGGAATGGAGCAAATGGTGGATCATCATCCTCTGATTTAGGACGAGGTGGCGGAGCAGCTACCCAAATTTATCTGACCAGAAATGGTTCAAAACATCTGCTGATTACGGCAGGCGGAGGCGGTGGAGCCAATGCAGGTAATTCCGGGGGAAATGGAGGCACCGGAGGCGGTAATAATGTGGCTGGAGGAGCAAATGGAGTTGGTGCCGGAGGCGGAGGTTATTCCGGAGGTTTAAGTGGTGCATTTTCTTATCACAGTCACAGTGATACCTGCGGATATCATACCCATACGGGAAACACATCAAGCGGAGGAATCTGTTATAATCCCAAGGTTTGTGGAGGAAATCTGATACAGACGTCTGAACGAGAAATTGGGGGTTGGTATGGTCACTGGGATGAAGATGGATCGGGAATCTGCATTCAATGTGGTTATAATTATGGCTTATATGGAAATGAGGATGTTCATGCCTGGTATTATGGTGAAGATGAATGGACTTGCCAGCGATGCGGAGGTACGACAGATGACGATACAGGTTCCTGCCGAAAGACAACTTATTATTTGTCCTGTGAATTGACAGAAGGCTGGCAGTGCGGGAAGACTAAGGAAACGGTTGATAGTCTGAAAGCATCTGTAGGTGGTACAAGCTATGCGGTATCGGATTTTGGCTGTAAAGGAACTAAGATGGTCGCAGGTGGAAATGGTAGTTCCGGTAAAGTAAGTGTTCAAAGTGTGGATGTCGGTTATATGGAAGTATCATCTTTAGCTGATGTATTGGCCAGGGATAAGGCAGCACCGGGGAAAATATCTGACTATACAGAAACACTTAGCGGAGAGGATATCTGCCGTATTACGGTAGTAATGCCGGAAGATTTTGGAACGACCTATTACCACAAAGTGGAAAGTTTTGAGGCCGGTACGGTTAAAAAGCTGGCCACATCAAATATCACAGAAAATAACTTGGTCAGTGGTGTGTCCGGATACCGGTACTTTGTATCCGGCAGTAAAACCGGAACCGTTACCGAAAGTAACAGTTTCACAAGGGATAACCGGGTAGATGTGAGGATGACCACTTCCGTGCAGTATCTGCATATCGCAGCGGTGGATGTTGCCGGGAATATAGGTGCAACAGCTCATATCGAGATTAAGACCTTAGAGGAGGTTCCGGATATAGAGCCGGACGATGGCTACATAGAGGATGTGCCACTTAAGACAGAGCAGGTGTTATTAGAGGATACAGAATATGTGTATCCGGCAGGTACCGGGAAGTATTATGTGAAAGCAGACGGAGAAACGGAGCATACTCTTAAACTTGCTGGATATACAGACGGAAAGGCATCCAATCATTATCAGATTGACTGGCTGAGGATGGTGTCCTTATCAGGAGTCATGGAGGAATGGTATCAGACAAAAGTCCCAAGGGTAAGTGTCGAAACTGGCAACGCAGAATTTGCAAATGAAGAACTTACAAATGATGCATCTGACAGAGAATTGAGATTTTTGGAACCGTCTTCAGCTGTAGCATGGCGCAGCGATGAAGCAGAAAAAGTAGGTCTGAGTCAGAAGGTTGTCATTGGAGCAGGGAACGATGGAAAACAGATCACGGTATATCCAAGAGCTATAGCAGAATTTGAGTCAGAAGAATATTGGTCAGATCAGACAGAAGATAGGAGCCACGGACTTATTTTGATCCCGGATGGAAAATCTCCGGTGTTTACAGGAATAGAGGCATTACAAAATGCTGGTAATATTGATATGACAGAGGAGAAAAAGGACTTTATAATCACTGCAACCGATGAAGGAAGTGGCATGAGAGAATTGATTGTCATCATAACAAATCTGGATAATCAGATGCAACGTACCTACGAATCTGATAGCGGGGAATTAGTGATTACCATAGAAAAAGATGATTATCTGTTCTTGGGAGATTTTGTGGTATCCGCAGAAGCCTCAGACAATGTAGGAAATGTCAATCTACAGGGCAGTGATAGTCTGGCATTTACCATGGAAGCAGACCTAAAAAGAGCAAGAGAACCACAAAGTGGAGATTTCCGTGCAGGGGATGGAGCCATTCTTACTATTACCACCGGTGGATATGCCGATAAGATCATAGTACGGTTTCCGGAGGAACTGATCCGATTAAATCCGGAGTTGAATCAGGAATATGTTTATGAATTCCCGGAAGCGATCAAGACAGAAATGTATGAATTTAATATCCCTCTGGCTACGCCGGGTGGCATGTATGTGATAGAAGTAGTAGCATGGAAGGATAACAGGAAACTGACCGAAGAGTTGGCTTTGCCTATACGGACAAGTGGAAGTATTATAGATGAGCTTCGGACGAGGATAAGGGATAATGGAGTATAGTATAAAAGGTATCATTTTTATAATTTGTGTATTGGCAGTCACGGTGTATCTCATCGTGGCTGCCATAGAAGATGCAAAAACTATGGAGGTCACGAGAGGAAAGCATTTGATTGGATTAATACCGGCAATAGTGGTGTGGCTCCTGTGTACCAGTGAAAGAAATATATACGATATCGGAATCATTTGGCTGTTTGTTGTTTTGTGGATGATATGTGGATGGATAGGAGTTTATGGAATGGCCGATGGATTTGTGTATTCGAATCTCACCTTGTTTTGGGGTGGAATCGGAGGTGTAGCAGGAGTAGGCGTGGTGATTTTGAACATGGTACTGGCGGGATTTTCAGGCATGGTGGAGGTATTGGTAAGAAAGCTGGCAACATTGAGGAATTTTAAAGAGAACAGGAAGATTGCATTTGTACCACATATATTGATGGGATATATGATAGTGGTCATAGTAGCTGTTCAAATATAAATTGAAACAGAAAAATTCCTATTTTTTATGATATTAGAGACATATTTTGGGGGATAAATTTATTGTGCATGCAAAAAAGTTGACAAAACAGATAAGAAAATGGATGAAGAAAACTGAAAAATATTTTAAAATCTTTTTAGAAATTAAAAAGTCAAAAATTTCAAGGAGGTTTTCATGGCACAAAAGTATTATGACACAGCGGTATTTGGAACCACGTTTCTGGGGCTGGGAGCAGCACTTCAAATGGAGAATGTGGTAGTGATCGAAAAGGGCGGCTTGTTTGGAGCGGAGTTTGTCAATAGTTACAAGGTATGCGCTCCGAAAATCGTGGAGCCAAAAACAGAGCTGGGCAAAGCGTTTTTGGAGAATTTACAAATAAGAGGACTTGTTTCTGATACGGGTGAGATATATCCGGCACCAGCAGTGTATGTTTTGAGCTCTTATTTAAAGGAGAAGTCTGTTGATATTTTATTGATGACAGAAGTAACCGGTATCAAAAAAGTAGATGGTTATTATGAAATCGTGGTTTATCATTCTAATGGTTTTGAGACTATTTATGCAAAGCGTATTTTAGATACTACAACTTTGGGAATTGGCCATGATGTGGCTGGCAAGTATGAGAAACAAAAGCAGTTGAATGCCATTGTATACAATCCGGATGGAAGTGAATTAGAAGGGATTTCCTTTAATGAACAGAATGGGTTATATACATATACCTTACCGGTGGATTTGGAGACTACTAGATATGATGCGGAGGAAATGCTGTGTGGTATGGAAAATGTATTTGCAGAAAAGAATTTACAGATTTCCAGTATTGCATCTGATTTTTCTTATACCATGAAGCCAAGCAGGAAAGATGTGGAAGAGCAGTTTATATGGATTCCGTCAACAGCATATACAAATCTGGTAGAGGCATTTGAGATGGGTGTGCGGTTTGCAGAGGAGGAGAGAGCATGATTTTACGTGAAATGATAGATGGTGTTACTAAAATAAGTGCAGTAGAGCCTGTTTTTGATGAAAGCTATGATTTGGTGGTGGTAGGCCTTGGAACAGCCGGTGCAATTTCTCTGATTACTGCCGGACGTGAAGGCTTAAAGGTGCTTGGTGTGGAACAACTCTATGGTATGGGAGGAACAGCAACACTTGGCGCAATATCTGGATACTATTTTGGTGCGCAAGGTGGTTTATACAAGGAGATGGATGAAAAAGAAAGACAGATACGAGAAGGTAACTTATTTCATAAGAGTAGTCGTCGTGAAACTGCCTTATTAGTTCGAGACAGAGAAGCGAGGGCTTGTGGTGCCCAAATTAAGTATAATTGTATTGTGACGGGCGTTTACATGGATGAAAACAAGTTGCTTGGATTGAGATTGTTTCAAAATGGAAGTGAAATTCATGTAAAAACCAAAAAGGTAATTGATGCTACGGGTGAAGCAACTGTATGTTTTATTGCGGGCTGTGAGTATGATTTCGGACGAGGATTTGATAGCCAAGCTCAGCCAGTCACATCTTCCAGTCTATTAATAGATAAAAATGGAAAAATCACATCTACTAATAAGGATGCAGGTTTTATTCACCAACACGATCCGAGAGATGTAAGCCGAGTTATTATAGAATCAAATAATTTTCCAATGTATTTGAAAGAAGATTATACTGAAGACGAAACCAAGTTTATTGCGGTAGCTCCTTTGCTTGGAGTTAGAGAAGGTAGATTAATTAAGGGTAAAAAGAAACTTACTATGAAAAATGTAGTAAGTATGAAGAGAAATGAAATTGAGCCATTATTTTATACATATTGTAATTTGGACAACCATGGAAAGGACATTGCATTTGAAAATGAAGATTTGTGCGATTGGATGGTTGCATCCGGTCTTTGGGGAGTGTTGATGTCTGTACCTGTTACGATGGAGGTGCTTTTGCCGGAAAATTTGGAAAATATTATGGTGGCAGGACGTTGCCTTTCTGTGGATCATAATGTGGCGGCTGGAATCAGAGCACAGAGAGACATGACGAAAAGTGGCGAAGCGGCAGCTTACATTTGCAGCGAAGCAATCAAAAAGAATATCTCGCTTTCTGAGGTAGAATATGATAATATTGTAGATAAGCTGAAGGCTACAGGCTGTCTGGATGAAGCAAATAACGTAGGATTTATGGAACGTATTGCAGGACAGTATTCTGGATATGAACTTCCGAAATTTGAATCTAATGCAGATATTTTAATGTGGCTTTCCAGTGAAAAGCCAGGATGGGCTATCTGGGCAGCAAGAAGTATGGATGAGAAAAATCAAAGAGAAGAATTGGTTGAGCTGTTGAAAGCTGCTTTGTATTCTTCTAATGAAAATCTTGTGCGACATTCTGCGTTGGCACTTGGTATTATGGGAGAGCGGTCTGCTATTCCAGTGTTGCGTAAAATGGCTATGGAACCGGACAATTATGTGCCAAAGTCCAGTCTGAAATATATTTACACCAGAGGCGTGTCAGCGATTTACTTGCTGGGCAAGTTGGGAGACGTGGATTCCATAGAAATGTTGCTTGATATCGTGGAGCGAAAAGGGCTGACTGAAATTCCGGATTTCACCTTTGGTGAGTTTTACAATGAATCTACTGATGTATATTCCCAGTATGTCTTATTTGCATCCAGAGCATTGTTAGAGATTGCAAAGAAATATCCGGAACAGAAACAGGCGATTGTAGAGAAATTAGTTGGGCTTTTGGATAATCCGGAATACCACATAATGATTACGCTAAGAGATAACTCTGCAAGTCTTCATGATTTAAAACCTAAGATGATAGAATACATAAACAGCATGACAAAATAAAAAGAGCGGAAATAAAAAGGAGAAGCCGGTATGTTTGATTTGGAAAATAAAAGCATTCATGTGAGTAGAATTAAATTGAGTAGCCAAAGCTTCTCCAGAAAACTATTTATTTCCCATAATATTAAACTTTGCTTGGTAAAATGTGGTTCTGCACTTTGGCAGATTGAAGACCGCCTTATACTGGTCAAGGAAGGAGATGTGGTAATTCTGAACAATCATATGAAACGTGTATTTAAGGAAGTGGCTGAAAATACAGGCATAGAGATTGTGATGGTAGAGTTTGAACCGCAACTTTTTATGAATTCATTCCGAGGAGTATTATATGGAAAGAACGTAGAAGAGCAAAATGTGATCTCTGGACATGAGGGCATGAATCGGCTGTTTCAGGAGATAGAGGCAGAGGCACAAAAAAAGCTTCCGTATTCAAAAATCCTTATTGGCGCCAAACTGGTAGAAGTATTGTCGCTTATGATGCGACACTTTGACATTGCAGAAAAAAGCAATGTGAAGATGGGTAGTGACATGTACCGAGTACTGGAATATATTGATGAGCATTATCGAAACGATATTTCACAGCAAAAGGTGGCGAACCTTGTAAAGATGTCCTCTACCGGATTTTCCAGATACTTTTCCAAATGTATGGGAGTAGGTTTTGCGGGATATGTCATGCAAAAGAGAATTCAATTTGCTATTCATTTGCTGAAGACCAGTGATAAAACCGTACTGGAGATAGCCTTGGAATGTGGCTTTAACAATACTGCCAGCTTTTATAAAGCGTTTAAAAAGATTACCAATTTGAATCCGGGGGATTACCGGAATGGAGGAAATGGAACCATAATGATATAGTTAACTCGTGAATCATTTGTAACAAGAATTTAAACTTGTGGTTATTACGAAGAAAATAGATGAGGATGCCCTGAAAATGATTTGTGGGGCATCCTTTTAGTTACTTTAAATGCCAAGATTTCATGTGAATTCCCAACATATCATGATGTGTAGGCAACGTGCTAATGAATTATTAATTCAACAGAATAAGACTATTTATGAAATTGCAATGGAGTGTGGATTTAATAGTGATAATTCTTTTTATAAAGCATATCGAAGGTTTTATGGGCATGCTCCATCAGTAAAAAGAGATTAAATATTTCTAACTCCTTAAAGCAGGAAGTTATTAAAGGCTCGCTTGGGCTTATAACTTCCTGCTTTTATAATTCTCTTCATACTATCAGGAGCTTAGCTTATAGCAATCGTTCCTTAACATATTGCTTTGGTGTCATACCGACTTTGCTGTGAAAAACCTTGCAAAAATATGCTGTATCATAGAAATTTAAAGCTTCAGCAATTTCGTCTACCGTTAATCCAGTAGATTCAAGAAGATATCTAGCTTGATTGATTTTTACATTGACACGATATTTGGCTGGTGAAATTTTCATTTGTTCTTTAAAAAAACGGCGGAAGCTACTTTCACTGAGACCACAGGCTTTGGCAATCTCATGAATTGGTATATTTTCTTTGGCTAGTAACATCTCTTTAGCAATTTTTAAAATTTCATAACCATCCTTCTCATGATTAGTACTATTACGAATAGCATCCAATAATAAGTAAAATAATCCTTTACTTCGAAGTCTGGATTCTGTATCTGCAAAATTTTCTGCTACTAAATTTTGAAACGGAGTTTCTAATGATAAAAATGCCTTTTCGCACAGTTTAATAGGAACTTCTCCAAAAAATGCATCTATATCCATAATAGAATTGACTAAATAATTTTCCACTTTTTGCTCACTGCCTAAAAAGCAAGCTTCATAATGGCTACTTTTGGGTAAAAAAATTAAGTCGCCTGGTTTTGCTATAATTTCTCCTTGCTCATATTTGAATTTGATTTTTCCGCTGATTACTAACATAAAACCATAAGTTGGTCGTGGCCTTTTTAGATAACTATATGATCCGGGTGACCAGTGCTGTTTATAAGAAGCGGTAGGAGTCCAATTATGGTTTCCATCAAACAAATCATGAATTTTACTATTCATAGTATCAATCTCCATTTTAAATTTATATAAATAACAAAGCAAAATGTTGTTTTTTATATTTTCTCACAATTGACCGAAAAATACAATTATTTTCTTGTTTTATACATAATTTTTTGTTGCTATATATAGTAACATGTAATTGACGTACTATGGTGTAAAAGGTTCTAAGTTGCAAATGAAAGATTTAAATTTTGTGAGTGAATCTGAATACCCATACTGCGATTGGTTGAAAACAAATAAAGGAGTTAGGGGTAGTAGCTAATTATGAAAACAGTATTTATTACAGGTGCAACTCAAAATACCGGTTTGGCTATAGCAAAGTATTTTGCAATAAAAGGTTATCAAATTGCAATATCCAGCAGAAGTATTGAAAATGCAGAAGAGACAGCTGCAGAGCTTTCTAAAACATATGGCATTAAAGCAAAAGGATATGCACTTAGTCTGGTAGATGTTAAAGAAATCAAAGAAACTTTCGAAGATATAAAGAAAACATTTGGAGGTTTGGATGTTTTTGTTGGCAATAGTGCCAATCTGGGAGTGGGACAAGATATTCTTGCAGTAACAGAAGAGGAATTTGATGCGGTAATGGATGTCAATATTAAAGGAAACTATTTTTGTTGTCAGCAAGCAGCACTGTTGATGAAAGAGAAGAAAAAAGGCTCTATCGTGTTAATCGGTTCTGTTCATTATAGGGGAGCTGTCAGAGGTCGTGGGCTGTATGCAACATCAAAGGGAGCTATTGCAACGATGGTTCGTTCTTTGGCATATGAATTGGCTGAGTATGGTATTCGTGTAAATCAGGTAGTCGCAGGCGCAATTCGTACAAACAGATGGGACTGTTTAACGGAAGAAGAAATGGCAACACGTAGAGCTAATTGGCCGCTTGGAATAGAGTCTACAGGAGAAGATATTGCTAAGGGTGTTTATTATCTTGCATCAGATGATTCTGGTACGGTGACCGGCACTGATTTGACAATTGATTCTGGCGTTTTAACATGTTTATTAAAATACGATGGTGGAAGCCAGGCCGGGGACATGTATGACTATGCAAAAAGAAACTAAAAATAAAGTATTTATAGATTATTAAAAAAGGAGATGAGTTGTATGAAAATTTCTGACGTTAAGATTTTTACATTAGATGCGTATCGTACAAACTGGGCTTTTATTAAAGTGGAAACAGACGAAGGTTTGTATGGCTGGGGCGAAGCTAGTTTGGGTACAAATGAAATGGCTTTAGAAGGTATGATTGCAGATTTAAAGCGTTTAGTTGTAGGTCGAAACCCATTGGAAATTGAGAAGTTCTTATTTGAAGTTTATCGTGATATTTACTGGAAGGGTGGACCGGTACTTATGTCAGCGATTAGCGGTATAGAGATTGCTTTGTGGGATATTGCAGGTAAATTCTTTAATACCCCAGTTTATACATTTTTTGGTGGTAAAATGCGTGATCGTGTACCAATGTATGCAAATGCATGGTTTATTCGTGCTAGAGAACCGGAAGAATTCGCTGAGAAGGCAAAGCAGACGGTTGACCTTGGAATTAAAGCTTTAAAATGGGATCCATTTGGAAAAGAACATATGACTATCAGCAAGGAACAACTTGCAAAGAGCATTGACATTGTTGGTGCTGTAAGAGATGCGGTTGGACCAAAAGTTGAACTCTTGATCGAGTGTCATGGTCGTTTTAATCCAACCACTGCTGTCGAAATTTCTAAAGAATTAGAACAGTTTAAGGTTAAATTCATGGAGGAACCTTGTCCACCGGATAACTTCGATTCTACTGCATGGGTTCGTGATCATGCGGCAGTACCGATTGCAGCGGGCGAACGTTGCTATGGAAAATATCAGTGTCATGATCTTTTGAACAAAGATGCAGTGGACTTCTTCCAACCAGATGTTTTCCACGTTGGTGGCTTATTAGAAAGCAAGAAAGTAGCGGCTATGGCGGAAGCGAAGCATATACCTGTGAGCTTCCATAACCCGAGTGGTCCTATTTCAAACGCTGCAATTTTACAATTAGCAGCAACTGTTCCAAACTTCCATATTCATGAGATTATGCTGACAGACAGCCGTTTTAGAAAAGCGATTACAAATGAAGAAGTTGTTTATGAAGATGGATGTATTCTTATACCGGATAAACCGGGTCTTGGCATTGAAGTAAATGAGGATGAAGTTTTAAAGAGACCTTATACACCAAGAATTTTAAGACACTATACAGGAACTGTAACAGACATTCGTCCAAAGGGTGACTGTGAATATTACTTCAAAGGTCTTGAGGATAAAGTGTTTGAATAGGAGTATGTGAGCTATGGAAACGGAAAGAATAAAACAATTACTTGGGGAAAAACGTTTGGTTGTACTTTTTCGAAATGTTCCTATGGAACAAATGGCAGAAGTATCCAAAGCATTAGTTAGAGGTGGAATTAAAATTCTTGAATTAACCTTTGACCAAACTCAGGATGATCCGAATACTGTATTTAAAAAATCATTTGATATTATAAAAGCAGCAGTAGGAGACAGCTTGTGCCTTGGGGCAGGAACTGTTTTAAATATTGAACAGGTGAAGGCAGCATATGAAGCAGGGGCAGAATTTATTGTATCGCCTAATACGAACAAAGCAGTTATCGAACTGACAAAAGAACTTGGAATGTTGTCTGTACCGGGAGCGTTAACACCTACAGAAATTACATATGCTTGGGATTGTGGTGCCGATATGGTTAAGGTGTTTCCAGCAGATGATATGGGCTTCCATTACATATGGAATATTCGTGGACCGCTTCCACATATTCCGATGATGGCAACCGGAGGCGTTAATCAGGAAACAATCCCGAAGTTTTTGGATTGCGGTATTAATTGTGTGGGTACTGGAATTTCAGTTGTGGATCGTAAAATGTTGGCTGCTAAGGATTATGAAGGAATAGAGAGATTGGCACGTGAACATGTAGCAGTGGTGGAAAAATACATTTCTGACAGATCATAGCTGGGGAGGAAATAGAGTGAAAGTTACGCATTTAGGACAGGCAGGTTTGCTTTTTGAGAAGGATGGAATTCGGATAATGATAGATCCCTATTTGTCCAATAGTATTGAAAAAGTAAATCCTAAGAACCGTAGAAATGTACCTATAAATGAAAGCTTTTTTGAACTTCAGCCGGATGTTATGATATTTACACACAATCATTTGGATCATTATGACCCGGAAACAGTGTGCCGTTTTGTTAATGAGAAGACAAATGTGACAATATTGGCACCATCATCCGTGTGGGTAGAAATAAGAAAATATGGTGGAAATAATAATTACGTGTTATTTAATCCACACACGGAATGGAGTGCCTATGGAATGACTTTTATGTCTGTAAAAGCAGAACATAGCGATCCGGCGGCGATTGGAGTGATCATTTGCGATGGAGATAAAAAGTGCTATATAACAGGTGATACCCTGTATAATTCAAAAATCTTGAATGAATTGCCTTCAGACATCGATTATATATTCCTGCCAATTAATGGAAAAGGAAACAATATGAACATGACTGATGCAGCTCGATTTGTTTCAAGTGTTGGAGCAAAAATAGCGATACCAATACATATTGGTATGTTTGATAATATTTCGGCACAAGATTTTGAATGCAGCAATAAAATGATTTTAAATGTATATGTGGAAACACAATTATATTAAACCTAATGAAAGGAGATAGCTAATATGTATGAAGTAAACAAAGGCATTTTGTATAAGAATGGCAAAAAAACTTATATACTTGGTCAGTCTTATTATCCATCTTTCCATCCTTGTAAGTTTCCGGTAGAGCCGGAGGGGGATCGTATTGGTGAGATGAAAAAAGACCTTCGCATGATGTCTGAGGCTGGTTTTAATCATGTGCGCTTTGCTGCTTTGGGAGACGTTGGATTAGACGAAAATGGTGATTTGAAAATTGACACTCCATTTATTGATTCAATGATTGAGGAAGCAGATAAGAATGATATTTCTGTATCTATTCGACAACAGGGATTTAGTGTAAATTTAAGAAATTTTGATGATGCTAATATGATTGACTGGGATGGAAATAATCCACCGTTTGTTTGGCATGATTTTGTTCGTACAACCTTAAATCATGAAGGTATATTGGAAGATAATCGTACCTATGCCAAAGGACTAGCATCACATTATGAAACGTTTGATAATGTAGTGGGTTTCCAGATTTATAACGAACCTAAGCACCCGAGAATTAAAAAAGTCTTCTTAGATTATCATCCAAAGACTATTGAAACATATCGTAAGTGGCTGATAGAAAGAAATATCATGACGGAGCAGGAAGCTGCAAACTATGAGCCTCCTCGTAGAAGAAATGAGCAAACAGATCGTATGTGGGCATTGTGGCGCTTGTTCTCTCGCGATAACCTTACGGCATTTTTAAATAATGCGTCAGAAGGTTCGAAAGAGGGATCCTCATTGTCTACCTTCACTTGTTTTACGAGTTCTCAGATATCTTATGAGAATGTTTATAGTGGTAACAATATGTTTGATAATGCAAAGGCTATGGATGTTGTAGGTTACACCACTTATATTCATGCAAATGGAGTGGGTTACTACCCTTTGTGTCTTCAGGTGGATCTTGCACAATGTGCTGCTGAAGCTGAAAAAAAACAATCTTGGTGTCTTGAACTTGATAGTAGAACCTATATTCCGTGTTCGGTTTATAATCGTGGTACATATACTATTCTTGGTTCTGGGTGCAAAGGTATTATCTATTATCAGTGGAGAGGAGACTGCCCTGTACCAGGTGTTCCGAATCCAAATAGTTGTGGAATATTAAATTATGATGGTACAAAAACGCATAATTTTGATAATGCTGTAAATGTAAACAGATTCATTGCTAAAATGAATGATTTAATTGTAAATGCAAATCGGGTTCATGAGGGGATTGGATTGTTTCATTCTGATTATGCAGCATTTTTATGTGATGCGAGGGAAAATCATAATGTAGAACGTCGTGTTACAACTAAAAAAGGACTTCCTCCAGAATATGAGATTCAAAATAGATATGTAATAGAATATTCGGAAATATATCGTCAGCTCCGTAATGCCGGTCATAATGTGAGCATTGTGGATGGCAGCTATTCAGATTCTAATCCGTTTGAAATTAAGGTTTTATATGTTCCTCATATGAATATGCTTTCACCGGAAGAAAAGAGTAAAGTAGAGAGTCTAAGAACAAAAGGAATTAGAATATTCGAAAACACCTTTACGGAAATGGGGACATCTTTTATTAGTTTTAAGGAGTATCCAAGGTCTTATACAACTAGAGAAGAATCTGTTTTTGATCCGTATCTTTCAGTTTTTGATGTAGCAGAAGTGACAGGAATTAAGCCAATGGCTGTTTCACTTGAACCTAATTTAGGCATACAAATGTTAGAGGGTGAGGATTATAAACTTATTGTATTGACTAATTTGTCTGGTGTAAAAGAGGAAATATGCGCAAAAATCCGTTTAAATATTCCTTTCAGTACAGTTGCATTCAGTGCTATAGATGGAGATAAACCAATAAAAGTAGATGGAAATGAACTTACTATAGAACACGTTACTGATGGTGGAATTATTATTTTAAAATAACTATAAATATGAGGAGAAAAATGCAAATGAATGAATTTTTATTTTCTATGATCCTGACTGAGTTAGAAGACGCAGTAGGAAAAGAAAACTGTTCCGTAAAAGAGATTGACAAGTTGACACACAGCGTAGACTACTACTGGCTGTCCCGTATGTGGGCAGACCGTGGTCGCAGAATGCCGGAGGCAGACTTCGTAGTAGCACCTAAGGATGCGCAGGAAACATCTAAGGTATTAAAGATCGCAAATTACTATAAAATTCCTGTTACTACATGGGGTGCAGGCGGTGGAACTCAGGGTGGTGCTATTCCGGTATGCGGCGGTATTGTATTGGATACCAAGCGTATGAACCAGATTTATGAAGTAAATACAGAAGGTATGTATATTGAATGTGGTACCGGTGCTATTTACAAGCATATTGAATGGGCAGCAAATGAAGTGGGTAAGGCAACCATGCATTATCCTTCTTCCCTGACTTGTTCTACTGTAGGTGGTTTCCTTGCTCATCGTGGTATCGGTGTAGTTTCTACTAAGTACGGTAAGATCGATGATATGGTACTTCAGATGGAAGTAGTTCTTCCAAACGGCGATATCATTTATACTTCTCCAGCACCAAAGCATGCAGCAGGTCCTGACTTAAACCAGATTTTTATTGGTTCAGAAGGTACTTTAGGTGTTATCACAAAAGCACAGATTCGTATTTTTGATCAGCCGGAAGAAAGACGTTTCCGTGGCTTCTTATTCCAGGATATGAGTGGTGCTTTCAAGGCTTCCAGAGAATTATTACAGAAATTCAAACCATCTGTAATGCGTTTGTATGACCCTGCAGAAACTGCTTCCTTGATCAAAAAGATCGTTGGTGTGGAAAGACAGGGTGCGTTTATGAATATCGCAATCGAAGGCTGTAAAGATTTAGTAGAAGTAGAAGAAAAAATCCTGTTAGAAACTTTTGCAAAATATGGTGCAGAGGATCTTGGCAGTGAATATGGTGAAAAGTGGTGGAATGAAAAGATTACTTTCTTCTATCCTGGACATATGATGGATATTCCTCAGATGTTTGGTACCATGGATACTATCGCTCCTTATGATAAGATCGAGGACATTTACTGGGCAATGAAGGAAGCAATTGAAAGCAAGTTCCCACAGGCGAAGTTTATCGCACATTTCTCTCATTGGTATGAGTGGGGGGCAATGGTATATGACCGTTTCATCGTAGAAGGTAAAGATGTACCACAGGACCCTGTAGAAGCACTTCGTTTACATCAGGATATTTGGTCTACCGGTGTTCGTGCTGCACTTGCTCATGGTGGTGTAGTAAATGATCACCACGGTGTAGGTATTAAATTAGGACGATTAATGAAAGAACAGTATGGACCAGCAATGCAGGTGTTTGAAGGACTTAAGAAGCAGCTGGATCCTAACAGCATTATGAACCCATTTAAATTAGGACTTTAATTCTGTAGGAGGTAGATTGAATTATGATGTCAGAAAAGAGTAAAAAACATGTAGAGTCCTGTCGTTTTTGCTGGATGTGCCATCACATCTGTCCTATCGGAAATGCAACAGGCTTAGAAAGAAATACTGCAAGAGCAAGAGCATTGGGCCTTTCCCTTGTAAATCGTGAAGCTATTTCACTCAGCGAAGTGATCGATAATATTTATGAATGTGCATGCTGTGGAGCTTGTGTAAAAGAGTGTGTAACCGGTTGGGATCCAGTAATGTTTACTAAGGAGGCAAGATTAGACGCAGCTATGGAAGGAATCCTTCCGGAATACATCAATAAGTTGATAGATAACTGCTTAGAAACCGGCAATGCCTATGGTATGACAGAAGTAGATGCAGCTTTAGCAGAAGCAATGGCAAAGCATACAGAGAAGACCGATATATTATTGTTCTTAGGTGTGGATGCTACATACAAGGTACCTGCAGCAGCCGTAAATGCAATTAAAGTTTTAGAAAAAGCTGGTGTAAACTTTACCGTGCTTGCAAAAGAGCCTGCAAGTGGTCAGCAGTTAGAATATCTGATCAGTGCAGCCAATGAGACCAAGGAACAGATGGTAGCTTGTGCAAAAGAATTAAATGCGTTTGCAAAGGTCGTAGTATTTGACCCACAGGATGCTAAGGTATTTAAGCGTGAATACAAGGAGTGGGGCGTAGAACTTACTGCAGAAGTAGTGACCTTTACCGCTTACACAGCAGAATTAGTGAAAAACGGTGCTTTAGCAGCGGTAAATACCGATAAGGCAGTGGTATACCAGGATCCATTCCAGTTAGCAAGAGATTTGGGTGAAACTGCAGAAGCAAGAGAAGTGATCAATGCGTATGCCGTATGTAATGAAATGCTCTGCTATGGTAAGGATACTATGTGGGCAGGCAACATCCTGATGAAAGAATGGATGCCGGATGTAATGCTCCGTGTGGCAAGTGACCGTATCAATAATGCCAAGGGTGTAAAGGCTGATACTATTGTAACTGCAAGTGTATCTGAGTATGCATCCCTTAAGGCAGTAGCACAGGATGTTGTAAAGATCGTAGCATTAGAAGAATTGATTTTAGGTGAATAATGAAATATTTACTTGGTATTGACTTTGGAGGAGGTTCCTCTAAAGCGACTTTAATTGATACATTAGGAAATATTGTGGCAGAAAATAACGTAGAATATCCTACCTATTATCCGAAGTTGGGCTGGTGCGAGCAGGAACCAGCTGATTGGATCAAGGCGTTTTCAGAGAATGTCACAGGACTTTTAAACAAGGCCGGTATAGCCCCTGAGGATATACTGGCTCTTGCCATTGACTCTGCTACACATACTTGGGTCATGTGTGATGAGTCATTTAGACCATTAAGACCGGCTATTCATTGGACAGATTCACGTTCTTTAAAGCAGGCTCAAGTATTAAGAGAAAAACACAATGATTTTATCTTTGAAAAAAGCTTTCATAGACCGGATACTATTTGGACTCTGCCGCAGATTATATGGGTTAAGGAGAATGAACCTGAAAGATTTAATGAAATGAAATATATATTCTTTGAAAAGGATTATATTCGTTATTGTCTTACAGGGGTTTATTGTACAGATTATATTGAAGCACAGGGAAGTATGCTCTTTGATTGTAATACAAATCAGTGGAGTAAGGAACTTTTGGATATAGCAGGTATTACAGAGGAAATGCTTCCTCCGGTAGTAAAGCCAACCGATATTATCGGAAGTGTTACAAAAGAAGCCGCCAAAAGAACTGGCCTGGCAGAAGGAACACCGGTTATTTGTGGTACGACAGATACTGTAATGGAGGTATTTGCATCCGGTGCGGTTCACGAAGGTGATGTGACTGTAAAGTTAGCTACAGCCGGCAGAGTATGTGTTATTACAAACAAACCATATCCAAACAGGCATTTAGTAAATTATGCACATGTGGTAGATGGGTTATGGTATCCGGGAACTGCAACTAAGGCTGCTGCAAGTTCTTATCGATGGTACAGAGATACGTTTGGTGGCAATTATGAAGGACTAAATAGTGGGGCTGAGCAGGTACCAGTTGGATGTGAAGGGTTGATGTATCATCCATATATAAACGGCGAACTGACACCATATGCAGATCCATTGCTTTGTGGTAGTTTTATTGGTATGCGTGCTACTCATACAAAAGCACATTTTACTCGTAGTGTTTTGGAGGGAGTGTCTCTTTCCTTACTACATTCTAAGAAAACTTTGGAAGAATTGGGCATTTCCATATCAGGAAAGGCAACTATCATTGGCGGGGGTGCAAAAGGAGAATTATGGAGACAAATTACAGCGGACTGTTTGGGACTTGAGTTAGTTAAGACCGTAAGCAGTGATTCTTCTTTGGGTTCGGCTATGCTTGCTGGTGTAGCAGTAGGGGTGTTTAGCAGCCCAATAGAGGCAGTCAATGTGTGCATAAAAGAAGAGTCAATAACGCGACCTATTGCAGAAAATACAGAAAAATATGCAAAGATTTTTGGAGAATATGTAGTAGTGCATGATGCATTAGCACCTATCTATCAGAAGAGAGGGAAAACATGAGAATTGTAGTATGTATGAAAAGAACTGCTTCTGGTGAATTAAATCCTTTTGATGCTTGTGCATATGAAGCAGCGTTGCAGATACCAGACAGTGAAGTGATTTTACTCTCTATGGGACCAGCTAAGACAGAGGAGATGCTTTCTAATCTTACGCGACTTGGGGCACAGGGGGCTTACCTGCTTTGCGATAGTGTTTTTGCAGGGGCAGATACTCTAGCTACTGCTTATGTATTGTCTCTTGCCATAAAAAAACTTTCTCCGGATTTGGTCATCTGTGGTAGACAAACGATTGATGGTGATACGGCGCAAACAGGTCCTTCCTTGTCAGTAGCGGCAGGTTTATCTTTGATTACTAACGTTATGAGGATAAAAAATACAGAGGGTAGTTTGGTTTGTGAAACAAGGGATTTAGGGACACAGATGGTAGATTACCCAGCGCTAATTACGGTAGAGCGTATAAACCATTTACGATTACCGAGTATCCGTTCTAAAAAAGGGATTGTTATCCGATGGACCGCAAAGGATATTGGCGCAGATGAAAATCGTTGTGGCATGAAGGGGTCTCCCACAAAAGTGCTTGCATCTTTTCAAAATGAGGAAGGAAAACGCAAGTGCAAGTTTATAGAAGCTGCAGAAATACAAGACGCGATTAAGCAGGGATTGGAAAAAGAAAAGCAACGTTTAAAACCAATGAAAGCATCTACCATGAAACTTCAAAAAGTTTGGATAGTAGGGGAAGCACCTAAAACATTTGCTGAAAGTATCAGCGATGATATTACGGTTATCCATAAAGCAGATTTTACGAATGACGATGGTAATTATAGAGAGTTTGTAGAGCGTTTTGTGGAGTATATCAAAGAAAGAAAACCGGAGGTTATTCTTTGGGGAAGTGATGCATGGAGTAAGGCAGTAGCACCACAGGTTGCGGCTCTTCTGCAAACAGGTCTTTGTGCAGATTGTACTGCATTGGAAACAGATGGTGAAAAGCTTTTTATGTATCGACCGGCCTTTTCAGGAAACATTGTAGCCAAAATTGTATGCATTACAAAACCGCAGATGGCAACCGTACGAACCTTGGAAACGGATAGTGCAGATATTATTTGTGCATTAGGGAAGGGTGCAAAGCATGTTGTAAGAGATATACAAGCAATTGTTCAACAGAAAAATGATTTGGCGGATAAAGATAATGGACCTCGTTGGGATATTGCTGCTTCCAGACTGGCCGTAGATGCAGAAATGCTTCCATATGATAAACAAATAGGAATTACAGGAAAAAGCGTAAATCCTCCTGTATATATTGCAGTGGGTATATCAGGTGCTGTTCATCATATATCGGGAATGAAACAATCCGGTATAGTAATAGCTATAAATTCAGACAAGAAGGCACCTATTTTTGACTATTCTGATTATGGAATTGTAGGAAATATTGAAGATATTTTAGAGGGAGAATGGTTATGAACTTAAAGAAAAGCTATAAAAAAACAATCGGGTATACTCCGATTTGTAAAATAGGGGAGTGTTCACTGAAAATGCTTGAATTCGGCATTATCGAGTTGGAACCGGGCGACAAGCAAGCGTATAATACTTTGGATAAAGAAACCGCATTTATTATGCTTGAGGGTCACTGTAATGTGAAATTTGATGATGTTTTGTGGTATAATATTGGTAATCGAAGCAATGTATTTGCAAATCGTAAGGCAGAATGCTTTTACATGCCGATTGAACAGCAACTTGTGATAGAAGCCATCGATCATGTGAAGATTGCTGTATGTGCTGCTCCTATAAATGAAAAAACAGAACCACAGCTCTTGAGGGAAGATCATGTTGTTTTAAAAGTTTTGGGAGAAGTTCCATTCCAAAGAGAGACAAGCTTTCTTATAGATAGTAATTCCAATGCTAAAGTTTTAACTATTGGTGAATGTTATATTACACCAGGTAACTGGGCAGGCTTTCCACCTCACAAGCATGATGAAGACAATATGCCTGCGGAATGCATTGCAGAAGAAATATATTACTTCCTTTTTGATCCAAATCAAGGTTTTGCAGTTCAGTGCGTATATACATCTGATGGTACAGTGGATGAAGCTTATCGTGTAAAAAATAATGAGTTAGTAGAATTCCCGTATGGTTATCATACTACCGTAAGTACACCAGGATATAGTACATATTTTCTTTGGCTGATGGCGGGGGAATATCAAGGATTTAACAGATCTTTGGATGCGCAACATGCATGGATGTAGGAGACTGAGAGAAAATAAATTTTTGTTGGAACAATTATAATTTTCCAAGGGGTAAAAAATGAAAATAACAGATTTATCTTTAAAAGAAAAAATACTTCAGACAGTAGTGATCAAAGTAAATAAGGACAAATTCATATCCGACCAGGTGGGGGCTGCTTTCTTTTTTGGTGAAATCATTACAGAAGCAGACGAAATGGGGATAGAACAAGCTAAACGTACATTGGCGCAATATATTGACAATGCTAGAATTCCTATTTTGATTACTTCTGATTTTGAAAATGGGTGTGGCAGTATGTTAAAGGGACTTACACCTTTGCCATATCTTATGAGTTTGGGAGCAACGAACTCTGAAGAAATAGCATACAATTATGGTAAAGCGACAGCGTTGGAAGCTCGTAGTGTAGGTGCGAACTGGTCCTTTTCTCCTGTTTGCGATTTAAATATTAATAAACGCAATCCATTGATTAATGTTCGTGGAATCAGTGATGATCCTGAATTGGCAATTCGATTATTAAAACAAGTAATCAGGGGTATGCAGGAAAATGGTTTGGCTGCTTGTGCTAAGCACTTTCCGGGAGATGGTTTGGATTATCGTGATCAGCATATTGTTACAACAAACAATACTTTGGATTTTGACGAATGGAAAAAATTGTCCGGTAGAGTTTTTCAGGAATTGATTGATGATGGTGTTTATTCTGTCATGGCTGGGCATATTACATTACCTTCATATCAAAAAGAAGTTTTTGAAAATGGTATGAAACTTCCAGCCACATTGTCCCACGAACTTATTACTAATTTATTGAAAAAAGATATGGGATACAATGGTGTGGTAGTAACAGATGCACTTGGCATGGGTGGTTTTAATGGATGGTATGATTCCATGCAGCGAGCTGAAATTGAAAGTTTTAAAGCTGGTTGTGATATGATGCTTTGGCCAACCAAAGACTATGTAAAGAATATGACAGAAGCGGTAGAAAATGGATATATTTCCGTGGAGCGTTTAGACGATGCGGTAACCAGAATATTGGAAATGAAAGAAAAACTAGGACTGTTTGAAAAGGACAATCATGCGATTAAATTGTCTGCAGAAGATTTGGCTTTTGTAAAAAAGACACAACAGGATACCGCAGAAAAATCAGTGACTTTAATTCGTGATAATGGTAAGTTTTTTCCGATGTCTCCGGATAAAGTAAAAAAGATAGCAGTTGTACCTATCACGCATCACTTGCCGTCGTTTGAAGAAGCTGAGCTTTTATGTGATGAATTACGTGCAAGAGATTTTGAGGTGAATTATTTTAAAGATGGAATGAAAGAAAGTGATATCGATGAGCACGAGCTTGTCATTTATGCAGTATTTTCCAGACCATTTAGACCAATGGGCTTTTTAGATTTTCATTCTGCAGAGGCTAGAAAAGTTCGAGCATATTTAACGTATGGAACTAAGAAATCCATGATAGTATCTTTTGGTTCTCCTTATTTTGGAAACCAGTATTTCGAAAGGGCTGTTACCTATGTAAATGCATATTCCATGGTATCACCAAGTGTGAAAGCATTTGTAAGAGCTGCGGTGGGAGAAATTCCATTTGGCGAATTTAGTCCGGTAGAGCTGTAAGTTTGGTACAAAAACAAGTGTAATAGTAGCCATAAACAGGTATGTCTGTTTGTGCTGGATGTTTTAAAGTATCACACGAAAAATTGGGCTTTAGATGAAAAATAGGCCGTTTACAGTGGCGTAATTTATCTAATAAAATGTTAATATCGCGAGGGAGAAAAGAAAAAATATTTTTCCTTGCAAAAAAATATATATTTCAGGAGGACAAATCATGAAAAAGACATTTTTGAAACGCTTGTTATCACTTGCAGTAGCAAGCACTATGTTAGCTGGTTGCATGACTGGTTGTGGTCAAGAAGCTAACAATGACGTAACAACAGAAAGTAAGGTAGAAAGTGCTGCTACAGAATCAACTGTAGAATCAACTGTAGTACCTGAAGAACCAGTAGAATTGACTATGTGGGCAAAGTTCAGTTCTACAGAATTGAAAGATATGGGTGAGATGGAATTTTTGCAGATTATGGAAGAAAATGCAAATGTAGATATTACATATGCGCATCCATCAGCAGATGCTATTAATGAGCAGTTTAGCCTTAAAGTTGCGGGCAACAATTGGGAAGATATGGTTATGTATGATTGGAGTAAATATCCGGGTGGAACCACACAGGCTATCAATGATGGCATTATTATTGATATCGCTCCATATATGGAAGAGTATGCGCCTAACTTTGCAGCATATTTAGAAGCTAATCCAGATATCGCAAAGCAGATTATAAATGAAGAGGGTCAGATTTATGGTTTCCCTTGTATTGGTGAACCTAGTTCTGCAGTAACAGCTGGTTATTCAGTACGTAAGGATTGGCTGGATAAGCTTAACATGAATGCACCTGAAACTATTTCTGATTGGGAAGCGATGTTGACAGCATTTAAGCAGCAGATGGGTGCGACAAAACCATTTACTCTTACTCAGACCTATCTGTTCAAGACAAACTTCTTTGCAGGAGCATGGGGAATCGCAACTACATATTATTTAGATAACGGTGTTGTTAAATATGGTTATGCGGAGCCGGCAGCAAAAGACTTTGTTGCAACTATGGCTGATTGGTATCAAAAAGGACTTATTGATAATGAATGTTTCGGTTCTTCTGATAAAATTGGTCGTGCAAATGTTCTGAGTAATGACTCTGGTGCAATTTTTGGTTTCGTTGCTTCTTGTATTGGTACCATTATGGATTCAGCAAAAGAAGCAAATCCTGAATTAGATATGGTTGCTGTTCAGTATCCTGTATTGAATGAGGGTGAAACTAATCTGTACATAAGAAGAACTGCAGAAGTTCGTACAGAAGGTACAGTTTGTATTACTTCTAAGTGTAAAGAAATTGAAGCAGCTATGAGATACTTAGATCAGTTCTACAGCGAAGAAGGTATTATCGCTAAGAACTTTGGTGTAGAAGGTTTGACATATGAAATGGTAAATGGTGAACCGGTTTATACAGATTTAATTTTAAATAATCCAGATGGTCTTAGTATTTCTGATGCATTAACAAGATATACTCAGGCGTCTTCTCCAAGCGTTGGTATTATCGATGGAAGATACTATGAGCAGTATTATGTAATGGAACAGCAGAAGGATGCCTTTATCCTTTGGAATGAAAACTCAGCAGAGGCTGTATCTTTCTTATATCCTACTGCAGCAGTTACAACTCCAGAAGAAGCAGAAGAGCTTACATCTATTGTGACACCATTAGAAACTTATGTATATGAAGAAGTTGCTAAATTCATCACAGGCGATAGAAGCATGGATGATTGGGACAATTTTGTAACACAGATGAAATCTATGAATCTTTCCAGAGCAATCGAAATTAAGCAGGCTGCTTATGACAGATATGTAGGAAAGTAGAAGCTTTGAAAAGCCGGTAGCTAACTTTGGCTACCGGCTTTTTATAAAGATGATGCATCTGTTAAAATTGGTAATTAGAGATTTTCAATGAACAGATATTAGACATACTTTATAGGAGGGCTATATGAAATTATTAGAAAAAAAAGTTTCCGTTGAGTTGGGGAATAGAGATTTTCTAAAAGAAAAAAGAAAAAAGACGTTTCGAGAAATGAAACGAAACTATCAAATATATATATTGTTAATTCCAGTTATTCTATATTTTTTGGTATTTAAATATGGACCAATGTATGGAGCAGTTATTGCATTTTTGGATTATAAGCCTGCAAAGGGAATTTTAGGAAGTGATTGGGTGGGATTCAAAAACTTTATTACGTTCTTTAAGGATCCCTACTTTTTTAGAATTATGCGAAATACACTTATAATTAGTTTCGCAAGTATTCTTGTTACAATGCCGTGTACTATATTATTTGCTGTTTTAATCAATGAAATCGCAAATACTAAATTTAAACGATTAGTGCAGACAGTAACTTACTTGCCACATTTTATATCTTTAATAGTTATATGTGGTATGGTGACAGAATTTTGCTCTATGGATGGTATTATTACAAGCTTTTTTGTGGCATTTGGAATGGAAAGACAGAATTTGTTACAGAATCCGGATTTTTATCGAGCAATACATATTGGATCACAATTATGGCAAGGTCTTGGTTGGGGAACCATTATTTACCTTTCTGCATTGAGTTCTATTGATCAGGAACAATATGAAGCAGCTTCCATAGATGGTGCAGGACGTTTTGCAAAGATGAGATATATTACACTTCCATGCTTGATACCGACTATTACGATTATGTTAATTATGGATTTGGGTAGAGTTATGAATGTTGGTTATCAGAAAAATATTCTTTTAGCAAATACTTTGACACTACAGACAGCAGAAGTAATTGACTCTTATATATATCGTACAGGATTGGCAAGTTCATATCCTCGTTTTAGTTATTCTACAGCAGTGGGATTGTTTAAGTCATTAGTCAATGTCACTTTGGTCGTTTCTGCTAATAAGTTTTCAAGAAAAGTACAAGGTTCAGGCTTGTGGTAAGGAGATGTTAATATGATTAAAAAAAGTTGGCAGGATAAATTGTTTGATTTTTGCAACACAATATTTATGATATTAATCATGTTTATTACAGCATATCCTTTATGGCATGTTCTTATGGGATCTTTTTCTAGTCCGAGATTATTGTCAGCACATACGGGATTGTTGCTGAAGCCGTTAGGGTTTTATTGGGATTCCTATATAAGTGTTTTTACTAATCCAAATATTTTGAGTGGTTACTTGAACACACTATTTGTAGTAGTGGTTGGTACATTAAGCAGTACATTAATTACAGCAATTGGTGCATATTGTATGTCCAGAAAAGCTTATCCATTTAAGCGTACAATAATGTTTTTCTTTATTTTCACTATGTATTTTAGCGGTGGTATTATTCCAACTTATTTATTGACCAATAATTATTTGCATATGGGAAATAATAGAGCTGTATTGATTATTCCGGTATTGATTACTACCTATAACATGATAATTTTGCGTTCAGGATTTGAGGCTGTTCCGGATTCCTTAGAGGAGTCTGCAAGAATTGATGGTGCTAATCATATTAGAATTTTATTCCAAATTATTATTCCGTGTGCAAAAGCTCCAATGGCGGTTATCGTCTTATATTATGCGGTATCATATTGGAATGAGTGGTTTAGAGCTTCCCTTTACATTACCGATAAAAGCAAACTCCCTTTGCAGGTTATTTTAAGAGAGATTTTAAATACGGTTGCGTCAGGTGATGCGGCAGAAGCAATAGCTCTTACAGAAAGTGTACGTTATGCTAGTATTATAGTAGCAACACTTCCTGTTTTATGTGTATATCCGTTTGTACAAAAGTATTTTGTAAAAGGTACAATGATTGGTGCTGTAAAAGGTTAAGTGCGCCCTGAAAGGGCGCACGGTCTAGAAGGTGGAAATCCCTCATGGTAAGGTCTAGCAAGCCACCATTAGCGAGTCTTGGGCGCTGTCTGGTAACAGCCAGTGTTAAGCGTAGACAGTTAGGATGCAGGGTTGCAATGCTTGTAAGCCCCGAAATTTTACAGAGTTTTAAAGGCCGACGCAGTTTAACCATGCGGAAGGCAACATCACAGTATGCGTTAACGCGAGTGTACTGTGGCTTTGACGGGGTCACAGAGCCAATCATGTATTACAATGACCGTGCAGTCAACAGGGGAGAGCCTGCGTGTTCTTGTTAATGTAACAAGTATGACGTACAACTATAAAACGAAGGAAATCAAACGAGACGCAGGCAGTCAGACATCTGCATAGTACTGAGGAAACCGGGTAATGCCGGCGGAGGGAAGGCGGATGCATAATAACGTTCTTCCTGAGGACACATTTGCCGTACTCAGGGACGGAGAACTGAATGGAAACGAAATTAGGAAGAATAGCAGATAAATCGGCTCGTGAAGCCAGACCCATATTTACATCCCTGTATCATCTGCTCAATGAGGAAGTGTTGCTGAAGTGCCACCGCGAGCTTTCAGGCAACAAAGCGGTGGGCATTGACGAGGTGACCAAGGAGGAGTACAGCCGAAATCTTGAGGAAAACATTCAGAGACTGGTAACAAAGCTTAAGCATAAAGCTTATAAGCCACAGCCAGTGAAAAGAGTGTACATACCCAAGGCAAACGGCAGTAAAAGACCCCTGGGGATAGCAGCGTATGAGGATAAGATAGTACAACTGGGATTAAAGAAGATACTGGAAGCAGTATATGAACCGAAGTTTCAGAATGAAATGTACGGTTTTCGTCCCAGACGCAACTGCCACATGGCAATAAAGAGCATGTGCGGTAGTATTATCCGAAAGCGGATTGATTATGTCGTGGACGCAGACATCAAAGGCTTCTTTGACCACATGAACCACGAATGGGTATTAAAGTTTGTCGGGTATTATATTAAAGACCCGAATATCCTGAACCTGATAAATAAATTTCTGAAGGCAGGAATACTGGATGAAGGAAGGTATGAGACAAACAGCGAAGGTTCTGTGCAGGGTGGAAACATCAGTCCCATACTGGCAAATATTTATATGCATCATGTACTGGTACTGTGGTACAAAGCCTACTTTGAAAAGCGAGGCAGGGGAAATAGTTTTCTGGTCGTGTATGCAGATGATTTTATAGCAGGCTTCGAGTATAAAAGCGAAGCGGAAAGATATTATCGGGAGTTGCAGGAACGTTTAAGAAAATATGGACTGGAAATAGAAATGAGCAAAAGCAGGCTGTTGGAGTTTGGCAGATATGCAAGGGAAAGAAGGAAAAGAAGGGGCGAAGGGCGACCTGAAACGTTTGATTTTCTGGGCTTTACCTTTTACTGCGGAGAGACACTGGAAGGCAAATTTTGCGTAATACCGCGCACGAACAGCAAGAGGTTTCGGAAGAGCTTAAAGGAAATGAACCTGTGGCTAAAGTACAACAGGAACATACCATTAAAAGAACTAATGTCGAGATTAAACCAGAAGCTGGTGGGTCACTACCGATACTACGGAGTGAGCTACAACGTGCAGATGCTAGTAAAATATCATTATTACGTGGTAAATATGCTGTTTAAATGGCTTAACCGCAGAAGCCAGAAGAAAAGCTTCACATGGGAGCAGTTCCATATGATGCTGACTTATTATCCAATAGCAAAACCAAAGAGATATGTAAATCTCTATGGTTAGTAACTGTAAATGTTATTATGAAGAGCCGTATGCGGGAAAGCCGCACGTACGGTTCTGGAAAGGATTTTACATCGTGAGGTGTAATTTTACTTAATAAATGGTGTTATTATTATGCTAAAAAAGTTGCGGGGAGAAGATATGAAAAAGAAGAAAAATACTTTAATACGCGGAGAAGTATTTGAATGGATAGTGCCATATGTGGTGATTTTAATCATACCTATTTTAACCTGTTCCGCAGTTTTTTGGCATAGTTTCATGATAACTTGGGATGAAACAAAAGATTTAAATGAGGCTGCATTACAACTTGTAAGAGACGATTTAGACAAAATGTTTGAAAAGTCTTATGCAATGGAATATAGTATTTCAAACAATTATACAGTAAGTCGTGTTCAATATTTGAATAAAAACATGCATATTGCGGATAATTATAAACTAATGGCTGCGAGAAATGCTTTGGAGCAATACAAAGTATGGGATGAATCCATATATAGTTGTACCATTTTTTTCCCAGAGCTAGAGCTATGGATGTGGGAAGATGGATATTTAAGTATTGCAAATTTATATGACCAATACGCTCTGAATTATGGAATGACAGAAAGCGTATTTAAAGAATTAATATTTGGAATGCATAAAGAAAGAGTTTTTTTTGAAAATGTAAGCAATGGTAACATATGCTATATTGTATCTTATCCTATTAGCGGGAAACTGGTGGGATGGAATATTATTATAGAATTTGACATTGATTATATTCAAAATGTTTTTTCGGCTATGAATAGCATGGAAGATAACGCTATCATGATAGCAAATAAGAATGGTAATATTTTGGCGGAAAATAACGATGGAAATATTGATATAAAAAGTATCAATATTTCCGGAGAAGACATGGTAGAATATGATCCAATACTTCTGAATGGAAAAAAAATGTTGATATGTTGTTTGCAATCAAGAATGGTTGGGTTGACATATATATCGATTATTCCATATGAAATTTTTTGGCATAGAGCAATAAAGAGTTTGATCTTTTTTGCAATAGCTCTGCTTACATGTAGTATTTTAGGTCTTAGTGTATCCTGGGTTTTTGCAAGATTGAGACAGCGGACTTATGGAATTTTAAATTACTTTATAAAGGAACATTTTGTTATTCAAGAAGCAAGTGCAATAACAAAGCGAAAGAAAATTGCACTTGCTATTACTAATTTAATAGAAGAATACAAATATATGCAGAATCGATTGGATTCAGTAAATGAAACAAAGAAAGAACTTATTATTTCCTCGATTGTAGAAGGAAAAGTTAGAAGCGAAAATGTTGAATATGTATTACGAGAAAATTCAATAGAAGTGGATATTGCCAATTATGTGTTGGTTCTGATTCGAAATAGTAAATATGGAAATGTATTCGAAAATTATGAAAAACAGGTAACAACTGCAGATATGGAAAAAATGGCTGAAGCTGTATCATGTGTTGTGAGTTGTGCAGAAAAAAATGGCAGAAGCTGTGAGGTTTTTCATGTATCAGATGGCATTGTATGTATTTATAATTTTGGAGACAAACCAGTAGAAAATGAAAATTATTGCGATCATGGAAAGTATCTTGCAGATTGTAAAGAGCAGCTGGAGAGTTTGAGAGAGCATGTACTGGTAGCAATAAGTGCAATGCATAATCAAGCATTTTCATTAAATTATGCATATGCAGAAGCAATGAGTGTCATGGAATATTTAATGACAAATCCGTTAATAGATCGAGCAATGATGGAATATTCTGAAATGGTAAGTGACAGGAAAATGCAATACCTTTTTACCATGGAAGACGAGGTGGAGTTCGTTGGTTTCCTGAAGAATGGAAAAGAAGAAGAGGCAAAGCAAAAAGTTCTGGATTTGTGCGAGAAAAATATTTTAAATTCAAAAGGAAATCGAGATTTACTTAAGTGTATGATTATGAACTTGGCTTCTTGCATATTACAGGCTGAGAATGCTATTAAGAATAAGCATGAATTAACAGATTCTTACTTCTGGCTAAACAGTATCTGCAAAGATATTTCAACAAACGAAAGTATAGAGCTATTAAATAGTAGAATTCATGATATTTGTGCTTTGATGTTAAACCAGAAGGACAGTAAAGAAGAAGAACTGATAGAAAAAATAAAGGTATATATTAAGGAAAACTATCATGATGAGAGCCTGGATAATACCGCAGTGGCAGGTTATTTTGGCATAAGTTTAGGATATCTGTCTACAGCCTTCAAGCGCAATACCGGCGAGAAATTGGTAGATTACATTCAGCAGATTCGAATAGAAGAAGCAAAAGAATTATTGCTAATTTCTCAATTAGGGATAGAGGAAATTAGTAGTGCAGTTGGCTGCACTAGCAAAACGTTAAGGCGATTATTTAAAAAGTATGTCGGTATTTCACCGACGCAATTTAGAGAAGATAATAAAAAAATATAGTCTGAAATTTCGAAAAGGTATTCATGTATGAAAATACATTAATTGGGAGGAACAAGCTATGAAAACAATGCGTGTGTTGGCAGCGTTACTGGTAATAGTAATATTTAGCATATCAGGAATAAATGTATACGCGGCTTCAAGCAATGTAGTGACAAAAGACGGGGTGAAAGTTCAGATGTCCACAAATAAGGATTCCTATAAACAGGATGAAAGTGTAAATGTAACAATATCAGTGGAAAATCATACAGGTAGGGACGTTTTTATTTTTACAACGGTTGACATTCCAAGTGGTGTTATAAACAGTGGACAAAGTACTTGGGACGCAGTTTTGTCTGATGGAGAGAGATGGTCAAATGTAGCAAGTATTGCAGCATCTACATCGAACAGGGCAATAGGAAATGTTGTTATGGGCGACAATATGAATATAGAGGTTTATATAATTTTGTCTGTCCTCGCAGTTTGTGGTGTTATTGTCATGTCTTTATATGGGAAAAACAGAACAAAAAGACTTTGTATTTGGCTTTGTATGGCAATGGTTGGTGGAATGTTATCAACAGCGACACTGGTAAAGGCAGAAGAGGAGTCTGGAGAAATCCCTCTAAGCTGTACTATTCTGATAGATGGAAAAGAAGAAAATGTAACGGCAACTGTAAGTCATGTTATATATAGTGATGCTGAAGATGAAGTTTCTGAGAACACAGAAGATAGTACATCAAGTGAGAGTACAGAATCAAGTGAGAGTACAGAATCAAGTGAGAGTACAGAATCAAGTGAGAGTACAGAATTAAGTGAGAGTACAGAATCAAGTGAGAGCACAGAATCAAGTGAGAGCACAGAATCAACTGAAAATACAGAACCTGGTGACAATTCAGATTCAAATGATGATTCCGAAACGGATACTTTAGTGCAGGAAATGTTATTTGAAACGGATTTTGAGAATGATACAATAGGGGAGGCACCAAGCAAAGGCGCAGATATTGACGAGTGGACTGGCATTTCGCAGAATGCAACCAAAAAACTCTTTGTAAAAGTTGAAGAAGATGATGGAAATAATATTCTTCACATATATGCAGAGGAAGGTGGCCAAAAAGGAGGCCCTAGAGTTTCAAGGGATATTAGTATAAAAGATAGAGATGATATTGTGGTTGAATTTAAGGTGAAAACTGATAATACAACGGCATCTCTTAAACACTATATATCCAGTGAGACAAATTTATGGATTGGCCAATCAGAGGGAACTTGGACAGATGTTAAGTTAGAAATGGATCTAGAGAATCAGACATATGTTACATATATTAATGGGGTTCAGAGTGGTGAAGAGAATAATCTTAACATCCCTGAGGGAACACAATCCTTACAATTTAGGTTTTCGGGTGGCACACTGCAACCAGGAACCGGAATTTATTTAGATGATATTAAAATCAGTTCCTCAACAGTTGTAGCGGAAGAACAGATTCTGACACCGAATAATACGGTAAACTGGAGTAATGTAAAGCCAACAAATGACTTATCAGAAAACAGTTTTGTAAATAATCTGGTATCTCATCCAAGAATTTTCATACCAAAGGATAATGCGGAGCAAACTGGATGGACCCAAATTATAGATAAGATAGAGAACAATGAATTGGCAGAAGAGTGGTATCAGAACTTAAAAGATACAGCAGATTCTGCTTTGATAGCTGGCACACCGGAGCGCGTGGTAAATTCCAGAGGCAATGTTCTCGAGTCTGCAAGAGCAGGGCGTGATAATCTTCAAGCACTTGCTTTTGTTTACAATGTAGAGAAACAAAAAGGTACTGCCGATGCAGGTAAGTATTTGACGGAAGCTTATGAGCAAATGATAGAAATGGGTGAATGGGAAGATTGGAGTGGTTTCCCATCTTATCTGGTTGCGGCAGAGTTGACGTTTGGTTATGCTTGTGCATATGACTGGCTATACGATGAATTGAGTGAAACACAGCGTACAGAGATTTTTGAAATCGTAAGAGATCAGTCTCTTACTGCACTTGTGTACAATTATGAAGGCGTGAAAACCGGAAGTACAACTTTTACTACTGGTACAAATAACTGGAATCCTTTGTGTAATGGCAGTGCTATTAGTGCAGCATTCGCTTTTGCGGATGTACAGCCGGAAATTGCAGAATACATTCTGGAACGTGCACCGAAATTTATCGTAAATAGTTTGGAACCTTATGCTCCAGATGGAGCGTATCCGGAAGGCGTAAGCTATTGGGATTTAGGAACAAGTTACCTGATATTTGCAACGGATATGTTAGAGAATGGCTTCGAGGAAGGCTTTGAACTTCCGGCGGAATATATTTACTACAATGCGCCGGGCATAGCACAAACTTGCGATTTCCCAATTTACTTTACCGGACCTACCGGAAGATTTAACTATGGTGACTGTAGCAGCGGAATGAGTAGTGGTGTAGCATTCTACTGGATGGCAAATAAGTTTGATAAGCCGCAGTATGCGTGGTATGAAGATAAAGTACAGAACGATACAAATAATTATCTGACCGGATATGATGCTATAACGGCTCTTTGTTTCTATGACCCTCAAGATACAGAAATCGAGGAATTTGTGCTTGACAAGTTTTATAACCAAGATGCAGACAAAGGTAGTTTTAATGGTACATCTATGCGTTCTGCATGGGAAGATGATGCCCTGTTTGCGGCAATGCAAGGAGGGAATAATAATGAAAATCATCAGCATTTATCTCTGGGTACATATGTAATTGATTATCACGGAGAGCGATTTGTAAAACAATTGGGTAAATATGATTATTCAATCAGTGGAGGTAAGAACAGTATTTACTATAAACGAGCAGAAGCTTCCAATACGTTGGTAATCAATCCTTCCGTAACAGAAGATCAGGAATTAAAAGGCTATGCAAATTTGATTGCGAGTGGTTCTAGTGATAATACCGCCTTTGGGATACTGGATATGAGCAATGCATATACTGCGGGAGATGCAACCATTCTTAGTGCGAAACGTGGTTTGATGTTGACGGATAATCGTAATCGAGTGGTAGTGCAGGATGAAGTAAAACTGGATAAAGCAGCAGAATTCTACTGGTATGCTAACACGGATGCTAGTACAAGGATTGCCAAGGATGGAAAGAGTGCTATTTTAACCTTAAACGGTGAGCGAATGTTGGTCCGTATTATTGAAGGTCCGGATTGTGCGGAATTTGAAATGGTAGATGCAAAGTCTACGATTGAAGGTGTAAATAATACAATTTGTGGTGATAAGAAGTTAGCTATTCATGTGACAGGTGTAGATGAATTGAATCTGGCGGTAGAATATGTGGGACTGGAAGAAGGCGAAGGTATTCCTAAGGCAGGAGCGTATTTATCACTGGCAGATTGGACAGCAAATGATGTGGACAGTGAAATCAGTGCGGGCTTAGAAATCACACTGAAAGTAGATGGAGAGGTTTTAGGCTTCTTTGAAATTGATCGTGAGCAGTATGCTTTAGATTATGCATCCAGCGTGACAATACCTTCAATAGTTACAGTTGAGGCAACGGGTGCAGATAGTACTTCAGTTAGCCAGGCTGTAAGTATTGGAACATATGGTGAGACTGTAGCTGATGACACAGCAGTAGTAACTGTTATCGTTGGTAATAAGACTTATAAATACTATATTAAAATGCAGTATGATCCATTTGAAGGTGTTTTAAGTAAAACAGATCCAGGTGCATTGAATGAATTAAAAGCAACACTAGATACTTTAGCACTTCCGGCAGAAAAAACTTATATAGAAGTTAAAGCAGTTACCGCTTCCAGTTTTGCAACGACTAGTGGTGGTCTGTATCCTGAAAACGGTATTGTAGATGGTGTGATTAGTTCTGATACAAATCATCGTTGGGGGGCTCAGGGAACTGATGGCAGTTGCTGGATACAAGCAGATTTTGGTGAAACCAAAACCTTGCAGTCTATGGCATTTGCTGGTGATAAACAGGACGTTAGACAGTACGCGTTTGATGTATTAGTGTCTACAGATGGTAATGAATGGCAAAGGATTCATACCGGTGGATCATATACTACAGATGATTATATGGCGGTTATAGATTTTAGTGAAATAGAAGAAACAGTTTCTGCTCGATATGTGAAATTGGTAGGCTATGGTAATAGTGTAAATGCATGGAACAGCTATACTGAGGTTCGATTCTATGAAAGTGAAGAACAGCAGATAGATGATATAGCATATTGGGACATCTATTTTAATGCAGATGATTTTACTGGTAAAGCAGGAAGTACAGCAAATATTATTTTACATGGTTTAGACTCCTTTAACAAAGAATTTGTATTAAAGCAAGATGCAACCATTATATATACAATAGCAGATGAAACTATTGCAACAGTAATTTCAGGTGGCGAACTGGTATTCTTAAAGAACGGAACTACTACCATGACTATTACGGCTAAACAGGATGGATTTAGTGCATCTACTACTGTAAACATTATTTGTGAAGGTAGTGTAGAAACACAAAAATATACGATTAGCTTTGTTGACCACGCAGGCAACCCATTAACTGGAGAAGCTTATAACCTTGAACTTACAAAAGGAGCTGTTATTACTGTTCCAGTTGGTCCGCAGAGAGCATCAGATTCACATGACTATACGTTTAGTGGATGGAGACTTCAAGAAACAGAAGACGTTTTCTTAACAGAAGGCGATATAGTATCAGGTCATGCAACTTATGTTGCAACATACGAGGCTACACAGCATATACCGGTAATTACGTATATGTTAGAGGATGGGACTGTATTAAAATGTGTAAAGAGTGCTGAAAACGGCGAAGTTACATTGCCGACGGATATTGAGGTAATTGATACAGAGAATAAGAAGTATTATCAGTATAATTTTACAAAGTGGAGTGTTGGTGAAAATATTGTAAATGCTGGAACATTGGTTACTGTAACAGCAGATACAATATATGTGGCTAAGAACAATGATTACAATGTCATAGAAAGTGAATTATTGTTCTATACAGACGGTAGTGGTACCATAGGAGAAAATCCATCGAAGAATCCTACAAATCCTGGTATAACAGACTTTACAGGAATTACAGAGGCAACGGGATCAGCAGGTGATAAGTTCAAACAATTACTTGTGAGAATTGCAACAGATACAGATGATGCTACAAATCAAGTGATTCGCTTATATGGTGCAGATACACATACAAATGGTGCCAGTGCACCACGTGCGACACGAGCAATTGATATAAGTTCAGCATCAAACGTGATTATTGAAGCCAAGGTAAAGACCTCAACAGACGGAAAAGCATATCTTAGTGTATACGGTGGCACAAGTAAGAAGAATGATATTGTGTGGCAGGAAAAAGGAATAAACAACTGGACAGAGATTAAGCTTAAACTGGAGAAGAAAGCAGATGGCTGGTATGCAACAGCATATAAAAATGGAGTTGCAGTAACTAATTATACAGATGTATTAACTAACCTTAAAGAAAATGATTTGTCCAGTACACAGATTCGTTTTAATGGTACAGTTGATAATGGGGATAGTGTTTATTACGATGAGATCAAAGTTTATACTTTGCAGGAAATTGCAGATGAACTAGAAAACAAAGTTACTGTTAATTTTGTAGATGCTGAGGGAATATCAATTCAAGGTTATCCACAGTTGGTAGAAGTAAATACAAAAATTTACATGCCATCAGGCGTAGAAAAGCCAGCGGATGATAATTATACATATGACTTCGCAGGTTGGAAGGTGTATACAGATGGAGTAGAAAGTGGAGAAACTATTGTGTCAGGAACTGAAATAACTGTTATTGAGGACGTTGTTTATAAGGCTATTTATACTTCTACTGCAAAAACACCGGAGATAATGTATTACAGCATATCATTTAATGACTATGATGGTACGTTGATTGATTGTATTGAATGTTTGGAAAACGATGTGATTACGGGAGTTCCACAATCTCCTACGCGAAATGAAAGCATAAATACTACAGAAAAAACTATTACTAGATATACATTTGCAGGTTGGAAGAATGGAGAAGAGGAATTTGTTTCTGGTACCACAACTGCCACAGCAAATGTAACATATACAGCCACATATGCGGAAGAAATAGGAACTTTATTATTCTATACAAACGGTAACGGTACGATAGGAGAAAAACCAGCATATGTTCCTACAAATCCTGGTATAACAGACTTTACAGGAATTACAGAGTCAACGGGAACTAATGGTACGAAGATCAAACAATTACTTGTAAGAATAGCTACAGATACAGATGATGCCACAAATCAAGTGATTCGCTTATATGGTGCAGATACACATACAAATGGCGCCAGTGCGCCACGTGCAGCACGAGCACTTGATTTAAGTGCAGTATCAAACGTGATTATTGAAGCTAAAGTAAAGACCTCAACAGAAGGGAAAGCATATCTTAGTGTATATGGTGGAACAAGTAAAAAGAATGATATTGTGTGGCAAGAGAAAGGAATAAATAACTGGACAGAGATTAAGCTTGAATTGGAAAAGAAAGCAGATGGCTGGTATGCAACAACATATAAGAATGGAGTTGCAGTAACTGATTATACAGATGTATTAATAACTAACCTTAAAGAAAATGATTTGTCTAGTACACAGATTCGTTTTAATGGTACAGTTGATAATGGGGATAGTGTTTATTACGATGAGATCAAAATATACACGCCTAATATCGTAAACTAATATACCTATATAAGAAAAACGGCACTGAACTAGCTCGGTGCCGTTTTTAAATCAATTATGTTATAGGAGGGAAAAATTGTGTCAAAGAAATTGATAGAATATATTAAAAATAACTGGGAAGCTACGTTACGATATCATCCTGAAGATGAAGATACTCTGATTGGGCTTCCAAAACCGTATACGGTGCCAAGCATCAGGAATAAGTTTCAGGAATTATATTATTGGGATACATACTTTACTAATGTAGGATTAATTTTATCAGGAAGGGTAGAATATGCGAAAAATAATATAGAAAACATCGCATATTTGATTGAACGATATGGCTATATGCTGAATGGAAACCGTACTTATTATTTAAATAGATCACAGCCTCCATTTTTTTCACATATGGTTAAGGATGTATATGAGGTAATACTTGATAAAGGTTGGCTTAATCATATGTATCGGATTGCTGTCAAAGAATATGAATTTTGGCAAACGTTAAGACAGACAAACTGTGGATTGAATCGCTATTATGGATTTATGGAGAAATCCGATGTTGAGACCTTAGTTGCCCATGTGGAAAGAAGATTAAAAATTACTTGTTCTGAAGAGAAGGAGGAGCGAGTAAAAATGGCAGAAGCCGGTGTTACCTTCTTTGAAAGTGGTTGGGATTGCAACAGTCGTTTTGGAATGCGCCCTCAAGAGTATGCATGGATTGATTTAAATTGCTTACTTTACGGTATGGAAAAGAATTTGTCATTTTTTGCATCTGAGTTAGGAATAAAAAATGATTGGGAAGATAAGGCTGAACATCGTAAGGCTTTATTGAATGAATTATGCTGGAATGAAAAGATGGGTATGTTTGCAGATTATGACTATATCAACAAAACAATGACAGATTTTGTTTCTGATGCTTCCTTTTATGCAATGTTTGTGAAATTATGTACACCCGAACAAGCAGCATCAACAGTAAAGTTGTTAGAAAAAGTCGAGTGCGAATATGGTATTGCTGCTTGTGAGAAAAGGGATGACCTTATGCAGTTACAGTGGGATTATCCAATTGGATGGGCGTGCTTACACTTTATCATTATTCAAGGTCTTCGTAATTATGGTTATTATAAAGAAGCAGAAAGAATTGCAAGAAAATATTGTACTTTGGTGGAAAACAATTACGAAAAGACGGGAAATGTTTGGGAAAAATATAATGTAGTAACAGGTGAGGTGGCTAGTACCAAGGAAGGTGGATTGGCTGCAATGATGATGGGCTGGAGTGCTGGAATTTATTTATATGCAAAGGAGAACTGTGGGAAGGAGTAGATTTTAATGTTTCAAAGTGTAACCCCAGAAAGTGTCGGGATTTCTTCTGAAAATGTATTTAAGTTTATAAAGACACTTGATGATTATAATTTTTGTACACATTCATTTATTATGGCAAAGGGGAATAAGATTTTTGCTGAAGGATACTATGCACCTTTTACAAAAGAATTTAAGCACAGAATGTATTCTATCTCTAAAAGCTTTGTTTCAATTGCAGTTGGCCTCGCGGTGGAAGATGGTTTGCTTAGGTTAGATGACAAGATGGTAAAGTTCTTTCCTGAGTATATGAATAATCATACAAATGAATTGTTAAATAGCATGACCATCAGAGAGATGCTTACTATGGAGACCTGTAAAGGCAAGGATACTTGGTGGTTTGAATCCGGAACAGAAGACCGTAGTGAAGTGTATTTTCGAGAAGCGGCAGATCGTGTTTCTGGAACTATATGGACTTACGATAGTCCTGCATCTTTTGCTTTAAACGTTATTGTCGAAAAACTGACAGGTAAACCATTTTTGGAATATTTGAAAGAACGTTTTTTAATTGAGGGCGGATTTTCTTCAGACGCATACTGCTTACAATGTCCAGGGGGCTATTCTTTTGGAGATTCTGGTGTTATGTGTACTCCAAGAGATTTATTGGTTTTTGCACGCTTTGTAATGGATGGTGGAGTAATAAATGGTGTGCGTTATATGAAAGAAGAATATCTGATACAAGCCACTAAAAGACAAGTTTCAAATGGGCATGATGGTGCAGTTGCATATAATTCATATGGATATGGATATCAGATTTGGAAAGCACCAAATGATGGTTTTGCTTTTATAGGTATGGGCGACCAATTTGCAATTTGTGATAAAGAGAAAGATATTATCTTTATAATCAATTCTGATAATCAAGGGCACTCACCTGCGACACGAGCTATTTTGTATCATTTGCTTTATGATTTGATAATAAATAGTGCAAGCAAACCATTAAAAGAAAATGATGCTGCATATGATAAACTCCAGAAATACATTGCTAATCTTAAACTATTTAGCTTGAAAGAGAGTGTTTATAGTTCTTGCGCCGAGGAAATTAATGGAAGTACATACAAGCTTGATGATAATAGGATGGGAATAGAATATATACATTTTGATTTGAATGGTACAGAGGGTGTATTGACATACAAAAATGCACAGGGTGTAAAGAAGCTGCCGTTTGGTTTTGGATATAATGTATTGAGTAAATTTCCTCAAGAAGGTTATTCTGACTTAATTGCAACAGTTCCGGAAACAGGAAATATGTATGATTGTGCTGTATCTGCCGATTGGCCGGAAGAAAGAAAGCTTCGTATAAAGGTGCAGATTATTGATAAATATTTCGGCAATATGAGTATGGAATTCGGTTTTAAAGATGATAAGGTAGGTATATTTATGACCAAAAATGCTGAAGCCTTTTTAGAGGAATACCATGGATATGCTAATGGAAGAAAGAGTGAGGATTATTTTTCAAAAATGTAGAAAGAATGAGTAGTGAACTTATGAAACGTGTAATTCAAGAAAATCAAAATTGGATCAACGAAACTTGGAATAAGATAGAAAAGAAGTTAAGTGTCGTTAGCGTAAGAAGCAGAGAGAAACTGCCATACACAACAATAGAAGGAACACATGACGACAAAAAGGAAAAGAATATTTCTTGGTGGACTAACGGGTTTTGGGGTGGCATGATGTGGCTTATGTATGAAGCTACTGGAAATGAAGAATTTCGAAAGACAGCAGAACGTTCGGAAGATCTGTTAGATGGAGCATTATTCCAATATAAAAAATTGCATCATGATGTTGGATTTATGTGGCATTTGACAAGTGGTGCGAACTATCGATTGACAGGAAATGAAAAGTCCGGTGCTAGAAATTTCTTTGCAGCAACTTCTTTGTTCTCACGATACAATATATCTGGTGATTTTATTCGTGCTTGGAATAAAGGCACTTGGGGTGCCAGTACAGATGGTTATTCCATTATTGACTGTTTGATGAATCTTCCGCTCTTATATTGGGCCTCTGAGGAAGTGGAAGATGAGCGGTTTAAGAAAATTGCAATGAGACATATGGATATGGCAATGCGTGATCATATTAGAGAAGATGGAAGTGTGAATCACATTGTAAATCATGAAGTAGACAAAGTTGGTGTTGTTAATGTGCTTGCCGGTCAGGGATATAGTGAGACATCTTGTTGGTCTCGTGGACTTGCTTGGGCCGTATATGGTTCTGTTATTTCCTATATCCATACTGGTAGGGAATCATATTTAGAAGCTGCAAAAAAGACAGCAAACTACTTCATTGAGCATTGCAAAAAGACGGATTATCTTCCAGTGATAGACTTTGCAGCACCGGATACTCCAGTGTATTACGACAGTACAGCGGGCGTATGTACTGCATGTGGATTATTAGAGATTGCAAAATATGTTTCTGAAGAAAAGTCTAGATATTATACCGAGGAAGCAATTAAAATTTTGAAAGCATGCGATAAGCATTTCTGTAATTACGAAGTAAGTGAAGATGCGTTAGTATTAATGGGTAGCGAACGATATCCGCATACAGATAATGCAATGAAGGGCGTACATATTCCGATTATTTATGGTGATTTTTTCTTTGTGGAAGCGATGTGTAAGTTGAGAGGGCGAGAGTTTTTAATCTGGTAGAGAGTTATACAAAGAGTGTTCTTTGATTGGAAAAAGATAACATATTGCCTTTTGAGTTTAATTGAGATGATTGATTAATGATATACGATGGATGACTTTGAGTGTAAAGTCACAGAAAATGTAAGTGAAAATACATAGTCGATGGGAATTTCATTACAATTGGATATGTTATGCAAAAAGCAGGTGGCTCGATTGGCTGTCTGCTTTTTTAGTGGGCGAAATTTGTAATTGTTCCCCGACAAATAGCTATTTTTTTACTTTACCGTGGTTTAATATGCGAGACAAATGGTGCGAAAGTCTGTTTGTCTCGTTTTTTTATGCTCGTGGTCCTCCAACCCTTTCTGAAACTGAAAAAACAATCAGAATCAGAAAGGGAAAAAAGATGAAAGAACGTGAAAAATACATCATCGTGATCGGCGGAGAAGCAATAGAAGTGACACCGGAAGTATATGAGGTTTACTACCGAGCAGAAAGAAAAGAAAGGCATTTCATGTATGAGCTAAAGGCCGGAAGGACCAGGATTGATAAAATAACGGGAGAAAAAATTATTCTGCCAAGTCTGGAAGATTCCTATGATCGGCTGGTTGAGGCAAGCCAGCAGTTTGGAAACTGTACATACGATTTGGAAGAAGAGGTGCTATCTAATCTGATGGTGGAAAAATTGAATTGGGCACTTGCAGCTTTAAGCTATGATGAAGCAGAAATTATTCAAAAATTG
>JAFXAZ010000097.1 GCA_017521985.1 Lachnospiraceae bacterium
AAAACGGTTCTGCTACATCCGGGTCATTTGCTATTGCGTTTAGCATAAAATCATCCAGTACATCCAAATCTTCTAACTTTTTGTAATCACGCATAAAAATGCCTCCTTATGATAATATATTTCCGAGGTGGAATATTTATCTCCTCATTACATATATGCATAAGCAAGGCATTTGGTCGCGCTTTTTTTTATTAAATTTTTATAAACGAGCTTTCCAAATCATTTCACGCGTAATTTCCTTCAAAGAATATGCACCGCACATTGCCATGGTATCTTCCAGTTCAGCGCCAATTTTGTCCACGTAGCACTGCACGCCTTCCGCACCACCGCCGTAAACGGCTGTCACAAATGGGCGGGCAATAATCACACCGTCTGCACCCATTGCAAGTGCTTTAAATACATCCACGCCACTGCGAATGCCACCGTCTACAATAATCTTCATGCAGCCGCCTACTGCTTCCACGATATCTTCCAGCACTTCTGCGGTAGCCGGGCACTGGTCAAGCACACGGCCGCCATGATTGGATACTACAATAGCTGCCGCACCGGCCTCTTTTGCCTTTAATGCGGCCTTTGGTGTCATAATGCCTTTTACAATAAACGGAACGCCTGCCATATCTGCAATCGCCTTTAATTCTTCCACACTCTTACCGCCTGCCGGAGGAGTCATGTTTTTGAGGAACGGAAGTCCTGCAGCATCCACGTCCATAGCTACTGCAAAGGCGCCTGCCGCCTTAACCAGCTCCATTTTTTCACGGATAATATCCAAATTCCACGGCTTAATGGTAGGCACTGCCAGTCCATCCGCACCTTTAATGGCTGCTGCTGCCGCTTCCATAATCTTTGGATTGGTGCCATCACCTGTAAATGCTGCAATACCGGCCTTTGCACAGGAATCCACCAGTAAATTGTTATAAGTAACATCGTCATACTTATCACTATAGTGCAGATTTAATGCACCCACAGGTCCTGCAAAAAATGGGTATTTAAAGGTTTTTCCAAACAATTCCAAAGAAGTGTCCACAGGCTTATTTTCACATAAGGTATCCATATTTACGCGGATTTCCTGCCACTTTTGATAATTACGAATAGCAGTGTCACCTACCCCCTTAGAGCCCGGTCCCGGAATCTGATTTCTGCATGCCACACCATTACAAATATTGCAAGCTTTACAATACGTACCCATACAGGTACGGGCTTCTTTTAATACGTCTGCATAATTCATATGTATACCCTCACTTTTCGAAACTATAGGAAATCCTCGAACTTTGACAAAAACTTCCCTTTGAATTAGTATATCATACTTACCAGTAAGATACAATGAGATTATCCTGCAAAACCAAGCCCTTCAAACCATTCGCTGGAAGGTCTTCCATAAATTTCATACAAACCGGTTACTTCAAACCAGCCTGTCTGTCCGTTCTTTGCACGCAGCAAAATCCACTTCATACTGCCGTCTACCTTCTCAAAAAACACATTTTGCGGCTGTAAAATAAAGCTTTCTTCTCCCCCGGGCTCCGTATACAGGGTCATTTCCTTTAACAGTCGATTGCCTTCTTCTGTTCTATAATAAGCATAATCATACACTTCCTGTGGTATCTCCACCAGGTTGCCCTGCTCGTCAAAGGCATATTGTGTCATAACAAAATCAGTCTGAATTAATTCCGCACCCTTCCATGCTGTAATGATTCCTTCTTCCATTTCCAACTGATTTATTGCAATCCCAATGCTTCCGGCTTCTACCAATTTGCCCTCATCCTGTTTAAAGAAAGTTATCAAATCATCCGCACTCGGTCCCTCTTCATATAGAACGAGAAAAACACGTTCCCCATCTGGACTGATTACCCAAATTTGATTATGCAGACGATTGGCATATCGCTGCTCCTGCCAATCATCCAGCTTTAACACATAACTGTCATACTTCCAGTATTGGCCTATCGTTTCACCTTTGCCAATGGTTATTTGCTCCGTCTTTCCATCGCCATCCATATCAATAAAGGCTTCCGTCTGTGATGCATATCGATTACCCAGTGCTACCACTTGTCCCGGATGACTCAAAAGATATTCTCTGTTGGACACACCATACCCGTTTCTTTCTTCTTCTGTCAACTCTGCTGTGGTTTTCCCGTTCCAAACTTTCCCCGCATCCGTCAGCACATAGGTGTTATTTCCTCCCGGCACATTATACAAAGTTACAAATCCGCCATATACATCAAAATATCCTTTTTCACTGGCAAGTCTTCCTGCTGCCTCAAATGGAAAGCTATATACCTCACCCACTTCACCGGTAGACAGTTTTACTTTACAAAGGCTATCAAACGTAGTGTTAAAAGCACCTTCTTGGTACTGGGAACTTATAGGATAATAAAGATACCTTTCTCCATTATCGTAAGCCACCTCATACAGAACCTTACTCATATCCTGTAAATAAACACACCGATAACTTTCCGCACTTATCTTATAAATGCCATAGTCACTTATTTGATAAGTAATTCCTTCCTCTGTCTCTATTTCCTCAAGCACCTCTCGCGCCAAAAAATTGGTATCCGCCTTAAGAGCTCCTCTGGTATACTTATGCTCTTTGGTCATATCCCCTGCTGACAATGCCCAGATTCCCTGACTCTCTTCTGCCAGTACCATCGGAATCTGAACGCTGCTGCCGTCCTCCGCGAACACATACATCACATTTACAACAGTGCCTTCTCCCAAAACTCCATCCACGCCTTCTCCCTGTGTCTTCTGACTTTCCGCCCGGTGCAGAATTTCCGTCACCTCGCCGGTGCCTTCGCCCAAATGCAGCATTATTTTGGCTGCGCTGACCGGGTCTTTGTAAGCATCATAATATTCCGGATTAGTGTTATTTGTCACGTTATAGAAAACGCTTTTCATGAACTCCTTGTCATAACCGGTATTGTCCGTCCAGTCATACCACCTACAATTCACATTCCCCATTCTTTCTAAATTGCCGTTTATGTCATCCTCAGGGTGTACATATGCTTCCTTTAATTCCGTCAAGGTATCCACACTGTGGTACTCTTTTTCCTTTCGATTGCTAAGTAATCCCACGCTCAACACTAGCAATACCACACCTGTACCAACCATCAGCCAAACCGGTGCTTTCTTAAACTGTAACACATGTTTAATTCTCGCCTTAATACTATCCTCCCCAAAGGACAATACCGCGCACGTATTTTCACGTCTATTTTTTCTATGCTCCCCTTTGATTGCTTCATCCAACAGTGTATAGGAATATAATTTTTTACTCTCCTCGCCCAAAATGGAAACCACTTTTTCATCGCAAGACATTTCACAGTCCTTGTTCATCAGATAAAATGCCAGCCAGACCAATGGATTAAACCAGTGCACACAGGCAATCGCCAGTGCTAGTGGCTTTGTCAAATAATCTTTACGCCGCAAATGCACTTTTTCATGGCACAGCACCACTTTACGGGTGTCTGCATCCAGACTCTCTGATATATAAATTGCAGGCTTTATGATTCCTAACACAAAGGACACATGCCTGCCCGGAATCTCATAAATGCCTTCTTCTACAGAAACAACATCTTTCAAAGAAACTTTAAATTTATAGTAAGATACTAAATGATATCCACCAATTCCTATGACACCTGCAAGCCAAAGATATGCCAAAACCTGTAAAAGCGCCTCGCCATCATTGCTATTATTTGCCTCATTTGAGGTTTTAGGCATTTCGACTAGTTGTACTGCATCATGTGCTGCTGAAAAGGTTTTGTCGCCTTCTGACGTGGTTGGAGACGCATTAACAGGTACTTTACTTTTTAAGGTAGCACTCTCCTGCACTTCTGCCACCATACTCTGCGGAAGCTCTACCCCTTTTGGTACCAGACTAAAATCCAAATCCGGTACCACCGGAAGAATCAGCCTCAAAAACACAATCCCCCACAAAAGATACGAACTCCATCTTGATGCCTTACAGATATGCAAAAGTAACCGAACCGCCAGTACAAAAACCATCACATAGCTTCCTACCAAACTAAGCTCCAGCACCTTCAAAAATACTCCGGTCATACCTATTCCACCTCGCTTTTGTAATCCTCAATCATCTTTTCAATTTCTTCAATCTGCGCTCTGGTCAGCCGCTTTCTTTCCATAAAAGCTGCAATCATCTTAGGCAAAGAACCTTCAAAGGTCTTTTCCACAAACTCCTCGCCCTGCTCCTGCAGGTACTTTTCCCTATCTATCAAAGAGGTTACTATCGCATTCTCACTTTGAAAAATCCCTTGCTCACACAATTTCTTGATAAAGGTATATGTAGTAGACTTTTTCCAGCCAAACTCACTCTGGCAAAGTCTTACCAACTCACCGGAACCCACCGGCTCCTTACGCCAAATTATCTCTGCAAACTTCCATTCTGCCTCTGTCATCTGATACATCTCTAACACTCCTTCCAAACGCACTTGGTCGGTGCATTACCGACCTTCTAATCAAAGTCTATAACGCACCGACCAATTTGTCAAGCATGACCTAATGATTTTGAATCTGTTATTTTATTTAATAACAACGTTCTCGTGACCATGTTCTATACTTTGGGCGTCGCATGGGCATTTGCTTTCCTGCCGCCCAAAATTTGCCCAACCACAACTCAACCACAACTCATCTACGAGCTCTGCGCCATTTCGCCCTGAACGCCAAAAGAGGCAAGCCATAGCCTGCCTCTTAAAAATTTTACTTAAAATACTTCACACC
>JAFXAZ010000098.1 GCA_017521985.1 Lachnospiraceae bacterium
ATTTCATATCCAATAATCAAGCCGCCCTCTTCTGCATAGAAGCTACACAAGCCATAGGTAGGCTCCACAAAAATTTCTGCTTTTGGGAACTCTTTTAAAAGGGCTTCCTTTAAAGCTTGAGCTGCTTTTTCGTTAAAGCAGTGGTCAATAAACATTTTGCGTCCTTTGTATCCGGCTGCTTTGACATTTTTTACAAGGCAGGCAATCGCCTTTCTCTCACCACGAACCTTGTCCGTAGGATTTAATACACCGCCGGTAGCATCACCGATAACACGAATACCGAGCATGCCTGTGATTGCAGCTACCGCAGCGTTTACTCTACCATTATTGGCCAGATTGTGCATATTTTCCAGACAGAACTGAAGAGCAGTTGTCTTTGTGTATTCTTTGAGCTTGTCACAAATTGCCTCAAAGTCTACCCCAGCCAAAATAAGTTCCTTCATTTTTGCAATATGAAGCTTCATTTCGGGACCGGTAGAATAACTGTCCAGCACAAACACCTTTCTGCCCGGATGCTCTTCCTCGTACTGTGCCTTTGCCGTCATTGCCGCGTTATAACTTCCGGATAAATTAGAAGTAATGGTACTGCAGAATACCTCATCAGCATCATCAAATGCATCTATCCACTCACCCACACCCGGACACGCAGTGCCGGAGCGTCCTTTATATGCTCTTAAATCATCTACCATCCGGCGTACATCCAGATTTGCATCGTCTTTATATTCTTTCTCGTCTGTAGAAATAACTAACGCTGCGGATGTATAATCCACACCATCTAATGTATACATATTAGAAGAAGAATCTGCTACAATTTTTCTTTTCATAAAAATCTCCATTCCATCGCCTTTTTATTAGCGACATTTCAAACCTTTTTCGTATTACAGAGCACACCCTGCATGTAGTTTTAAAAACCACTTAATTCGGTTTAAAGTATACATGACGCATAAATCTTAGTCAATGCCAATTTGGATTTTTTCACCAATTTATCACAATAATGTTGCACGAAGTTCTGCACCACTCATCATGCTTAAATATGCCGGTGCCACGTCAAATACGGTCTTACATCCGGTCTGGCCTTCTGCAGCCATGCGGTATGCTGCTCTTGCATATGCCACAATTACAGAAGAGGTGAATTCCGGATTGGAATCCAATTTCAGGCTATATTCAATAATATGGGTATGTTCTTCGTTCCAGCCGGTTTTTCCGCTGCGAATTACAAAACCGCCATGTGGAATACCACTGTGATTTGCCATTAATTCTTCTTCACTGATAAAATGTACCGTAGTATCATAGTCTGCAAAATAATTTGGCATAGTCTTGATAGTTTCTTCTACTTTTGCAGCATCTGCGCCTTCCTCCAGCACCACAAAGCACTCACGAGTATGCTTCTGTCTGGTAGTAAGTTCCGGATTAGCACCGCTTCTGACTGCTTTCAGCGCTTCATCTACCGGAATGGTATACTGCTTTGCATTTTTTACACCTTCAACTCGGCGGATTGCATCAGAGTGTCCCTGACTTACTCCTTTGCCCCAGAAGGTATAATCCTTGCCCTGTGGTAAAATTGCGCCGGCATACATTCTGTTTAAGGAAAACATACCCGGGTCCCAGCCTACAGAAATAATCGCTACATTACCGCCTGCCATGGCTTTTGCATCTACCTTTGCAAAATGCTCCGGAATCTTTGCGTGTGTATCAAAACTATCGATCACGTTAAACATCTCTGCATATTTTGGTGTCTGCACCGGTAAATCCGTAGCACTGCCTCCGCAAAGAATCAAAACATCTATTTTGCCTTGCCATTTCTCCACGTCATCAATATGGCATACTGCCACACCCTCGGAAAGAATACTTACACTTTCAGGTTTTCTTCTGGTAAATACCGCAACCAGCTCCATATCCGGGTTCTGTTTAATGGCGCACTCCACACCACGACCCAGATTACCATATCCTAATATACCAATTTTAATACTCATAATATCACTCCTCCTACAATAAGCAAATTCTTGCTCACTTTCGCCGCTCGCACTTTGCTCTCGCTCATTATAACTCAAACACGCCGATTTTACCACACTAAATTGATAAAATCGCATATTTTTTGCAAACTATTCCACACTCTTTAGTGCTTCCACCGGGTTAATGTCATCTAAAGACCTGTCAGTAATCCTATTTACTAAAAGGGCAAACCCTAAAGTCAGTCCCCCTGCAATCAGATAACTCACCGGATGCAAGGATACTGCCAGATACATGGACGGTAACGTCAAGATCATAGTCAAGGTCTGCGCAAAGGCATAGCCCAGCGGCACACCAAGCACCATTCCGATACCGGTCAAAATCATAGTTTCCTTATTCACATAAGAATGCACCTCCCGGTCGTAAAAGCCCAGCACCTTAATGGTAGCCAATTCTCTCGTTCGCTCGGAAATATTGGTGGTGGCCAACGTAAATAATACCGCAAAAGCCAGGGTGGCTGCCATGATAATTACAATATACACTACCATATTAATCAACATGAAAGCAGAATCAAACTGTCCCTTCATTTCCTCACTGCTGACACAGCTTACAATACCATCCTGATTGCCCAAAGCAGTACAATACAGCACCGGGTCCTTACAGGTTTCGGTCAAAAAAACCAACGTACCATTTGGTTTGAATTCTCCAAAATGTTCTTCGTAAGTTGCCTGCGTCATATACACATAATTACCAAGATAATTTTGCACCACATTGGAAATCGTAACCTCCGCCTGTTCCAACTCCATGGTCTGAATCACGGCACTATCGCCAGTCTCCACATCCAAAAGCAGGGATGCATTCTGAGTGAGAAATATCTCCCCGTCATCCAGAATCATTTCTTCCCCTTTTAGGTTACGAAGCTCTATATACTTTCGCAATGCTTCGCCATCCGGCGTAACAATCAACTGAACCGTTTCTGATTTTCCTTCTGTATTTTCTATTTTGACAGAGGAAATAATCGTATTGAGATATTCTTTTACATTTTTTTCATCCTGCATGTATCCCACTAATATATCATTCGCACTTGCCGTAGTCACCACCATGGCATCGTAGAAAAAGGTTTGTTCATACTGGCGAGGCACCAAATCGGTCACGGAATCTTTAATTGCAAAGCCAAACAACAGCAGTGCCATACACCCCATAATACCACAAATAGTCATAAACAAGCGTTTTTTATAACGGAACAGATTTCGAGCCGTCACTTTATTCAAAAAGGACATACGATTCCATATAAATGGCATACGTTCCAACAATACCCTGGAACCACTGCGAGGTGTTTTTGGACGCATCAAGGTCACCGGTGTCTGTACCAACTCATTGCGGCAGGCAATAAGGGTCGCCGCCATAATACCACCTACAAATAAAACCGGTCCGCTAAGTCCATACAGTGTTTCAAACATAAATACATAGTCCGGCAATAAATACATGACCCGGAAAATAACAAAAATAATACCCGGCAATACAATAAAGGCTCCTATCGTTCCCAACAGACTGCCTGCTGCACTGGCACAAAACGCGTACAACATATATTTCCTACGAATTTCTCCATCATAAAATCCCAGTGCCTTGTACGTACCGATAAGCCCTCTGTCCTCTTCTACCATTCGGGTAATGGTAGTCAGACTGATTAAGACCGCTACCACAAAAAACACGATTGGAAATACGGTACCAATGGATTCAATAGAATCAGCATCACTTTTAATATTGCTATAACCACTTAAGGAATTTCGATTCTGAATGTACCATTCTGCCACATCCATGTCTGCCAGCTCCTTGCGTGCATTTTGAAGTTCTTCCTCCGCCTCTGCTTTGCCGCCTTCAAACTCCAGCCAGCCTTCCTTAAGCTTACTTTCCCCTTCTGCCTTACCTTCCTCGTACTCCTTCCAGCCTTCCTCTAGCTTGCTTTCCCCTTCTGTCTTGCCTTCTTCGTACTCTGCCCAACCTGCAATCAAGTCTGCTTTGCCACTTTCCAAAGCCTTTCTACCTTCCGCAATCTCAGCCCTGCCTGCTGCAAACTGCTTTTCGGCATTCTCCTCCTGTGCTTCTAATTCCAACATACCGGCATCCAGCTGGGCACGGCCATTATCAATCTCTTTCTGGGCTTCTTGTAACTGTGAACGACCTTCGATTAATTCTTTCTCCTCCGCTTCCAATTCTGCCCAAGAATCAGAAAAGTCATACTCCAGCTGGCTTTCCAAAAGTGCAAGGGCATCCTTTTTATACTGAAGTGCAGCTTCTCCCAGCTCTAGCTGGATTACTGCCAAATCCAGTTGACTCTGTCCTTCCTCCAACTGAACATATCCCTCCATCAGTTGCTGTCTTGCTACGGCAAGCGCATTCTCCGCCTCTGCCTCCTGCTCCTTTAAGGTCTGCTCCGCCTCGTCTAACTGACGCAAACCCTCCTCTATATCCTTTTCCCCTTGTAAAAGCTCTTTTCTTGCGCTTTCTATCTGATCCAGGAATTCTATTTCCCCCTCTTTTAACTGCTCTTTAGCCTCCTCCAGTTGCTCCGCCAGTTCTTTTTCTCCATCTAAAAGCTCCTGCTCGGCCTTGATCAGCTCCTCATAAACTTCTTTCTCTGCCTCTTCCAGTTCTTTATAGGCATCCCCTTTCACCTGCTCCGTACGTGCCTTAGCCCGCTGTTCTTTAATCTCGGTCTCAATATATTCGGTAAAAGAAGCTATCTTTGCCTCGTATTCCTCAGAATAGCAAAACAAATTTCGGCTACCGTCTAAAATCAAATATATGGCAGTATACACCTCACTGTCTACCGCCTCCGGTAAAATGTAAAGAGTGTCTTCATCGGTAGCAGACGCACGAAAAGAGACCGCGCCCGTAGAGTTGTTTACATCTAACGCATCTACGATAATCCCGGAAACCACATATTCTGTATTAACAAATGTAGCCTTTTCGCCTTCCTCTAAATCTTCAACGATATTCAGAGTATCTCCCACGGACAGACCGGCTGCCTTGGCAAATTTCTCCGTAATGGCAGTCTCATTTTCCACTTCCGGCAAATGTCCTTCCACCACATATGGCTGATTTATACCCCCCGGATAATAGGTCTTCAGCGCCACACTTAAATCATTTCCATTGGCAATGGCACGCACGGTTTCACTGTAAGTTCCTTCCGCATGCTCCACTTCTTCCAGCGAACTAAGCACTTCCAAGTCCTCATCCGTTAGTCCTAAGGTAGACATAATATAAAGGTCAAACAGCTTCTGCTCATCAAAGAAATGGTCTGCAGAATGCCTTAAATCCACGCACGCCGCCTTCAAGCCGGAAAACATCATGGTTCCCAAAACGGTAATTACCATAATAGCAAAAAAGCGCTTTTTTCCTTTCCAAATGGAACGCCATATATCTTTTTTATGTGCACTCATGTTCTTCATAGCTTTACCATTCAATCTCCGCAATTGGTGTAGGATTTGGGTTTGTAGTCATTTCAATTACCTTGCCGCTTTTAAAACGAATCAGACGGTCTGCCATCGGTGCCAGAGCCGAATTATGCGTAATCAAAAGTACCGTAATGCCATCCTTACGACAGGTATCCTGTAATAACTGCAAAATCTGCTTACCGGTATTGTAGTCCAGTGCACCTGTAGGTTCATCACAAAGCAAAAGCTTTGGATTTTTGGCGAGTGCTCTGGCAATAGACACTCTCTGCTGTTCGCCACCGGAAAGCTGAGCAGGAAAGTTAGCTTTTCGTTCAGAAAGACCTACTTTGTCCAAGGTCTCAGAAGCATCCAAATACTCCTCACACACCTGTGCTGCCAGTTCCACATTCTCCAGTGCTGTCAAATTGGGTACCAAATTATAAAACTGGAACACAAAACCAATATCCGTACGTCGGTAACCTACTAACTGCTTATTATTGTATGCAGTAATATCCTGACCATCCACGATAACCTGACCCTCGGTAGCCGTGTCCATGCCGCCAAGAATGTTTAACGCAGTGGTCTTTCCTGCGCCGGAGGAACCTAAAATAACCGCCAGTTCTCCTTTCTCGACGTGAAAACTGGCATCATTTAATGCTCTTATAATTGTCTCACCTGCTGCATATTCTTTTACAATATGGTTAAATTCAATATATGCCATACATTATTCTCCCAAAGTTTCCGAATACTTAAATCATTCCAAAATGTTTCAGCGCTTTCTCCACACCATCCGCGTCGATATGTGCAGTGACATAGTCTGCACTTTTTTTTATGCCCTCACTCGCATTGCCCATGGCAACGCCAATGTGCGCAAACTTTAGCATTTCCATATCATTTTCTCCATCGCCAAAGGCCATGGTCTCCTCTTGCAAAATACCGTGCTTCTCCAAATATTTCCGAATTCCGGCCACCTTGCCACCGGTTTTAGAAACCACATCCACACCATTTTTATTCCAACGTGTTATCTTGCACCCCGGCAATCGTTCCTTCAACGCCTGTTCTTCTACCTCTGTAGCGTAAATCACTGCCTGATAAATAGTTCCACCGTTCCATTTACCAATCCTCGGGATACCTGAAGAAACTTCCTCCTGAGCTTTTCGTACTTTTTCTGTCACATAGTTAATATACATACGCTCTTCTTCTATCAAAAGTACCGGGAAACCCTTTTGCTCAAACATGGTAACAATGCTTTCCCTGTTGAGCCCTTCTATGGCATCCTCATAAAACTTTTCCTTTTTTTCATCTAGACACAGCACACCATTTAGCGTAAGGTAACCATCAAATTCCAACTCATGGACCGGTAATTTTTCTAATTCTTTCATAAAGCGCCCTGTAGCTGCTACCACCTTCACACCGGCTGTCCTCAACTTATCCAGCGCTCTGCGTGTACTCTCCGGTACTACATTTTGGCTGTGGGAAAGTAACGTTCCATCCACATCAAAAAACACAACCTTTATCATGTATTTTCTTCCTCCAATTTTGTTGCTTACCGCAAACCTTAGATGTAGTATATCCACAGAAATGCCTTACCATTTATTATAGCTCACATGATATTTATTTGTAAATGTTTCTAATTATTAAATATTTATGCTTTACAAAACACGCCGGAAAATATATAATCTAGTTATCAAAACTACATGATGTAGTTTGTTTGCTTTGTATTGAAAATAAAAGATTGGGGTTTTCGTATGAATGAATTTATTTTAAGTTGTTGTTCCACAGCGGATATGACAAAAGAATATTTTGAAAACAGACATATTCCTTATATTTGTTTTCACTATGAATTAGATGGGGTTTCTTATGAAGATGATTTGTGGCAGTCCATGTCTATTAAAGACTTTTATGGTGCCATGATTGCCGGCGCTGACACCAAGACTTCACAGGTAAACGCAACCGAATTTATAGAATATTTTGAAACTTTCTTGCAGCAGGGTAAGGACATTTTGCATATATGCCTCTCTTCCGGCATTTCCGGAACCTATAATTCTGCCAATATTGCCAAGGACACCTTGCAGGAAAAATATCCGGACAGAAAGATTTACATTGTGGATTCTCTTTGTGCATCATCCGGTTATGGACTTCTTGTGGATAAACTGGCAGACCTACGAGATGAGGGCATGTCTATTGATGAAGTATATGAATGGGCGAAGGCTCATATTATGAATCTGCATCATTGGTTTTTCTCTACGGATCTAACCTTCTTTATAAAGGGTGGTCGCGTCAGCAAAGCATCCGGCCTTATCGGCGGACTTTTGAGTATTTGCCCTGTTTTAACTGTAGACCGTGAAGGAAAACTTGGCGCTCGCCATAAAATCAGAACGAAAAGAAAAGCAATCCAGACCGTAGTTGAGTTAATGCAGCAGTATGCTTTGGATGGAACCAACTACTCCGGCAAATGTTATATCAGCCACTCTGACTGCTACGAAGACGCTGCTGCCGTTGCTTCTCTTATCGAAGAACATTTTCCTTCTTTAAACGGCAAAGTAAAAATTCTCGACATTGGTGCAACCATTGGAAGTCATACCGGACCCGGAACCGTGGCACTGTTTTTCTGGGGTGTGGAAAGGGAGTAATTCTCACAACTACACAATATACAAAACCGTGCAGGAATTCCTACTCCCGCACGGTTTATTTTTTACATATATGTAATTACAATTTCTTCAACAATCTCACATAAAACTCTACGGTTTTAAGCAGTGTTGCCACCGGCACGCGTTCGTTGTTGCCGTGAATCATGGCACGTTCTTCCTTGGAAAGCTTCATCGCGGAGAAACGGTACACTCTGTCGGTAATGCGGCAGTAGTGTCTGGAATCGCTGCAGGCAAGCATTAAATACGGAGAAACAATGGCTTCGGTCCAGGTATCATGGATGGCCTCCACAAGCTTCTTCCACTCTTCACAGTCAGTATCGGAACTGATAGATGGGTTATTGCCTTCTACCACTTCTACTTTAATCTTATCATTTTTAATGACAGATTCTAAATAGGCTTTCGCTGATTCTACGGTATCGTCGCCCAACAAGCGCATATTCGCGCCCACACTTGCCTTTGGCGGAAGTACATTGAACGCCTTACTACCGTCCATACAAGTCACTGCCACGGTGGTACGCATCAATGCATTCAGTTCGCCGCCGGACATTTTACAAATCATATCTAACACCGGTTTAAAGCACCACAAATTCGCAAAAATCATACGATAAAGGAAACTGGAATGTCTGCCTAATGTGTCAAACATCTCCGCTACCGGCTTGGTTAACTGGCTCTTAAACGGATGTGTCTCCACATTTACTATGGCCTTGCCAAGATGCCCTACGATGGTATGGACAGGTGGAGTGGACGCATGACCGCCCTGGGAATCCATGGTAAACCTCACATTCATAAAACCTTTTTCCGCAATACCAATGAGCGCACATTCCTGACTCACGCCCGGAAAAACATTCTCAACAGCAGCGCCGCCCTCATCCACAACGATAGCAGGCTTTATACCTTTTTCTTCTAAATAAGACACAATAGCAGGACAGGAAGTTCCGCTCACTTCCTCATCTCCTGCAAAGGATAAATACAGGTCATTTTCCGGCACATAACCTTCTGAAAGCAACTGTTCCAAGGCTTCCAGCACACCACACAGCGTACCTTTGGTATCTAATGTGCCGCGTCCCCAAATTACGCCATCTTCTAAAATCCCTTCAAAAGCGGGCTTATCCCAGCCGGCCTCTTCGATTGGAACCACGTCATAATGTGCCATCATAACACTTGGTTTCGCATCGGACTTACCGGGAAGGCGATATAACAACCCGGTTTTACCAACTTTCGTGAATTCACATGCCTCATGAATTTGTGGAAAACGTTCTTTTAACAACGCCTCAAACTTGGCATACTCTGTACGGTCAATCAAGGACTCGTCATTATAAGAAATGGTTTTGCAGCGAATCATATCCTGCATATCTGCCACAATTTTGTCTTCATTTAGCTGAATTTTTGCGCCATTAGCAGGAGCCACCGGTGCAGGTTTAAACTGCAAAGTTCTAAAAAGAATAACTGCCAAAAACGCAATAATTGCTGCGGCCAATATTCCGCCAATAATAGCGCCCATGTCTATACCCAGCCTTTCTTATACATCACTCTTGCTGCAGTTAGTGTAATGATAACACCAACCGGTACCAATACACCAACACTGCTTGCCAAAGATGGTACTAACAGGAATAAGGTAATCATAAATAACAACGGTGTAATGGCAAGCTTCCAGTTTTTACTGATGTATACAATACCAAGACCGCCAAACAATGCCGGTAAAATATTATCAAATGCCGGCTTTAAAACCGGGGAGTTCATAATAGGTGTAATCATGGATAAGCCAAAAACACCTACCACCAGCACTAATGTAGTCACAATAGAGCAGGTTGCAATAGCAATGGTAGAAATAACCTCTCCTTCTTCACTGCCAGGCTTAACCTCTGCGCTTTCCATAGCATTTAAAGCACTAGGTGCCTTTAAATTCGTCAGGTTACCGGTTACAAATGCCAGATAAGTACCACCGGTACCAAGCATCGGAGTGTATGTAACAACTTCAATAAGACCCAGAGTCCAGTAAATCGGTGCCACACCAAGAAGCCCCTTTAATACAGCCGTCATCTCCGGCCATGCATTATAATAAATACATACAGCTATTGGCACACACAAAATAACCACAGTTCCGGTCCAAATCCATAGCTTACCATACCAGTCTGTTTTTTTCATATAATCGCTCATATGGGCACCTCCTTAAGTCAAAAGCGGTGTGATGATACACGCAAAAATCATGCCACCCACCATACTGATACTCATTGCATACGTTTCCAACCATTTGAATTTCTTGATAAGTAAGCCGCAAACTGCCATCAAAGCTGCAGAAACAAGCAATACAAAAATAGGAATCCAACCTGCGATACCGGTTCTGATATCTGCAAAAACCATACCAAGAAATGCAGAAATCATACCAAGAAATAAACTTGTCATAAACAAGTCGCCCCACTTCTGGTCTTTATTTTTCATTTTCAGCATACCGCCCTGGATTTTTTTCATCAAAATCGGTGGCAAAATCAAACTTGGCAAAATACCAAGGGTCATAACCCATGCAATAGCAGTATAAATCTTTGGATCTGTAATCGTCTCAGACAAAGAAATACCTAACGCATTTGCAGTAGATGTGGCTGCAGGAAGCTCATAAGTAATAGCTCCGATAACACTCATACGAATCCATGGCAGCGGGATGCCCAAAAACTTAGATAAGGTAATAATACCAATTAAAATAGAAAGTGCAGGCGCCAGAGTAAATACTGCGGTGGAGATAATTGTTTTTTTCAGCTTCTCTGTAGAAATCCCAAGCTCCTTGCCTCGTTTAAATGCTCTGATTAAAAAAAATGTGGACTGCGCCAATACAAACACGATTACCACAACTGCCACACCGTACAAAAATGTACTGTTTACATTAAAATTCATAGCATTTTCCTCCTCGTTTGTTCTTTCTTTCATTATACTTTACTGGAAGAAATATGCAAGAAAAATAATTTGTTATGATAAAAAACAATCACTCCAAAGGTATAATCGCTTTTGTACAAAGCCAGTCTACCCACTCCACATAATACTTACCTAACACATGAAAAGCATCACTGGAATATTGCGCAGAAAGACTTCCGGTTTCATCATCAAACAACTCATTTACATCAATATAAAATATGGTTTCCCCATCAGCCAAACCGGAAATCATGTCATTCATCTGATTCACTTTTGTATTGTTGTAAATTGCATCCTTCCCGGACTGTTCCTCTGTCACATGCATATTTGCACCCAAATAAATAATTGCATCCTCTTGCAGCTCACGAATTTTGGCTACCGTATCTTTATATTTCTGCTCAGTGGCATCAAAGCGATAGCCCAGCTCGTTTAAGCCCAACATTACATATATTTTACCAAATTTCTTTTGTTCCAGTAATTGCTCAAACGTAACTCTACCCATATCTGGCATGGAAATTTTCTTAAATTCCAAACCATATACACTCATACCGGAATCTGCAAAAAATGCAGCATTTTCCAGCCCACCATATTCCATAATGCCCACCGTTCTGGAATCTCCCACAAATAGTGCATCATCAAAATAATCTTTTTCTACGGTCTCAAATTCTAACGGACCACGCTCCGGCTGCTCCAGAAGTTCTTCAGTGCCGATATTTTCCTCCACCTCTAGCCTCTCGGAACTCTGTTCCACAGGCTCCGTATTTTCCACAATAAATTGTGGCAAGTAACTATCCATATTTTTCTCTAAATTCTTGGAAAGATAGTCTCCTGCCATAACTACTGCAGATATCAAAAAGCTTACTATAAATAAGCTCAAAAAAAATGTATCTTTTCTTCTCATCTATCCTCGCTCGTAATCTTAAAACTGATAATATAAAAAAGGATTATCTAAACCAATATACAGGCAATACACCACAGCCACAAACATTATGATTAATATAATCTGACCTATATAGCTATCCTTTACTTTTGTCCAAATTTTTGCAGGCAGTCTGGAAATAAAAAGCAAACTGACCAGCAGATAAAGTCCATACTCTTTGCCGTATTTAATGTAATCTCCCGCAAACAAACTCCCTGCAGTACCACCCATGCCAAATAATCTTTTAAAAAATAATAGCATCTGCTGCCAGTCCGAATTGGCAAAAACAGCCCAAGTCAACGGGATGAACACTGCCATATATACATGTCCCAGCAGTCTCCATTTATCCAAAAACTTCTTTAATCCCGCTTTTTCCAACACAATCAAAGCAAATAAAATCAATCCCCACAGCATAAAATTAAGTCCGGCACCATGCCAGATACCGGTAAGCAGCCACACAATAAACAAATTGCGACACACCCTTGCTTTATTGCCCCGATTACCACCTAAAGGAATATATACATACTCCTTAAACCAACTGCCCAGGGTAATATGCCAACGACGCCAAAACTCCGTCATACTGGTGGACAAATAAGGATAATCAAAGTTTATCGGCAGGTCAAAGCCCAACATTTTGCCCAGTCCTATAGCCATCAAAGAATACCCCCAAAAGTCAAAATAAATCTGAAGGGTATATGCCAGAAGTCCCAGCCAGGCCAATGGTGTAGAAATACTTTCGTACCCAATCACCGATAACTGAGACCATAAAACGCCTACACGATTTGCCAAAAGCACCTTGCTTCCAAGCCCTATTACAAAAACCTGCAAGCCCTGTACAAAATCACTCAAACGATACTGCCTATCTTGAATCTGCGCCCGAATATCCGGATATTTTACAATCGGTCCTGCTATCAACTGAGGAAACATACTCAAATAGGTACCAAAGTTGATAAGGGATTTCTCTGCAGTACATTTCTGCCTCTGCACATCACACAGATAGGAAATTGCCTGAAAGGTATAAAAACTGATACCTATCGGAAGCACACGCATTACATATTTAAACAGGCCTAATTGTATCAGGTTAAAACCAATTCCCAGGACAAACCACGTCTTTGTCTCGTAACGCTCTATTAAACGTCCAAAGCAAAAATTTACCACCAATGATAATGCAAATAACAAGACATGCTCCGGGCTCTTCAACGACCCAATGGTATAAAAAACCATGCTGCCCAAAAACAATCCCGCATTTTTAAGTGTTGCCGGAAGCATATAATATATCAACAAAAATAATGGAAGAAAAAAATATATAAACTCTATACTACTAAATACCATTCTGTCACCTTTTTCTCACTTTATGTTAATAAAGGGTACGTTCTATTATAGAAAAAACCAGAGACATTTTCCAGTGTTTCCACTAAAATTGTCTCTGGTAAATTCTTAATATTTTTTGAATGTCAAGTTGTACTTATATCCTGTAATATCTTTAATCTTCTATAAAACATTTCTCTTTTTTCATCGTCTGCAAACCACTCTGGCTGTACCTCGCAAATTTGATTTAAACCTACCACCTTCACTGCCTCTATTGCGGCCTCTTTTTGTGTCATAGGCTTATCACAAGTGAGACACTTTGTACCTTCCAAGGTGTCATAGGCTTGAAAAGCTTTATTGAAATCCATCAAGTCGTATAATCGGATTGGTTTATTGGTTCCATTATCTACAAACAGCCCCCAATTTCCCCAATGGCGGTCTATATTTCCAATCAAATAATCTACAACGTTCATCATATAGTACGAGTATTTGTCCAATTCCAAAATGTATTCCATCTTGTCGATATCATGATTTTTAGAATAAATTTCAAAGTTTTCCATAGATACAATACTCACATCCGGAGATGTCATAAGTCTGCTCATAGAAACCTTTTGTCCGTCATAGAATCCTTCCTCATAACAAACCTGATTTACATCAAAGCAACTGCATATTCGGCTTGCCAAAAGTTCGCGTTCTACCGCTTCTATTCCACCATCCTTCATAAGCCAGAAACCATCTGCTTTTCTTATCCAAGCTTTCGGGAAACATCCATTCGTAGCTAAATCATCTGCAATCAAGTGACTATTTTGTATAGTCAACTGCTTTCCTCTAAGCGTCACATCAATAAACGCCTTTTCCAAATGATTATCAAATAAATTTATATCTTCAAATGAGACCTGCTCGTCCTGCTCTTTTGTCCAATAAATATCCATCAAAGACAAACAATGATATGACAACGCAATTCCAGCCCTGTCTCTATCCGTTGTAGCCTGCGTAGCCCCAATACTATTCAAAATTTCCTTGGCATATTCTCTGTCCAAACTTAACACACGTGATGCGCACCAATAATAAAAGTTATCCAGATTCTGTATTCTTAATTCAATATCAGCCTCTGCGTTATCTTCCAAATACAAATTATACGGCATAAATTCTGGTGCATATATAGTACATGTACCATCTCTCCGAATGCCGGCAACCTCTCGATTGCCATGCATAATCATATAAGAACTCCAGAAATGCATTCTACCACCTCACTTAGATAAATCATATCATAAGTAAATGTAAAAAAAAAGCCCTTAGAGCAACAAAAAACTCGCCCAGGAGAACCTGAGCGAGTTTGAAAATTCCATATAAACTTTCGTGCGCAATTCGCAAATGATTATCTCTTGGGTAACTTTGATTAACGTTTTGATAACCGAAAGTACCCGTATTTACTGGTTTTTTCAGATGCAGTGCTGCAAACGTGTTACAAATAGACGGCTTCTCATTACTCTTCACCGCACCGCAACAAATAGAACTTTACTTTTTCTCAACCGACAGAATCTTCCCCATAAATGGATCGACCTCTGATATCGTACCTGTATAAGTTACGAGTACCCTATCCCCGACAACTATCTTGTCCAGACCTTCTGGTTTCTCTTCAAAAGTAAATGCATAACTAACCTTATCATCATCCGTTACGATAAACATAAAGTCTTTTATTTCGTCTACTTTTCCTATTACTTCCGACACGTCTTCATCTACACTATTCTTATCACTCTCTGTCGGCATCGGTTCATCCTCCACAACTTCACTCTGCATTATGCTCACAGCAGTTTCTGCATCCTCTTTTCCGTTTCCTTTCGAACATCCAACCATAACACCTGCACATACGGTTAAAACAGCTAACATCATTAATATTTTTTTATTCATCCTTACCTCTTTCCAGGAAATGCTTTCCCTATTTTCTTATATCTTTTAGACGTACCAACTCATAAAATTGTTTCAGGTAAATACTATATTTATCTACTCTCATTTACATATATTTCCACTCTGCTCTGAATAACTCTTGCAACATCAGAAGCACTTTTCTGCCCTGCAAAAAATAATGCAACCTCCTCATTTATAATCGCTTCAATATCCTCATCATAATAAACACATTTATCAATACTTTCTACAAATTCTATAAACTCATCTACCTGCTCTGTAGTCATGTTTGGAAGAACAACACTTTCTCCACCAATTGATATCTTGTATTCATACTCCTGCTTATTTCCATTACGATCTATGGTATATGGCGATTTTGTTGCCTCCATTGCACGTTCTTCAAAAATCATTTTATTAACAGGAAATCCAATTACCTCTCTTTGATATTCCTCTGTCAGATAATACCGTACAAATTCCCAGGCTCCTTCCAGATGTTCTGACTTCGCAGAGAGCAGGTACTGCTCGTCAGCCTCTACAACCGCACCGCTTCCGGTATCAGACGGGAACCCAATATAGCTGATTTCTTCTCCAAAATATCCATTAATATAATCATTTACATAACGCGTATCACTTACATCACATTTTGCCAAAATTGTCCGATTCTCACGATACTGTAAGTCCTGGTTTACCCAATAGTCATTACCCATTTCGCTCCAATCGATTTCCTCCGGCAAGCTTTTTGCATATTCTAACATCGCCACAAAATTCTCATTATTAAAATCACATTTTCCGTCTTTCGCATCAATAAAATCATTTCCACAGTACTGTATCATCATCTGTACAAAACCACTTCTGGTCAGCTCACCAATCGATTGCGTACCCTCCGGCATGGATGCCATCAATTCCTGCATTTCTTTCATTGTCCATGATGTTCTGTTTCCTACCAAGGATTCTTTTCCGATTAAAGTATTTACGGAAAAGGAAGGCGTTACATAGTATAGTTTCCCTTCTATCCGATATGCATCAAAAACATTCTCCAAAAACTCTGTCTGAGATAATTCTTCATCTTCTCTGATTAAAGTATCAATATCCGCCACCAATCCTTTGGAAATATAACTGGATACAGGGAAATAACTGTCCGCAATCAAGATATCCGGTAATCCTCTTCCTAAAATATCCATATTCAAACGGTTATAACCCGCCATGCCATCCTCCATGGTATCATAAGTATGATACTCCTTCATGACAATCCGATATTCAGGATTTGCTTTATTAAACTGAACCACCCTGTTCTTCACTTCATGAGGAATATAATAACCTGCCAACACCAACACTGTCTTATCCTTTATATCCTCAGGATTTCTCTTTGTAAACAGGCTCACTACCTGAGAATAATTATAACTATCATAATAGAAACCTACAAATCGTGTTTCATCCAAAATTACGATATGATTCATATTTGTTGTCGGTACATCTGAATTTACAAAACTCATTATTTGATTCGATTCTGTATCTCCCATATTGACAGAATACACACCATTCATTGTTGCATATACCACATCAGCCATACTTTCCCCGTCAGCGACACAAGAATGACCCTGGATCATGAAATCATCCGGCAATTGCTTTGCTTCTCCTACCATGGGCTGAGATAAATCTAATTGATTTAACCACATAGTAGATCCTTTCTTTTCATCCACATATGTATATTGCAATGTACCATCCATGCATATAATCAAATCCGAAAAATCTTTAAGAGATCTGTCTATGGCAGTCAATGATTTCTTTTCCAGAAACTCTCCGGTACTGGTAACTGCCTGTATTTCGGTATCATCTCCGCTAAATATTAAATTGATACCGCTATTATCATCAGGAAGGATACTACGCACATGAACTTCTATTCCATCTTCTCCTGCCGGAGCAAGCATCTGCTCCCAAATCATGTTTCCGCTAAAATCCCAACAGCATAAAGCAGTTTTTACCGCCTCTGCATCACCCATTGTTTCTACATCTGCAAGCGAATAATATTCTTTTACACCGTATATCCTGTCCCCTGAAAATGTAAATTCGGTAAATCCGGCATAGCTGCCTTCCTCTAAAGAGATATCCGGCATCTTATTCTGCATATCCAAAAGCTTTATATCGCTGCCATCTTCGCTTATTTGCATAAGCTTGAAGCAGCTTTCCGGCATTTCTTCATCCCCATAAATTTCCCAGACCGCATATATATTTGAATCAAGTTTTGCAGTCTGTATAACACTTGCATTTCCCAGATATTCCGGTATTTTTAATATCTGCTCCCCATAAACAAATTCTCTCGCCAGTGCTGTATTGTCTTCTCCCCATCCACTTACTGCTTCCTCTTCCTTCTGTTTTCCACAAGCCGTAAGACCAAGTAATAAACCAAGAACCAACCCAAAACAAAGAACTTTCTTGAACCCTCTCTTAAACATATCTCATTTCCTTTCTTGCACTCTTGTTACCCTTACATCCAGCGGATGTTCTTTTCTTTACAATGATTAGATGTTACCGATGTCTTAAAAGTTTCAACTTCTTTGTACAAAATATAACTCCAACGCCAAAATATTAAAAAACAAAAAAGCTCTCCATCGCTGGAAAGCCTTTCATTTCATCCCCAAATTATTTTCTGATCTTCTTTAAAACTTCTGCCGGAATTTCAAATTCAATCATTCCCATATACATAGGAGCCACGTCCCCTTCATTAAAACAGATTACCACATCATTATTTTGGTTAATATAAAAATCCGTTTCTTCCGTAATTTCATTAAAATTCGCTTCCTCCATTTCATCATCTATCCAATATGAAATATTTTCATCTTTTTCCATCTGACTCCGCATCTGTTCTTTAATATTTTCACTAATAGGAGTAATGTAATCCACACCTTCCGCAAATATATCTTTTAACTGTAATCGCTTACCGGAAGTCAAATCAATGGTATAAAAATAATGCCATTCATATCCGCTTGCCTCACTTTGGTAACAAGACAATTTTAAGGTAAAATAATCCTGCGTAGTTGCTACAACTTCGCTCTTAACGACAAGCTCCTTATATCCCAACTCATCCCGCATATGATTTACAAATTCATCCAATAATTCATTGGAAAGCTTCTGAATTTCAGAATTCATTTCATTCGTTGTATCCTCCAATACACTTCGGAGTCGTTCATCCTGAAGCTGATCATCTATCACGATTTCGGGAATATCCAACTCTGCCTTATGCTGTTCATCCTCATACTCATAATTACGGAAGGTTACAACCTTTACAAAACGGCCAAGAATCGGCATCTGTTCCATAGCATATGCAATGGTAGGGGACAAATTCGGCAAAGTTATAAATGCAATTGCCAATGCTGCCGCTGTTGCGGTGATTCTTGTAATACGTGCATTTCTTCTTTCTTTACGATTTTCGCATTTTGCCTCTTCCATTTTCATTTTCAGCCTGCTCAACTGTTCTTCGGACATTGCCTTCTTCAGATATTCTTTCTGCACGGGCTGCAATACCTCCTCCGACTGTTCATTTTGATATTCAAAATTAATAATATTATCTTTCATAATTTTTTTCTCCATTTCACCTATTCTAATCCGATACGAAGCTTTTTCATACTGCGATACAAACGGCTTTTTATCGTATTTATATTTTCATTGAGGATATCCGCTATTTCTTCCAATTTTTTGTCCTCAAAAAATCTCATTACCACAATTGCCTTGTCCTGTTCCGGAAGCGAATCCAACGCTCTCTGCAAATCAATATCTGTGTATGTATCTTCAACCGGTTCAGCTTCAATCCCCATTTCTTCCTGCATATATTCGTATGACATCGCTTGGGGGCGTCGTAAAGAGTTAAATATCTCATTTAACATAATCCGATATATCCACGTCTTGGCATATTCCGGATTTCGTAATGTTTTACTGTTTCTGAGCGCCTTATATGCACCGTTTTGAACAATATCTTCTGCATCCGCTTCATTATGCACATAACTATATGCCAATCGATAATATTGGTTATACTGTTCTAAAATGATTTCTTCAACTATTTTTTCATTTGTTTTTTTTCCGGCAAAACCTAATATCTGCACGATTCCACCTCCTCATTTGCTCCTATCTTACTATATCATAAAGCGACGTTTTTAACAATGGCACCAGCTGGTCACAAAAATCAAGAAACAAATGTTTTAATTCTTTATCCAACCTTATATCCTAATCCTCGCACTACTCTTAAATATTGAGGATTTCTGGGGTTACTTTCAATTTTTTCACGAACATGGTGGATATGTACTGCTACAACATTTTCTGCGTCAACTGCCTGTAGCTGCCATATTCTTTCGTATATCTGATTAATTGAAAATACTTTTCCCCTTTCACTGATTAACAAACGTAATATGTTATATTCTATCGGAGTCATCTTCACATTTTTATCTCCAACCATTACCGTATGATATTTGTCATCTAATACCAATTCTCCTATACGGTACTGTGTGACGGTGTCGCAATTTTGTGTTCTCAACTCCGTATATCTGCGTAACTGAGCTTTCACTTTTGCCGCTATAACAAGAGGACTATCACAACTTGTTACATAATCATCAGCCCCCACATTAAGTGACATTATCATGGCCGTTTTTACTATTGTACTCGAAATTACAATTAATGGTACACCGGTACTTTTCCTTATGCATTGAATCATCTCTAATCCGTACTCTAAACCAATTTCATCTAAATCCACATCAAACAGAATCAAATGAATATTTTCACATTTTAATAATTGTAATAATTCTTCTAATGTCGATGCTTTTATCATATGCACGTCACCGTTCAATAAAGATTCCAACACTCCCACAACACCTGTAGAATTATTAAATACAGCAATGTTCTTCATATCATTTGTACTCCTTTCCAAAAAA
>JAFXAZ010000099.1 GCA_017521985.1 Lachnospiraceae bacterium
ACAAAGACAAGCAGTGCAATAAAGAATCCGGATAATAGTTCTACACTATATATTACAAAAACTAACGGATCCGGGTTCTCTTTTGATTTAAGTGAATTTGGTGCCGGTACATATGAAATTTGTTATTGGGTAGATCCACATCAAGGTTCCTTAAGTCCTATGACGCTTACTATTAATAATGGTTCAAGTGAGCTGGGAGAAGGAATGGTTTATTGGAGAAATGGTGTATTCAATACAGCCACTGCTGATGCGAAAGAGACGGATATCCCAGGAGGATGGGTTTCTCTTGGAGAGTATACGCTGCCTGAAGGGCATACTGCAAGTGTGGATTTTGTTCATCCTGGCGATACTGACAGCAGTAAAGGTAGTCATTCCGCTCGCGTTACATCAATCTTAGTTATTTCAAAAAATAATGAGGAGACACCGACACCAACACCGGGAGCGGGTGAAGGTGAAGAAACAACACCGACACCAACACCGGGAGCAGGTGAAGGCGAAGGCACAACACCGACACCAACACCGGGAGCGGGTGAAGACGCAACACCGACACCAACACCTATAGAACAGGGTATTTTATTGACACTCGGTGTAAATAAGAATCCTGCAGTGAACGAGAAGTGGACACTTACTGCACCGGGGCAAGAAGATAATAAAACTGTCGGATTTGATGATAGAGCAAAAGGATGGGCATGGTCAGGAAAAAGCTATAATGTTGAAGGTCAGTATATTGCATATACAAATGCTCATAATGCTGGATTTACAGTAGATTTTTCTGAGGTAAACGGTGTATATGAGGTATTCTACTATGTATATCCAAATACAATAGGCAGTTCCGAAATGACCTTCGAAATAACTCATCAAAAAGGTGTCTCAAAGAGTGGTGTTGAAGAAGTTACAGCTAAAGATAGCAATGCGGAAACTGGTTGGATATCTCTCGGGACCTTTGAATTTAATGGTGAGGGAAACAAGCTTGAGACAAGTAACATAAAAGGTAATAGCAACTTTAGAGCGACTGCCGTAAAGTTGATGCCTGGTGATAGGGAAGATATTGCAGAAGAGCATATTTACATTGCTAATGACAATGAAAAAGCAGAACTAAAAGGTAGTTGGGAGCCTTCCGATAGTTACACATATGACGGAAATGCTACAATTTTTACCGATGAAACGGATGCGGAAATATCTTATAAGATTGGAGGACTGACTCCTGGCAATTATGAACTCTTTCTCTATGAGGTTCCTGATGTTGATAGTGCTGATATGCTTCTTTCTATTAGTGAAGATGAAGATAGTTATGTGATTAATGCCAGCAAGGATGCAACGCAAGGAGCAGGCTGGGTATCTCTTGGTGTCTTTGCAATTAGTGGAAATGCAGATGAAACGGTAACTTTTGGATTTCTCCCAGGTACAACGGGAACAAGTCTTCACGGTACTGCAATTAAACTGGTACAGACGACAGCACGAACAAATTATCCGGATATTTTTGGTGTAGGAGATAATGAAACTTCCGACGTTACGGCGTTTGAGGGCTTCTCCTATGAAGGTGACTGGAGAAACAGCACTAAGTTACAAGGACCTTTAACAAAGTATACACAGACCTTCTGGATTTCTGAGGAACTTGTAAAGAAAAGTGAGATAGAGGATTATTGTAAATATGATCCTGGTTTGGAATCATCCGAACCTAAAGTAAAAATTTCTGTTTATTTGCTTTACTGGAATACAATGCAGACAACCAACGCTTGTTATGAGGTACATCATAATGGTAAAGTTGATACATTTAATATTGATATGCATATTCTGGATAGAAGACAGGAGAGTAGTTGGTATGAGTTAGGTATTTTTGATTTTTCTGGTACTGAAGGTGAGGAATTCGTAAAACTTATACCTCAGATTACAGGGGAAGAAAACGATAGTATTAACACGAGAGCTTCCGCAGTTCGCTTTGAAATCTTGAATGCCAATGATGGTAGTGTTTTTCAAACAATTTATGTGACACCAGATATTGACGCATACAATTATGAAAGAGCAAGCATGAATTCGTTTAGAGATATTCCTAAGGAGCATGAGTCTAAATATGCGGTAGAATATCTAGGGTATGAAGGGATTGTCAGTGGCCTTACAGACGAAAATTTTGGAGTTGATGAGGATATTATCATTGCAGATTTCATTTCCTATGTTTGTAAAGCAATAGGTATGGCTGAATCAGAGGCAGCAATATTACAGGATGGTATTCCTTCAGAGGTATTAACAGATGCCACAGTAAGTAAGGAAGAGGCAGTACAGATTTTGTACAACGCAATGAATTACATAGGTAAGAACACAGAGTGGATAGATGAGCTTCCGGATTACTGGAATTCATTGAAAGATGGAACAGAGACAAGTGAATGGGCTTTGGATGCTCTGAAAGTGATGTATCGTTGCAATGTAATTGACGATAATTTGTTCGAAATCAAACCAAAGGAAACTCTGACGAGAGGACAGGCTGCAATGATTTTATGTGAATTTGCAGAACAGTTTGTTTGGGCAGGTCCTCCGGTAGAGAGTGATGAAGAATGGGTGTTGACATTTCAGGATGAATTTCAGGGTGATTCCTTAAACTGGCATATATGGAGATCTGAGGATCATAAACCTGGTCACATTGCGTCATCAAGACATCCTGAGAATGTAGAGGTGTCGGAAGGTTCTTTGAAACTGATATCAAAAGCAGAGGAAAAGAATGGTGCGGTAGAAACAGCAGCAAGTATTTGGGTGGATGCAGAAATATTCCAGCAAAGTTACGGATATTGGGAAGCACGCTATAAATATGCCGACATAGCCGGACTTAATCAGTCTTTCTGGATGTATTCAGAACGAAACAAAACCTCGGAGTTTGCAATAAATTATAAGCATTTCTATGAACTTGATGTCAATGAGGGAAGATATAAATCTGGTTTTAATACTTGTTACCATGAAAGAGTTACTGAGAATGGAGAAAAAACTTCACACGGCGAAAAATACCGTTCTCCTTATGACTTGTCTTTAGGATATCATACATATGGATTGGAATGGATTAAGGCAGAAGATGACGAAACATATGGTACATTAAATTATTATCTGGATGGCAGACTTATTCATACCAAACCATTCAAGAGCTTTGATGAAAATGGTACAATTAATACTGTGCCAATACTTTCAACTGCATTGATTGTTTTACCGAATGGCTTTGACCCTATAAAGGAAGACGGTAAATATATGGAAGTGGATTACGTGCGTGTGTGGCAGAAAGCTTCTGATGTAAACTCTGTGCTTACAAAGCATGGCGAGCAGGAGTCTTGTAAAAATCTAACGTACGTGGAGGCAAAGGATGCAACCAGTACAGAAGCGGGGCATGTTGAATATTGGAAGTGTACCTATAGTTGTGAGAGTGAACGTCTTGGAAGAGACACTTTGGGCTGTGGTAAGGTGTATGCGGATGCTGAAGGTACTCAGGAAATTGCGCTGGAGGATTTGATAATTCCAATTCAGGAGCAGACACCGGGAACAGGAGAAGGCGAAGGTACAACACCGGATGTAAAACCTGAAATTATTCTTGAAGGAACTGACAAGTCTTATACCAAGGGAGCAAATGCTACGGCATCTATTCACTGTACAGGCGATTTGGATGATTTGGCTGGTGTAAAGATGGATGGTAAAGAGGTGGATAAAGCCAATTATACGTTAAAGGAAGGTTCCATCATCGTAACGTTTAAGGCAGAATATCTGGAAACTCTTTCAGCAGGTGAACATATTGTCACATTACTGTATGCAGGAGGGCATAGTGTAGACAGTACATTGACCGTTCTTACAGATGTAGATCATAGTACAGGTGATACACAGGATGATGCATCTAATGAAGACGATAGTGACGAAGAAGATGTAGCCAATATTGCAGACACAATTCCTGTTGAAGCGATTTCTAGTCCAAGTACCGGAGATGACAGCAATCTTATTTTATGGATAATGTTGTTGGCAGCAGCGATAGGTGTATACACATATCTGGTAGCTAATAAGAGAAGAGTTAAATAATAAAAGCTAACCCGTGAGGGAATGAATAATGAGAGTATTAATGATTGGCGCCCATCAGGATGACAACGAGTTTAGATGTGGCGGCTTGGCAAACAAATTAATAAAATTAGGACATGAAGTGAGATTTCTGTCTTGCTGTAACGGCTGTGGTGGTCATCATATTATGAACGCGGAAGAAACTGTAAAGAGACGTGCAGGAGAATCAGCAGCCGTCGCAGCGTTGTTAGGCATAAGATATGACGTATGGGATAATGATGACTGTTCTCTGGTGGCAGATTTAGAAACTCGCAGGAAATTGATTCGTTACATACGTGAATTTGCACCGGATTTGGTTATTTCACACAGGCAGAATGATTATCATGCAGACCACAGAGCAGTAGGCTTACTGGTTCAGGATGCGTCTTATATGCTTACGGTTCCACATGAGTGTCCGGATGTACCTGCTATGCGTATAATGCCGGTAATTATGTATTATGAGGACAGATTTATGAATCCACCATTTCGCCCTGATGTATTGATTGGTGTAGATGATGTGATTGATATAAAGCTGCAGATAGCACACTTAAATGTGTCACAGGTGTATGAATGGCTTCCATATACTTATGAGGAAGAGGTGCCGGAAGGCGAAGCAGAGCGCTTTGAATGGCTGAAAGGCATGGAGATTACTAAGGATACTACAGACGAGGAGATAATGACTGCTACACGCGGCTACAGTGTGCGATTTGCAAAGGTTGCGGCACGTTTCCGTAAGGAATTGATAAAGCGATATGGTGTGGAATACGGCAGTAAAATCCGCTATGCCGAGGCTTATGAGGTGTCTGAATATGGCGCTCCTTTGACTGGAGCAGTCAAGGAAATGTTGGACGATGCGGCGGCATTCTTTGGAAAAGTGTATTAGTAATGAAAGATGCCAGGAACGCAGTTTGGAGCCGTTGCAGTAGAACAGCCAGAAAAGGAAGTAAGGTTGCACTATTATCAGGAAGACTTGTTTTGGGAGGCAATGGTTAGGCATCGTTCATTGGTTATTAATACCGGGATTGATACTTTTGTGTTGGATGATGGTTGGTTTGGTAAACGTATTAAATTACATTGAGTATGTGAAGTATAATCGAAATGTTACAGAATCTTATGGAGAGAAGCTATTTTGAATTTATGGTGGTTTCTAAGGATAAGACAGAGAGAAGAAAGTAGCCATGTAAAAGGTGGGATTATGGTTCGCTTATTGAAACGTTTATTGAAAGTGAGGATTTAAAACAATGAAAAGATTTATAGCGTCATTACTTGCACTTGTATTGATATTGGCTTCCTTTGTAAATGAGAATGCTACAACAGTAATGGCTTCTGAGAGTAGTACATATCCTGCAACTGAGCAGGCAACCAGGTATGTTACAGCTCCTGAGAATGCAACTATTATTTATGGAAAAACAGATGAAACACGTTTTAGTGTGCATGGAAATTATAGCACAAAGACAAGCAGTGCAATAAAGAATCCGGATAATAGT
>JAFXAZ010000100.1 GCA_017521985.1 Lachnospiraceae bacterium
TTTGATGTATGTTTATTTTGTTAAGGTAGGGGTATCTCAACAATACAACATATATTCAAAAACTGCTACTTTTATTTTTATAAAAAAGTAGTGACCTTATTGTACGTAACGCTAGCCGTCGCGCCAGCGACTTGGTACAATCAATAATGCGGAGCACCGCTAAATATATGAAAGGAATTGTGAAATTTCAAAGACACAAAATAGATACGTTTTACCAACACATGAAAATAGATACACTTTAGAAATTTCCGGTAACAGCTATGGAAAATCCGAATGTATCAAACCTTCTCTTGCCTTCCGTCCCGGAATGTAATAATATGACCTTAGAAGGGGTCGCAGAATTGTACGATAACATGAGAAAAGAGACCATTTTAAAACAATTCTGTGATTTACAAAAAATTAAATATCGTGAGAGCATCAACCAATTTTATATTGTGATTGATCGGAAACAGTACACTGCCAAGACCAGACGTGATCTTATAGACAAGCTATTTGAGAAATATTGCGGAGATGCGGTCACTACTATGGAGTAGGCTTATCTGGAATGGATGCACTGGCGTGCAAGTATCAAGACCTCATCCAAGACGCTGAAGGAGAATAAGAACGAATGGAAGCACTACATCCAGGATTCTTCTCTGGCAAAGATGCAGGTAGCCAAAATTGAGATTGCCGACTTTGAAGCCTTTCTCTATGATGTGACCATGGACTTTGCGATTACAAGCAAACGTCTGTCAAACATCTTAAGTGTGCTGAATGGCATCCTCCGGCGTTGTGTGTCCCGGAAGATTATCGAGCACAATCTGCTGTCAGATGTGGATATGAAGGTCTTCCGCAAACGTTGCAAGCCCCAGAATAGCAACAAGGACAACTACACGTTGGACGAAAGACAACGGATTCTGGACTATCTGGCAGACAAGACCGACATTTACTCGCTGGCAATCCGCTTTTCATTCTTCGTACCTTTGCGGATCAGTGAAACATGTGCCATTAAGTACAGTGATGTCAGAAACGGTCAACTGCACATTCAGAGAGCACAGCGGACTTGTCAGAAGATGAATGATGATCTGACCTTTGACGCACGTTATCTGACCAATGAGGAACGTATCAAGGGAAACAAGGCATCCGGCTTTCGTACCATTCCTCTGACGGATACTGCACTGTCAATCATTGAGCAGACGCACCGCCTTTACCCGGACACGGAGTATTTGTTTATGCGTGACGGGGAGCAGATTCTGGCGAATACGTTCAATGAAGCACTGATGAAGATCTGCAAGGAACTGAAGATCAAGTATCGTTCTTCCCACCAGATCCGCTTCACAGTGGCAACACTGCTGTTTGAGAATGGTATACCGATCACACAATTAAGTACGCTTCTGGGGCACGCTGATACCGCTATGACGTGGCACTACATCCGCAAGCAAGAGCCGGATGCACAGACGGCGGATATTATGAAATCGGTGCTGGGATAGCTTACACAACAGCCAAAACACTTCCGGGAAAGGCAAAAAAGCCGAAAAATACAGTAAATATGCGGCTTACAAACATTTACAAACAATTTTAACGCAAAATTTTGTAGAAAAAAAGAGAGAAAACATTGATTTTATCAGTGTTTTCTCTACTCTCTTAATACTGCTGGTGGCCGGACTTGAACATTCCTGATACCTTATAATAACCTCATCCTTTACCTTTATATACATAATTCTTTAAATCAATCATATTTTTGATTTCATCAGGTAGTTGAATATGATTAAGGTTCAGACCTTTCACTACATGCCTTACAGTCTCGTAGACTTCGCTTTTTGCATCCTTTTCAAAAATAGCAAGTACTTGTGATGGTGCATCTGTTACCTTCTTTATATCTTCCAGTAATGCTGATGAAGGAACATATTCTGTATTCTCTCTGGTTAATCCCAAGCAAAAATTCACACCGCCCATAACTTTATTTACAAAAAGATACGGCCTGACATTATTATAATCCCCTGTAATTTTAGTAATTTTTGTCACGTCCATTAATACTGGAAGTGCCTGATGATGCAACACATTGCCATCTTCGTCTAACAACTCTATCCCTGTTAAATGTTGATAATTTCTTTCGTAAAAAGCAACTTCTATGTATCGAATGGCATTATCTTTCCGTTCGCGATATATAACAATCAACTTTTTATTTAACAGCTTCTGTTGGTACTGCTTTGCGCAATTTAATACCCTGCGCCTTGCATCTTCCTTGGTGAATTTCATTTATTACTTATTCCCCTCTCCTTAATTTAAAAGAGAGAGCAATAACACCATTGTGCTATATACTCTCTCTTTGTGGCTAATTTTAGTGTTGTCTGCCAACGACCAGCCAAAAGCCGGTAAATATATCGAATTTTAGTGTTGTTCGCCAACGGTCAATCACATGATTGACAAGCATATCAGATTTAAGTGTTAGCCCACTAGAGAAGCTCGCTTCTCCTTTAATATTATTATATGCATTGGCAATTATTATGTCAATAGAAAACAGAAAATCTCGATATACCTGCTTCCGCCTCTTCCACTACCTCATACTTATCTGTATCCACATAATGCCACCATTCGCCCTCGTAAGCGGTAAATCCATTATCTACCATAAGTTGCTCTACGATTCTCTGGTTGGCAGTCGCCTGTGGAGTCCAGTCCGGATAGTCCCGCACTGCCTTACCGGAAAAGTCATCGTACTCCGTGGGCATTTCCAGCTCTCTACCTGTCTGGTCTACCAGTGTAATATCTACGGCTCCTCCACGGCTGTGGGGAGAAAATCCCTTTATTGGATTTGCCACATAGGTATCATCGGGGCAGATTTCCCAGAAAACAAACTGTGCTGACGGTGGTCGGTAGGCATCCCAGATTTTCAATGAAAGCCCTTGCTTTCTCAGTGCCTCCTGCACCTTCATAAGCTTCTGCACCGTTCCATAGCGCAGGTAAGCCTCTGTGAAATCATATATTTTATGTCCTGTGAAATTATCCTCGGAAGCATATTTCAGCTCCACAAAAATATCCGGGATGTAATCTTTTACCTTTACCAAACAATCCATTTCATTTACTCTTCTACGATTACCGTGCCGTCTTCCTTCACTGTGATTGTCATATCATCTTTGACATAACTTAAAAATTCCTCACCCAAAGAATCAATAACCGGCATGGTCACATCATCCAGCCACACGTCTGCCAATACCGCGCCGGCTGCTGCCAAGGAATCGATCGGCTCTGAAAACAGCATGCAAGCCGGCTGTCTTTTCATGGAGCAGGCACAGTATAAAACCAGACCGCCGGTGGTGGAACCGATGGTTCTTGGCAGACACAATGCTTTTCCTGCCATCTGCTTGCCGTATAAGTCCGGATTGTTCTGGTCACCGCAGGTTGCGTTTTTGTCGCCAAACTGCAGCGCCTTCTGAAAAGATGCTAATGTATTCAAGCCTCCATGGGAAACAACTGCTTTGGCGGTTATGGTTCCAGGGGCTACGATTCTGCCTTTAAACTCTTTCATTTGCTGCTTCCTCCCTTTGTAATCTGCTCTAATATTTCTGCATCGGTATAATACCTTGCACTGGTGTAGGTTCTTAATTTATTGCTGGAAGTAATAACCGGTATCTTTTCACTGAGCGGATTGTTCATATACATCAAAGGGCAGATATAAGACGTAATAACGCCTGCCTTTTCTAAGGTTGCAGCATACGGAGTTTCTGCAAATTTCTTAAGTACTGCAGGTGAAGCAGTAAATACCGTCGGAATGCAGACTTTGGTCTTGCCTTCCTTCTGTAAAGCCTCATCAATCTTCCCTGTCCAGTCAATTAACTGCTCTAAGCTCATATGCGGACAGCCCATGAAGCAAAGCTTCGGTGTGGCGTCTTTCTTTTTCCAGATGACCGGATAGCTCTTATATACTCGCTCCAGCTCTGCATCATCTACTACATAAACTTGTGCATTTTCCGTAATCAAAGCCTGACCGTACTGCACCGCTTCCGGAGTAATATTTTCAATATGATACAAGCCTACTGCACCGTTAGATGCGGTTGCAGCACCAAAATCCTTCAAATAGGTCTTGGCAGCGTCATCCAGCTTGCCATCCAGCCATTTGTCCAGTCCGATAATATACGGAACATCTGCCATAACCTTCATACCGATAGCAGAGCCCAAAAGCTGTGCTTCCGGCTTCTTGGTGGTCTCAATTTTGACAATCCAGGTAGCTTTTCTGCCTTCGTCGGTTAAAAGTCCGAACTTTGGTACATAACCAAGCACAGAACCCATCAAATCAATAATACCGGAGTTACGGTTACATTTTGCACCCAGTACAGAGTTTGCATACACCACTGCAGAAGATTCTGCCCAGGAAAGCACCTCGCCCATCTTTGGCGTATTGCCCACCTCATCCATATAGCAGGTACACGTAAACGCATCCTTTTCCATAAGACCCAGCTTGGTTAACTGTGCCTCATAATCCTCCTGCTTGGAGTACATAAAGTTCTTGAAAATAAAATTCTGCAAAAAGTTACTTGGAACCTTCGGGTCCAACGGACGCGGGTCTACGGAAAACTTCTGGGTAGATACATTGCCTGAGTCAATTAATTTGTCCATCAAATCATACACCGGTCCCAGTGCCTTTAAACCAAAGGACGTAACCAGATGGTTGTATTTACTTGTAACAGGTACCATGCTGTCTGCACCAAACAGCTCGCCGTAACGCACCAGCGTTTTCATAATCTGAGCAAGGACTTCACCCTTTTCGCCATCCAAAATCGCCTGCTGCTCTTTTGTTAAATTCATACCTTTGCCTCCTTAAATCTTCATAGCAACTTCGTATGCACGCCATACTACGGTTCTTAAATTGCCCACCTGCTGACAGTCGCCTACCAAATAAACGTCCTTAGAAGCCTTTGTCAGCGGATTTGCAATATAGCCTGCGGAACTGATTACGCTGTCACATGCTACTTCTATGGTATTACCCGCTTTGTCCATACATACGATACCCTTGTCGTTTACAGACTGTAAGGTAGTCTCCAAATGTACCGGAACTTCGTGGAGTGCAAACCATTCACGAAGGTAAGAGCTGTTTGCCAGACAAATACCGGTCTGTGCAATCAAGTCATTCTTCATTTCTACGATAACAGGCTTTTTGCCCTGTAATGCCAATTCATAAGCGATTTCACAGCCGGTAAGACCGCCACCGATGACAGCCACGGTATCACCCACAGGAGCACCGTTTAAGTAATCACAAGCCTCTATCATCTTTTCGTGGCCTTCCACGTTCTTTAATACACGGGCCACAGCACCGGTAGCCACGATTACCGGAGAACCTGCAAACGATGCCGTATCCTTAATCTCTTCGTTCAAATGTACTTCAATTTGTAAGTCTGCCATCTGCTTACGATACCATGCCAAAAGCTCGCGAAGCTTGCCCTTGTAACTTTCTGCGCTTGCAGGAATGAAGGTACCACCCAGCTTATCAGATTTTTCATGGATAATTGGTTCATGACCGCGCAGCTTGAGTACTCTTGCCGCTTCCATACCACCGATACCGCCGCCGATAATATGTACGGTCTTTGGATTCGTGGTTGGTACGATTTTGTGCTTGCCCCACTGCATGGTTTCCGCATTTACTGCACATCGTGCTAAATGTAGAGAATCCATCAGCTCCTGGTCGTTTGGAACGCCTTCGTAATGACACATATTGAAGCAGCCATTATGGCAAAGAATACATGGACGAATATCTTCCTCTTTGCCTTCCATCAGCTTGGTTACCCATGCCTGGTCTGCCAGGAACGGACGTGCAAAGCCTGCACCATCAATTCTACCCTCTGCAATAGCATCTGCTGCCACGCGAGGATCCAAACGGCCGGCACACACTACCGGAATATCAACAAATTTACGAATATGTGCTACATCATCCAAATTACAGTTTTCCGGCATGTAAATCGGTGGGTGTGCCCAATACCATGCATCATAGGTACCATTGTCGCAGTTTAACATATCATAGCCTGCATCCTGTAAATACTTGGCAGCCTTTTGGGACTCTTCCATATCACGACCCACTTCCACGTATTCTTCTCCCGGCAAAGCACCTTGACGGAAGCCTTTGGTCTTGGACTCTACACTGTAACGGAGAGATACCGGAAAGTCCTGACCACATACGCGCTTTATTTCCTTTACAATTTCTACCGCGAAACGATAACGATTTTCAAAAGAACCACCATACTCATCGGTACGCTTATTTACGTATTTCAAGGTAAACTGGTCTAATAAATAGCCCTCATGCACTGCATGAATTTCTACACCATCCACGCCGGCATCCTTTAACAGCTTGGCAGTTTTACCAAATGCGGTAATAAACTCTTGAATTTCTGCCACCGTCATTTCACGGGAAGGCACTTTGTCAGACCAACGGTTTGGAGAAGCACTCGGTGCCGCGGTAATTTTGTCCAAATCCATAAATGGCTTAGACACTGTCCTAAGTGCCTTATTGGTATACAACATCTCCATCAAATGACTGATGGTAAAAGAACGGCCAAAGCCTGCTGTCAACTGTACAAACAGCTTTGCACCTGTCTTATGAAATTCCGGCATCCATGCCGCCAGGTCCTTGTACATTTTTTCGTTCTTGTACAGCCACTGACCAAACATCGGATTATACACCGGCTGACAGCCAGGAAGCACCAAACCTACGTTATTCTTGGCCACCTCCATAATAAATTTGGCACCGGCTTTATCGAAATGATTAATTTCCATCCATCCCAATAAATTGGTACCGCCCATAGATGTCAATACAACACGATTTTTAATTTCGCAATTGCCAATCTTCCATGGGGTAAATAAAGGTTGTAATCTTTGATCCATGTCAAAATCCCTCCTTGATAAATAATATGTTTCTCGTTTCTTTTGCATGTACAGCAATGTAGTTAGGTAAATTGTACCAAGTCGCTGGCGCGACGGCTAGCGTTACGTACAATAAGGTCACTACTTTTTTATAAAAATAAAAGTAGCAGTTTTTGAATATATGTTGTATTGTTGAGATACCCCTACCTTAACAAAATAAACATACATCAAA
>JAFXAZ010000101.1 GCA_017521985.1 Lachnospiraceae bacterium
AATTCCTTACGGGTACAAAGCTGCACCGCGTCATCCAAAATCAATAATTGAATGCCGCCATCACGCTCTGCATATTCCTGCTGCATCTCTCCAAGAAGGGATTTGGTCGTTTTCACATCACTGTCAATCACCTCTGCCAGTCTGGAAATCTCCACACTTTCTCCCATGGTAAATAAAATTGCTTCTATAATCGCTTTTCTCTTGTCCATCTCAACCTCTATACTAAAACTTCGTTTGATGTAATGTAAATATCATCGAACAGCTCATCCTGCCTGATGGTAACCTTACCCGTTTTCATAAGCTCCAGCACCACTAAAAATGTAACTACCACTTCCAGCTTAGATGACTGCCTTTCCAACAAATCACGGAAACTAAAATGCTTCCGCGTCTTGATATATTCCTCAATGTAAATGGTCTTGCGCTCCACATCCACTTCATCACGCACAATATTACCGTACTGGCTTCGAATCGGGTCTACGCGGTCTACCTGACGCTTCATAATATCTTTAAAAATACCATGCAGCTTCTGAAGCGTAGTATCTCCTATCAACTCCTCATGGTCTATAGGAGCCTTATACTGCTGTATCTCCTCAGGCAAGGACAGATTTCTGCAAAATACATTGCCGGTCTCTGTCATCTTATCTTTCAAACCGTAAGACATGTACTTGTACATTTTGTACTCCAACAACTGCTGTACCAGCTCTGCACGCGGGTCTTCCTCTTCGCCGTCTTCGTTGACTTCCTTTGGAAGAAGCATTCTGCACTTAATATCCAGAAGGGTAGCCGCCATCACCAAAAACTCACTGACAATATTCATGTCCTCCTGTTCCATGGCACGAATATACTCTAAATATTGAGCGGTAATCTCTACAATCGGAATATCATAAATATCCACTTTATTTTTGTCAATCAAATACAATAGCAGGTCTAAAGGACCTTCAAACACTTCCAGTTTAACCGGTATTGCCATAATAACCTCTTTTATTTATCTTTAGGAACAATTTCAATTACAACTAATTCTGCAGGATTCCACATACGAAACTCCACGCTGTGAATACCAAGACCTCTGCTGAGAATCATGGTAGAATCTCCTTGTACAAACTTGCCTCCATCATACTTTGGAAACAACTTAAGTGCCGGCGAAATCACTCCTCCCAAAAACGGAAGACGTACCAATCCTCCATGAACATGACCGCTAAGCACCAAATCCGGATGAAGCTTGGCGTAATCCTCAAAATACGTGGGATTATGAGCCAGCAAAATATTATAGTATTGGGCATCCATTCTTCCTAAGGTTTCTTCCAGATACCCTTCTTCCATCCGAGTCTTCTGAAGCCGTTTGTAGTAACGATGGCTCATATCCAGGCCATATATGCGAATAGGCTCCTTCGGATACTCCATAAACTCATTTCGAAGAACCTTGGCTCCGGACGCTTTTATGGCATCCATATATTCTTCGTAACGATTGCCAAAACGCTTTCTGCCCCAGCCCATTTTTGCCTCGTGATTGCCCAGACCATAATAAATAGTATACCGTTCGCCCAATGCCCGGATAAAGTGCTCGGCTACTTTTTCCTTACGCTCTTCCAAAGCCGTCAGCATATCCCCTGCTACCAAAACAGCATCCGGATTCTCTTCGTAAATAGCATGTAACAGCTTTTCATTATCTTTGCCATACTTTCGGTCGTGCAAATCAGACAAAAGGACGAACTTAACAGGCTCACTAATCTTATCACTAGAAAGCCTGTAAAAAACTTTATGAAAATGTGTGGATGCATGCCAGATACTGATGAGGCACACAACTATAAAAATCACAATACATGCAAGTAGTATTTCCATCCACGTCATATGCTTCCTCCGTCCTGAAGTCTATCATATCACATAATCAAAACCTAACGCAAGTATTAAAACAACATATCCTGAAACGCTTTTCTAAAATAATCCTTAAACGTGGCCTTTTCCATGGTTTCGGTATATATAATCTCTGTTTTTCCAAGTTCCATGCCATTTAAAGAATACACCGCATACCCAGCCACATCACCTTCCTTCACAGGAGCTTCCACCAGTTCGGGCAGTTCCAACACCTTCTGTACCGCGGATAAATCTCGATTTTCCGTGTCCAGATACACAAAAGGCTCTTTAAAAGCAATACCTACGTTCTGCTCCAGCGCTCCCTTAATCGGAAGTGCTTCCAGTTCAAAATCATTTTCATCCCGATATAAGGTACTTACGGAAAACCCATAATTCAAAAGGGCTGCAGCCTCTTTAAAACGCTCTTTACCATTTTCACATCCCATTACCACCGCAATCAAGTCAATATTGTCTTTTTGTGCCGTGGCGGAAACGCAAAACTTTGCTTTAGACGTAGAACCGGTTTTCAGCCCCGTAGTGTATGGATACTGCTTGAGCAGCTTGTTGGTACTGGATAGGGTAAAGGTACTGCTTCCCCTTTGCGTTACATGGGTAATGTCTTCCATCCAGATACCGGTATAATCATAAATCTGCGGATAGTTTGTAATCAGCTCCCTGGACATAATCGCCACATCCTTTGCACTGGTATAGTGCAAGTCCGAATCAGACAAGCCACAGCAATCCTCAAAATGGGTATCTACCATGCCAAGCTCCACTGCCTTTTTATTCATTAAGTCCACAAAAGCCGCCTCACTTCCTGCAATATACTCTGCCACCGCCACGGAAGCATCGTTGGCACTGGCTACCACAATACACTTAATCATGGTCTCCATGTCCTGGGTTTCCCCTTCTTCCAGAAACACCTGACTACCGCCCATACTGGCTGCATGCTCACTGGTAAGCACCGAATCCTTCAAACTGATTTTCCCATTTTCCAATGCCTCAAAGGTCAAAAGAAGCGTCATAATCTTCGTAATGGATGCCGGCGAACGCTGCTCTGTGGCATTTTTTTCGTAAATCACCTGCCCCGTGGAAGCCTCAATTAAAATAGCGGACGGTGCGGTAAGCTCCATGGCCGCCTCCACCGGAATATGTAAGGTTATCAGACAAAAAATCACTGCCAAAACCATAGAAAAGAATTTTTTCATAATAAGTAAGTCCGAACTGTCTTTTCTAATATGGTATGTGGCAGTGATAAAAAATATTCTATTCTACAACACGAAAGTCTGCAATGGTCTGTTCCCCATATACATTGGTCCAATCCTTATCAAAACCTGCAATAGCAGCATCGGTCATTGGATGGGATATAATCATCTTTAAAATGTCCGCTGCAACGGTCACACTGTGACAGCCTGCAGAAGCACACTTGTGTACCTGCTCCGCATTTTTGAAGCTTGCTGCAAGCACCTGGCAGTCAGAACCGTAAAGTTCCAGCTGATTTACGATTTCTGCAACCACTTCCGTACCATCCCCAAGGATGTTGTCCAATCGGTTTACGTAAGGCGCTACAAAGCTTGCGCCTGCCATTGCTGCAATAAGTGCCTGTGCAGGAGTAAAGATTGCTGTCATAGTAACGCCGATGCCTAACTTCTTTAACTCCATGGTAGCCTTAAGACCTTCTTCACCAATCGGAATCTTCACATAGAAATCACCTTTTAATTCTTCTTTTAAAAGCTTTGCTTCTTCCACAATCTTAGAAGCTTCTTTCTGGGTTGTCTGAACATGAAGCATTTTCTCTTCACCGATAATGCTTCTGATTTCCTTCACAAGCTTCCAGAAATCTGTTTTTTCCTTTGCAATAATAGATGGGTTTGTTGTAACACCTGCAAGTGGATAAAATTCATTGCAATGCTTAATTGCTGCTAAATCTGCAGTATCTAAAATATATAACATAATCCCTTACTCCTCTCGTTGTAATTACTTAAATTATCTCTGCTGCTGTAATGTGTAATGAACATCAAAGGCTTTTTCTTCTTCTGTATACTTACGCTTGGTGTCGATTACTTCGCCATTATTCCACCTTCTGTCACCTACATCCTCTGTAGTTCCCATAACCGTTACATTTAACTGTCTGCGGCGCGCACGTACATGATCCCAGTCTATAAAGTAAATGTGAGCAAATTCACCACCGTCAAGCACACCATCTTTGATAGTCATCGCTTCACTTCTGCCGAAAAATACGCTGCGAAGGTGACCGTCGGTGTTCATACTGGTGTAATCACCCGGTTCATTTACATATCTGCCAAACTGTGCATGAATCGGACCCGGATGACGATACTGATGCTCTTCTGCAAAATCCGGAATCATTTTTCTCATAATATCCAACAAATCATGCTGCAAATACTCCAGGTCAAAGGAATCGATATCATGAGAGCATTCCTGAACCATAACAGAGCAGGTAGTATGATGAGATGCAATGGTAACGGTACCGTTTTTGACACCGGAAGCCTGCACGATTTCAATTACTTCCTTGGATACATCATGAAAAGTTGGTATCCATCCTCTTGACTGTAATTCTAATTCCTTCTGATAAACTTTAAATTCCATAGTTAACTCCTCTTTTCTATAATGTTTGTGGTGTTTAATACACCTATTTTTCGTTCAATCGTTCTCCAACTGCGCCACCCGGATGCACTAAGGCAAACTGCTCATTTTGAAACGCGGTTTCCTCAATCAACGCGGTCTGTAATACATGAAAAATAACTGCAAGTGACGTGGAAGACGTGGTGCCCTGACAATTGTACTTGTCTGTTTCACGGTTTACATACTGCTTAATTACTACATCCGCCCCCTGTGCTAACGGAGACTCCATATTTTCCGTAATCACAATGACAGAAATATTTTTCTTCTTACAAATATCTAAAATCGGTATAAGCTCTCCCGTCTTGCCGCCTCTGGATGCCAAAACCATAACATCGCCTGCCTGAAGAAAGCCGGCAGCACCATGTACCGCTTCTGCCGGAGAAATAAATCTGGCCGGGCGTTCGATGCAGCACATCAAATGTGCAAAATGCTGACACATAATTCCACTGTGGCCACAGCCGCTGGCACCAATACGCGGGGCGTTTTTCAGCAAATCAACTGCTTTTGCATACACCTCTTCCTCAAAATACCCAAGCATTTCTCTGATGCAATCACTTTCTGTTATGTAGGCTAGCTTCGCCATAAGCACTGCTTCCTGCTTCATCTCCTCATCCTCCATACGTTTAAAGCCTATACGCGGTGCAATTCATCCCAGGCTTTTCGCAGATTATAAAGCATCTCTTCTACCATGGCATATGGATCCTCGGCCTTAATGATACCGCTGGTAGAACCGGTTGCCTGCGCACCAAGTTTAATGGTGTTGTACACATCCTGACCATTAGAAATACCTGCCGCCTGTAATACCATGATATCCGGATTAATGTCGCGAACAGTCTTGATGGTCTCCAGTACATAATTGCTGTCGCTGGTCTGTCCGGTGCCGATTAAATCCGTAGGCTCTGCCACAATCAAATTCGGTCCCATCTTTGCAATGGTTTTTACATCTTCCACGGTATTTGCACAAACAATCGTACCAAGCCCCACCTCATCAGCACGTACAATGGTCTTCTCTATTTCTTCCATGGTAAGAGGCTTTTCTGCATGATTTAACATAACACCTACTGCACCTGCTGCCTTTACCGCCTCCGGAAGTACACTTCCCAAACCTCTGCCTACGGTCAGGTAATCCATATGCTGTGCAAAAACCAGAATTCTCTCTGTATGATCTGCCAGCAGCTTAATATCTGTATACTGTGGAGTCACAATTACATCCAGGTCGTATTTCATAGCAGTTTTGTCAATCACCTTTGCCAGTGCAAGCATTTCCTCCCCACATAGAAAAGCCTTGGGTCCAAATTCAAAAAAGGGCGGCTTAATCACCAAATCTTTATACATAAAATATATCTTCCTCCATTTCGTATTCCTACGATAGAATACATCACATTTGCATGTGTGTCAACACTTTTCTTTCGTTTATCTTTCGTTTGTTTATTACTCCGAAACCTAAACGTAACCTTAGTGAAGCTTTTGTGCAAAATAATAGGACAGAATAGCTTTCCATACAGAAAACCATCCTGCCCATTTCCTTTACAGCGGAGCATTTAACCCCCGCAAATTACTTGGTGAACAACCTTCAAATTTCTTAAAGGTTCTGATAAAGTTAGAATAATCATTAAACCCGGAAAGCTCACAGGCCTTATTGACCGGAACCCCCATGTATAGATATTTTTTTGCTTCCGCAATTTTACGAATGATGAGATATTGCTCTAAGGTAATACCATATTCCTCCTTAAAAAGCGTGCTCAGGTAACTGCTGTTTACATAAAGCTTTTCAGAAATATCGGAAATCCGTATCGTCTTAAAGTCCTCTTCTATTATCGTCAGGGCCTGCTCCGGAATGGATACAGCCTGTCTGGTCTCTCCCTTGCATTCTTTTCCAATAGGAAACTGTTCCCCCAAAAAAGCCAGAATTTCTAAAAGCTTAGCATATTGTAAGAGTTCATTTTCCTTCAAAGCATTATACGCTTCCACCATCTTAAGGAATCTCTCATGCTGCTCTGCATTTAAATTTACCTTCCTGGTCTCCGGTTCCCCAAGTCCTTCCAGCCATAAAAGAGGTCTGTTTAGACTGGGTGTCACATTAATAGCGTCTACCAGCCTGGAATCCATGTTGATAATACAGCGCTCATAATAGGTGTCCTTGGGTACCAATACCTTATGCACACAGGTCTTCGGAATCAAAAACAAATCATGACCGGTACACTCATAAAACTTCTTATCTGCAAACAGCCCGGTTCCGCCTTTGATATTGTAATAGAATTCATACTGACTATGTAAATGAGGCACATTCACATGAGGCAAAATATTTTTATTATAAAAAACAATTACCAGTTCCTCTAAGTCACGATATAAGGATACCTGCTGTTCCATTGATTCACCATCCGTTTTACTTTTTTATTCTTTATAACAAATCTGCACCGCTTAAGCTGTCACAATATAATACCGCATGCTCATGCTTTCTCATAATGGTTGCCGGACAAGCTTCGCTTACAGGTCCGTTAATGGTCTCCTTTACTGCCCAGCGTTTGGTAGCAGCCGGAACCGTACAGAACATGTGCTTTGCCTTGGTAAGTGCCGGAATCGTCAACGTAAGAGCCTGCTTTGGTACATCATTGATAGTCTTAAAGCATCCGTCATTTACCTGCTGCTGACGGCAGATTTCATCCAAATCCGCAGTCTTAATAAGTGCAGTGTCGTTAAAGTCTGCTACACCCGGGTCGTTAAATGCGATATGACCGTTTTCACCGATACCAAGACATACGATGTCCGTCGGATAATCGGTAAGAAGCTTGGTATAACGAGCACATTCCGCCTGAATATCTGCTGCATTTCCGTTAATGTAATTTACGGATTTAAACGGTACCTTGCCGAAAATTGCGTTCTTTAAAAATACACCGAAGCTCTGTGGTGCGCCATCCGGCAAACCGATATATTCGTCCATATGAAATGCGTTGATTTTGTTCCAAGGAATACCCTCTCTCTTTAATAATGCACCTAAAGTATCATTTTGTGAAGGTGCTGCAGCAAAAATCATATTAATTTCTTCCTTTTCGGAAAGACAACTAAAAATTGCCTCTGCAATTTCATCTGCTGCAAATACACCGGCATTTTCACGATTATCAAATACATAATACTTTAATAAGTCTTTCTGCCCTTTTTTCACGATTGTGTTCATGTCCATTATATCTCCTTTTTTTCTATTTTGCTACTGGTTTTGTAACTACATTCAAAACTACATTATATAGCTTACTAAATTATAATTTACGCTCGAAAACACTGTCAACAAAACCTCCTGCACTCCCCATTATTCGCACGAAAAAACACTTTTTTGTTCTATAAATTTGCAAAACTTTTGTTTCTTTTCTCGTTGTATTGAAAGGAAATTTTTGCTGTGATATTTTAAATATGTAATATTTTTTCACTATATAGTATACTGAATTTAGGAGATAGGATTTATGATTACAAGAATTAAAAACGGAAAGCTCATCCTTCCGGATGGTATTTGCGAACATTTATATTTATATTTTGAAGATGGTAAAATTACAACTATTACTTCCGAGGAACTATCTTTTGATACCGAAATTGACGCTCACGGAAACTATGTTTCACCGGGCTTTATTGATTTACATCTGCACGGTGGCGGTGGTCATCGTTATATTGATGCCACTAAGGAAGCGGTGCACGGTGCCTCTAATATGCATGGCACTCACGGAACTACCACTCTTTATCCAACCATTTCCGCCTTTGATATCGATGCTACTAAGAAAAGTCTCGATTCCATCCGAGCATTTGGTTCAGCGGATGAAGTAATTCCAAATATCCCTGGTGTACACTTAGAGGGACCTTATTTTTCCCCAAAGCAATGCGGTGCCCAGGATCCAAATTGTATCAAAGCACCGGACAAAGCGGAATATACAGAGCTGGTTAATCAGTACGGCGACCTTATTAAGCGTTGGAGCTATGCACCGGAATTGGACCTTGATAATGCATTTCAGCTTTTTTTAAATGAACATGACATTATCGGTTCCGCCGGTCACACGGATGCAGAATTCTGCCATATGAAGGCAGCCTACGAGCAGGGCTTGAAGCTCATTACCCATTTATACTCCTGCACCTCTACCATTATCCGAATTGGAGGCTTCCGCCACTTAGGTGTTACCGAATCAGCATACTATTTTGACGATATGGATGTGGAAACCATCGCAGACGGCTGCCATTTGCCACCGGAGCTTTTACAATTGGTTTACAAATTAAAAGGCGATAACCATATGTGCCTGGTAACCGATGCCATCCGCTTTGGCGGCTGCACGGACTGCGACACGGCTGCCAGCAGCAACGAAGGCACCTCCTACATTATTGAAGACGGCGTAGCCAAGCTTTCCAACCGCAGTGCCTTCGCAGGCAGTATTGCTACCGCAGACGTTTTAATTCGGACCTGCACGCAAAAAGCCGGCATTCCCCTGCAATCTGCAGTGAAAATGATGACTCAGGTGCCTGCCCGAATTATGAAACTTGCTACCAAAGGCTCTTTAAAAGAAGGCTTTGATGCTGACATTATTTTCTTTGATGAGGATATTCAGGTATCTACTGTTATTGTTGGTGGGGAAGTAAAGCATAGGTAGGTAATCCCTTTAAGAGAATCTTTTATTAAAATTTAAATTTATCTTTTAAGTTCTAAGGCTGTAAAAAAATATTGACTTTTTTTCCAGCATCCAGTAAACTGTTTATATAAGAAGCGGGTCTGTACCGTAAGTGCTTGGCACAAGGCGGGTTACTCGTTTCTTATTTTTTAGAGTATAAAATTAAAACTACTCTCCTTTTTTACATGAACTACGTCATATAGATACAATTTCTTTTTATAATCTTTGCGAACAATTAAGGTCGCCAAGTACACATTATAGTGCGTAATGGTATTCGTTTCATTTACAACAGGTAACGCGAATCTTGTAAGATATCTATACCAGCCATATCGGGCCTTCTTACTATTTTTATCCTTTAAATTTTCTGTTTCGCTGGTTTTTCTGGCTATTGTAATCAGTTCCTCTATCCCTTGAGCAGCATTAGCCTTTGCTCTGGCATATGGTCCTCGCGTTTTTATCGTATCTTCAGACCCTCTATATTCATCCGGAAAATCCGGTCCAATATATATTTCCTCCCCAGTATCCGCAACGGTTATCACCTTGCCTATGTAACGCTTTAAATACTGCTCTACCTTGTCCCAAGGCGGATTTCGCTTCCCCTTAAACAATATCTCGTTAATAACCACTACCTTACGTCCCTTTGCATCCAGTGCAATTACAAGTTCTTTTTTCATAACACTTGCCTCCAATATATTAAATTTACGTGCTTTGGTATTTTGAAAATTCCCTTGAATAATTGTCGTGAAAGTTGACATAAGGATAGATCTTTTGTACGTTCGAAAGAATTGTCGAATATTGTTTAGTGTAGCATTTTTCAGACGAAAAGTCCATAAAAAAAAGAGAGCCCCTCTCGGAACTCTCTTGTGATAGCAATTAGTTATACTTACGCTTTCTAGCTGCTTCAGATTTCTTTTTACGTTTTACGGATGGTTTCTCGTAATGTTCACGTTTACGGATTTCCTGCTGAATACCTGCCTTTGCGCAGCTTCTCTTGAAACGACGTAAAGCGCTATCTAAAGTCTCGTTTTCTTTAACGATTACGTTTGACATTTCCCTGACCTCCCTTCAGTCCCTTCAAGCTTATGACTGATTTGGGTTATTTGATTTTGGCGACAAACGCCAATACACAAATGATATTATATCACAAATATTTCTTGCGTCAATACCATTTTTTGCTTTTTTTGTTTTTTCTTTGCCAAACTTTTTTTATTCCGATACACAGGTTCCGTTGGCATATCCGTAGTACTCTTCTAAAAACGCCTCGGCGGTCTTGGTCATAAAAATGCCCACTTTGTCTTCCTTAAATCCAAACTCCATGCTCATGTTGCCAAAGTATTTATCGATAATCTGCACCTTGATACGCAGCTTCTGCTCTTCCGGCCAGTCCGCTGAGACTGCACAGTCATACATATTGCCCGGCTCAGGAATGGTAGCTGTCAGGTCAGAATAATTTTCCTCCGGAAATTTGCAAAATACATTATACCCAAATCCAAATGGCAGTTTCTTCACCCCCTGTGCATTCTTATAAGTGAGCACGCCTTCCTCACTGTTTATATCAAAATGTACATATTCTATGCCCATTCGGTTTTCATCCAAGATATAAGTTTTTCCGTTGAGTGTCTCTGCATATGGACTAGCCACATTCTCATTCAGCGCAAATAATTTCAAATTATCCAGGTGATTTTTCAGCTCCGCCTGTGCCTGTACATCCTCTTCCAGTGGTTCTCCCAATTCATCCACAATAAGCTCATATAAAGCATGATACAAAATAGCTCTGGTAGCAGCCTTATGCCCCTGATTATCGGAGTTAATAATAAAAACAAAATCCTTTTCACGGTCGCAAATGGCAAACTGGTCTCCCATTCCTACAAATGCAAAACCATCGTTTGGTGCTTTCCATATCTGATAGCCATAACCGTAAGAATTATATTCTACCCCTCCATCATGACCATTGGACACCTGCTTTTTCGTTGCCTCAATCAGATAGTCCTCATTCATATAAGAAACACCATCTATTTTTCCGCCATCCATTACAAAGCGTGCAAATACGAGCAAATCTCTTGCGGTACACATTACCCCGGAATCACCAAAGGAATATCCACCTGGGCACTTAATACAATATGCATCCTTAGAAAATCCGCCCTTTACCAGAAAACGTTCTTTCATATATTCCAAAAACGGCTTTCCGGTCAACTTTTCCACAATGACATTTAACATAAAGGAACCCGGACTGTCGTATGTAAAAATCGTACCTGAAACACGGTCTGCCGGCTCACGGAAGTACACCTCACAACGATCCTCGGTTCCACTCGTAAACCAATTCGTATGCTTTCCCTTGCAGGTCTCCATAGTCAGCATTTCTCGTATAGTCATATTTTCTAAAAGTTCGTTGGTATATTCATTCGCATATTCCGGAAAAAATTTGACCATTTTGTCGTCCAGACTAAGCAGACCATCCTCCACAGCCATGCCTACGGCTATTGCTACAAAACTCTTTGATATTGAATACATTCTATGCTTAAAGTCCTTATGAAAAGGAGCATAATACCCTTCTGCAAAAATATCATTCCCTCTTGCCATAATAATGGAATGGGTACAAAAATGATACTTCTCCAGAGTTTCAAAAAATTTCAATACTTTTTTTGATGAGATACCTACACTCTCCGGTGAAACATTACGAAACATAAACCTATTTACTCCTCTCAAATGCTCCCTCTATTTTTCATTGGTCTGATTTGCTGTCGGGAAAAGCTCTCTCCACACATCGGTGTGGGCTTCACAATCCAAATAATGACCAAACATTTTATTCTCAATCTCTGTGGCTTGCTCTGTGCATGCAGAACCAATTACCTGCTTATACAAGTCTCCCATTTTTTCACAAAAAGCATGCCATCCGTCTTTCCAGCTTCCGTCCATCAATTCTTCGTTTCTTGCCGTGAACTCCTGAAGTATACGTTCTTTTTCCTCGCCCTTGGCAAGAGTAATACCATGACCACTATTTACTATCGGTATAAACTCTATGCTATTTGCTGTGGAATCATATTTTACTGCAAGAGAACTGTTCCATGTTTTTTCAAGTTCCGGTTTAATAAATCCCGGCTTTACAAAATGAAAATTACCTTGTCCATAAAGAATGTGCCCATCCTGATAGTTTTCATAGCAACCAATACAATGGCTGTGCTGACAAAGTACCACGTCTGCGCCATTTCTTACCATAGCCCTGCAAAGCCTACGAAGCCTTGGTGATGGATACTGACAGTGTTCTTTACCGCCGTGGTAGAAAACCACCACTCTGTCACATGCTTCCTTTGCCTTACGGATATCTTCCATGGTATCATATTCGTCATATGGTCTACTGCCCATACGGTCTTCCAATGCATAAGAATATTCATGCTCACAAACCGCAATGAGTGCCAGCGTTTCTCCATTCACACTATAAACCATATTTTTTCTGGAATCCTCATAATTTTCGCCAAAACCGGTGTATGCAATACCGGCTTCTTCCAGAGCCTGCATGGTATCCTTTACACCCTGAATACCAAAATCAAAAATATGATTGTTGCTTAAACCGCAACAATTCACACCCAGTTCCTTTAATACCTCCACAGTATTTGCAGAAGTCTTTAATGGTGGTCCGAATTTTTCAATATTCTTTTCATAGTCTGTAACGGCACACTCCAAATTCACAAAATTAACGTCATTTCCCTCAAAAAGTGTCACTACATCTGTAAAAAGTGTTTTTACATCCTTTTTGTCAAATAATGAATTGGTTATGACTGTTGGTGACACATCGCCTAATAATAAAGCCTTCATATGATTCTCCTTGCTCCCACGTTTCATATATCGCACAAAATTAAGTTAAATGTTAACTCTATTCCTGTTGACAACCCAGGTAATAATGGTATGATTATTATAAAATATAATCTATTCAACTTACAATGAACCAGGTTAATATAATCTATCATTTTTTGCACTATTTTAAGGAGATATTATGCA
>JAFXAZ010000102.1 GCA_017521985.1 Lachnospiraceae bacterium
CCAACACCAATCTCCGTCAAGAAATACACTATTCGGTAAATCCTGTTTGAGCTGTTGGCACACAGTTGTTTTTCCAACTCCCATAGTGCCACCAATCATATATAAAGTTTTCATCATTCACACCTACAAATTCTTATTTATGCCTGTCTCTTTGGGACATTTTTTCTTTCTTGTTGTTTCTTTTCTTCCTTTTTTTCTTTAATCTTTTCCTTAATTTTAAAGAAAAGTTCTAATGCCATTTGATTTGCTATCTGTCCCATTACCTTGCCTCCTCAGATTCTTATTCATCCTCACAATTAAATATCTATTTCATACCCCTCATCAATAAGCACATAATTCACTCCAAACCTTTGCGCAAGTTTCAAAAATCTCGCATTATCTTGGATGACGCTCTTCATAGTACACTCTGAATCATCTAAACGATTTTCAATGATATTTGCATATTTTTTTATATCAGGAAAGTGGTTTCGAATATAGTTCTCGCTCATCACAAGGCAATAATATTGGATATGAGGCAGATATTCTTTTTCAAAGTCTTTTGCCCAATCCAAAGGAATATAACAACCCTCGACAATTAGATTTTGCTTATTTTCAATCGCTGTTTTCACCATTTCACGAACGATAGGCCATAAATACGCAGTCAAGTCATCATCATTACTCATAGGTGTGAGACTCGTGTTTCCACTGCGGATTAAACCCATTTTCAAATGGTCTATGGATAAATAGGGATAGTTATATGTTTCAAGAAGTTTCTGCGCAAGGGCAGTTTTTCCTGTATGGGATGCACCCGTTATTAAAATAATCATTTCTTCCTAATACCTAAAACAATTCATCCAACAAAATATAATACTTTAGCTTGTCCCAATCCGGTTCAATTCCTAATTTTTCAAACAAGAGATCCGGGTTGAAATCTTCGTATATTTTTCCGCCATATGTACCATCAAAATTATGCTTCAAACTTCTATAACAAAGGGCAATATCATTCCATTTATCCGAAACTCCTGCTCGGTCTAAATCAATAAATCCCTTTATCTGGCCATTCTTCAGGAAAATATTGGGAAGGCAATAATCCCCATGAGAAAACACAGGTTCAAAGGTAGGCCGATTATTTTCCAGCCATTCTAGTAAATGTTTTGGACTCTCAAAACCGCCTTCGCCGAATGTCTCCGGATCTACATTATCCAAATCCACCAAACCACGTTCCACATTCATACGAGCTTCCCTTAATACAGTATCCAAATCTCGCACACGTGGGCATTCCGTAACATCTACTTCCCATAACATGTTTAATCCACACGCCAGTGCTTCCAAAAGCTCATTTGGATGTTCCAAGTAATAAGTCTCGCAAGACATTTCTCCTTGCATTTTTGACATAAGCAGATAACTTTTTCCATCAGCCTCTTCATAGGCAAACACCTGCGGTACAGGAAGCTTCCCGTCTAGCCATCTCATCAACTGCACCTGCTCTGCCATAGATGTAGTACTATCCTCTATTTTCAAGACCATATCATCAAAAATCAATACCTGATTACCGGACATACCAATATTATCCACTGTAAAGGCTTTTTTATCAATCCATGATTTAATTTTAGAAGGCACCTGTAATTCTTTTTCAAATAAAGACATTTCATCCCTCTTTCAAAAACATGATAAAATCATTGCAGTAACTTCACTTTTTCAGGGTTGTTTTCAAAATAACTCAGCCTTACAGAACTCCCTATCTCTGGAACTGGGTGCCCTGCACGAATCCACTTTCTTTTGATATATTCTGTGCCATTTACTGTATATTTAACTTTTATAATATGCGGGAATACTGCCCCATCTAAAGCATGCATCCTTATAGGTTTCGTATTGACTTTTAACCACCATTGTTTTTTAACAGAAATTACAACACCCAATATTTCTTTATTCATACACCAACCCTCACTTTGTTTAAACTTCTTTCTATTAGTTATATTAAAATTAGCGATTATATTTAATACCTGAATAAATCAACATAATCAGACCAGCCACAAAACCAATCACAAATGGAATAAAACTCCACATCGAATCTGTAATGCCAATAATTATTGAGGTTATGAAAAGACCTATTCCAATTAAAACAACTCCAATTCCAGATATAGTACAAAATGCCCCAGCAGAAAATTATATTTTCATAAGCCGAACAATGTATAAAATTATTAAGCAGATGACAAATATTATCTACAACCATTACCTTTGTTTCTTCCGTTACGTGGAACGGGTTGGAATCCCAACACCAGTCCCCGTCAAGAAAAACACTGTTGGGTAAATCTTGTTTTAACTGTTGGCTTACCGTTGTTTTGCTAGGATTTAACGAGTGCGCCATACCTGCATTCCTGCACCATCATTGATATTCGGTCGAATCTCAAAGCCAAACTTTTCATAAAATGGTTCTTTCCCTTTGGCGGAGACAATCATAATCTTAATCCGCCATCCATCTTTTAGCTGTCTATCAATAAAGGAGATACACTCATTAACCATTCTTTTGCCAATTCCTTGTTTTTGGTATTCTGGCTTCACCATTACATCCGCTAAATATGCAATATATCCTTTATCCCAAAAGACACGGGCACAGCCAACAATCCCATTATTGTCTCGACACGCAATGATAAAGTCAGAATGCTCAATCCCAGATTGTGCTTGCTCTTCAATGATTTGTTGCCATCCAACCGCAGACCGTAATTCACAATACTCTTTAGCCGATAGTCTATTGCTATACTCCAACATGCCGTACCTCACATACAAATTCAAATTCATTTATATAATACTTTTTTTACAATCAGACACACATTTCCGAAAAGTGAGTAACATATAAATCATTTTTACTGATTCGTTAAAGGTTTCTCAATATTATATCCGTCATACGCCGTGTATGACATCCCTACTGTTCCAATAGGGAAATAATGAATTGTATAAAATACCTTTCCATCAATAAAACTGTAAACTGTTGTATAAATTGGTACTAATGGAATTTTGTTTGAATATAGACCTTCCGACTGTTTTTCTATTGCTTCCAAATACCCCTCCGGTAATTCTATATTACAAGAAACAATCGGATTTGAAGTAAACATACTTAGTCCAAGCACCAATATTACAGTAACAATTGCTACTATAAAAACTTTTTTCTTCATTTCTCAACCTCTATACTCAAATAACCGATACAACTTCTTCGAGAAATTCCCCGCATAAAGTTTTTGGAAAATATATTTTTCGCTTCCCTTTAATTCCTCTATAAACTCTTGAGGTGTCATGTTGTGTTCTTTTACAAAGACAACTCCATCGCTTTCTATGAGTACAGGATTATCTATGCCATAAACTTCCGTAACACCAACATCATTTATTGGATTTTTATATTTTGACATTTTGGCTGCCAAAATGGTGTAACAGTCCATTAAAATTGCAATCTCTTCAAAGTAATTATGTAAAGTTGTCAGAAAAGCTTTTACTTCTGTATTAGTCATATACATACTCACGCCTTCCATAACAATAATTGCTCTCTTTCCAGCAGGAATACCCTTCAGCCAATCACAGTTTCTCGCATCACCTGCCAGCATTTTATAATCATCCGTCTCTGTGTAGTAGCGTTTTCTTTCCTTAATAACCTCCGGAAAATCTACGTCATACCACTTATGATTCATGGTTCCTACTCGAAGCACCCTGCTATCCATTCCACAGCCGATGTGAAGCACTACGACATCTTCCATCGCTGTCATCTGCCGCCTTAACCAATTATCAAACACGGCAGAACGAATTCCCATATAATAAGCAAGCCATTTTGATTTGGATTTTCCTTTTAATGGGAACGCTTCCTTTGCCCAAATTTCTTCGGCTTTTTTATCCTGAAGTATGATTCCCTTTTTGCTCACATACGCTTTGCCGTATAAAGGGATATATAATGTTTTATTAATGTTATTCATATACTTTCACCGCATTTCTATCAAATATGCCCGGCATGGTGCTCCTTCAAAACCAGCCAAATTTAGCGGTGCTGCACTTAGGAAATATGTTCCCTCTGCGACATCTTTCAGAACAATTCCCTCCAGCAATATAATTCCTGCCTCAAGCAAAATAAGGTGAACCTCCATAGGAGCATCCTTTGGTCCTACACTTTGGCTTTCGTTTCCAATCAATTTGACACCGGATGCTGCAAACACCTTGGCAGCTTCTGCCGTTACCGTTGCATCACCTGCAATTAAAATTCGCTCCGACGCCCCTGCTGCATTGGCTCTCTCCATTATATTTTGTGCATCTTCAGCAGTCACGTTCCCTTGATGCTGCACCACAAAGCAACTTCCTACAAAACCATCCAAAGGCAACTGTTCAACCGTTTTTCCATATTTCAAAAAGTGAGATGGAGCATCAATATGCGTCCCATTATGAGCACACATAGAAAGGCCAGAAAGATTATAAAGTTCTCCTTGCTCCATGCTTTTAATTTTATCACCCTGTGGTACCGGGTCTCCGGGATAGACTTCACAGGATAAAACCTCTTGAGATATATCAATTATTTTCAAGCCATTTGGCAACACCATCTTCATCATTGGACAAAATTACCTCCGTTGCATATTTCTTTAAGTCCTCATGTGCATTTGCGACAGCGTAACTTTCATCAGCTATTTGAAACATATCAATATCATTCTTTCCATCACCAAATACAATTACTTTTTCACAATTAAGCAATGCTTGTAATTGTTTGATTGCATGGGACTTGGATGCTTCTAACGGCATGATTTCCAGCCACTGCTCTTTTGTATAAATATCTGTGTCATATACACAGTGAAATTTATCTTTGTATTTATCATACAATGGTTTGAGCTTTTCCGGCTCATCAATACACGTAATATAAAAAATATTGCCCTCTTTCAGCTTATGTATCGAATTTACACTATTTGTACGAATATCATCTTTACGGCTTTCCAGAAACATTTTCATACCGTTTGTACATAATTCCGGTACAAATGAAAACTTTTCCTTATTATTGATATATGCATAAACAATTGGATACACATTCTGACTAAATAAATCTTCTAATACAGAATAAACGGAATCATCAAAATAATTGGCAATCAATATTTCCTCTGTAATATTATCAATTATAAACGTTCCATTGTATACTATCAATGGAATTTTAGCCTTTATTCCTTTGGTCACTTTTTTGGCTGTAATTAAAGAACGTGCCGTAGCATAAGAAAAAATCATTCCTTTATCCACTAAGGAATTTATCACATAATTTGTGTACTCTGAAGTCGTTTCATTACTTCTAAGCAGGGTTCCATCTAAATCGGAAACATATAAAATACTCATAAATTTGCCCTATGACATCATCATATTTTCTTCGCAACAATTAGATAACGGTGAGTTGTTCCTACCACTCTGCCTTTATCTTCAATCATCTTCTGCATTTCTAATAAATTTTCAAAACATTTATCAACCGAAAAATTCGGGAATTCCCATTCAACAATATGTGCAAACCATACAAATGCCCCAACATCATAAAATATGATTGGACAATATGCTTCTCCTTCTTTTATGATTTGAAATCCCGCATGGTCAAACACTCTTTTTTGCTCTTTCAAGTTCATGTGTGGAAAGGGCTTCTCCGTATTAGGAAGAACTATTTCGACCAAATCTCTATCATTGTCTTCGCCAACCTGCTGAGTAATAAATATACCACCCTTTTTTAACAAACGATATAATTCTTTTGCGTTGAAATCTCCGTGTCTGTTTATAATCATATCAAAGCTTTCGCTTTCAAATGGGATATCCTTCGGGTTATTGCATTCTTTGAAGTCAATTCCAAGCGGTAGTAATATTTCTTTACACAGCTTTACATTTGGCGGATAGCCTTCTGTTGCTGAAGTTTTATCAAACGGATGAATCAAAGATAGTAGAAACTCCCCACCACCTGTATCATAATCTAAGATGTTCATATCGTCATTAAGATACTGTTTTATTATCTGTTTGTAATTCCACGGTAATTCAGCACTTTCTTCATAGCGTCCATTAATGTGCGAGAAATCCCATCCGTGAATATGCGCTGCTTTTTCTTCCTCCATCCAAATGGATTTTAATTCTGATTTATCACCATAAATTCTTATATTATCAAAGCTTAACAATCTCTGCTCGATGAATTTTGCAACACCGTCTGCATCGTTATCTTCTGTAATATAATCAGCTACAGCTTTTACTTCTTCAATTGCATTAGAAACTGCTATCCCTAATCCACACATTTTCATTGGCTCAATATCGTCATAGTCATCTCCAAAATAAGCCGCTTCATTGCACGAACAATCATGAATATCGAGCATTGCTTTTATGCCGTTCCACTTTGTTGCAGACTTGTTCATAATTTGCATCAAATAACCGTTTGCAATTGTATAATATAAATCTTCCGTTAATTCTTTTTTTATAATTGCCAAATCCTCTTCCTTGTAAATATGTACAAGTATTTTTAATACACCTTCTGCATTGGCAACCGCAATTAAATCGTCACAAATAACAGTCTCGTAATCATCAATAAATTTATTTGAATAAGCACAGTCTCCTGTTTCAAGCGTTATTTTTAGTTCCGGATACTGCTTCAAGGCTTTTAGTAACCGATCCGCACTCTCCTGACAAATACCATATTCTTTCCGTTGATTTCCACAAATCACCCGTGCTCCGTTTGAAACCACCATGGCATCAAAATCAACAAGCTCACAATACTGTTTTATAGCACGCAGAGGTCTTGCTGTTGCGACCATGGTTCTAATCGCATTTTTTTTGCATTCCTTTAATATTTTTGCTGTATACGAAGATATGGTTTTATCGGTATGTAACAATGTTCTATCTAGGTCTACAATGATTGTTTTAATAGTCATTGACTTTTCTCCTGTAAAATGTACTATTCAATCCATTGAACAAAAGCTGTCTTGTCCGCACTATTATATCCTGCATTCCGATAAAAGTTCAATGTCGTTTCTTTTTTGGATCCTGTAAGCAACATCATTTTATAACAGTTTGTTTGCATTGCAATTTCTTTTGCATAATTCAGACATGCTGTTGCATATCTTTTTCCACGATAATCAGGATGCGTAACAACATTTTCAATAAATGCATATGGTCTGATATTCCTTGTCAGGTTTGGAATAATGACACAAACACAAGAAGATACTATTTTGCCATCTACTTCATTGACAATAATATGATGATTTTTATCTTGCATAATGGTCGTCCATGTGGTTTTTAAGTGCTCTGTCAATTCTGGTATATCTTTTTCGTGTAAATGTGTATACAACTCCAGTAACTCACATAATTCATTATTATTTATTTCTCTAACCATGACGACATCTCCATAAGTTTATTTCTTTTTATTTAACCATGCTGTAACTAACATCGAACAAATCCCAATAATAAGATAAACACCACAATACAACAAAAACGCCGGTTCTCCCATCTCAAAAAACATCCATGTACCTACCAGAAACATTCCTGCATTAAAGATAGGAAACCCCCATAATTTTTTAATATTTTTTCCGGCAAATACACCGCAAAAAGCAGAAAACAGAGGGTTGATTGCAAAAAACAACACAAAGCAAACTGCCATTCCTGCGCTACCTGCAAAGGTTACTGCTAACCATGGGCATCCTATCATTAAAATCAGCGTTGCTATAATCATACCAATAAATTTCTTCATTTACTACCCCTCCATACCTATGTTATATTAAAATGAATCACTTAGCATTATTCGATTTCCTGCATCATACAAAGTAAATTTTTTTATTTTTGAAATGCTTTGTCCAATAATGTACATGTCATTAGGTTGATAAAAGAAAGTTTCAAGATATCTTTCACCCATACTTTTGTTAAAAGCGATTCCCAAATGATTATATGTATTTTTTTCTTTTTCTTCAAAAAGAAGATAGTCACTTTTAATTTTAGATTTTATAAATGTCGGATTGAAATTAATTATTGCATCAGTATATGTAAGCGTTGTAAGATTTTCATAGGAAAATTTTTCATATCTTTCTTTTATGACAGAGAAAAAAACACTATTTCTAACCATTATGTCAGTAAAGGTTTCATTTTTAATACGACGAATAATTTCTTTTAATTTAACATGTAAATTATTTTTATCCAACCAAAATTGAATAAGCTGAATATCCTTCAACTTATGAAGCCCTAACAAATGTGGAAAATTATCTTCTCGGTAAATAACATTAATGTTTTCTCCATTTGATAGTTCGTATTCTACCCTACAATTTTCCAATCGCATATAGTCATTGTACTTTTTTAACAAATCATTCATGACATTATCCAACCGTTCTATTTCATTAGCTATAAAATAATGCTCCTGACCTAATATCAGGAGCACTATATCTCTTTTGTAGGGTTCCTTTTTCTTCAGCTTAGCCTATTCGGGAGAGCGAACCAACTCTCAAATGGGAACTCCAGTTATGAGCCGAATGACCACAACCTTCATCGTTCACTATTACTATATCAAAAAAATCCTTACTTTTCAATAGTTGGAAATAATCTTTGTCAAAAAATGTTTATGACCTACAACGTAATCTCTTTTAAAAGCTGCACAACCTCGACCGCAAGCTTGCCCTCTTCTGCTTCCAGGGCATTCATCTGCCCAAGGCGTTCTGCGTATTTTTTTAAGTCAGTATAAACTTTTACGTTTACACCTTTGATACCGGCGCGTTTCAAATACTCTTCGATGTGTGCTTCCAGACCATATGCGTCCAGCTTATCCTCAGAAAACAGGACTAGACATTTTGCTTTATAGGCAGCATGTGCCACTTTGTAAGTCACTTTTTCAGTAGTAAAAATCAAATCGTAGAGACCGTTTAATCCACTGCTAATTGGCTTTACTATGTCATGAATTGCTTTGCTACAGCTTTTATGACGCAAAAACATAATTGTACTAACTAAACTTTTGCTGGCCGGAAGACAGCCAAGTACCGCTACTACGGTAAGCACATTCATTTTACTCTTCGTAGCTATATAGCCGGCAATAAATAAGGAAATAGAAATACCAAAATACACCAATGTACGAATTATTTCATATTTTTTCTGGCTATCAATATAGCCGTAAGTATTTTTCACCTGTGCGGTCGAAAAAAAACGTTTAAACTGCATGTAATTTCTCCTATTATTTCTTCTTGTGTACTTGACGGATGGTCTTTTTCTTTTTCGGAGCAGCTTGCTTACTACCCTGTGCAGACCTTGTGCCCGGTTTGCCTGCGGTACCCTTAGGAGACATCTGCTTTCCGGTTGGTTTGCTTGTCGTCTGTTTAGCACCCAGCGTCACCTTTTCTGCTGCAAAACGACGTGGCTTAATCAAGCACTTTTTATCAAAACCAATTAAATCCGTACGTTCCGCCTTAACCAATGCTTCGTATACCAAATCATAATTCTTTGGATTGCGATACTGAATCAGTGCACGCTGCATTGCTTTTTCGTGTGGATTTTTACACACATAAACCGGCTTCATATCTCGTGGATCCAATCCGGTATAATACATCACGGTTGACACCGTAGATGGCGTCGGGTAAAAGTCCTGCACCTGCTCCGGCATATAACCTAAATCCCGCAAATACTCGGCAAGCTCAATGGCCTCTTTCAGGGTACTTCCCGGATGGGAGCTCATTAAATATGGAACAAGGTACTGCTCCTTGCCCAGCTTTTTATTAATTTCATAATATTTCTTAACAAAGCGCTCATAAACTGCCTTTTCCGGCTTACCCATACGGCAGAGAACGGCGTCACTGATATGCTCCGGTGCTACCTTTAACTGGCCACTTACATGATGCTCTACCAATTCATAAAAGAAGGTGTCATCCTTATCTGCCAACAGGTAGTCAAAACGAATACCGGAACGAATAAATACTTTTTTTACTTTTGGAACCTGACGTAACTTACGCAGTAATTTCAAATAGTCGCTGTGGTCTGCTTTCATATTTGGACAAGGCTGTGGGAAGAGGCATTGTCTGTGCTTGCAAACACCTACTTTTAACTGCTTTTCACAGGAAGGCTGACGGAAATTAGCTGTTGGACCACCCACGTCATGAATATAGCCCTTAAAATCCGGTTCCTCCGTAAGCAGCTTGGCCTCTTCTAAAATAGACTCATGGCTTCGAACCTGAATGGTACGTCCCTGATGGAAAGTAAGGGCACAAAAACTGCATCCGCCAAAACAACCGCGGTTACTAATCAAACTAAATTTAATCTCTGCAATGGCAGGCACACCGCCTTTTTCTTCGTAAGAGGGATGATAGGTTCTCTCATACGGAAGTGCATACACTGCATCCATTTCCTCCATGCTAAGTGGCTCTTGAGGCGGATTCTGAACCACAAATATACCGTTTGGATAAGGCTCTACTAAAACCTTTCCGGTAAATGGATCTGTACTGTTATATTGAATAGCAAAGCTTTCAGCATATTTACGAGGCACTTCCTTCATAGAGGTATAATCCGGCAGCATCACGCTATTGTACAATCCGGAAATGTCTTTGGTTTTATAAAGAGTCCCTGCAACAAAGGTAATATCCTGTACTGCAATTCCGCTGTTTAAGGCATCTGCAATTTCCACGATAGATTTTTCACCCATACCATAAGAAATCAAATCTGCCTGACTATCCAACAAAATAGAACGTTTAAAGGAGTTAGACCAATAATCGTAATGTGCCATACGCCTTAAACTGGCTTCAATACCCCCTATAATAATTGGTGTCTTTTTGTAGGTACGACGAATCAGATTACCATATACTACTGTAGCGTAATCCGGACGCTTGCCCATTTCACCACCCGGTGTATAAGCATCCTTATCACGACGCTTTTTGGATACGGAGTAATGATTTACCATGGAATCCATGTTGCCGCCGGAAATCAAAAATCCCAGACGCGGCTCACCTAAAATCGTAATACTTGTATCGTCTTTCCAGTCCGGTTGCGCAATAATGCCCACGCTATAACCGTGACTTTCCAGCACTCTGCTGATAATTGCATGACCAAAAGAAGGGTGATCCACATACGCGTCACCCGTAATATAAACAAAGTCTAATTGTTCGATTCCTCTGTCTATCATATCTTGTTTGCAAATTGGTAAAAATGCCATAATTTATCCTCTATAATAAACGTTTATAATAAATCCAAATAATTTTCTACATAATAATCGGCCATCGCCTTTTTGGCTTCTCTTTGGTCTGCAGAATATACATCTTCCACAGCACAAAGCTTCATTCCGGCACGTTTTCCTGCGGTAAGCCCCGTCACAATATCTTCAAACACCAGACAATGCTCCGGTTCTACACCTACCCTTTTGGCCGCTTCCAAATAAATATCCGGTGCAGGCTTTCCTGCTCCCACTTCGCAGGACGTAATAATGGTATCAAAATAAGGCATGAATCCTAAATGCTCTGCTACTGCATTTACTAATTCTCTGGAATTGCTGGTGCAGATTGCGGTGCGAATACCTTTTTCTTTTAACATTTTCACAAATTCAAAAGCACCTTCTTTGAAAAAGATTTCCTCAGAATACTTCTGAAAGGCCATCTCATTCCAGATATTCATAATTTCCTCAATAGATGGCGGCAAACTAAACCTATCCTTAATATAACAGGCAGTTTCCCGAAAGCTCATGCCTTCGATTTCTCGCTGCAACGTAGGCGGAAGTTCATACCCGAATCTTCCCAAAAACTCAATATCAATGTCCTTCCAGATATGCATGGAATCCAGTAACGTTCCATCCATATCAAACAAACAAGCTTTTATGTTATTTAACATGTTATTTATTCCTTAATGCTGTAATTTCTTCCTCTGTCAAGGCTCGGTAACTGCCCTTTTCCAGTGATCCGTCTAACGTAAGTGCTCCAAAGCTTATACGTTTTAAATAAAGCACCTCACTGCCTACTGCCTTAAGCATACGCTTCACCTGGTGATATCTGCCCTCACTAATGGTCAAATGTATATGAGTATCATCTATAATCTCTACCTTGGCGGGAATCGTCTTTTTATCGTCTCCAATGTCCACACCCTGTTCCAAGGCTTCTATTTGCCCCAAATCAAGCTTTTCCGGCACTTCCACGAAATAAGTCTTTGGCACATGTTTGCGTGGGCTTAAAATGGCGTGTGAAAGCTCGCCATCATTGGTTAATAACAAAAGTCCCTCGGTATCCTTATCCAGTCGCCCTACCGGAAACAGGTCTTTTCTGGCATCTTCCCCCAAAAAAGACATAACCGTTTTCTGCACCTTGTCCTCCGTAGCTGTTATGACTCCGGCAGGCTTATGCAGCATATAATAATAAAATTCCTGATACGTTAAAACCTTACCCTGAAATGCAATTTCATGGGTATCAGGGTCTATTTTAAAATCCGGACTTTTCTCTATGATACCATCCACAGTCACGAAGCCTTTTTTTAGAAAAGCCTTCACTTCGCTTCTGGTTCCCAATTCCATATCACAAAGAAATTTATCCAACCTTACCAGCTTTGCCATAGAATGAACCTTTCTAAAATATCATATATTGTACTATGATTTTGATAATTGTTTATACGTTAATCTTACTTTTTACGGACAGGGCTGCGGCAGGTGCTCTGTGCATGCAGGCGTTACAACAATGGTACGAAACCATGATTCCTGCCCTCTTTCCCATGATGCTTATAAGCAGCATTTTGGTTGATACCGGTTTTGCGCAAAAAATCGGTAAACTATTAAATCATACGCTGCTTCGTTTCCTGCGTATCAGCGACAGCGGATGCTATTGTCTCCTCACCGGATTTCTTTTCGGCTTTCCCATGGGCGCTAAAACCACTGCCGACATGCTTGCCAAAGAAGCTCTCACTTATAAGGAAGCTGAATATCTTTTAAGCTTTATCAATTGCCTGGGGCCTATGTATACCTTTAATCTGATACATAAGCTTTTTCCGGCACATGATGTTTTGACCCTGCTATTTGGTGTATATGGCCTGCCCCTTTTCTATGGAGTTTTTCTGCGCTATACGTTGCACCGCAAAACAGACTTTAGTACCAAAAAATCAAGCATCATACCGACACATCACATTCCACTTATAGATGCTTTATATGAATGTGTGCCCAAATGCGGTCGCTCCATATTGATGCTGGGTGGATATATGGTACTGTTTCAAGTATCCTTTCTTACCCTGGAACATGTTTTGTCCAGTATAAATGTGGTTACCAATGTGTGCTATCCGTTATTGGAAATCACCGGAGGTTTTTTTCTGCTGTCACAAGAAACTCCTCTGTCATGGATACTTTTCTATACCACCTTTGGCGGTGCATGCTGCATGATACAGACCTACAGCTTCTTAAAACCGGCAGGACTTCCCATACGAATCTACTTGCTCCACAAAACCATTCTGGCTGTAATCGCTTTTCTGGTTGGCACACTTTTATAAAGCATTTTCACGAACCATACTGCATCTAAAAAACAGTATAGTTCGTGAATAAAAAGTGCTATATAATTACATCAGGCTAATCTCGCCAGCAGCAGTCTGTGGCTCTTCGTATGTATATTCTTCTTCATCCTCATCCCCACGAAGCTCACGGCGGTTATTAACTACTACATCACGGTACTGATTCAAGCTGGTCAGCATATTTTCGTACTGACCTGAAGTAGTCTGAATAGCATGTGCCATTAAATTCTCGATATTTGCGAGTAATTCATCGGTATACTGAACCGCTGCTATACGCATTGCATTTGCTTCTGCCGCTGCGGCATCTACTAATTCCTGTGCTTTCTGACGAGCCATGGTTTCTACTTCCTGTGCTCTTGCATGAGCCTGCTGCATAATTTCATGCTCACTTACCAATTCGTTGGTCTGAACAGTAGCCTTATTCACCAATGCTTCTGCTTTGGAACGTGCATCATCCAAAATAGCATCCTTCTGTGCCATAATCTTCTGATAACGCTTTAATTCTTCCGGAGTTCTGCGCTTTAATTCATCTAAAAGCTCCTCCATGTGATATCTATCCACGATAATATTTTCCTTAGAAAATGCCTGTGGCTTGCAGCTTGCGATATACTGCTCCATTTCATCAATTAACTGTTCCATTCTGCTCTGCATAATAATTACTCCTCCAATTTATATCCATATTTTTGGTAAATTTCATTTAAAATACAATCCGGTACCAAACCGGTAATATCGCCTTTAAACTTCGCAACTTCTCTCACCGCGGAGCTGCTAAGATGCGCATACTCCAAACCGGTTGCTAAAAATAACGTCTCCACTTGGCCTTTTGAAAGAATACGATTAAACTGAGCTGTCGGAAGTTCATATTCGAAATCAGACGGAGTACGAAGGCCCCTGATAGAAACCTGTATACCATGCGTCCTTGCATAATCTACTAAAAAGCCGGAAAAAGAATCTACTTTTACATTTGGCAGCTCTGACACTGCTTCTTTTATCATATTAACACGTTCTTCTACGGAAAACAACGGAGATTTTTCATGATTATTTAAAACTGCAACCGTTAATTCATCAAAAATTGCAGCAGCACGGCGAATTAAATCCATGTGTCCCATAGTAAGCGGGTCAAAACTGCCCGGATAAATTGCCTTGCTCATGCTATATCCTCCTTAAAAATACGTGTTTATTGGTTTTATAACGTTTTTCTTTATAAACCTCAAACCCAAGCCCCTCTGCATAGTCAAAATCCGTTTCCAAAGAGGTTTCCACAATAATCATGGTGTTTTCCGTTACAAATTTCATATCCTTTAAATACGTGAGAACCTGTTTTTCATGTCCCATGCTGTACGGCGGATCCATAAAAATGATATCCACTTCTTTTTCAAAAATATGATGCAGGGAACTGACTGCGTCCGTTTTCAACACAACTGCTAAATCCTTTAACTTGGTAGAAGTCAGATTTGCTTCAATGCAGGTCAAAGGTTCTTTTGCGTTTTCCACAAAATAAGCTTTTCTGGCACCACGACTCAGTGCCTCAATGCCAATACCACCGCTTCCACTGAACATATCCACAAATACGCAATCTGCAAGATAAGACTGAATCATATTAAATAAGGTTTCTTTAATACGGTCCTGGGTTGGTCTGGTATGCAATCCTTCCGGTGTCTTTAATTTCATGCCTCTTGCAATTCCCGCAATAACTCTCATATCTTCCTTTCTGCGCTAGGCTCTTACTTTTACGCCGCTGCCGTCACGCTTTCCAAGTTTAATTTTATTTAATTCTAATTGCTTAGATTTATATTCTATGGTTTTCGGGTCGTTATAATTTAAACCAAATACGGCTTCGATGGAGTCACTGTCCTTCAACTTCATACCACGAACACCTATGGCTGCTTTTTTCTTTTCCGGAATGTCTTCCACCGGCATGCGTAGGAAATATCCCTCTTTGGACTGAAGTACTACGGTTTTCTGTTCCTTTAATACCTCTACCCAAACCACTTCGTCACCATCCTGCAGCTTGGTAGCCGCTACATTACGCTTTGCAACGTCAAATTCACCGCCGTCTACTACTTTACACATAGCCTGCTTGGTCATAAACATTACGCGATATAAGTTCAAATCGGACTGACTTGCCACATATACGATGTTTTCCTTCTCCATACTGTAGGTACTGATATTGTCTACCGGTACAGACTTGTCACGGAACTTGCCAAACGGAACATCCATTACTTTAATCGTATGAAGCTGGCCTTTGTCGGTAAATAAACATACCTTTCCGGTATTTTTACATTTAAACACATAGCGGTTTTCATTCAAAGCCGCTTCTTTATTACGCTCAAAAGTAGCCTCGTCTATGGTCTTTGCATAACCAAAACGGTCCAACAAGAAATATACATCCAATTCCTGCTGCTTTGCTTCTTCAAATACGGCCTCCACACCATTTTCAATGGTAGTACGTCTTTCACGCTTGTACTGCTTTTTGAAGTCTTCCATGTCGTTGATAATGACCTGCGCCATGGCATCGCGTCTTGCTAAAATATCTTCGTATTTGAAAATATTCGTCAGAGTGTCTTCGTGCTCTGCAATCAATGCTTCAATTTCCAGACCAATCAACTTATAAAGGCGCATGTCCAAAATAGCATTGGCCTGCTTTTCTGTAAAACGTAACTGACTTGCCATAAGCTCAGAGCCTTTGGTTTTAAAACGAATCCCTTTGGTCTCGCCCTCTACCAGACATGCCTTTGCCATTGCTCTGTCTTTGGAACCACGTAAAATCTCAATAATTAAATCGATAACATTACATGCCTTAATAAGACCTTCCTGGATTTCCTTCTTTTCCAGTTCCTTATTAAGTAAGGTAGTGTATTTGCGCTTAGCCACTTCAAACTGGAAATCAATATTGGCCTTCAAAATAGCCTTTAAGCCCATGGTTTCCGGTCTGCCCTTGTGAATAGCAAGCATATTCACGCCGAAGGTATCCTCCAAACGAGTCTTTTTGTAAAGCATGTTGATAAAATTATCTACATCCGTGTCTTTACGCACCTCAATAACAATGCGGATTCCTTCTTTGGAGGACTGATTGGAAATATCCACTACATCGGTTGTTTTCTTGCTCTCTGCAAGGGCTGCCACATCGCTTAAAAACTTGCCGATACCGGCACCAATCATAGTGTATGGAATTTCTGTTATAACAATGTTAACACGGCCGCCTTTTACTTTTTCGGTAGTTACACGACCACGAATTTTGATTTTACCGGCGCCTGTTTCATAAATATCAAGCAAATCGTCCTTATTAATCACGATGCCGCCTGTAGGAAAGTCCGGTCCCTTTACATAGCGCATAAGCTCTCTGGTAGTGATATTCGGATTGAGCATGTATGCCTTGGCTGCATCCACAACCTCTGCAAAATTGTGAGGAGGAATGCTGGTAGCCATACCTACAGCAATACCTTCAGAACCGTTAATCAACAAATTCGGAAACTTTGCAGGAAGTACACTAGGCTCCTTCTCTGTTTCATCAAAGTTTGGTACAAAGTCTACAACATCCTTGTCCAAATCAGCAAGGAGACCTTCCTGGCTAATGCGTTCTAATCTGGCTTCTGTATAACGCATGGCAGCGGCGCCATCGCCTTCGATATTACCAAAGTTACCATGACCGTCTACTAAAGGAAGTCCCTTTTTGAAGTCCTGTGTCATCACAACCAAAGCTTCGTAAATAGAACTGTCACCATGTGGGTGATATTTACCCATGGTATCACCTACAATACGAGCACTCTTTCTGTAAGGCTTGTCATAACGGATACCCAGCTCATGCATATCATACAAGGTACGGCGCTGAACCGGCTTTAAACCATCTCTGGCATCCGGCAATGCTCTGGCAACAATAACGCTCATGGCATAGTCAATAAAGGACTTTTGCATGACATCGGAATATTCGGTTTTTATAATTCTGTCATCCATCGCATCTCACTCCTAAATATCTAATTCTGCATCGGTTGCATGTTCGTAAATAAATTCCTTACGGGCTCCAACTTCCGTACCCATAAGCATCTCCGTCACACGGCTTGCCATACGACCGTCCTCAATCTCCACCTGCTTTAACAGTCGGGTCTCCGGATTAAGAGTAGTCTCCCAAAGCTGGTCCGCATCCATTTCACCAAGACCTTTGTAACGCTGTAAGGTAAAAGGCCCTTTGTGCTTTTTGCGGTACTGCTCTAAGGCTTTGTCATCGTATAAGTACTCTTCCTTGCCTTTGCTTGGCATTGCCTTATACAATGGAGGCATAGCAATGTATACATGTCCGTTGTATATAAGCTCAGGCATAAAACGATAAAATAAAGTTAAAAGTAAAGTGGAAATATGTTCACCATCCACATCCGCATCGGCCATGATAATAATTTTATCATAGCGAAGCTTGGAAATATCAAAGTCATTGCCATAACCTTCGGAAAAACCACAGCCAAAGGCATTAATCATGGTCTTGATTTCCGCATTAGCAAGCACTTTGTCGATGCTGGCTTTTTCTACGTTCAAAATTTTACCGCGGATAGGCAGAATTGCCTGATACATACGATTTCTGGCGCTTTTTGCACTGCCGCCCGCAGAATCACCTTCTACGATAAAGATTTCACATTTTGAAGCATCCTTGGACTCGCAGTTAGCAAGCTTACCGTTGGAGTCAAAAGAAAACTTCTGCTTGGTAAGTAAATTGGTTTTGGCACGTTCTTCACTCTTACGAATCTTGGCTGCTTTTTCCGCACAGGAAATAACGCCCTTTAAGGTATCTAAATTTCGGTCGAAGAAACGCACAATTTCCTCACTGGTAATCTTGCTCACCGCCTTGGCAGCATCCTGATTGTCCAGCTTGGTTTTGGTCTGACCTTCAAAACGAGGGTCCGGATGTTTTATGGAAACCACTGCAGTCATACCGTTTCGTACGTCTGCACCGGTAAAATTCACGTCTTTTTCTTTTAAAATATTGAGCTGACGGGCGTAATTATTAATTACCGTGGTAAACTGGGTCTTAAAACCGGTCAAATGAGTGCCACCTTCGGAGTTATAAATATTATTACAGAAGCCAAGTACATTCTCATGAAATTCATTTACATACTGAAACGCCACCTCACAGGTAATGCCTTCGCTCTCGCCCTTAAAATATACCACATCATGCACCGGCTCACTGGATTTATTCATGTCCTTGATAAAACCGATAATGCCTTCCGGTTCATGATATATAATTTCTTCCGGCTCTTCCTTACGCATATCCTTAAAAATAATCGTAAGCTCCGGATTTAAGTATGCCGTTTCATGCATACGGCTCTTTATATCATCTTCTTTAAAACGAGTCTTGTCAAAGATCTCATCATCCGGCAAAAAATTAATCGTCGTACCGGTTTCTTTCGTCTTACCAATCACCGGTAAAAGTCCGTCAATCAGCTCCGTAGTCGGAATACCACGCTCGTAGCTATCCTGATGAATGGCACCTCCTACCTTAACCGTAACGGTCAACCTCTTGGACAAAGCATTTACAACAGAGGAACCTACACCATGAAGACCACCGCTGGTCTTATATGCTGCATTATCAAATTTACCGCCTGCATGAAGCGTGGTGAAAACCAAACGCTCCGCACTGATGCCTTTTTCATGCATACCTACCGGAATACCACGTCCGTTATCCGCAACGGTACAGGAACCGTCTGCCTCCAAGATCACATGAATTTCAGAGCAGTAACCAGCCAGATGCTCGTCCACAGAGTTGTCTACAATCTCGTAAATCAGGTGATTTAAGCCCTTGGTAGACACGCTTCCGATATACATACCCGGACGTACTCTGACCGCCTCAAGGCCTTCTAATACGGTAATATTCTCCGCACCATAAGTCTCTTTCTTTGCCATAAAAACTTCCTCATTATCGTAAATTCTTGTCGTTTGCCGCCATAACAACAGCTTGTGTGCACAATTAGCACAAAATACCATATATAGTAAACTTTATCACAAAATCACGGGCTTTGCAAGGGTGTGAGGTATTAAATATGTCTGCCGATATAACAATTCAGCCTGGTTGCCAAGACCCCGGATGAAATGACGGTGCTTTCTCAGCACGCTTTCGCTCTAAGCTCACGTAGCGGTACTAAGCTCGACTTCGGCTAATGCCTCGTCTCGCTAAGGACCGACGCTCGCTAGAAGGCTTTGAAAGCACAGTCATTTTATCCAGTATCTGCAACCAGGCTGGGTTATGGTATATTGAAAATAGATTAAAAGCCCCCACCACCTATATACTCCTAAAATCAAGACTGTTCCACTGCCCTGACTCAAAGTATTGCCTGAGCCTGCGGTGCTCGGCACGCTCTAGCTGCGGGTCTTTTTCCATCAGTTCATCCACCAGCTCACTGCAGGCTTTCAAAATGTCTGCATCTTGATAAATATCTGCCAGTTCAAAGTCAAAGTCGCCGCTTTGGCGAATACCAAATAAATCTCCCGGTCCGCGTAGGCGCAGGTCTTCGCTTGCAATAAAGAATCCGTCATTGGATTTATTTAAAATTTCCAGTCGTTCCATGGTTTTCGGGTCGTCATTGGAGGATACAAAAATGCAATAGCTTTGAGCACTGCCTCGGCCAACGCGTCCTCTTAGCTGGTGAAGGCCGGCCAAGCCAAAGCGTTCTGCATTTTCTACCATCATTACGGTAGCATTCGGTACATTGATGCCGACTTCTATTACGGTGGTAGACACCAGGACGTCTATTTCATGGCGGCTAAAGGCTTCCATAATGTTATTTTTTTCTGAAGGTCGCATTTTACCGTGTAAATATGCTACGCGAATAGAGTCCGGTAAGTATTCTTTTAATTTTTCGGTATAGTCTATCACATTTTCCAGTTTGCTGTCTTCGTCCTCGCTTGCTTCTACCATAGGGCAAATAACATATGCCTGATGTCCTGCCTCCACTTGTTTTTGAATAAATTTGTATGCAGTCGGACGATAATTGTTCCCCACGACGCAGTTTTTCCTAGGCAGGCGATTGGCCGGAAGCTCATCAACTACGGATAAATGCATGTCGCCATACAAAATAATGGCAAGACTTCGAGGGATGGGAGTCGCACTCATTACCAGTACATGTGGATATGCCCCCTTACCAGCCAGAGCTTCCCTCTGCTTTACACCAAAACGATGCTGTTCGTCTGTAATTACAAGTGCAAGTTTCTTAAACACTACTTTTTCCTGAATAACTGCATGAGTACCAATTGCCAGATTAGCTTCCCCACTTTCTAATTTTGCATAGGCTTCGCGTTTTTGCTTGGCTGTCATGGAACCAACCAGTAATACCGGTTTAAACGGCAGATTATACCGTTCTATCAGTTCTGTAAAGCTTTCCATATGCTGACGTGCAAGCACCTCTGTAGGGGCCATTAACGCGCCCTGATAGCCATTTGTCACGGTTTTTAAAAGTGCCAACAAGGCAAGAATGGTCTTACCGCTGCCTACGTCACCTTGAATTAGACGGTTCATGCTATATGGGGACGACAAATCGTCGCAAATCTCCTGCCAGGTCCTAAGCTGTGCATTGGTCAACCGATACGGCAGGTTATTCAAAAACGCAGTCAGTTCCTTAGTGTCACGCATTGGATACGCATTTGCAATTTTGTCTGCATAGCCTTTTTCCCTGCGAATCATATACACAAACATAAAAAGTTCCTCAAAAACCAGTCTGCGTCTTGCTTCTACAACCTGTTCAAAATCTATTGGAAAATGAATCCCCCTATAAGCTTGTACTCTGTTGCAAAGTTGATATTCTTTTAAAATATAATCCGGTAAACATTCCTCACTTAAATCTACTTCAGCTAAAGCCTTCTCTACACTGGCAGTTACCAGCTTATTGGTAAGCCCCTTCGTCAACGAATATTTTGGCCAGATAGCATTGCGAAGCTTTTCTAACTCCGCCTCTGTATAGATAGCGGGCTGCTCCATGACAAGTTCTGTACCTTTTGCCTGCGGCATCCCTCGAAAATAAAAGGTATATCCGGGACTGAGCTTATTTTTTAAATAAGGTTGATTGAAAAAGGTTAGATTAATGGCACCGGTCTTATCTCGCACAAGCACATTCATAATGGTAAGGTTTCGCACCTTTTTGAGAGGCTTTGTACTTACGATATATCCGGAAATGATACCAACTTTGCCAATTTTCAACTGAGAAATACTGCATACATCTTCAAAGGTATCATAATCCCTCGGGAAAGCATGAAGCAAATCTCGGATTGTCACAATATTTAATTTTGCCATAAGCTTGGCTGTTTTTTCGCCAATTCCTTTTATTTGGGTAACGGAGTCTGTTAATTTCATCGCTTTTCCTTTTTTTATTTTAAAAATGGGGCAGCCCATGCCACCCCATAAAGTTTGTATTTATTCTACAGAAATAACGTAGTAGTAAATTGGCTGTCCGCCATATTGTAGCTCCACATCTACAAATGGATATTTGTCTGTAATTGCATCGCTAAGGGCAGATGCATCCTCTTGTGTAACATCGCTGCCATAGTAAATGCTGACAAGCTCCATGTCATCATCCATCATATGGTCTACCATTTCTAATGTAACCGCAAACATATCGGTACCAACCGCAGAAATACCTTTATCTTCAATACCCATATAATCACCACATTTGATTTCTTTGTCATCAATCATGGTATCGCGTACTGCATAAGTAACCTGACCGCTTCTAACTCGCTTGATTTCGCTTGTCATGTTTTCCACATTCTCTTCTACGCTTAAATCCGGAACATAGTTGATTACTGCTGTAATACCCTGTGGCACTGTCTTAGTAGGAATAACAATAATCTGCTTATCCTCCACTAAAGCCTTTGCCTGATTTGCAGCAAGAATGATATTACTATTGTTTGGTAAAATAAAGATGGTATCTGCATTTACCTTGTCAATTGCATTTAACATATCCTCTGTGGATGGATTCATCGTCTGTCCACCCTCAATGATATAGTCTACTCCAAGGCTCTTTAAGATTTCATTCATACCTTCGCCGATAGATACGGAAATAAATCCTACATCCTTCTTTGGCATTTCAGGTTCTGCTTGAGCAGCTTCTGCTTTTTCTGCTTCCTTAAAAAGCTTCTCCTGATGCTCTAAACGCATGTTGTCAATCTTCATATTGGAAAGTGCACCATACTTTAACGCTCTCTGAATTGCAAGACCAGGATCATTGGTATGAACATGTACCTTTACGACATCATCATCCGCAACCACAACGATAGAATCACCAATTGATTCTAAGTAAGCCTTAAAATCCATCTCCTGTTTTACGTTGAATGTCTTAGTTAATAAAATAATAAATTCTGTACAGTAACCAAATTTAATATCTGCTTCTGCCTGTGCATCAATCTTCATTGCACTTGCAACCGGAGCAGCCTCTATAACTGAATAGTCGATTTCTTTTCCAAGGAATGCATCCTGCCATCCATGAAGAACCTCTACAAAGCCCTGTCCACCGGAATCCACAACGCCTGCCTGCTTTAATACAGGTAACATTTCAGGAGTCTGGCTAAGAACATACTCTGCATGCTCAATCACACCGCCAATAAATACAGTCAAATCATCACAGCCTGCATCCGCCAACTCTCTGGCTTTTTCACTGGCACCTTTTGCAACGGTAAGAATGGTACCTTCCTTTGGCTTCATAACTGCTTTGTAAGCAGTTTCCACTGCTTTTTCAAAAGCCACAGCCATAAGTGGAACGTCGATTTCGTTTACTTCCCTAATAGCTTTGGTAAAGCCACGGAACAACTGCGATAAAATAACACCGGAATTACCTCTTGCACCACGTAAGGAGCCGGAAGAAATAGCCTTTGCCAAAGCTTCCATATTAGGATTTTCAAGTCCTGCAACTTCCTTGGCAGCAGCCATAATTGTCATAGTCATATTGGTACCGGTATCACCATCAGGAACAGGAAAAACGTTTAATTCATTAATCCATTCTTTTTTACTCTCTAAGTTTTTTGCACCTGCCAAGAACATCTTGGCTAAGAGCTGTGCGTCAATTTTATTCATAAAAACACACATTCCTCCTTAATCAATCACTTTAACGCCTTCAATATATACGTTAATCTTATCTACCTGCATACCTGTAAACTGCTCTAATTTGTACTTAACAGTTTCAACTAATACATCACTAACTGCTGCAATATTCACGCCATAGCTGATAATTACATGAAAATCCAGGTTTAATTTATGGTTCTTTACAGAAACAGAAATACCTCTTGTCATAGAATCTTTCTTTAATAACTGAACAAGTCCATCCTTTACATTGACACTTGCCATGCCAACAATGCCAAAGCATTCCATTGCAATGGCACCTGCATACTGAGCTAAAACATCCTTATCAATCTTGATATTGCCTAACTGAGTATCAATAGAAGATTTTTTCATAGTGTACCCCCTAACATAGATATACTCCATACATTATAACCGCTTTTATGGAAAAAGGAAATACCTTTTTTAATTTTCTATGTATTTTTAAAAAAAAGCTTGCATTTTGAAACGTATTTATGTATAATGACACTGTTGTGAATTAGTAAACCGCGAGGAGGTGTGTCAAAATGGCAAAATGTGATATTTGTGCGAAAGGCATTCATTTTGGTAATGCAGTAAGCCATTCTCATAGAAGATCCAACAAAATCTGGAACTCTAACATTAAGAGCGTAAAATGTAACGTAAACGGAACAACAAAGAAGTTACATGTATGTACTAGTTGCTTGAAATCCGGTTTAGTTGAAAGAGCTTAATGAGCAAATATAAGCCTGTCTGTATACCAGACAGGCTCTTTTTTGGCTTCCCTAAAACGAAATTGTTCTTTATATGCTACCTTCTGCAGCAAAAACAATTATATCCTATCAAGAGTAACACCCCTACCATTATAATACCCACTATTTTACTTTCTATTAAAAGCATTAAAAGCATTCCGATTGCTATCCAAAAAGCAACCAATCCAAACAAACGACTCATAGGGCTGCCACAACCTTTTTGTAAAGTATATGTGACCGCCCTATGCAATATGTCAATAAATATTATTCTGTTATTTCTTCATCCGGAAATGCAGCATCTAAAATTTCTTCATCTGTTGCACCTTTATTACCTTTTATACGATTCATTATCTCCGGAATCAAATCCAGTGCTCTGGATAAATTGTCTGTATTTTTTACATTTACAAGTCTGGTACTTCCGTTTTGGATAACAAGAACCGCACTTGGACTCATTTTACCGGTAAGACCACCGCCGCTTCCGCCGGAAAGTGCTTTACCTGCAGCATCACCACTTGAACCGGCACCAATTCCAAAAGATACATCTACCAAAGGAATTATTATAGTATCTCCAAATTTTGTAGCCTCACCTACTACGGTCTTCGTTGCCAGAACAGTGTCCAACCCCTTCATTAGATCGTTTACAATTTCAGTTGTACTATTTGCTGCCATATTTACACTCTCCTTAATTTCTTAATAAGTAGCCTTACTTTTTTATTTGCAATAATTTTAATTATTGCCACCAAAAAATGAACAATTCGAATTTTTCCTTTTACAAAGAACTCTCCCTCAATATGGGGCTTGGTCCATACCGGCTCAAGATAAATTTCCCCTGGCAAGACATCTTTCAAGCTGCAATATGCAGCATAAATATAGCCCGTAGTATCAGCCTGCCCTGTTCCACACACAACATTTATTCTGCATTTGCGTGGAAGAATCGTTTTAAATGCCTTCAAAATGGTTTTCAAAACGTCTAAAATAAGTTCTTTATTCTCCTTAAACAAGGAAGCATAATACCCCACAGTATCAAGCGTGCTGCTTTTTGAACCGTCTTGTTCTTGCTTATCTTCAGAAGTTTTACCGGTTGTCTTGTCCTCGGAGTTACTTTCACTGGTTCTTTTGTCTTTCCGAACAATAGCTTCAGAAGCTTCACCAGCGAGTCGTTGCTCTCTTGTTTCTTTCGCATTTTCTTCCTTTTGCCCATTGCTCGTTTTCTCCTTTTGCTTTGCCGGAAAAACAGTAGTTCCCAAAATTCTAACATTTACAATTGTGTTACCGGGATAACTTACCTTTACCCTTACAATGGGATTTAAATACGTAATCAATGCCTTTACTTTTAGGTTATCTGCATATTTACTTCCTTCACTGCTATACATAATAGGTGCAAAAAGCACTAACAGCAAAATCAGAAAAACAAGCCCCAAAACACATAAGACAATGATCCCAAGCACTTTCAATATAAATAAAATAATTCCTAGCATACAGGTTCACCCAGAACCTCTCCGGCAAATGCTTCCACAGACTCATATTTATGCTCAACAAATATCTGATGCATAATATTTTCAATCATGGAATATGCCTCTTTTTTGCCACGTGCTATGCCAAACACAAAACATTCTCTGGACAAATAATATTTATTTATGTGCATTTTGGCAGAAACAATTTCTAATTGTCCCTCCTCCGTGCACAATAATAAAAAATATCCGGAAGGGAGTTTTCCTGCCTGTAATAAATCATATATTTTGCTTTTGTCCTGAATGCTTTCGCCCCATAAAAGCTCAGATTTAATACGCATCAGAATTCCTCCTACAACTGACCTTTTCGTTTTAATTCAGTGTATTCACGATATGCCTTCTCCAAAATCTGCTTCTCATTTGGAAAACGCAATAAATGGTATGCTTCGTGATACTTATAAAAGCCAGAATCTACAAAATATTCTTCGCGTTGTGGTTTACTATAATAGCTGTCAGCCATCATAAGGTACCAATGTACTTCTTTTTCAACTACATTTTCAGGCACACTAAATGAATACTCACTTTTACCTATATACTTGACGATATTGGCCTTTGCACCACTTTCTTCAAGTACTTCTCTGAGAGCAGTTTCTTCATATGTCTCTCCCTGCTCTACTGTTCCTTTTGGCAAAACCCATCCTTCATACTTATTGCGATAATTTTTATAAAGTAAAAGGACTTTTCCTCTAAATATAACCACACCGCCACAGCTTGTCGCATTAATCATTATAGCTACCTCCTGTTTGGTGGGTCTGTACGACTTACACTTAGTATAGTCTATAAAGAAAAGCTTTGCAAGTTTTTTATTTTAAAGTCACAAAAACGAACTGATATTATTCTACTCCGAAATATGCATCAAAAATTCTCTTTGCTACCGGAACCGCATAAGAACTGCCAGTTCCTGCCTCTTCCATGATAATCGTAACGGCTATCTCCGGATTTTCGGCAGGAGCAAAACCGGTAAACCAGGAATGGGAAAAGGTTTTACTGGAATCATATTCTGCAGAACCTGTTTTTCCTGCAACGCTATAGGACAAACCATTTAACTTGGAAGCGGTACCCACTTCAACCACTTGAATCATTAAGTCCGTCAAAATTTGGGACTCTTCTTGCGTCATCAATGTTTTATATAAAGTTGGATTATACTGCTTTACCACAGTTCCGTTGGCTGCTTTTACACAATCTATAACCTGTGGCTTCATTAATTTGCCGCCATTAGCAATCGCACATGTAATTAAATTCATTTGTAACGGAGTGGTAATGGTCTTTCCCTGCCCAAATGAAGACTGAATAATAGCCTCCTTAGAGCCATCTCCTACCAGGTCATAGCTGCTGATACTGCTCGGCAAATCTATTGGAAGTTCTTCACCAAACAATAAATTATCCAAAGTATCACTAAATGAATCTAAATCAAGACCTACACCAATATTTGCAAAAGAAGAATTACAAGAGTTTGTTACAGAATCTTCATAAGTTTCATATCCGTGCGCCTTGTGATTAAAACAACTAATCTTTATATTGTCCATGGTAAAAGAACCATTACACTGATAACTATATCCACTTAAATCATTATTATGTTGCCTAAGATACTCTAAGGTAGTTACAACCTTAAAAATGGAACCCGGAGGGTAAAGTCCCTGTGTTGCTCTGTTCAAAAGTACACTGCTTTCTTCGTCTTCGGAAAGTTCCTTAAACAACTTTTCTATTTCGTTTGGATTAAAACCGGGCTTAGAAACCATTGCAATTATCCGTCCGGTCTTTACTTCAGTAACAACTACTGCACCCTGATAAACACCCATTGCATTATCCGCTATTTTTTGAAGCTTTGTATTAAAAGTCGTATATACATTATCCGCAGGATTTTTCTCTCCTGCAACATTTGTGCTTAGCTTGTCGTTAAGAGTAATATTGGAATGACTAAGTTCATAATTTGCCAATGCTTCCACACCACTTTTTCCGCGAGTGGAATAACCAATTACATGACAAAACAATTCATTATATGGATAGATTCTCTTCTCCGAACCATCCTCTTGCACTTCTGTATAGGCCAGTTTTTCACGGTCAGCAGAAAAGATGGTTCCACGAATATTCTGTTCTGCCATTAATTCCTGCCTGGAATTATAACTATTATTAAAAAATTCAGACTGATTACTTATATTAAACCAAACAAGAAAGGTACACATTACTATGAATGCTCCAAAAAAAGCAATAATAAGAAAATACATCTTGTGATTTATTTGTTTAGTATTCTGTTGCATCATCATATTCCTCTTGTATTCTTGATACCATTTTAAGTGACTTTAAATATATTCCCTGTACAATAAAGAACACAAAAATCGTAGCCAGCACGGAACTTCCGCCATAGCTGACAAAGGGTAACGTAACACCTGTCAAAGGTATAAACTTTATTCCGCCTCCGATCGTCAGAAAAATCTGCACAGCATACGCCACTGCAAGACCTGTACAAATTAGTTTACTGAATTGATCCATAGCACGAATGCCAATTTGCATAATCATAAAGAAAGACAAAAAACAAACAATAATTAGTATAATGCCAAATAAGATTCCCATTTCTTCGCAAATTGCTGAAAAAATCATATCGTCCTCTACATATGGTATTGCTTTCGGATTACCATTGAACAAGCCGGAACCAAATAATCCTCCGGAAGAAATTGCAAATAAAGATTGTGCAATCTGATACCCCGAACCATCTATGTAAGAAAAAGGATCTCTCCATGCCAAAACTCTATACTGAATATGAGGGAATATATAATATACCCCGATAGAACCTATGGTTCCCAGTATCAGACCTGCCAGAAAAATAATATAACTATTTGTTGCAATAAAAAGCATAAACAGGTAGGTCAACGCAAAAATCAACGCAGCTCCCAAATCCTTTGATGCAGCCAAAACAAGTATATATCCCCCTGCAACTATTGCTGAAAAGAAAACTCTTGCAGCATTTGTTTTTCGAAACAACATGGAGGCAATAAAAAATACAAAAATAATCTTTACAAACTCAGAAGGTTGAAAGGATACTCCGTAAATTGTAAATGAAATCTTGGAACCATTTGTGATTTCACCCAAAATATTCACTCCGATAAGCAAGGCTGCCCCAAGCACTCCATATAAGAACCATCCTCTTTTAATAACATTTATACGCTCAATAATGACCGGTATTATTAATGCAATTAGAAATCCCGCTCCCGCAATCAATACTTGTCTTACTGCTTTTGAAAAAGACAACCGCGAAATAATGATAAGTCCGGTACCAAGAAGAAAACACATATTATTAAGCAGCAATCTATTTATCCGTTCGTATACCATTGGTGTAATACTTAAAATAGAAAGTAATAAAACCTGTACTACACCATACAGCAAAACATACTTCATATTTTTCGTTTGAAAACACATCGTACAATAGCACATAAATTGAACAATAAATATACATAAGCGTTGTGTAAAATAGCACCATTTTTTATGCTTCTCGTTTCTTCCGACAAAACAAAAGCAACCACTCAACGCATAAAATGCACTAAATAATATTGCCATGTATTTCGTTAATTCTGATAATAGAAATTCCATATCGCACCTATTCAACCTGTCTGTTCTCATGTGCCGTTGTGTATTCCTTTATCGGGAACTCACAAGCCACACCTTTCATCCACTTTTTATAGTAATCTAAAATATCCCGCGTATTTTCCGCATCTTCCAAACTAAACTGTAATCTGTAAAATCCGGACATCGTATGACTATATTTTTTGTGTAGAGAAAGCGGCACACTGTTGTAAATTATATTATAACAATATTTACAATTTGTTAATGCAGTAAATACTTTATCATATCTATCTTTTAAATAGGCCCTATGCACCCCATCCTTATGAGATAACCTGCAGGCTGCATTGGTCTTATATATACAATTTGCACTGACCATAAGCGGAATATAACCGTATATAACCTGCTCTGTATTTTCGCCGCGAAGCCCTCGTAATTCCTTTGCATTTAATTCAAACGGCAACGTAATATGCTCTGCAAATTTTGAAATTTGTGCCTTCGCCTCTCGGTTCCAGCAATAGACTGATGCATCCGTATATATCGCAAAACTTCTCCTGCACTGTATTTTTCTGGCAAGTGCCAGTTCCTCTACATTTCGCACTAACACTCCATGAATACCATCATTTAGTAATTTGTTTAAATACAATTCGGTTTTATTTAAATCTTTGTTTCGTAAAACGTACGGCATTGCATAAACAATTTTAATATCCTGTGGTACGGCTTTATTTTGCACCAGATAAGCCTCCAGAGCTTCTTCTTCCAAATAAAGTATTTCGGCTTCTTTTAAAATAGAATGTGCCAAAACTGTTTCATACTGCTCTCTTGTCTTTAACAACAGGGTGAGTCCTGTTTTGTTTCTATGATATAGGTTGTTGCTTCTATCAACTTCATGCCCTAACATCGGCGCTTCTTCTGCCACATGTCTAAGTGCCAATTCCGGAAAATAGGAATGTATAATAGCATGTTCTAATTGTTCCTGTGCTTTTCTGCGCAATGCATTTAACACCCCATTTGGAATAAATGCACTGCCTTCCATATGCACCTCTGCAAATTCTAATGTAAAGTGCGTATTGCCAAATTTACTTAACTGTTTTAAAACCGCTTCTTCTGTGGCAGGTGCTTTTTGAGCAGAATCTACAACAGGACCATTTACAGTGACGCTTATACCGGATTCTGTACAAAGGGTCAATACACTTTCCTGACTAACTTCAAAAAAGCCATAAAGGGATACCCGGATTTTCTGAGTATATCCTAAATATTTTTGTCGAATATCCCCTAATATTTTTTCTTCTAAACCACTGTAGCTAGGTGCATCTTTTGTAAGCATTTCTTTTCCGTTATGTTTATACAGATAACCATCATGTAATTCACTTCGCATATATAAGCTTTCCAATACATGCTTGTCCTCTTCTGAAATTTGAAAATTTACATCCGGATTTTCCAAAAACAGGTCAATATATTTGCGATAAAGCGCTGTAACACCTGCAGCATATTCACTTCGTTTCATGCGACCTTCTATTTTAAAAGAATCCATCCCCGCTTCAATCAGTGCCGGAATATGCTCAATAGTACACATATCCTTCAGGCTAAGCGTATAAGAATCTTTTTTTGTCATATTATCTGCAGTCACATGATAAGGAAGTCGACATGGCTGAGCACACTTGCCTCTATTACCGCTTCGCCCGCCTAAAATACTGCTCATCAGACACATGCCGGAATAACAATAACACATAGCACCATGAATAAAACATTCTACTTCAATTCCTGCGTCTCGAATAGCTTTTAATTCCTGCAAACTAAGTTCACGTGCCGGTACTACTCTTGATATTCCCAGTTCCTTACATAATGATACAAATTCAGTACCAGTAACCGCCATCTGTGTACTTGCATGAAGCTCCATGTGTGGAAAATGCTCTCTTAAAAATTTAAGAACACCTAAATCCTGTATAATCACTCCGTCAAGACCTGCATTATAAAATGGCACTACATATTCATAAATCTCCGAGAATTCGGATTCTTTTATCAATGTATTTAAAGTCAAATATACTTTTCTTCCAAACAAATGTGCATACTTAATACATTCACAAAGAGTTGTGGAATCAAAGTTATCAGCAAATGCTCTGGCTGAAAACTTCTCTCCACCTACATATATCGCATCTGCCCCGGCATTTACTGCCCCTATAAAACTGTCATAATTCCCTGCCGGAGCAAGTAACTCCACTTTATGACTTTCCATCCAAATGTCCTCCGCAAAATTTAAAATAAACGGACAAATTCCTTCCAAAATTCTTGTAAATAATAAAACGTGCAAGCCCCTTGAAAAGGCCAAAGGGATTGCACTATTTATAAACTCGTTATCTTTCGTTTCGTTCCAGTCGAGAAAGTTTATCTTTGACCTGCTGATATTTCTTTTCAATCAGCTTCGTACCGGATTCCAGATTCTCATATTTCACCTGCATAGCAACCAAGGAGCTTTTCAACTTTTCTAATTCTATGCTTTGTTCTTCATACTTGCGTTTGGAAATATATAATTCTTCACGACACTTAAAGTAATCATCTGCAATATTTAACTGCATTAAAATATGCTGCATATCCATTGGCTGGCTTCGAAAAGCCACTTCTTCTGCAAAAGAATTATATTTATTTTCTATATATGAACCAACATTCTTTAAATATTCGTTAGATTCATTGCCGCACAAAGTATAAGACTTACCGGCAATTGTAATATTAAAACAATTCTTTTTCTCCATATCGAAACCCTCTCTCTTTGGTATAAGAAAAGTATACAAAAAAGAATATTATTTTTCAATACCCAGATGCTTAAAAGCCAAATCTGTAGCCATTCTACCCTTTGGGGTACGATTCAACAAACCATTTTGAATTAAATATGGCTCATAAACATCTTCAATCGTTCCTGCATCTTCCCCAATAGCCGCTGAAAGAGTATCAAGTCCAACCGGACCGCCTCCGAATTTAAAAATAATGGTTTCTAAAATATTTCTATCCAAATGGTCTAAGCCTAATTTATCCACATCCATCAAATCTAAGGCTACATGCGCAACATGTTCTGTAATTACGCCATTATACTTCACCTGAGCAAAGTCTCGTACCCGCTTTAAAATACGATTTGCCAAACGTGGGGTTCCTCTACTGCGTCTTGCAAGTTCCACCGCTCCTTTTTCATCAATTTCCACACCTAATATACGCGCAGAATGCTGAATAATAAGCTTTAACTGGTCAATATTATAAAACTCCAAGTGATGTATAATACCAAATCTATCTCGCAGAGGAGCTGTCAAAAGTCCGGCTCTGGTCGTCGCTCCAACTAAGGTAAATCTCGGTAAATCCAAACGGATAGAACGGGCACTTGCTCCCTTTCCAATCATAATATCAATGGCATAATCCTCCATAGCAGGATACAGTACCTCTTCTACCTGTCTATTCAAACGATGAATCTCATCCACAAAAAGGATATCCCCTTCCTGGAGATTATTGAGAATGGCAGCCATTTCACCCGGTTTTTCAATTGCAGGACCACTTGTAACCTTACAATGCACACCCATTTCATTAGCAATAATATTAGCAAGAGTAGTCTTACCTAATCCCGGAGGTCCATAAAACAAAACATGGTCCAAACTATCTCCACGCTCTCTGGCAGCATCAATATAAATTTTAAGTGTATCCTTTACTTTGTCCTGTCCAATATAATCACAAAGATACCTGGGACGTAATGAACCTTCTATCTTTATATCTTCTTCTTGAATTGTTGTTTCAATCATTCTCTTGGCCATGCTTTATCCTCAAAACATATTTTTTAGTGCAGCCTTAAGCACTGCTTCTATATCCATTTCTGCTGCATTTTCCACTTTCTTTACAGCCCCTAAAGCCTCAGAAGAAGAATACCCAAGTGCAACCAAGGCCTCAACCGCTTCTTTGGACGTATCATCACTTGCATGAGCTGACATTCGTACTCCGTTTACTTCTCTGTTTACCAACGTCTCCTCAACAGAAATTTTATCTTTTAATTCTAAAATAAGACGCTGAGCGGTCTTTAGACCAATTCCGGGAGCCTTTGCAATTGCTTTTGCATCGCCGGAAATAATTGCAAAACGCAACGCGTCCGCATCCATCACAGACAGAACAGACATCCCGCCCTTGGGACCAATACCACTAACGGTAATACATTTCTTAAAAATCTCTAAGTCTTCAAAATTCAAAAAACCATACAGCCAAATGGCGTCTTCTCTAACACTGGTATATGTATAAATCCGAACCTCTTCACCAATCTGCGGCAAAAATGCAATACTGGCAGGTGAAAGTAAAATACGATACCCAATATCATGTACATCCAATATAATACTGTCCTCCCCAACATGGGACAGTTTACCTTTAAAGTATGCGTACATATTCTTGCTCCTCAATCATCGATTATGGTATATACATCATATCACAATCGAACATATGTTTCAAGCCTATTCTTCGTTTGTTAACACATTTTTTAATTTTTTAAATACAAACATTAAACAGACAATATGTGCAGAAGCCGTAATCGTCCATGTTACAGGATAAGACAAATACAGTACTCTCAAGCTTTTGAAATGTTCAAACACTGTCATAATCCAAAGAATTCTCAAGAGGCATGCACCACTTAAAGAAACAATCATTGGCATAACAGCATATCCCATACCTCTTAAAATGCCCACAAGTACATCCATGATGCCGCAAATAAAATACATTTTGCAAACAATACTCATTCGAAGCATACCATATTCAATCTCTTGTCCCGTGGTTCCGTATAATTTTAACAGCGGTCCATTAAACAATATTGCCATCTGGCCAAGTAGTATACCGGTAAAGATTACAATCCCAATACAAATAACAGAAATCTTTTTAATGCGTTTTAATTTACCCGCCCCATAATTTTGTCCTACAAAGCTTAATGCGGTCTGATAAATTGCATTCATACCCGTATATACTAATCCTTCTATATTGCATGCAGCAGTGTTTCCTGCAACCACATTTGCACCAAAACCATTAATAGAAGACTGAATTAATACATTAGATAAAGAAAACAGACTTGACTGAATGCCTGCCGGAAGACCGATTTGCATCATTTTCAGCAATTTATCCTTGGTAATCCTGATTTCTCTTAATTCCAGCTTATAAGCCCCTTCACTGGTCATTAATGCACGAATTAATAATGTAGTAGAAACTACCTGGCTTAAAACAGTACCAAGTGCAACGCCTGCTACACCCATATGCAGATACTTTACAAATAAAACATTCAATCCAACGTTCAATACACCGGCTAAAAACAAATAATAAAGAGGTCTTCTGGTATCACCCACCGCACGTAAAATGGCGCTGCCAAAATTATAAAGCATAATAATCGGCATACCGGCAAAATAAATTTGAATATAGGTAACTGCATCGTCAATAATTTCCGGTGGCGTATCCATCAGCGTTAAGAGCGGTTTTGCAAGGAAAAATCCGACAAAAATTAATAAAGAACCGCCGATAATGGATATCGCAACAGAAGTATGAACAGATTCCTTTAAGGCCTGTTTCTGTCCGCCACCATAAAAACGTGCAACCAATACATTTGCACCGGCTGATAATCCGATAAACAGATTAACCATCAAATTAATTAAGGATGAGGTACTTCCGACTGCCGCCAAAGCATTACTGCCGGCATATTGTCCAACAATAATTAAATCTACAGCATTAAACGTAAGCTGCAAGATTCCAGACGCCATCAAAGGTAAAGCATAAACTATAATTTTACCCAATAATGGACCATTTACCATATCAATTTCATACTTTGTATTAGCTGACTTTCTCATGGTATTATACAGAAGGCAATTGTCTTCCATTCTCCTTCCAAAACATAAAAATATTATAGCACCAAAAAGGGACGGTGTACACCATCCCTCTTCAATATGTAATAAAAATTAGTTATCAAGTAACTTGTTTTCATTGTTCCAGCTATAAAGTTTACGTAACTCTGCACCAACAGTTTCAGATGGATGCTGAGCTGCACGTCTTCTCATAGCATTAAAGTGTGGAGCATTTACTGCATTTTCTGTTAACCAGTCTTTTGCAAATGTGCCGTCCTGAATATCTGTAAGAACCTGCTTCATAGCCTTCTTGGTTTCTTCTGTAATAATTTTTGGACCTGTAATATAATCACCATATTCTGCAGTGTTGGAAATAGAATATCTCATACCTGCAAAACCGGATTGGAAAATAAGGTCAACAATTAATTTCATTTCGTGAATACATTCAAAATATGCACTTTCTGGAGCATATCCTGCTTCAACTAAAGTTTCAAAACCTGCCTGCATAAGAGCACATACACCACCACAAAGCACTGCCTGTTCACCGAAAAGGTCTGTTTCTGTTTCTTCTCTGAATGTAGTCTCTAAAACACCTGCTCTTGCGCCGCCAATTGCCAAAGCATAAGCCAATGCCTTATCTAATGCTTTACCGGAAGCATCCTGATGAACAGCTACTAAACAAGGTACACCTTTACCTTCCTGATACTGTCCACGTACAGTATGACCAGGTCCTTTTGGAGCAATCATTGCAACGTCAACATTCTTTGGAGCAACAATCTGTCCAAAATGAATTGCAAAACCATGTGCAAACATTAACATATTGCCTTCTTCTAAGTTTGGCTCGATAGATTCTTTGTATAACTTTGCCTGCTTTTCATCATTGATTAAAATCATGATAATATCGGCTTTTTTTGCTGCCTCTTCTGCCGTATATACCTTGAACCCCTGTGCTTCCGCCTTTGCCCAAGACTTAGAGCCTTCGTAAAGACCAATAATAACGTCACAACCGGATTCCTTCGCATTCAAAGCATGCGCATGTCCCTGGCTTCCGTAACCGATAATTGCGATTGTTTTGCCTTCTAAAAGTGCAAGGTTACAATCTTCCTGATAATAAATTTTTGCCATAATAACATTCCTCCAATGTAAAAAAATATAACAAAGGGATACCCCTTCTATTCATTACTTAATCTTCGATATATACAATATCTTCATGACCACGAACAAGGCCTGCGATACCCGTTCTGGCAAGTTCTAACACTTCGTAATTCTCAACCATCTTTAAAAAAGCATCAATTTTGGACTGCGCACCCGTAAGCTCCATCATAATACTTCCGCTGCTTACGTCAATAACCTTTGCACGGAAAATGTCGCACACCGTCATAATACCCTGTCTTTCTTCAGCTGAGGCCTTAACCTTAATGAGAGCCAATTCCCTATAAACACTATTCTCCGGTGTCAATTCTTTAATATTACGGACATCCACAAGCTTTGCAACCTGTTTTTCAATCTGCTCTAATATCACATCATCACCACTGGCTACAATTGTAATTCGAGTAAATCTGGGATCCGCAGTTACACCGGCTGTAATACTTTCAATATTGTAACTTCTTCTGCTGAACAGACCTGAAATACGTGTAAGTACACCGGCTGTATTATCTACAAGAATCTGAAAGACTTTCTTTTGCATAGAAAACTCCTTATCTGAAAAAACTTCAACAACAATTTTAACAATTGTCATTCAATATGTCAATCCGAATCGGAACATTTTGGTAAAGCTAATGTTCCTGTTCTGGCAACCTCTACAATACTAACGGATTTCATCATAGACATAAACAACTGAATCTTTTCCGGAATATCACATATCTGAATAATCATCTGACTCTTACTCATATCCACAATCTCAGCCTTTAAAATGTCACAAATCTCCATAATATCTCGACGGTTATTACGATTATACTTCACTTTAACCAACATTAACTCCCTGCTGATACCATGTGATTCATCAAACGTCTTTACTTTAATAACATCCAGCTTTTTGTTTAATTGCTTTTCTATTTGCTCAATTGTCCTCTGGTCTCCGGAACTAACAATGGTCATACAGGAAACCATTGGGTCATCTGTCTCCCCTACTGCCAAAGAATCAATATTATAACAACGTCTACTAAAAAGACCCGCAACTTTACATAAAACACCGGAACGGTTTTCAACTAAAACGGAATAAATACGCTTCATTATGCCATCCCTCCTAATAAGCCACCAGATCCATAGGATCGATAATACATTCTAAAATCATAGAGGTATCTTCTGCAAGAAACTCATCTATTACCTGTTCACAATCGTTCATATTTTCCAAACGAAGGAACGGAATACCATATGCTTTAGATAACTGAGCTAAATCAGGACTTCCGGATAAATCTATCATACTGTAATTATCCTTGTATGTGAAATGCTGATACTCTCTTACCATGCCAAGTACTGAATTCTTGAGTACAACAATTTTTACCGGTATCTGATGCTGACAAATAGTAGCCAGTTCCATCATAGACATTTGGAAAGAACCATCGCCGCAAACAGCGACTACCTGCCTGTCCGGTGCTGCAACCTTTGCCCCCATTGCTGCCGGAATGGAATACCCCATAGTACCCATACCGCCACTGGTCATAAACTGCCCTTCCTTCACCACATGATACCCACATGACCAAATCTGATTCTGACCAACATCCGCTACATAAACTGCATTCTCCTGCATTTTTTCAGAAAGTCTGGTAATAAATGCAGCCGGGTCAACAAAATCCGGGTTCGGATTTCTGCGAGGTGTTAACGCCTCTTTATTTGCACGCAATGTTGCAATCCACTCCGTGGTATCACACTTAAAATCAACATGGTTAAAATCTTCAAAAATATGTTTTGCATCACCAACAAGCGGAATGCTTGCACCGGCATTTTTGCCGATTTCCGCCGGGTCAACATCTATATGTACTAAAATCTTATTCTTGGTAATAAGTCCCGGCTGACTTACTGCTCTGTCCGCAACTCTGGCCCCAACCATAATTAACAAATCAGATTCATTCATTGCTCTGTTTGCATAAGGCTTTCCATTATTACCTACCATACCAAAATACATTGGGTGTTCCGTAGGCATTGCGCTAATCCCCATCATAGTAGATACAACCGGAATCTGATGCTTTTCTGCAAACGCTCTTAGTTCCTCTCTTGCATCACTTAAAAGAACACCTCCACCGGCACAAATAATAGGTCTGTGAGCCTCTTCTAAGGCCTTTGCTACTTTTTTAATCTGAAGCATATTGCCTTTTACCGTAGGTTTATATGTACGCATATTGATTTCTTCAGGATATTCAAAAGTCTTAAGTTCTGCATTCTGAATGTCAATAGGAACATCAATAAGAACAGGACCTTTTCTACCGGTATTTGCAATATGAAAAGCTTCTTTAAAAATACGAGGAATATCCTCTACATTTTTGACTAAATAACTATACTTTACAAAGGATTCTACTGCTCCGGTAATATCTGCTTCCTGAAAAACATCGCGACCCAACAATTCACTATTAACCTGCCCAGTAATGCATATTAACGGTATACTGTCTGCATACGCTGTAGCAATGCCTGTAATTACATTCGTTGCGCCCGGACCACTTGTTACAGCACAAACCCCCGGTTTACCGCTAACACGAGCTTGCCCGCTTGCTGCGTGTGCCGCATTCTGTTCTGTTCTAATCAAAACTGTCTGGATATCAGAATTTAAAATACTATTATAAAATGGACAAATTGCCACGCCAGGATAACCATATACATGAGTAACGCCTTCTGCTTCTAAACATCTAATGATTGCATCTGCACCTTTCATCTGTACGTACCTCCTAAACAATTTTATTGATAATATCACAATTGGAGAAAAAACACAACCCAAATCAACTTTTAAACTAATTAAATCAAGAAATATTAAAATATATCAATAAAATCCGCTGTTTTTTTAATATTTTTTGAATATACTTGCCGAAAAACGTTTAATATGATAAATTAAATAAAGCAAAAGAAAAGGAACATATTATGAAAAAAAAATATTCACTCTTATTATCCATATTAATCTCACTAACATTAAGTGCATGCGGTCAAAATACCACCCAAATTGTCGCATTTCAAAATGAACTTTATTCTACTGTAACCAAAATCGAAACATTACATAAAGAATTAAACAATTTGGATGTTACCAAATTAAATGCTGCATCTAACGCACTTAATCAACTATCCAAACTAAATGATGCATTCAAAGACCTTGCTGATATTGATATTGCAGACGAGGAATTTGCATATCTTGCAGATTTAGCAGAGGAAGGCTCTGAATATATGTCACAGGCATATAAGTTGTTTCATGAAGCTTACGGCAATGATAACTTCGATGAAGAAAATGCCGACTTAGCTTACAAATACTTGGAAAGAGCCACCACACGAATACGCGTAATAGTATCAATGCTGCACGGTGAAGTTCCTGATGGAGTTATTGTGCATTGATTTTAAAGAAAGGATACCTTTAATCATGACAAAAAAAGAACTTGCAATATCGTTACATGACAAAAAATATAATTGTGCACAGTCAGTTGCATGTGCATTTGCGGAAGATTTAAACCTCGACCCACAAATACTTTTTAAAATGTGCGAAGGCTTTGGCTTAGGCATGGGCTGTATGACCGGAACCTGCGGTGCCATTTCCGGTGCTATTGCATTACTTGGTATGAAAAACAGCGACGGAAACTTAGAATCTCCGGCTACCAAAGTTTCCACCTATCAATTATCTAAAGAATTATTAGAAAAGTTTCAGCAGAAAAATGGTTCTACTATCTGTAAGGAATTAAAAGGCGTCGGTACCGGTACGGTACTTCGTTCATGTCCCGGCTGCATTGAAGACGCTGTTGAGTTTATAGAAGAAATTCTCAATCGTTAATTTCTCTTTCATATTCAAAAGTATAAAATGCATAGACTTTGTTTATATGTAAAACATATACGCAAAATCTATGCATTATTTTAATGCCATTTATTTTATCTGAATAGTATTAAGTAATTCTAATTTGCATGGTAAACATTCATACCATACCTCTGTAACATCTGCCAGATATTCACCATCTGCGTGTAATACAGCAGGTGAATCCATATGTATATAACATTCCGTGTCATGAAATGTATGAAAGCACTTTAAATTCTCATGCTTTCCGAGAACGAGGAGGATTAAATAAAACGGTAAAACAACTCCTGGAATATCAGCTGCCACGCAAAACGGAATCATTCCATCACATGGATTAGAGGAAGGAGCCATAGGAACACCTCCACCCTCTGCGCGTAAATTCATTGCGGCAGAAAAAACAACTTTTTCGTAAGAGCAATCCGGATTTTTGCCCAATTTTATTGAACAGCCATATGTCTTCATCGAAAACAGCGACTGTACCGTCAAGACCAGATAGGAAAGCTTTCCAAGATGTAATGAATTGCATATCTTTTTCACCTTAGAAGTCAATGCCTTCTTGCAAACAAGCGCATCCAATCCAACACCGGAACTAATATTAAACAAACGTCTTTTATGTTCTTCATCCCCCCAACGAACTGCACCAATGTCCAGTTTCGTACCTTTATCACTTTTAAGAATATCGTGTATAAGTTCTTCTGTTGTACCTTTAATCCCTAAATTTCTGGCAAAATCATTCCCCGTACCGGTAGGAATAACACCTAAGCGTACTTTATCAAAATCGGTAATACCATTCACTACTTCATTAATCGTGCCGTCACCGCCCAGAATAACAATATTCACGCTTTCCACTACATCCTTTGTAAGTTCTCTGGCTAACTCTGTGGCATGCCCTTCAAAGGAAGTTTCAAATGCTCTATACGAAATATCTTCTTTTTTTAAAACTGCTTTAACCTCATCCCAGATATATCCTGCATTTCCGGTACGCGCATGGGTATTTACAATGAAATAATACATACTAACCTCTTAATCAAAATATTGTAGTATCTATTCAGAGCTAAGTTCGAAAATGCTCTGAATAAATGAATATCGTATTAAATACATTGTAGACCTTTGTCGAAAAAAAGTAAAGAATTAATTCTCCGCATAATATGGAATTATAAGAAGACTTCCTGTCTGAATACTGTACGCATCATCAAGTCCATTGATAAACTTAACTTCTTCCATAACCTCTGTTACTGTAGTATATCCGGGAACAGCGTATTCTGTCGCAATATCCCATACTGTATCTCCATGCTCTACAACAACACTGGTATACATCTTCACATAATGCTTCTCATAACCATCGCCTGCATTTGCAATAATTGCATTTGCTGAAATAATGCTGATAAAAAGAAATGTAAATGTACAAACTGTAGTCAAAAGACGAACACGTCTTCTAAATGCTGCTCTTCTTCTCTCTTCTAATCTTACCTGTCTGGCTTTCTGTCTATATTCAAAATTATGTTCCATAATGTAATAACCTCCGAACAAATGTTTGTTATAGCATTATAATACCGAACAATCGTTCGTTTGTCAATACTTTTTTCGAACAAATTTTCGCGAATATATGTTTGCTTTTTTCTCAAAAGTATGATATTATAAATTTACAAAGAAAGTGAGGTCTGATATATGGAACAAAAACTTACCGCAAAGCAGGAACAGATTTTAGATTATTTAAAGGAATGTATATTAAAGAAGGGCTATCCGCCTGCAGTACGTGAGATTTGTGATGCAGTAGATTTGAAGTCCACTTCTTCTGTTCATTCCCATTTAGAAACCCTTGAGAAAAAGGGTTATATTCGCAGAGACCCGACCAAACCACGAGCAATAGAAATTTGTGATGACAGTTTTCAAATGGTACGCACAGAGATGGTAAGTATTCCTATTTTAGGAAATGTTGCAGCAGGTGTGCCTATTTTTGCAGAACAAAATATTGAAAGTTACTTTCCTGTACCTGCAGAATATATTCCAAAAGGCGAATCCTTTGCTTTACGTGTCCGTGGTGATTCTATGATTAATGCCGGCATTTTTCATGGGGATCAGATTTTTGTAAACGTTTGCAATACAGCATCCAATGGAGATATTGTCGTGGCACTTGTTGACGATTCTGCTACGGTTAAAACCTTTTACAAAGAAAAAGGATACATTCGCCTTCAGCCGGAAAATGATGAAATGGAACCTATCATTGTTGATAATTGCACTATTTTAGGCAAAGTTTTTGGTATATTCCGTAAAATGTCCTGATACATACCATATTAAATTTTTTTGCATAAAATACTTCCAATGGGGTACATTAATGTAAAAGGAGGTAACTTTTATGCGTAGCAAACTTTTAGATTGTACTGCCCTTACTATCGCTATCATTGGCGCTGTTAACTGGGGCTTAATCGGATTTTTCCGTTTTGATTTAGTCGCATTTTTATTTGGAGATATGTCTTGGTTGAGCAGAATCATTTACGCACTTGTAGGTTTATGTGGTTTGTATCTCATCTCATTTTACATGCGACTCGATGATGAAGATGTAGAATAATATATGAAAAAGAAGGAGCTCACTCATGGAACTCCTTCTTTTAATATACGGTAAAGCCTCTTATAAACTATTTCTTTCCACTAATTTACCATCTCGCCAGATTCTTTCTAAATCATAGAACAAACGGTTTTCTTTATCAAAAACATGCACAATAATATCACCAAAATCAAGTAAAATCCAATTGGCATTTTCATACCCTTCCACCTGTTTTGTGTGCACACCTGCACGACCAAGCATTTCAGATACATTATCACAAAGTGCCTGTACCTGACTCCTGTTTGAACCATTGGCAATGATGAAGTAATCAGCAAGTACAGAAACTTCACTAATGTCAATAATTCTAATTTCTTCGCCTTTTTTATCTTCCAAAGCTGCTACTGCAAGCTTTGCCATTTCTCTGGATTCCATAATTATTCCTCCAATCATCGCATTTACTGCTGTCCACTATAATATTCCAATGTTCTTTTTGTTGCAGGGTCTATCTCTTTGTTCTTAGAAGACAAATATTCTAATGTATCCTGCAATATTTTCACAAGTGCTTTATCAATATCACTAAATGCTAATTTACGAATTTCATATAAATTCGATGCTTTATCCCTGCCTGGCTCCATATAATCTGCTACAAAAATTATTTTTTCAAGCATACTCATATCAGGTCGGCCGGTTGTATGATGTTCTATAGCCGCTAAAACCTCATCATCTTTTTCACCATATTCGTCTGCTGCATATTTGGCACCAACTTTCGAGTGTAATAGTGAGGTCGGATTACGTCTTTCTACTTCTGATATCGAAATACCATATTTTTTACATAAATAAAGTATCGACTCAGAATCAAAACACTTGGCACAATCATGAAGAAGTCCTGCTCTTAAGGCTTTTGTGGTATCCACTCCATATAATCCAGCAAGACATGCTGCTGTGTATGCAACGCCTAATGTGTGTTCATATCGCTCTTTACCTAGATTCATTCTCATAGTAATTCTAAGGTCTTCCATACACATCCTCCTTATACAAGCCATGCGCTTTTATATATTCCAGTACCTTTTCAGGAAGCAAATCGTCAACAAACTTACCTTCTGAAAGTTTCTTTCGAATTATACTGGACGAAATATCAACCTTCTGAAATGGCACCGTGATAACCTTTGCATGAAAAGTTTTTTCAATATAAACTTTTTGTGACATTAATTCCTTAGCATCTACATCATCACGCACTACTGTTACAAGCGTGCATAAAGACGCAATTACTTCCGGCTCTCTCCATTGTGGCAGCCCAAACAAAGAATCAGCCCCCATAATAAAATAAAACATATCCTCCGGATACTTTTCATGCAACAAGCGCAAGGTATCTGCTGTATAAGTATATCCTTCACGACAAACTTCCATATCAGAGCATTTAAAATGCACTGTGTCCCCCACCGCAAGCTCAGTCATTTTCAGCCTATGTAGGCCGGAAACCATATCATCCTGTGATTTCAAATAAGAAACTCCGCTGGGCATAAACCACACCTCATCCAAGTCACAGAATTCATATGCAGCTTGTGCAAGTGCCAAATGGCCGTTATGAATAGGATTAAACGTGCCACCCATGATACCAATTTTTTTCATAAACGTTTCTCCTGAAACAAAATTACTCAAAAATTATGCATCCGCTTTATCTGGGAAGCTCAATTTTTTTATTATCTTTATTTTCCTTGTAAAGAACAATCTTTTTACCAATCACCTGAACCACCTGGGATTTTGTTCTTTCCGCAAGCATATAAGCCATTTCTTTCGGGTCATCAAAACAGTTCTTTAATACATTAATTTTGATTAATTCATGGGTATTAAAGCACTCTTCAATGGCGGAAGTAATTTCCGGAGTCAAAGAAGATTTTCCAATCTGAAAAATCGGGTCTAAGGTGCTTGCTAAACTCATTAAATATGCTCTCTGTTTACTTGTCATATTATATTCCTCTTATTTATAGTAATCAAAGCTAAGACCATACATACGTACAGAATCGCCTTCTTCAATACCAAGTTCCTCTAACTGTGCCAAAATGCCGGTTTCTTTTAAGAAATTCTGGAAGAATCTAAAGCCTTTTTCTGACTCTAGGTTTGTGTAACCAAGCATCTTTTCAATGCGCGGTCCTTCAATTACATACTCGTCTTCCTCTTCATCATAATAAACCACAAATGGTTCTTCGTCTGTCGGATTCTCAATCTCCGGAAAATATTCCTGTTCAAAAATAACCGGTGCATCATCCAGATTCTCAAGCTTCTCGGAAACCTTGTATAACAGCGCTTTTACGCCTTCACCGGTAACTGCAGAGATTGCCATTACCTCAACGCCCTGTGGCTCAAATTCCGCTTTTATGCGTGCTACAGGGTCATCTTCCGGATCATAAATGGCATCAATTTTATTTGCTGCAATAATTTGAGGCCTGTGGGCAATATCCGCATTATACGCCTCAAGTTCCTTATTAATTGCATAGATATCTTCTACCGGATCTCTGCCTTCGGTACCTGCTGCATCCACAATATGAATCATAACTTTTGTACGTTCAATATGGCGGAGAAACTCATATCCTAAGCCCACACCTTCGCTGGCCCCCTCAATTAGTCCCGGAATATCCGCAATTACAAAACTCTTGCAGTCTTCCATATCCACTACACCCAGATTAGGCTGCAAGGTAGTGAAATGATAATTTGCAATCTTTGGTCTTGCATTGGTAACACGACTTATAAATGTAGATTTACCAACATTCGGGAAACCTACAAGGCCTACATCTGCAATGACCTTTAATTCCAAAAGAAGTTCCAGCTCCTGAGCAGGCTGTCCCGGCTGAGCATACTTTGGTGCCTGCATGGTACTGGTTGCATAGTGCTGATTGCCCTTGCCGCCGCGACCGCCTTTTAAAAGCACCACCTCGGTATTGTCTCCGGACATATCTGCAATAACTTTACCGGATTCCGCTTCTTTGATTACCGTACCGGCAGGAACTTTAATAATAATATCCTGACCATTTTTTCCGCGACAATTTTTTTTGCCGCCTTCTTCACCGCTCTGTGCGGCATATTTTCTAACATGTCGAAAATCGGTTAGAGTATTTAAGCCGTCATCTACTTTGAAAATAACGCTTCCGCCATGACCACCGTCACCGCCATCCGGACCGCCGTCCGGTACGTATTTTTCTCTCCTGAAGGAAACGTGGCCATCGCCACCTTTACCGCTTTTTACAAATATTCTAGCTCTATCTGCAAACATGATTATCTCCTATAAAAAAGGCTCCAAACTACGTGTTTGAAGCCTTAAAAATGTCCGTATTATTCTGCTACTGGGTATACAGAAGCCTGCTTCTTGTCACGGCCCTTTCTTTCAAAACGAAGAACGCCATCAACCAAAGCGAACAATGTATCATCGCCGCCAATACCAACATTCACGCCTGGGTGAATCTTTGTACCGCGCTGTCTGTATAAAATGTTACCAGCTTTAACGAACTGTCCGTCAGCTCTTTTCGCACCAAGTCTCTTAGATTCGGAGTCTCTACCGTTCTTAGTAGAACCAACACCTTTCTTATGAGCGAAAAATTGAAGGTTTAATTTTAACATAGGTCTACACCTCCTTGAAATTTACGTTACAATACTTCGTGCCATATTCCTGGCAAATCTGTTCTAAACCAAGGATCATAGTATCTATAAGTACGTTTGCCTTATCGGATAAACTATCCTGAAACACACATCTTAAAAACCCTGTATCTTCGTTTGTAGTTATTTCCATCTTAGTATCTGTAAATTTCTCTAAACCATTCAGAGTATTTATCACTAAAATTGAGATTGAAGCACAAACTAAGTCTTTTTCAAACCACAGTCGTTTCCGTCCTGCATGTCCCATACAAGTAAAACTCTTGTATGATCCACTTGATTTTTCAATAATAATAGTTGTCATATACTAAAAATTAAGCATTAATCTTTTCGATTTTAACCTGAGTGTATGCTTGTCTATGACCATTTTTCTTGTGGTAACCGGTTTTTCTCTTATACTTGTAAACGATAACCTTCTTACCCTTACCCTGTTCCATAACAGAAGCTGTCACAGTAGCACCAGCTACATCTGCACCAACCTTAAGGCTGTCACCGCTCACTGCGATTACCTGGTCAAAAGTAACTTCGCTTCCAACTTCTACATCAAGCTTTTCAACTTTGATTACGTCGCCTTCCGCTACTTTGTACTGTTTTCCACCTGTTGCAATAATTGCGTACATAAGGCACCTCCTAATTAATTACTCGCTAACTTTGGTGATGCTTTAGGGCATACTTCTACCTAGTTAAGCGGCATACTCAAATATAATAACAAGGTGCCTTTCATTTGTCAATATAAAATTTTATATTTTTCCAAAAAATCACAAATTATTTTTCTTCTAATCTCTTTACAAAATCAATAATAAAATCTACCGTACCATCAATGCCAAGCTTGCCGCTGTCAATACACAAATCGTAGCTGTCCGCTCTGCCCCACTTTTTGTTGGAATAATAATTATAATAGCTTTGACGCTGCTTGTCACGCTTTACACACATATCCTTCGCTTGAGAAAAGGTTACATTCTGACGCTCACTGATTCGCTGGGCTTTTGCTTCTTCCTTGCCATAAATAAACAAATTCAGGCAATTCGGATAATCACTAAGTGCATAATCTGCACATCTGCCAACAATGACACAGGAGCCTTCATTTGCAATCTTTTTCACCGTATCAAACTGAGCAAGAAATACCTTCTGACTCATAGGCATATCTACAAATGCAGTATTATATCCAAAAGAATATGTATCCATAACTACATTGTATAAGAAAGAATTGGTAGGTCTTTCATCGTGATTTTTAATCATTTCTTCACAAAAACCACTCTCCTTTGCTACTCTGGCAAGTAATTCTTTATCAAAATATGGAATACCTAATTTCTCTGCAACCTTCTTACCAATTTCACGTCCACCTGAGCCATACTGTCTGCCGATTGTAATAATAGTATTCATATCTGTATTCCTCCTATATTCATCATGGTGTTTCTTTATCACCGACAATTCTTTTCATGTAATTATACACGTTTTGTACAACAATTTCAACAATTTCTATTAAATATTTATAAATTTGTTACAAATTATACACAAAACAAATCGGACAAGTTTACTTTGCGCGCAAACAAAAAGAGGCCCCCATACGAGAGCCTCCAAATGACTAATTATGTATTAGTTTTTCTTGTAAAGAGATGTTAATGTCTTAGCACCTTCAATTACAAGGATAACAGCCAATACGAAGATAGGTACCATAACGATACACTGTAAACCTTCCTTCATCATAATAGCTGTTCCAGCTACGAATTTGTTAATGTTGTTGATGAAAGATGTAACTAAGCTTGTTAAGGTAGCGCAAAGCATGAATACCATAGGGATGTATAACATCTTTTCGTTGCGGCCTTTTCTCTTTAAGTATACTGCCAAGCAAAGGAATGCAGGAACAGCAACCAACTGGTTACATGCACCAAATAATGGCCATACGTTCTGGTAACCAGCAAGACAGAAAATGTAACCGATACCTGCTGTGATAGCGGTAGCAACATACATGTTGGACAGAGTCTTATTCTGTGGGAATAATTCCTGGAATAAGAAACGTCCCAAACGAGTAGCGGTATCTAAGCTTGTTAAAGCGAAAGCAGATACTGCTAAAGAAATAATAGTAAAGGTAACGCTGGATGGCAAACCAATAACAGCTAAGAAGTTAGAAATAGCTGTAGCAAATACAACTGCAGGTGCAGAAGCGCCTGTTGCAGCGATGGAACCATCAGCAGATAAGGTACCGATAGCAATTAAGGAAATAACTGCAAGTACACACTCGATTAACATACCGCCGTAACCGATTAATAAAGTATCCTTTTCATTATCTAACTGCTTAGAGGTAGTACCGGAACCTACTAAAGAATGGAAACCGGAAATAGCACCACAAGCAACTGTGATAAAGAGTACTGGGAATAAGCTCTGTCCGTTTACATTGAATCCAATGAATGCAGGCGTCTGGATTGTTGGGTTAGCAACAATGATACCAAGAACTGCAGCACCAATCATAACATATAACAGGAAAGAGTTAAGGTAATCTCTAGGCTGTAATAAAATCCATACAGGAGCTACAGAAGCGATACAAATGTAAACGATAACAAAAATCAACCAGAAGGTCTTTGGTAAGTTGAGTGGGAAAAGAATACCTACTGCAATTGCAATCGCCAAGCATACACAGCCAGCGATTGTAGAAATTACAAGCGGAGCGTTCTTTCTATAAACAACAAAACCAAATATGATTGCTAATGGGATGAACAGTAAGGATGCTGTAGCAACAGAACCATTAGCTGTACTGTCAGCAGTACATGTGAAAGAGCTTGCTACGATGTCACCGAAAGCAGCAACAACGAGTAACAATACTAACCATGCAAAGATGGTGAACAAGGTTTTACATTTCTTACCGATGTTTTCTTCGATAACAGCACCGATAGATAAACCTTTGTGTCTGATAGATGCAAAAAGTGCACCAAAGTCATGAACTGCACCGAAGAAAATACCACCGATAACAATCCATAAAAATACAGGAACCCATCCAAAGAAAGCAGCCTGGATAGGACCGTTGATAGGACCAGCACCTGCGATAGATGCAAAGTGATGACCTAATAATACTGGAGCCGGAGCCGGAACATAGTCCACACCGTCTTCCAATTCATGAGCCGGGGTCTTGCGAGTTGGATCGATACCCCACTGTTTTGCGAGCCATTTACCATATGTAAGGTATGCGATAACGAAAATCGCAATGGCAGCTAAGATAAGAACAATAGCATTCACAATAATATCCTCCTTGTTTTCTTTTGTTCTTAAGATTACTCCTGTTTAAATGGAGTAATGCCCTGTTTTTCACAAATTTTGAGAAAACCAGGTTTATTAGCTCTCACTTCCCCGAATACATCTTTAAAAACCTTTTTGGCTTTTGCAGCGGAACCGTTGCAGAATACCTTTTCATCATCTAAAGTTACAGCCACCAAACGCCCTGTGCTGTAACCCCTGATGCTGAACTGGTATCCTTTTTCAAAGCGGTACCTTTTGATTCGGGAAGCAAGTTTGCTATCAGAAAAATGATTGCCAATCATAACCACAGTCAAAAAGCTGTACATATGATTCTTGGCAGGATACTTCTCACCCTTGCGTACAAGCACAGGTTCAAAGTAATTCTCGATAACATCCTTGGCACGTTCAAACATCTCGTCATTTATCTCTTCGGCATCCATGAAAAGAACATATTCATAACTGTCTGCGCTCCATAAATTTGCGGACTGCACGAGTACATATTTTTCCTGGTGAGTATAAAAATATGCATAAGCTTTGTATTCTATGCCATTAATTTTGTATGGCATATAAACATCAAAGGATCCACTGTATTTTGCGAGCAATCTGTCTAAATAAGTATCTCTTTCCATAACACCTCTCTACTACCTTATCAAAATAAAGTAATATCACTACATTTTATATAATAGCATACTTTGTTTCAAAAATCTTTAGTCTAATTTAACCAATTTTTAATAATTTCCGACACAAAAAATTAAAATACATCAAGAAGTTTGTTAAAATAAGTCGGAATTGGCGCGTTAACTTCGATATACTCTCCGCTTCTTGGATGCACAAATCCTAAAGTCATAGCATGCAGACACTGTCCCTGAAGTTTAAACGGGCAACTACGATTAGAATACACCTCATCCCCTAAAAGCGGATGACCGATACTTGCCATGTGTACACGAATCTGGTGCGTTCTTCCTGTTTCTAACTTACAGGAAATGTACGTATATTTACCAAAACGTTTTAACACCTTATAGTGCGTAATGGCATCTTTGCCCTTTTCATTCACTGCCATTTTTTTGCGGTCAGAAGGATGACGTCCAATTGGTTTATGAATGGTTCCCTCGTCCTCTTTGATATCCCCATAGCAAATGGCATGATACACTCGATTAATACTATGCTCTTTTAGTTGTGCGGCAATAGAATTGTGTGCCAGGTCATTTTTACATACGATTAAAGACCCTGTAGTATCCATATCTATGCGATGCACAATACCAGGACGCATCACGCCGTTGATTCCGGAAAGCTCCTCCCCGCAATGATACATCAACGCGTTTACCAACGTGCCGCTATAGTGTCCCGCCGCCGGATGCACCACCATTCCTTTGGGCTTATTTACCACGATTACGTCCGTATCCTCGTATAAAATATCAAGGTGAATATCCTCCGCCCGTATATCCGGCTCCACTGCTTCCGGCAGTTCAAAAACCACCTCATCATCGATGCTTACCTTATAACTGGATTTCACAACCTCACCATTTACCGTTACTTTGCCGTCTTTTATAAATTTTTGAATAAAGGACCGGGATAGGGAATCTATCAGAGCACCTAATGCTTTGTCAATTCGTTCTCCGTCCAGTTCATCTGCAATTTTAAATACATACGTATGCATACATTAATCCTTTTTCTTTTTTAAAGAAAATGCAGGTAAAATTTTGTCAAATTCTTCATCCGTATAATAAAAGAACATTAACAAAAGCATAAGGATAACTGATACAGTAATATAGCAATCTGCAACATTGAAAATGGGAAAATCAATAATTTTTACATAAATAAAATCCACAACATATTGCTGATAAACTCTGTCAATAAAGTTACCTGCAGCACCTGACACCATAAAAATAAGCGTATATACAAAGGGTAAAAATCTGACTTCCTTATAAAGCCTGCGTATTTCGTAAATGACTGCACCAAAAAAAACAACTGTCAGCACATAGAAAAACACCTGCTTACCTTTTAACATTCCCCAAGCAGCACCCGTATTTTCAAAATAACGAAATTCTAAAACACCTTCCCAGATAGGAAAAGCATCCTGTCCCTTTAAGCTTGCAACAGCCAATCCCTTCGTCCACTGGTCGAACAAAACCAATGCTATAAAAAGTATGGGCGCAAACACAACAAAATATTTCTGTAAAAACTGTTTCATTATGCCTTCATATCCTCTTCGCTAAAATAAATTTCCTTGATTGCATCCAAAATTTCTGCTTCTTTTACGGTCTTATCAATCATGGACTTACCAATTCTTTTCAACAATACAAACTTCACCTTGCCCGCTTCCATTTTCTTGTCTGATTTGGTAAGCTTTAAGATTTCTTCCGGGTCAATACTATCCACCGTAATAGGAAGATTAAACGGAACAAACATATCTCTGATTTCGTAATATTCTTCCATAGTTATAAGGTCTCTCTTCCAGGATACATATGCTGCAGCAACACAACCAAGAGCCACACATTCGCCATGTAAAAGTTCAAAACCTTTTGCTTTTTCGATAGCATGACCAATAGTATGACCAAAGTTTAAGAGTGCTCTTTCTCCCTGCTCGGTTGGATCTTTTTCCACAACCAGCTTCTTTATAGTGCAGCTAGTCATAATCATTTCTTCCAGAACATTCAGGTCTCTTTCACAGATTTCATACATGTTAGAGATAAGCCACTCATAAAAACCTGCATCCTTAATAAGACCATGCTTCATGATTTCCGCAAATCCATTATAATACTGTCTCTCACTAAGTGTATGAAGTGTGCTTAAATTCATATAAACCAGTACCGGCATCTTAAATGCACCGACCATATTCTTGTACCCATCAAAGTCTACTCCTGTTTTGCCTCCAATGCTGGAATCCGCCTGTGCAAGAAGTGTGGTCGGAATCTGAACATAGTCCACACCACGCAAATATGTAGCTGCAATATACCCTGTGACATCGCCTACAACACCACCACCTACTGCAAGAAGTAAATCCTTGCGATCAAAGCCTTCTTCAATCAATGCTTTATATGCTTCTTTCACCGTATCCAAGGTCTTGTGCTCTTCCCCGGCTTCAAAGCTAAACAAACATGCTTTTAAACACTTGTCTTGAAGTGCATTCAACAATCCTTCTGCATACAAGGAACGTACATTAGAATCCGTCACAATCATAACTCGTCTGTTTGCAATGCCAAATTCCTCTAAATCAAGCCATAAATCATCAAAATTCTGGCTGAACACAATATCATAACAAGGTTTCTTATCTAATAAAATCGGTAATCTCTGTGCCATATTTCCTCCAAAAAAGGCCTCCCAAAAGGGAAGCCTCAAACTACTTTCCTATTCTCATTAAATGGTAGATACATCAGAAGCTCCACCGCCGAAGATATCCTGGAAATCTCCGGAAATTTCTACAGACTGTGGCGTGATGATAAAGATATAATTAGATATTTTCTGTAAATTACCATTAATTGCATAGCAGCTACCGGACGTAAAGTCAATAATACGCTGAGCAATATCTACGTCAAGACCTTCTAAATTCAGTACCACCGCACGGTTCTGCAAAAGTGTCTCTGTAACTGTTCTGGCTTCATCAATGCTGACAGGCTTAATAACGCATACTTCTAACCCACCGCCCAAATTCATATTGCTGCTACGTCTGTTCTTCATAGGAGCAACTTTATTATTGGTGTATCTTCTGGCTGGCTTTGGAGCATCATACTCCTTTTCAGGTTCCGGAGCAATAGTATAAGGTGCTGAATTGGATGGGGTATCATCAAAATCATCTAAATAACCACTGTTATCTTCATAACTATCCTCAAAATCATCATCTCCACCGCTCATTGACATAAAATTTACAAATTTATTTAATGCGCTCATAACTATCTCCTTTATTTGTATATTCTGTTGCCAAAAATACCTGAACCAACGCGTACATGGGTCGCGCCTTCACTCACTGCAACTAAATAATCTCCTGTCATACCCATAGACAGAATATCCATACTTACATTATCTATATTTTTCCTTAAGATGTCAACCGATAATTGTCGCATTTGCTGAAAATATATACGATTTTCTTCTGAATTTTCTACAAAAGGTGCGATTGCCATAAGACCTTTTACCAAAATCCCCGGAAGTACTGCAATTTTTGCAACAGCTTCCATTACTTCGCAGGCTTTAAACCCATATTTGGACGCTTCCTCTGCAATATTTACTTCCAGCAAAATCGGCACTATCACATTTTTTTTAACTGCTTGCCTGCTGATTTCATGGGCAAGCTTTAAAGAATCTACGCTGTGAATAAGAGCCACCTTGTCCACGATATATTTTACTTTATTGGTCTGCAGGTGTCCTATCATATGCCAACGAATGTCGGAAGGAAGCTTATCATACTTATCCAACAACTCTTGAACTTTATTTTCTCCAAAATCTCTGCAGCCTGCATCATAAGCCTCCTTCAGCATTTCTACCGGTTTGGTTTTACTGACTGCAATTAAGGTGCAGGCTTCCCCGTTACGACCGCTTTGCTCACATGCACAAGTGACGGCCTGTTTTACTTCTAAATACTGCTCTCTAACCATATGTAACCTCTACATATTTACTCATATATAAAATCATCTTCGCTTACCGCACTGGCATTTAACACAATATAATCATATACATTCAGACCATATTGTGTATTGGATTCCACAATCGCATAGGTCTCATTCTGCTGTTTTACGGTAATTTGTTTAAAATCAGCATATCCCTTATTCATATTGTAAACGCCGGTAAGTGATGCCTTCTCACTGACAGCATAAGTCTCGGTGGAATTTGTAGTGACCAGTCTGGTACCAAGCGACAAATTGATATCATCCAAATAATATTTGCCGTCTTTCAGGGAGTATGGCGTGATTTCCAGCTTGCGAATACTTTTCTCACCAGTCTCCATGTAGCTTTCTACATTGATGTAATACGCATCTTCTGCTTCTACATAAAGAACATATTCCTCCGGAACAAGGAAAAACTCTTTCTGTGCAATGGCGGAAACAGGAATCTTAAGTCCCGTTTCATCTTCCATACTGATTTCAATTTCCAAGAAACGGTCTGTTGCAAAATTAATACTGCCACTTTGAAAATCAAGCACTACAACCGTTTCACCCACGATATTTGGTACGAGAGATACCGTTCCCCAGATAGAAATATTGTTTTTAAGAAAAGTTACTTCTACGACCTCTTCCTCTAAATATCTTTGTGCAAGCTCTCGGTCTGCTAACGGAAAAGCTACAGACCATTTTTCGCTGTTAAAAAGTTTATATACAACATCTCCTGCCGCAACCAAACGATTACCGATCAACTGATTTACTGCATATTTTTCTTTGTCAAACAATGCACCGGTAACCTCTGTGGCTGTCAGTTCCTCTAAATTATCTGTCCAAAATACCACATTACCGGAATTCTTTGCATAATGATACTTCACCATGCCATTTAAGGATGAAACACTGTCCAGGCTTTTTAAAAGATTGTTGTTTGCAATTTTTTGTGTTTTATTCTGTAATGTCACATCCAGCTGATACAGGCTTCTTAAATCCTGTGAGTTGTATTTTTGAACAAAATTGTCCAAGGTATCTCTAAACTCTTCCTTTTCATTCTTGCTTAATGAGTTTTCGCTCAAATTAACGGTCTGTGTATAGTCTAAAATCGCACCGGACTCATCCAATGTATAAACCAGATTTCCAACCCCAATTCTTTCTCTTTCTGCTGCAAAATAACTCACATAGCCGGTAGCCTCGCTCTGAACAAGCTTTTCGTCGCGCAAAATAATCGCTTCAAATCGATTATCCTCCATCAAGGTACCTTCTCTTACTTCATAACCAACAATTTGTTCTTTGGAAAAGAAAGAATATACACATACGACCAAATATACTAAAACGGTCAGTAAAATCAAAATTACGATATTAAATTTTGACTGTTTTGGAAAAACAATCACATTATCCTTGGCCATAATTCTCTCCCTTCTCAAACGCATAAACAATGAAGAATGTGTGATGTCACACATTCTTCATCATTATACAATATTTATACTGCTACTTCAATATTAGATTTAATTGCTTCCGGAACATCATCCGCTTCCATAGAAACGCTGATTGTAAAGTCAACTTTAAACTTTTCACTAACTTTTTCAAGCTTCTGAATGGTTTCAGTAATGTCTGCGCCTTCTAAATGAGAGATTTTTAAAAAGCTGTCTAAATACATCTGCTGTAAGTCATGATCCTGAGAAATAATACCTAAAATAAATCCCAAGAATGCATCTGCATTTTCAATCATGTAATCAGATACGTCGATTAATCTGATTTTGTTATTTAATTCGTACATATGCTTTGTACTTTTGTCAAGATAAACGATATTGCCTTCTACTGTTTGAATCTGAGCGTTTACCTTGTCTAATAATACTTTTGTTTTACCTTTGCCTTTCACACCTACGATTAACTGAACCATATGTATGCCCTCCTAATAGTGAAATGTTATAACTAATAATATAACTTATTAATATTATAAAGAAAATATATACAAAAATCAACAACAATTTAAAAAAATTTCAAAAATTATCTGTGAATTTGTTCTAACATTTGCTTCATTTGTATATATAAATCATCTTTGGTATTGCCGTGAAGTATAACGGAAATATATGGATTACCGGAAATATCCTTAACATAAAGTGCCAAACAGCTTCCGGCTTCATTTGTGGTACCTGTTTTTCCGCCTAAAATGGTAACATTCTGCGGTGCAACATACAATTGCTTAAAATAAGCATTTGTGGTAGAAACACTGATATTTTTGTTATTACCATATTTGTCTTTATAGGTGGTAGAATAAGAAGACATATTGATAATCTGAGTAATGGCTTCGTATTTTACTGCTTCCTTAAAAATCAAATATACATCATACACAGTGGTATAATGATCCGTATGATGAAGTCCATGGGCATTCATGAAATGAGAATTCGTTGCCCCAAGCTTAATCGCTTCTTCATTCATCAGTGTAATAAAATCCTCTACACTGCCTGCAATATTTTCTGCAATAAGATTTGCCACATCATTGCCCGATTTAATCAACAATAAATGCAGTGCCTGCTCCAAGGTCATGGTATCCCCGGCTTTAATGCCGCAGAGAGCCGCACCGGGTTCCGTAATATTAACTGCATTGGTAGCTGTTAATACCTGATCCAGTCTTCCGTATTTAATGGCAACCAATGCCGTGAGAAGCTTGGTAATGCTGGCCGGATAAAGCTTTTCATGCATGTTCTCTGCATAAACAATCTCAGAACCATTTAGATCAAATAGCCCCGCTGCACTCACTTGCTCTATAGCATAGCCTTCCAGTGCCACATCATTGCCACCCACACACAGATCCTGTGCAAAAGGCTTTGCTTTACCTGCATCGTCATTCAATAATCGAAAGCTGCTGCTGTATGTCATACCTGCATAAGGTATCATTACCTCACCGGAGCAACCCGAAAGCAAACTAATGCACAAACTACATATTAAAATTAATGAAATCTTCTTATCGAAATGCTTCACGCCAATCTAGGTCTCCTCTGTCGATTGCTCTAATCATAATCTCTGCACTGGCCAGATTTGTCGCCAAAGGAATATTGTGTGTATCGCACAAACGCACGGCATTATTTACATCCGGCTCATGGCTTTTTGCAGATAATGGGTCTCTTAAGAATATTACAAGGTCAATTTGGTTATGTTCAATCTGCGCACAAATCTGCTGTTCACCACCAAGGTGGCCGGCTAACAGCTTGTGGACATTCAAATTAGTCACTTCTTCAATTAATCTGCCGGTAGTTCCTGTAGCAAATAATTCATGTTTAGAAAGTAACGTACGGTAAGCAATGCAGAAATTCTGCATCAATTTCTTTTTGTTGTCGTGGGCAATGAGTGCAATGTTCATAAGAAAACCTCTCCGTTTTTTCTTTGTTGTAACTTAATATTTAAGACAAATCCAATTGCCATATACAGACACATTACAGACGTAAGACCGTAACTGATAAAAGGCAACGGAAGTCCTGTGTTTGGTAAAATAAAAGTAGTAACCCCCAGATTAAAGAAAGTCTGGAAGCCAATCCACGCAGCTACGCCGGATGCAATAAGCCGCCCGGCAGTATCCTTTGCTTTGTATGCTACATATAGACATTCTAACACAATAGAGAACAAAACTGCAATAAGAAAAACACTTCCACGGAAACCTAATTCTTCCCCAATAACTGCAAATATAAAATCGGTATGGGGTTCCAAAATATATCGACCGTTTTTTACACTGGTTACCTCGTTATTTTTGTATCCTTTACCAAGCAATTGTCCTGATGCAATGGCTATAACGGAGTTATTCTGCTGGTAAGCCGTGCTGTCTGCATACTCCTCCGGATCAATAAAAGCCAATATTCGTTCTTTCTGATGGTCTTCTAAAAGATTTGCCTCCGGTTGTATTGCTAAAAAAACAAATACACACAGCACCGGAACAGCAATGCCTACCACGGTAAGAATATATCTCCAGCTAAGTCCTCCTACAAATAAAAGTGTACAAAAAATAGTCACTATAACCAGTGTGGTAGAAAGATCCGGCTGATCCCAAATCAGATATGCAGGAATACCAAAAAGTACACAGCTCACCATAAGTGTGGTTAGCTTATTGAGTGTTTTTCTATTTCTCATAATAAACTGTGCAAAGAATAAAATCAATACTATTTTTGCCAATTCTGAAGGTTGAAATCGAATAGGTCCTAAATCAATCCATCGTTGGGCACCTCCGGAGGTTTCTCCCAGCGGAGAATAGGCGGTAAGTATCAATAAGCCCAAAATTCCCACATACATTACCCAGTAAAATTTAAGTATCCATGCATAATCAAACAATGCGATAACAAGCATAGCAACAAAGCCTGCTGCAATACCAATTATCTGTGTTTTTACATAACTTTCATTGGCACTGCCGACTGCCATAACGCTTATTCCGGAAGCCAGTAAGACAAGGATAACCAATCTAAAGTCAAAATCTCTAAGTCTATATTTTTTAAACATCCTTCTCCTCCTTTCTCCGGGAATAATCCCTGTATCTTATTTGTTCATATCCAAAATTGGTATATTTGCATTCAGCACGGGGTTTAGGTTCCCTTTTTCTCTGGAACCCGTCTTACTAATTTGAATTTCCATGCTGTTTGCATCAATTTTCATGTATTTTGAAATAACCTTTGCGATATCATGCTTAATCATTTCTAACGTTTCTGCAGAACAATTTACTCTGTCAGAAATAAGTAAAATTTTTAATCGGTCTTTTGCAATTTCCTTTGAGCTCTTACGTTTAAAAATATTTTTAACCTTTATATTTCTCCACATATGAGCCTCCTACTTCTTGTGGAAAATGCCACTGATTTTTGTCCAAAAAGAAATCTGCCCAAGCTCCATGGTAAGGGGAACATCTTTGCCGGAAACTCTATCGGAAATATTTTGGTACGCCTTGCCGGCAGGTGTGTTGGTACCTACTAAAGGTTCACCCTGATTGGTAGAAATCACTACATTTTCATCATCCGGTACTACCCCTAAAAGCGGAACGGATAAAATATCCATTACGTCAGTAGCACTCATCATATCGCCGCGTTTTACCATATCGTTACGCATACGGTTAATAACCAGCTCTATTTTGTCAAATTCTCTTGCTTCCAAAAGACCGATAATACGGTCTGCATCTCTGACAGCAGATACCTCCGGTGTAGTTACTACTATGGCACGGTCTGCACCTGCCACTGCATTTTGAAAGCCTTGTTCAATGCCCGCCGGACAGTCCAACAGAATAAAGTCAAATATGTCTCTTAAATGTCTGATAAGCTTTACCATTTGCTCCGGATTTACACTGGATTTGTCTCTGGTCTGAGCACATGGCATCAAATATAAGCTGGAATGACGCTTGTCACGAATAAGCGCTTGCTTAACACGACAGTTACCTTCCACAACATCTACCAGGTTATAAACGATACGGTTTTCCAACCCCATTACCACATCCAGATTGCGAAGTCCGATATCGGTATCAATCATACACACCTTATATCCCATCTTCGCAAGTCCGGTACCTATATTGGCGCAGGTTGTGGTTTTACCCACGCCTCCTTTACCACTTGTAATCACTAATACTTCGCTCATAAGCTCCTCCGATAAAATAAATTGCTTTGTTCCAAGCCTTATCGGTCGTACTTTTTTAATCTGTGGTAATATATTGAAATCATCGGTTAAGATGATGATTCACATTAATGCTCGTTTGATATCATAGAAGCATCTATTTCAATTGCCTCATCAGAAATCACATTCTCTTTGTCTTCTGCAAAATAATATTCAAATACCTTGTAACCCATCTGAGATGCAAAACCGGAGCTGTAACCAAAACAAATACGGCATGAAACAGCAATTTCAGGATTATCAAACGGAGCGTATCCAACAAACAACGCATGATCCGCTCTCTTGGTATTTTCCTGCGCGGTTCCGGTTTTACCTGCTGCTGTAACAGGCAACTCATTAAAGTAAGCATAGGATGCTGCGGCATCTTTCATACCGGTATGGACTATGTCCCATACTTTTGGGTCAAGTTCCACTTCATTGCGTACCTCTGCTTCAAATTCCCTTAACAGATTACCATCGGAATCTGTAAGTTTATCCAAAAGCGTAAGATTATAACAAGTACCATTATTTGCAATGGTCGTTACATATCTTGCAAGACCGGCTGTGGTATAGGAGTTGGTACCCTGACCAATTGCAGAAAGAACCGGAAGTTCATCAGAAGCCTTTGGCATAGATTCAGATATTTCCACACCGGATTTATCCGTCAAGCCGAATACTTCTGCATACTTTGCAAGCTTGCCAAGACCTAAATCTGCATTATAACTTCCATTTTCGTCCAGACTAAGGCGATAACCCACCTCATAAAAATAGTAGTTACAAGAGTGTCTGATGGCCTGTGAAGAAAACAATGGTCCATGTGATCCCGGGTAAATCCAACATCTGGACACCTGGGCAAAGCGTGTAAATGCACCTACGCAATTAATAGTTTCTGTACTGGTTACAACACCCTCTTCCAAACCGGTAATGGTAGAAATCATCTTAAAGGTAGAACCGGGCGCACTCAACTGTTGAGTAGCATAGTTGTACAATGGTTTGGACTTATCCTGCCACACTTTAGAATAATACTCCGGATCTACAGAGTTTGCCATATAATTATTATCGTAGCTTGGATAAGATACCATTGCAAGCACTTTGCCGGTATCTACATCCGTAACAACAATGGAACCTGCATATGGATCCAAAGCAAGTTGTGCCGGGGTAATATCCAGCTTTTGAATACGATGAATCATAAAATTGTATGCGGAAATCGTTCCCTTATATAAAGCATCTACATCTTCCATAGCCGTGTCAATACAATTCTGTTCACATAAAAGCAAACAAACCTGACGACCGGTTAAATCGTCGTTAAGCAGCATATACTTAAAGTAAAGCTTTCGAAAGGAGCCGGATTCATCCATAATCTCAAACAAATATGCTACTAACTTGTCAAACATTTCGCTGCTGTCTGCATAATCACTCTCTAAATGCAATTTACTTACATCAATCCAGTTTTTTGCAATGCAATATTCCAAAAACTCTGCCATAGAAATAACTTCGTTTTTCACCCAGTTTATATACGTCGTATCGGACGTATCTACTATATCCATATTTAATACGTCATAGTCCTTTAGGAGTTCAATCATTTCCCCTTGATAAGTTTGCATTTCTTTGGATAAATATTTGTATGCAGTACGTTTGGAATAAAGCTCATCCCTAAGTCGTTCCTTGCGATTTTCTGAAAATTCCAAAAAAATAGAATAAACTTCCTGTTCCGTTTCCAAGGCATTCTCAGCACCCATGTGAGAAATGCTGATAACATTATTATCAAACAGTGCGTAATACACATCATATATCGGTATAATAATATCGGAACTGCTTTGATCTTCCCCCAAGGTAAAAGTCTTTTGGTTCTTAATTTTGCTTACCAAAATACCCGCTATATTTTGCTCCAGAATATTCATGGCCGCTTTTTGCAGTTCTGCATCAATAGACAAATATACATCATTGCCTGAAACCGGTTCCACCCGTTCCTCCGTATCCAGCAAGCGTCCCATTTTATCTACATATACTTTTTCATACCCATTGGTACCATGCAGCTCCAGCTCCATATATTGCTCAATTCCGGTTTTACCAACCACATCACTGGCCGTATATTTTGCCTCTTTCCCGGAATCGGTAAGCTGCATATTCAGCTGTTCTAACTCCGTACTGGAAATTTTACCGGTATATCCTAATATCTGTGAAAAATAAATGCTGTCCACATATCTTCGAACCGTATCCTCTACAATGGATACCCCCTGTAACTCTTCCATATTTTCCATAATAACAGCAACGGTTTCCGGACTAATATCACTGGCAACAGTAGTACCTAAATGCACCTGATACTGCACCAGACGCATAGCCTCTCGAATGGCTACAATCTGCAGCACCTCTTCTTTGGTATAGCCTTTCCCTACATGGAATATTGCTTTACCTTCTTCATCCCGCACACGGTTCCCCTGTGCATCATATTCATACTCTCCTATTGCATGCCTGGTTCCTGCCAAAAACTCCATCATTTCCTCAGCGGTTGCCGTCTGCTGTTCATACGTTAAATTTTCGATGTACCTTTCACCATAGACATCCGCTTTAAAACGTAACAGTGTGGTCCCCTGTACATCGAATTCATATTCTCCGGCATCATTTATCACAATATGAAAATCATTAATAATGCTATCGCCGTTTTTTTCAATCATCTTAATCAGCTTATAGATATTTTCGTTATTCTTTACATCAGAACCGTCGAAAACATCTTCGACTTTAACAGAATAAGCCAAATCATTGTAAGCCAACAGTTTTCCGTTGGTATCGTAAATATTCCCTCTTGTGGCAGGAATATCCTTTGTTTTTACTATGCTAAGCTGATAATTTTCCTGATATTCTTCTCCTCGGATAATCTGAAGCACAAACAACCGATGAATTAACACACAGGCCAGTATAAAAAATATCCCACTCATAAGAAACAATCTGGATTCTTTTAATTTTTCAATTAGTTCCCTAAACATCCGATTCTTTCTCCTTTATCTCAAGCTTCTCAAAAAAACTATTACATTTGCGAAGCAACGGAAGTATAAACAGACTGAGAATAAGGGTATATAAAATCTCCGGCAAAATAATACTCTCCAAGTAATCTGCAAAAGCAAATCTTCCACGCAGCAAAAACATCACTATATAATATGTAAAGCCAAACAAGCCGTCCGTAATGGCAATCGTCAAATACGGGAAAATCACATCATCCTGATAAAATATTTTAGCCATCATACCGCCAAAGGCACCGAGAAGCATAAAAAGAAAAGAATAAATACCAATAAAGGAATTAAAAAAAATGTCACACAAAAGTCCGCAGAAAAATCCTGTCAACATGCCGTTATTCATACTGGCGGCATATCCGAAAAACACAGTAATTATCAACAGTAAATTTGGCTTAACTCCATTTAAGGATAATATTGTAAAAACAGTGTTTTGAAGGATAAAAGCCAGCATAACAATCACACCTTGTCCAACTATCCTTTTCATGAAGTCTCCTTTCTCTGTATTATGGTATTTATTCTTCGTAATTTTCTTTTAAATCTAAAATGATCAGAACTTCATCCAAGTGATTAAAATCCACCACCGGGAGTAAAGAACCCGATTTTGTCATATTGTTGGCATCAAGTCCAGCCTTATCAATATAACCGATTACAAGTCCGGGCAGGTACTTATCACTGATAGAACTGGTTACTACCTTGTCCCCGGTATGTACCTGGTCATCCGTATCTAAAAGTTGTGAAAAACTAATCGTGCCGTTTGTCTTTACTGTAGCGAGATTACCGCTGACAATCAGATTGTCCTCCGTGGAAAGGACACGTCCCATCAAATTTATTTCATCTGAAATAATGGATGTAACACGTGACCAGTTGGAACCCACATCTGTAATAATGCCAACCAGACCACCATCTGCAATCACATTCATATTAACCTTCAGACCATCATCACTCCCTTTATCAATCAAAAAAGAATGATACCAGTTTACACTCTCACTGCCTATAATTCTGGCACCTACTTTTTCATAGCTTTCATACTGGGCATCTAATTTAAACAACTCTTGGAGATGTGCAAGCTCATACTTATCCTGCTGAAGTCTGTTAATTTCTAACGTCAGCTCATCTACCTTTGTTTTTAGCAGATCGTTTTCTTCCAGCAAGGCTTCTATCTCACGAAGATTGTCTGCCTTGTCCGTAATAAAGCCGCCAACATAGGTAATACCTCTCTGAAACGGTATAATCATATTGCCTGCCACACGATTTAAAACAGCTTCAAAAACATTGGTAAACAGGCTAAGTATAACCATGACTGCACAAACACTCGTTAATGCAAAAAGGAGATATTTACTTGGAATGGTAAATTTTTCTCCCTTTTTCTTTACTAATGGACTCATTTACTCTTTCCTTTGGGCAACTGTCTTGTAGTAATCTTCCTTAATAACTTTTGAAAGACCTGCCGCAACACTTGTTACCGGATTATCCATCTGCTGAACCTTAAGTCCTGTTTCTCTGGACATATTCTCAGCAAGATGTGCAACCTGACTTGCACCACCTGTCAGATATATACCATGACGATAAATATCTGCACCTAATTCCGGCGGAGTTCTCTCTAAGATAAGCTTTACCTGGTCAATTATCGTAGAAAAATGCTCAACAAGGCATTCGTTTACAAATGCTACCGGAATCTGCTTCTGCATTGGAAGGCCGGTAACAATGTCCCTGCCAAATACTACTGCATCTTCGCCCTTTTCTTCTAAACTTTTAAGCTGCATCTTAATCTGCTCTGCAGACTTAGACCCAATAATCAAATTAAATTCTTTACGTACCGCACTCTTAATTGCTTCATCAAACTTACGACCGCCGGTCTTAATCAAACGACTAAGTACAATACCGCCTAAAGACAAAATAGAAATCTCTGTGGTATCAAAGCCGACATTTACCACTAATGCACCATTGGAGGTTTTTACATCAATACCAAGTCCAAGTCCGTCTGCAACCGCCTTTTCCACTACATAGATATTTTTGGCTTTTACATTTGCATTTTTAACAAGATCGTAAAATGCTCTTTTTTCTACTTCCGTAACATCCGTTGGCACAGCAACATAGTAATCTGCAGGAGCAGTTTTGCCCTTTGTAATATCAGCAATAAAATATTTTACCAATACTTCCATATCTTTGATATCCGCAATAACACCGTTGTTTAACGGAAAGGAAATCTGGATATTAGCCGGTGCTTTTTCGTACATCTCGTAAGCACTATCGCCGTACGCAAAAATATTCTTTTTATTCTCGATAGCAATCATGTTCTTTTCGATCATAATACCATCGTCATTTTTAGAGTAGATTTTGATGTTGCAGGTACCCAAATCGATACCGTATACATTATTTCCCAAAGTACTGTCCCGCCTTTCTATATTAATTCAAGCTCTTTAAAACTTGAATATGTATGGTCCCCAATAATAATATGGTCTATTAATGGTATGTTCATTAGTTTGCCGCATTCATACATCTGTCCGGTAATCTGCCTGTCCGCCTTAGAAGGAGTGGCATCTCCGCTTGGATGATTATGAATGAGTATGATACTGCTGGCATCGTGTTTGAGTGCCAGTATAAAAACTTCTCTGGGTGAAATCAGCGAGGCATTCACAACCCCTTTGCTAATCATATGTTCTCCCAGCAAATGTCCTTTGTTGTCCAACATCACTAACATCACACACTCCATAGTGTAATGCCGCATGCTCTCCATGTAATATTCGGCCAGCTTGTCCGGGCTGTCAAATTTAACCTTCTCGCGGACCGACTGTCTGGCCATACGTCTTGCCAGTTCTCCGATTGCCTTGACTTTAATAGCCTTCACTTCCCCGATTCCGGGTATACTCTTTAACTGTGCCAAAGAAAGCTGATGAAGTCCCACAAGCTTTCCCTGCATATTCCCTTGTAAATGTAAGATGTCACCGGCAAGCTCCAGTGCATTTTTCTCCTTGGTACCGGTTCGTAAAATAATCGCCAAAAGCTCTGTATCCGTCAGGCTTTCCGCACCAAATTTTAAAAACCGTTCGTAAGGCATCGCCTCTTTGTCCTTGTAAGCGTTCATAGTTCTCCTATCCGCTCTCCAGGCTTATGGTTATCCGGACTTACAAGAAATGATAAATAACAAGAGCCAATATAACGCCTAAAATACTTGCTACGGTAATTTTGATGGTAAGGGCAAAACTGATAACTAAAATCCCCAAATCCAGCACAATGGGATTGGTCAGTCCAAAGGTCTGTCCATAGTTTAACCAGGCTGCCGGAAATAAATCTCCGATAAAGCCACCAATTACAATTCCTGCAAGTATTAATAAAAAGCAGGCCCAGCTGTTTTTCTTCATGGTACTTCCTCTTCTCATTATTACTCCGTATCTAAGAAATACAATTCTTATGCACTGTAACTATCTTATCATAAATCTTCAAAAGTGTATACTAAGAAAAAGAAAAATGCCAGAAAAGTATCGCTTAAAATTTTCTTAAATTTTCAAATTATTATTTTATTCTTTTAAATTCCTTATCGATTAAGCCCGCATCCAGACAGCTCTGCACCGTCTTTAAAATACCGAACTTTGCATGTTGCCAGGTAAGACCACCTTGGAAATATACTGCATAAGGAGGCTTCATAGGACCGTCTGCACTCAGCTCAATGCTGGAGCCGGACACAAAAGCACCTGCCGCCATAATAACCTGTGCATCATAGCCGGGCATATCCCAAGGTTCCGGCGTCACAAAGCTATCTACAGGAGCACCTGCCTGAATTCCCTTACAAAATGCTATAACGCCTTCCGGACTTCCAAAGGTAATGGCCTGGATAATATCGTGACGACTCTCTGTGCCGTTTGGAATCACAGCATATCCCATCCTCTCATACAAATTTGCCGCAAAAATTGCACCCTTTAAAGCACTGCTTGTAACCGTTGGAGACATAAAAAGTCCCTGATAAAACTTACTCATAATGCCCAAAGAAGCACCGACTTCTTTGCCAAGCCCAGGACTTGTAAGACGATATGCCGCATTTTCCACACACTCTTTTTTACCCGCAATATACCCGCCGATTGGAGCAAGGCCGCCGCCCGGATTTTTGATAAGAGAACCTACTACCATGTCTGCCCCTACATCCGTCGGTTCTATGGTTTCTACAAATTCACCATAGCAGTTATCTACCATACAGATTACATCCGTCTTAATCTCTTTAATGAAAGAAATTAATTCTCCAATTCTGCAAACCGATAATGTCGGTCTGGTCTGATAGCCTTTGGAACGTTGAATAGTTACTAACTTGGTACGCTCGTTGATAGCCGCACGAATGCCGTCCCAGTCAAAGCTGCCGTCTGCAAGCAAATCTACCTGTGCATAAGTAATGCCATATTCTGCCAAAGAGCCCTTGGAAGGACGAATGCCGATTACCTCCTCTAAAGTATCATATGGCTTGCCTACCGGGCTTAAAAGCTCATCTCCCGGACGCAAATTACTCATCAGTGCCAACGCTAACGCGTGTGTACCACAGGTAATCTGTGGACGTACCAAGGCATCTTCTGCATGAAAAATATGCGCATATACTTCTTCTAACGTATCTCTGCCAAGGTCATTATAACCATAACCGGTAGTACCTAACAGACAAGCTTCACTGACCTTACACTCCTGCATAGCGTGAATAACCTTCGCCTGATTATACTCTGTCACAGCATCAATGGCATCAAATCTATCTTTTAACTCTTCTAAAATACCTTCTCCATAAGAAATTACTTCTTTGGAAATTCCCATGGACTCATATAATTGTTCTAATTCTGTAGTAATCATTTCTTTAATCCTTTGTAATATTCATTTGTTCCAGTATTTCTGCCAAAATTTCTTTTTCGGAAGAAAAATCCGATTTATTAAGCCATCGGACATCACGCTCCCTACGAAACCAGGTAAGCTGCCTTTTCGCAAAATGTCTGGTATCACGTTTTATAATATAAATGGCTTCTTCCAACGAAATATTACCGTTTAAGTAATCAATCATTTCCTTATAGCCAAGTCCCTGCATAGATACCATCTCTCTGGTACATCCCATGTCAATGAGCCCTTTTACTTCTTCAACAAGCCCTTCCTGCAGCATCAAATCCACACGCATATCGATACGCTCATAGAGCTTTGCCCTGTCATCATTGAGTACAAAATAATATAATTCATACGGGCTTTCCTTCTGCCTTTCTGCTTCGTTATGGGCTGAAATCGGACTGCCTGTTTGTTGAAAATATTCCAGCGCTCGAATCACTCGTTTTACGTTGTTAAAATGAATTTCTTCTGCCGCCTTTGGATCCACTACCTTTAACATATCATGTAAAAACTCTGCACCCTTTTCTTCTGCCATGTGTTCTAACATGGCCCGGTAGCCGGTATCCGCATCGTTATCCGTAAAATCAATATCATACACCACAGACTGAATATAAAATCCGGTACCACCCACTAAAATGGGCACTTTGCCATTGGCATAAATTTCCGCCATGGCGTCTTTTGCCAACTGCTGAAACCTCGTCACATTAAAAGACTCCGGTTCCCGGGGGTCCAGACAATCCACCAAATAATGCTTTATGCCACACATTTCTTCCGGCTTGATTTTAGCCGAACCGATGTCCATGTATTTATACACCTGCATAGAATCCGCAGAAATAATCTCCCCGTTTACCGCTTTTGCAAGGGCAATGGACAGCTTGGTCTTTCCTACTGCAGTTGGTCCCGTTAATACAATTAGTTTTCTTTTATTCATAAAATTCCTGCTATACAATACGTTTGAATTTCTTTTCGATTTCCTGCTTTGTCATGGAGATAATTGTTGGTCTGCCATGAGGACAATGATAAGGATTTTCCAGTGTCAAAAGCTCATCAATCAGCTTTACTGCCTCTGCATGGCTTATTTTCATGTTGCCCTTTACCGCTGCCTTACATGCCATACTTGCAAGCTTATTCATCACTACTTCCGGTGCCCCGGTAAGAGGACCATCCATCATTTCATCCATCAATTCCCTAAAAAGCTCCTGATAGCTGCACCCATACAAATCTACCGGCACGGCCCTCAGACAAAATGCATGGTCACCAAATTCCTCTATTTCAAAGCCCATCTGTAAAAATGCATCTAAATGCTCTAAAATAACCTGCTCTTCTTTGGCGCTGGTTTGCAAAATAACCGGCGGCATAATAGACTGGGTAAGCACCTGTTTCTCTGCAATTGCTTTTATAAGACGCTCGTACTTTACTTTTTCATGTGCTGCGTGCTGGTCAATCAAATACATTCTATCCGCGTAGCTTACAATCCAGTACGTACCAAAAATCTGACCTAAAATATCATAGGTTTCTTTTGCTGTTTCACTCAAAAACTGTTCTTCAAACAAGGTACTCTGAGTTGCTTCCATAATTTGTATGTTTTCTAAAGGCTTCGTTGTCTCAGGCACCTGCACGTCGCTCTTGGCAGGCTCCTTTACTTTGTAAGTTTCTTCCAAAGTAGGCTCTTTAACTTTTTCATAATCAAAGTCCATGACAAAAGGTGTAACCTTTTTCGCCGGCTCTGCAGCAGGCAGGCCTAATTTATTTAAAGAAGATATCTCCTTAGGCTGTACCATATATGGTTCCGGTACCTTTGCCTTATCATACACCGGCACGGAAGCTTTTTTGCTTTCCTTTGTATCTTTTCCAAAAGTTGCATTTACAATCAGTTCTTTGCTGCGAAATGTACTAATTATGTTTTGCATAACGGTTTTATAAACATACTGTTCGTCAGAAAAACGCACTTCCATCTTAGTTGGATGCACATTTACATCCACTTCCGCTGCAGGCATGGAAAAATGTAATACTACAAACGGAAACTTATGCTGCATCACATATTGTTTGTAACCATCTTCAATAGCTTTTGCTAAAACCTTACTTTTTACGTATCTCGCATTAATAAAATAATGCTCAAAATTACGATTAGAACGGTTAATTTCCGGTTTCCCTAAAAAGCCTTTTAAGGAAAGTCTTTCTTCATTTATTTCGATAGGAACCAAATGATTTGCTATTTCTCTTCCATAAATGCGATAAATGACTTCCTTTAAGTCACCATTGCCGGGTGTATGAAATTTCACCTGACCATTTTGTACAAATTTAAAGGAAATATCCGGTCTGGACATCGCCAGACGCTCTAAAAGCTCTGCCACATAACTGCCTTCTGTCTGAGGCTGTTTTAAAAATTTGCGACGTACCGGAGTGTTAAAAAAAAGATTCTTTACAAGGAAGGTGGTTCCGTCGGGAGCTCCCACTTCTTCAAAATCCTTCTCCATTGCGCCCTCAATAGTATATCTGATACCGGTTAAAGCTGCTCTGGTCTTGGTAACGACTTCTACCTGCGCCACAGCTGCAATACTGCTTAAAGCCTCGCCGCGAAATCCCATGCTGGAAAGACTTGTCAAGTCTTCTGCGCTGCGTATTTTACTGGTAGCATGTCTTGCAAAAGCCAGACGTATTTCCGCCGCTTCAATTCCCTGTCCGTTATCGGTTACGCGAATCAAGTCAATTCCGCCGTTTTTGATTTCTACGGTAATGGCAGTGGAGCCTGCATCCATAGCATTTTCCACTAATTCCTTTACCACACTCATAGGGCGCTCTACCACCTCACCGGCGGCGATTTTGTCTATGGTGTCTTCTGAAAGTATTTTAATTTCAGCCATGCGGCTCCTCCTTTTTATCTAGCGCAACTTGTCTGCCACTTAATCAAAATCTACCAACGATTCTTTAATTGGTTCTGTAATTTATACAATGTATTTAGAGCATCCATTGGAGTCATGTTACTAACATCAATAGACTGAAGTTCCTTAATAACGTCTTCGTCGCGCACTGTGTCAAACAAGGACATCTGTGCCAGGTCCACGTCATCATAATGCTTAACCTTTTGTGTATTCTTTCCGGATTTTTTATCTTTGCCGGAAAGCATTTCCTGTACTTTGGATGCAATGTCGTATTCACTTAAATTCTGGGCAATTTCCTTAGCGCGGTCAATGACCATATCCGGCACACCGGCAAGCTTGGCTACCTGAATACCGTAGCTTCGGTCTGCACCGCCTTTTACGATTTTACGAAGGAACACAATATTATCGCCTTTTTCCTTTACGGCAATGCAGTAATTGTTTACATTATCCATCTTGTCTTCCAGCTCGGTCAACTCATGGTAATGGGTTGCAAACAACGTTTTTGCCCCAAGAAGGCGTTTATTACTAATATGCTCAATTACCGCCCAGGCAATTGACAAACCATCAAAAGTAGAGGTACCACGTCCGATTTCATCCAAAATCAACAAGCTTTTGCTGGTAGCATTTCTCAAAATATTGGCTACCTCGTTCATTTCCACCATAAAGGTAGATTGGCCGCTGGCTAAATCATCGCTGGCACCTACACGTGTAAAAATACGGTCTACAATGCCCACATTTGCACTCTCTGCCGGTACAAAGGAACCAATCTGTGCCATCAGAACAATCAATGCACTCTGACGCATATACGTGGACTTACCAGCCATATTCGGTCCGGTAATAATGCTGACACAGTGCTTTCCATTATCCAGATACGTATCATTTGCGATAAACATATCGTGACTGGTCATCATTTCCACTACCGGATGACGACCATTTTTAATATCAATTAAGCCCTTTTCATTTAAACTTGGACGAACATAGCGGTTTCTCTCCGCCACAAGTGCCAAGGAAGCAAAAGCGTCTAACTTTGCAAGTGCCTTTGCGGTACGCTGAATACGATCCATCTGCGCCGCAATCTGCTCTCGAATGGCACAGAACACATCATATTCCAGTCCATACAGCTTGTCCTCTGCATTGAGAATCATGTCCTCTAGTTCTTTTAATTTCGGTGTCGTATAACGCTCTGCATTGGCAAGGGTCTGCTTACGAATATAATCCTCCGGCACCAGATTCTGGTAAGAATTGGTAACCTCAAAATAATATCCAAACACTTTATTGTACTTAATTTTTAAATTTTTAATACCCGTACGCTCACGGTCTACTGCCTCTAACTCTGCCAACCAGGTTTTTCCGTCATGCTTCGCGCTGCGTAATTTATCAATATCCGGATGATATCCATCCTTAATCATCCCGCCTTCTCTTACGGAAATCGGTGGTTCTTCCATAATTGCTTCATTAATCAGCTGATGGATATCCTCCAGACCGTCTAATTCATCCTGAATATCTGCTAATTCTTTACAAACAAAATTTTCAAGCACTGTCTTAACATGCGGCAGCATCTCTAAAGAATTGCGAAGTGCAATAAAATCACGAGGATTTGCAGTACCATAGCTGACACGACTGAGCAAACGCTCTAAATCATAAATCGGATTTAAATATTCCCTTATTTCATCTCGCAGAAAGCTCTCGGTATACAGTGCTTCAACTGCATTTAGACGTTCTTCAATATCCATTTTTTCAATTAAGGGCTGCTCCATGTAAGTACGAAGAAGTCTAGCCCCCATAGCGGTCTTGGTCTTGTCTAAAACCCAAAGAAGAGACCCCCTTTTCTGCTTCTCACGCAAGGTTTCTGTCAGTTCCAAATTTCTACGGGAAGAACTGTCTAAAAGCATAAACTTGCTGGTAAGATACGGTGTAATATGTCTGATATGCTCCAGAGAATTTTTTTGTGTTTCGTACAAATACTGTAAAAGAGCTCCTGCAGCAATCAGTCCCGTCGGGAAATCCTCAATACCAAGTCCAATCAAGGTATTTAAATGAAAATGCTTCATCAGAGTTTTGCGACAGTTATCATCATCAAACATATGCGCACTGATCGTATAAATCGTAATGCCCAAACGACCACGCAAATCCTCCAAATCCACACCGCTTACCATGAAGGAATCATTACAAATAATTTCAGAAGGCTGATAGCGCATAATCTCATCCATCAGCTTCTTAGTGTCCTCTGCTTCTGTCACATAGTAATCACCGGTAGTAACATCACAAACGGACACGCCGATTTTACCACTGATAAATGTAATACACATCAAGTAATTATTTTTGCTGTCGTCTAATGCATTTACATTTAAATTGGTACCCGGTGTAACAATACGAACTACCTCACGCTTTACAATACCTTTGGTTGCCTTTGGGTCCTCTACCTGCTCACAAATTGCCACTTTGTAGCCCTTGGAAACCAATTTATTTAAGTAACCCTCTACAGCATGATAAGGCACCCCACACATAGGTGCCCTTTCTTCTTGTCCACAGGCTTTGCCTGTCAATGTAATTTCCAGTTCCTTGGATGCCGTAATCGCATCCTCAAAAAACATTTCATAAAAATCGCCCAGTCTATAAAACAAGATACAGTCCTTATACTGTTCTTTTGTTTCCATATACTGTTGCATCATTGGTGTTAAAACTGCCATGTTTCTTTTTCCTTTACGATATCATCCGCCAACATAAGTGCGTCAGAAATTTTAGCAACAAAATGCTCTTCACCGATTTCTGTCACAAAACCATTCTTCTGCATGGTCTTATACGGCTGCCCCAAAACATGTGAAAAAATCAGGAAAATATCTTTTTCTACACATTCCTTATGTATTTTTCGAAGTGTATTCAAAGCAGTAATATCCAATGCCGGAACAGAACGCATACGAATAATAAGTACGCGGGTATCCGCCTTTGCTTTAATATTTAAGAGCTCATCAGATGCCGCAAAAAACATCGGTCCGCTGATTTCATATACCAAGGTATGTACCGGAACCTTTGCAAGGTCATGTACGATATCCTTATCCGTTAAATCACCGATAGTATCAGCATCCTCGACATATTTCCAACCGGAAACACTGGTAACCTCTGCCATTCTCCTCATAAACAGACACGCTGTCAAAATAACGCCCACCTCAATGGCTGTCATCAAATCTACAAAAATGCCTGCTGTAAATGTAGCCAGAAAAATAACAGCATCTGTTTTTGGTGCTTTAAAAATCAAAGAAATAATTGCAGGCACATTGCTCATATTGTATGCAACTAGAATCAGAATAGCCGCTAAAGTAGGCATTGGAATAAAACCGGCAAGAGGCATCATTACCAGTAAAATAATTAACACTACAATACTATGTACCACACCAACTATAGGCGTCTTGCCTCCGTTTTTCACAGATACGCTGCTTCGTGCTACTGCACCTGCTACCGGCACCGCACCAAACAAGCCACAGAAAATATTGGCAATACCCTGACCAATTAGTTCGGAATTGGAGTCATGACGAATACCGGTCAAGCCATCGGTCACTACACAGGAAAGTAACGATACAATCGCAACTAGAATTGCCAGTGTAACCGCACTTGGAAGCACTGCTTCTATCAATTCCAGGCTAAATTCCGGAACTTCCGGCTTCGGAAAATGACTTGGAAGCTTTCCATATACACTCTGAATGGTATTTACATCCATTTTAAAGAGCAATACAATCGGTGTAGTTACCAAAATCGCAACAAGTGAATTCGGAATCACCGAATTAATCTTTGGCCAAACAATTAACACTGCCAAAGCAATTACCCCAATTAAAAGAGCCTGCCAGTTTATTGTACCGATATGCTCTGCATAAGTCACGATTCGACTTAAATTCTTTACCGGCAGAGAATCTATCTTCATACCGAAAAATTCCTTTAACTGACCGGTAAAGATACCCACACCAATGGCTGCTGTAAACGCCAACGTGATGGAATATGGAATGTACGGTAAAAGTGCGCCCACCTTGCAAAGACCCATTACAATCAAAATAAGTCCCGCCAGAATGCTGGCCACTGCTAATCCGGTGAAACCATATTCTCCGATAATACTAAATACTGTCATAACGGTAGCTGCCGTAGCGCCGCCAATCTGCACACGGCTGCCGCCAAATAAAGACACAAATACACCGCCGATAATTGCCGTATATAAGCCCTGCTCCGGTCTCATACCGGAAGAAATTGCAAGTGCCACACTCAGTGGAAAAGCAATAATTGCAACAATCACACCTGCAATCATATCCTTAATAAGTTGATTTTTATCATAGCCCTTTAAACTGTCTAAAAGGGCCGGTCTGTACATTTTCATCACATTTCTCCCGTAATTATCACTCCGACTCATATGTCACGGCACATATAACAGCAAATACAATTATAGCTATATTTTTGCAGGTAAACATATAATGTTCCTCGGAATGATTTTGTGTCACAAAATACCATATGATTGTAAACAACGCAACACTCAATATAACGAACCGTTCTTTTATTGATTCTAAATTGGTGTATAATTTTTTATTCTTTACAATATGATATACCAAAAAAATTATAACAAAAAGCGTCAAAATATAAAAGCTCCAATTAAAATATACTTCTAAATTCCGACTGAATACTAAAAATAATCCTGTTATCTTATTACCACTAGAGGCAGTTCCCGTTCTTTCAAACACAGTACTAACTGCATCACGAATAATGTTACTATCTGTCAGCAAATCAGAAAAAATCCATTTTGCAGACCATAAACCGATATAACCAACGCCCCATTGTATACCATATCCAAATATCTTTTGAAGTTTTGTTTTCCATTCCTCTTTATCCAGATATAATACAACAATCATTGGAAATGCAAGTGTGACTAACGGATAAGTTAAAAAATCAAAATATGCAACCGACATTCCTATTATTAAAAAAAATTGAAGATACCGATTTTTCTCTTTAAACCTCTCGTGGAAGCATAATGAACTCAAAACCGCTACTGCCATAATGTAAAAGCAAATACTCAACGATAAACTTGTAAACATGGACACAAAATAAAAAAACGGAACAGCTGCCAAAAAAGCCAATGCTAACTTCCCATTGCCACGCTTTGTAGCAAAATAAATAATTAATCCCACAAGAAAAAGCTGCGTAACGGACATCATCATTCGAATAGAATTCAAATTCGTAATCATTAATAGAGGTTTTAATAAGATAAGATAACCATGCCAATATCTTCCGTACGATAGCTCCTTACTCTGTTCCACTCCATTGCAATAATCACGCAAAGATTCACCGGGCGCCCATCCATCCCCAATGGAGCTTTCCGTTCGATACATATGCATTACCTGTTCAAGCGTACTATGTTTCGGATTTTCATAAATACTGTAAAAAAGCATCAGACAATCTGTAAAATTGCCGGTTAAGCTGGCTTGATATCCATCAACCACAATGCCACCTTCAAATTCATTTTCCAAGGTTGGCAAGGATTGGTAAACATGCACATACATTTTGTCTGTAGGGAGCTGAAATACAAGCATCAAAAGCAATACTCCTATTCCTCCTCCCAAGATAATATAGAGTATATTTTTCCAAATTCTGCTAAATATCTCTTTTGGCTTCATTTTACACCTTCTATTACATTGTTTTTATTGAGATAACCTTTTTTGATAAATCTCATTAATTATATTACCATAGGATTTAATTTGATAAACCATTTTATAATTTTCTTTCACATATTGATACTGCTCTACGCTATATAAGTAAGCATATCCAGGATTAACAATTACATATTCTGCTTCTTCCCAATTATTTTTTACATCAAAATCCATTTTAATCTTTGCAGGCAAGGCATAAATGGTCTCCTGAATTCCCCACATAGTTGGATTATTAAACGCACCCACACTGGCATAATCTTCCACATCAGATATCCACTCCAATGCTTCTCTCGTGGATACATCCCAGTAGTCAAGTTCATATCTTTTTTCCATATCCTTTCCAACAAGAATATTAAAGTAACTATGTTCCTGTGGATAATTTATTGCAATTCCAATGGCAAGAACTGCAAGATAAACAGCTAAACTCCTCAACGCATATTTCCTGCTAAACTTTTCCAGACAATAATAGCAATAACCTGCGCCTAAAATGATAGCTGAATAAGCAAAATAAAAGTGTCGCCATCCATTATAAACCGGTGTTGCCATTACAATACCAACCATAAGAGGGACTACTACCGTAATTGCACAAGCCAATATAAATCCCTCACACTCAAACAATACTTTGCCTTTCGATTTTATGGCAGATATAAAAATCTTGAAATATCCTACTACAGATAATAGTAAAATGCAAATTGGAGTCGTAAGAAGAATCATTGTCGGCAGGTACTTCCTAGGAATCCCGGTATATTCATGCTGAATACGTTTGCCATTAAACAATACGTAATCATTCCATAAATTGTAATTCACTGCGTTTCCAAAAAGATATACAAAATAACCAATAATATCATTCCAACATGCCGGTGTGATTGCAATGAATATCGCTAAAAACAAAAATACACATAAAAAAACATTTTTCCAAACATTGAACGTACATTTTCGGTTAAGTAAATAATAAAACAACACAAAAAGTCCGGTCATTCCAAAGAAAAACACACCAATTATTTTTGTGTTTGCAGCAAATGCCCCGACAAATGCCAGCATAAATACATTTTTAAAGGTAATCTCTTCCCGTAACTTCCAGCCGAAGTAAAAAAGAGAAAAACAAAGAGAGAGCATTACTACATCTTTATTGTTATAATGTATTTCAGCAAACATTCTTGGCGACAAGAAGAACAATAATGCCATTACCGCCGCACAACTTTTACTTTTAAATATTACCTCTCCCAAAAAATAAAGAGAACATATTCCTGAAAAAGTAATTAAAAATGTATATATGTATCTTATCACCACACAGGAGAATGGTGATATTTTTTCAAGAAACCATAACGGAAACAACGGATAAAAAACTGCACATCCATGATCCATTTCAATACTTGCGGAGATTTCAGTAATCCCCGCATTGGTAAGTTGCGAAATTAAACCACTGAAATTTCCCGGCAAATGAAGAAGATATTCTTTAAAATTCATATAAAGAATTTCCTGCTCCAGTGACTGATCCAAGTATACACCATATCCTCCGGCAGTTAACACTCCGATTACAAACACCGTAAACAGAAACCAAAAATTTTTCTTATCTTTTATCATATGTTTACACCTGTTCTCCCATATAATAGAAGCCCTGGCATTTGTTCAGCTTCACTTTGACAATCTTCCCGATAAGCCCCGGCTCACCTTTAAAGTGCACCAGTGTATTATTGGACAGTCTGCCTGTCACAAAGCCTTCTTCGTGCTCATTTAACTCTTCTACCAATACGTCCTGGATTTCTCCTTCGTAACGCTTTACCTGCTCTCTAGAAATTTCCTGAACCGTATTAAGCACCATATCAAAATGTTTCTTAACAACGTATTCAGGCACCTGATTTTCCATAGCTGCAGCCGGTGTCCCGGTACGCTTGGAATAGATAAAGGTAAACGCATTGTCGTATTTCACCTGCTTAATTACATCAATGGTTTCCAATACATCTTCGTATGTTTCACCCGGAAATCCTACAATAATATCCGTGGTAAGTGCAATGTCCGGAATTGCCTTACGAATCTTTGCCGCCAGTTCCAAATACTGCTCTTTTGTATAACGGCGGTTCATAATCTTTAAAATCCTGCTGGAACCGGACTGTAATGGTAAATGTAAATGCTTACAAATCTTCTTAGATTTTGCCATCACTTCAATTAATTCATCGGATAAATCCTTTGGATGGGAAGTCATAAAACGAATACGCTCTAAGCCTTCGATTTTCTCAATTTCCTGCAAGAGTTCTGCAAAGCTCATTGGAGTTTCCAAATTTTTACCATAGCTGTTTACATTCTGACCAAGCAGCATAATTTCTACCACACCGTCTGCTACTAAATCTTTAATTTCAGCCACAATATCCTCCGGCTTACGGCTTCTTTCCCTGCCGCGCACGTAAGGCACGATACAATAACTGCAGAAATTATTACAGCCAAACATAATATTAGTACCGGATTTAAACGGATATTTGCGTTCGATTGGTAAATCCTCTACAATCTGATCCGTATCCTTCCAAATATCAATTACCACACGCTTCTGCTCAAAGGTTGCATTCAAAAGCTCAGCAAACTTAAAAATATTGTGTGTACCAAAAATCAAATCAACAAAACGATAGCTTGTCTTAATCTTTTCCACCACACTTGGCTCCTGCATCATACATCCGCAAAGTGCAATTTTCATAGCCGGATTTTTCTTTTTCAGACTCTTTAACTCGCCCAGTCTGCCGTACACACGCTGATTGGCATTGTCACGTACGGTACAGGTGTTAAAAATAACAAAATCGGCCTTTTCCGTATCTACGATCTCGTAACCTACCACCTCCAAAATACCTACTAACTTCTCACTGTCACGGGCATTCATCTGACATCCAAAGGTAGTCACACAGCAAGTAGGTGTTCTGCCCAATTCCTCTGAAAGCGCCTGCACATGCTTTCTGGCCTTTGCCATGAAATAATACTGACGCTCGGTCTCGTCTGTCGGAGTTTTTGCGCTTACATCAATCTGTGTAATTTTCTTTAATATATTTTCTTTATTTTCGTTGTTAATATAAATTGACATACTGTTTCCCTTCTATCGCACAAACATCGCATCGCCAAAGGAGAAGAATCTATATCGTTCCTTAATTGCTTCTTCATACGCATTAAGAACCTGATCTTTACCGGCAAGTGCACTTACAAGCATCACAAGGGTACTCTCCGGCAGGTGAAAATTGGTAATCAAG
>JAFXAZ010000103.1 GCA_017521985.1 Lachnospiraceae bacterium
TACCCAAAATCTATTTCTTTCCAATGTAGCAGCATCCGTCTTTTGTACCGGCAGCGCTGAATTTTTGGCAAGATGGCGCAAGGCTCCTGCTACCCTGTTTTTGTTAATACATATTATTCCGCTGGTGCCCGGCGGAAGCCTTTACCGCACTATGCGAAGCTTTGTAATTAAAGACCAACAGACCTTTGCCTTAAACGGCATGAATACGCTTTATGTTTCTGCCGGCATTGCTGTAGGAATCTTAATTGTTACTTCTATTATTTATATCTTAAATTCTTTCAGAAGAAAATAACAATGGTCTGTACAAGAGCGTTCGCCCCTGTACAGACCTCTTATTTTGTCTTTCTACTATATATATTGCTCTGCCAGTTTTTTAAACGCATTCATAGAGCGTTCAATCATTTCTTTATCTACACAATAGGAAATACGTACATATCCCGGACAACCAAATCCGTCTGCCGCAACTAACAATAAATCCAGTGCTTTGGCCTTCTCACAAAATACAGCAGAATCGCCGCCCATAGCCTTTACAAACATGTAAAAGGCTCCCTGTGGCTTTACACACTCGAATCCAAGTTCTGTCAGCCCCTTATACAAAATGTCTCTATTTGTCTTGTAAAGGTTAATATCCCCCACCTGGCCAAGACACTTTATCAGTACCTTCTGGAACATACTCGGTGCGCATACAAAGCCCAAAGCCCTGGCAGCACCGCACATTGCATAATATACATTGCGGCTGTCTGTCACTTCATCCGGAACTAACACAAATCCAATACGTTCCCCCGGCAAAGATAATGACTTACTATAAGAATAGCAAACAATCGTATTTGCATAATACTTCGTTACGTACGGCACTTCCACACCATCATATGCAATTTCACGATATGGCTCATCGGAAATCAAGAAAATAGTGCGTCCTAATTCTTTTGATTTGGCTTCCAACAACGCCGCAAGTTTTTCTATCGTCTCTTTGCTGTAAATAACACCGGATGGGTTATTTGGTGAATTAATAATAACACCTTTTGTATGCTCGTTAATCGCCTCTTCCAGCTCTTTCATATTAATCTGGAAATTTTCTGTATCCGGCTTTACCACGCGAAGCTTGGCGCCATTCCCCTCCACAAATACTCTATACTCCGGGAAAAATGGTGCAATTGCAATAAATTCATCTTCTTTAGACTCTGTAAGTGCTCTGAAACTAATGCACAAAGACGCTGCTGCACCACAAGTAATATAATAATTGTCTGCATGGAACTTTGTACCATATGTATTATTGTAATACTGTGCAAGTGCTTCTCTAAGCTCCGCATCCCCCTGCGCAGATGTATAACCATGCACCTCCATGGAACTGGTTGTTTCCAAAAGCTCCACAATAGCTTCTTTTACACATGCAGGTGCAGGAATCGTTGGATTACCAAGACTAAAATCATATACATTTTCTTTACCTACTATTGCCGCTCTCTGCTTTCCATACTCAAACAATTCTCTGATTGCAGAACGATTACTGCCTAATTTGTAACACTGTTCAGAATACATATTAAAACTCCTCCTCCGGGCATTGCTTCAAAAAAAACAATTTCCCTGATGTTAGTATTAAAATATTACCATGTATTCACAAAATTAGCAATATATTTAAAATATTCTAAGAAACCCCGGTAAGTTTTCAAACTGTTCCCTTTAAACATTCCTGAACAATTTGGCATATCCTTGTTCTGATATTATGAATTGGGGATTTTAAAACATGCTGCACATAGAAGGCAGTAAACTCATTTTCTCTATCAATGATTAAATAAGCTCCTGCAGCACCACCCCAGCCAAAGTCAGTAAGACCATCATATCCTCTGGAACATCTTACTCCCAGACCGTACCCGTATGTAGAAAACCAATATTTTTTAAGTTTTTCATCTGGTAATTGACTGGTACACATTAAATCGATTGTTTCCTTTTTCAGGATGATGTCACCTATACGCATAGCCTCCAGAAATTTAATATAGTCCTCTACTGTAGAAACACATCCTGCACCACCACTGGCATACTCCGTCCCCAGTCTGTAATCCGGTATCTTAGATCGTTTTTCCAGTTTTTTTTCCTCATGATTATATTCATAATGTGCACATATCGTATCTACTTCTTCTATGGGTAATACAAATGTAGAATTTAACATTCCTAACGGCTCAAAAATATTTTCTTTGACATATTCCTCAAAAGGCATTCCACTTAAGACTTCCACCAATGCAGCAAGCACATCATGACACAAACTGTATTCCCATCTTGTCCCAGGTTCAAACAAAAGCGGTTCTTTTGCTAAATATTTCATCGTTGCTCTTGTTGAACATCTGTTATCACTCTCTATACGTGCTTGTTCCAACATCGGAGAATGCAGGTCATATGAAAAACCCGCTGTCATACAAAACAAATCACGAATTGTAATTGGTTTGCTTGCCAATCTGACGCCTGTTTCAGCTTTAACATACATTGTTTCAAATTCCTGCATATACTTGCTAAGCTTATCATCAAGTTGAAACAAACCTTTTTCATATAACTGCAATGCGGCTGCACAAGTAATTGGCTTAGAGCATGAATAAATATTATATCGTTCCTGCCCATTCATCGGAATTATATTTTCAACATCAGAGTATCCATTACATCGGCGATAAACACATTGTCCTTTATGTAAAACAATACAATCATAACCCGGAATACCAGCCTTAATAAAATCATCCAAAAATTCTGTTAATTTTGTAAACATAACACTCCTCAAATCACATATCTTATTCAGCTTTACCTCTTAACCTTTCTTCGCACATTTCAGAAAAATCAGGAATCTCCCATGATTTGTTATAATTAACCAATCCTAAATCCTGAGGAGTACGATAATCAGGCAAATTATCACGTAGGGTAAATTCTTCACGAATTGCCTGAAGATACTTAAATCCAAACTCATGGCTAGGTGCAACATAATGTCCTTCGTCCCATTCATTCCAGTTGTCAATCATAAATATCCGTTTTCCCCATGCGCCATCAGGAAGCGAATCCGTTACCTTTTTCATTCTATGAAGAACCTTCCTAAAATTTTCAGGACTTAAATGAAACTTTTTAGATAAATGAAACGTGTATCCCATATCGATCCAATGCTGTGTAGTACGCGGCGTAGAATCCCTAAAACAAGTTGCGGTAGCAATCTGGTGAAGCGGATCTACAGCCAAACGTTCCTCTAAAAGTTCACATTGTGCATTAACTATATCCTCTTCCGGCGGATAATCTTCTGTAGGTGTATAGCCACAAGTATAACCAAATCTGAAATCATATCCTCTTGCAAGAGCGTCATCAAGCCGTTCTTTACTTACAGACGCATCACAGACTGCGAATATCATTCCGTCAAAGCCCTGCTCTCTTGCATAATCACGACAATTATCAAAAGCCTTTTTTTGCTCGATTGGGTCTTTAAAAATCTCAGACAGTCTTTTCTGATGATAAATGAAAAGTACCGGTTTATTGTCTAACACTAAATAATTATCTCGTTTGAAGTAATTTTCCATCCAAAATGGCATAAGATTTTCAACGATGTCAACACCATCCGTTGTTCCCCATCGAGGCATATTTTCAAACATAATTGCAAACTTCATATGCTTCTGATATTTTGCATTGAAAAGCGCCTCATGAAGGCCGTGTCCACATCGCAAATCATTTACAGTAACCGGTTTGCCCATATTTTCCGGCTTTCTGTACCAACAATGAATAAAGCAGTTTATTCCATGCTCTGTTGCCCACTTGATTTCCCAATCACAAGTGGTAGGATCTTCTTCATCGTAATACCCCATAAGAGGAGTTCTTTCCGGATAATCATGTAAGTCGTCAAAGCCGTTATGTATGCCTGCTGAACCTTTTTTCCATGCCGCATAATAATGAGCAGCTATTATTCTGTCTGTTGTTGCAGGTTTTGGCTCCGGCATATAATTGTAAAGTTTAATATTATACATTTATTCATAATCCTTTCAGTTTTAAATTTATAGTCATCTTTTTGTAATATTTATTTAGGATTACTCAAAGACTTTTCAAGCCTCTTCCTCATTTCCTTTCTAACAATTTTAGGGAATCCGCTAGCATCAAAGACATCCTTAAATTCGACAACAGCCTCCTGTGATATTTCAATCATTTTATTGCGAGCCTGTTCCTCGTCATCGGTTTCCAGCGCAAGATAGTAAGTAAGCATTGCCTTATAAAGTCTTCCGTGATATAAAAGTCCCTCCCAATATTTCCTTTGAATGAGAAGCTCTGCTGACTCTATTGATTTTTCAATTGTTTCTTTAAAACCATCTATTATATCAATTGCTTTTTTTATCATTTCTCTATTTTGTGCTGATGTAATATTCTCTTCTCCACGTACTGCTTTTGAACAGCCATATTCATGTAAAAGCTTAAGATAATCCTTTACAAGGCAATAGTTTTCACCATATTCTTTAAACAACACCTCGTTAGTAATATCATCAAACGCTACACTCGTATTCCAAAGCGTCTGTGCACAGGTATGCACACCCAGACCGGTCGGAAGGAAAACCCTCTGCAGCTGGCAGTTTATAAGACCACCCAGCTTAAGCTTTTCAAAGTTACATATATCCTTATACATAATTTCAGACACGCCTATATAGCTGAAATCATAGTAATGATCCCACATAAAATGATAGTCAAAATCAAAACTGTCACCACCAAAAAACTCCTGCCAGTCACGCAAATACGCAATATTTTCATCAACTGATTCCGGTATATTGTTGTGGTTAAGCATATATTCCTTTTTCTCTGCCCTTGCTTCACCTTCAAAAGGCTTAGTATAAGACCTACTGATAGGGGCAAACATCATAATAAACCTGTCCGGATTATTGAATTTTGTTTCCAAAGGTGCCCACAAAAGGTCTACATAAAGAAGAAACGCAATTTTAGTATCAAGATGTGCGGCGGTAAGCTTTGCATCAAGTTCATTAAGCATTTTTACATAGTAATCGGATACTCGCAGTTTTTTGCAGTTATCACATTCACAATTATTATTTCTTCCGTCAGCCAACCAAAAATGAAGATAATCAATATTCTGATGTTCTTTGCAATACTTTACTATATTATCAGTTACTTTATCTCTTATACTTTTTTGGGAATAACATAGGTTTGTATCTGTAGGAATATCCCTAAAAAGTTCCCGTTTTCCGTCAATCTGTGCCATAAAGCTTTTCTGCTCTGATGTAAGAGGCGCTCCATCATATATATCCCATGATATCCCCTGAACTCCAAATGCCTCACAGGTCCACCCGTGCCCTACTGCATGATAAATAAGACTTCTTTTCTCAATTTCTTCATCTAACAGGCTTATCAGCGCTTTCATTTCGTCATTCGTCAGTTCTACCCCGAAACGTACTTTGTAATATCTGTCAAGAAAAACCTTCGGTATTTTGAACTGAGTAAAATATGAGTTAAAGCCAACCTTTGGAAGCCAGTCAACGACATCAAATAAGTTTTCCTGATAGATTGTTCCCTCCATACATATGCCGCGATGTCTGTTTTTGGCTGCTTCATTAACCATTACATCGCACTCTTGTGTAATTTGGGGTATAATTTCACCATCTGTACCTGGTCTGAGGAAGTAAAATCCCACCTCTTTTAAAAATCTATATACCGCAATCAGCAATGAACGGGGATTATTACCAGATATAATTCCCGAATAATCCTTTACCTCTATAAATATAGCATCATCTAATTTCAGATTTTTAACACTCTGCATGGAATCTGCAATATTTACACCCATAAAAATTGTGTTTTCTTCTCTGCTTCCAAGACTATCTACAGGTATTATAGGGAAATCACCATTACAGCTTTTTCTCAAATATTTCTGCAACTCTCTGGCTGCAAAAAGGAGCGTTTTCAGTGATTTTTCATCAGTATTATTTGTAACAAGTTTAATTTTTCTGAAAAACATATTATGCACCTCATTATATTATTTTTATATTAAATACTTATTTCTCCTATGTTTAAAAGTGTTTCGCACAAAAGTGTAAATGCCGCAACAGCATACCCTTGTGTATTTTCTTTTTTCACTGGCCCAGGCTTCAACGCCACTCCTTGAACATATCCTAATCTGCCTTCTTCGTTTATGCAAAAATCACACATGGCATGAACAGCTTTCCATACATATGGCATATATGTGTCCTTATCAAGAACTCCAAGTTCAATTCCTTTTGCTATCCCATATGTCATAAGCACTGTTCCGCTTGTTTCGGGAGTATTAAACAATAGCGGCTCCATAATATTGCTTCTCCACATACCATCAGGCTGCTGCCATTTTATAACTGACTCTGCCATTTTTTTAATCATATCACTATATTCTGTATAATACTTACTTTCACACGGTAAAAATTCAAGTGCTCTGGAAATTCCTCCAAGCACCCATCCGTTTCCGCGCCCCCAGAAAATTTTCTTTCCATTTTCGGAAAGTGTTACTTCCGGAAGAAACATCTCATCTCGAAACCACATCTGTTCCTCGGAATCATAAAGTCTACGATTATCTTTTGCATAACTGTAAAGCTTATATGCTTTGTCAAAATATCTTTCATCCTTCAGCCTTGCACCAAGCATATTCATCATAGGAAGTCCCATATATATAAGGTCAGCCCATTTCCAATGATCGTCATCCTTGTCCTCAATAGCATTCTTCATATCATTAAGAACATGCTCGGCAGTGCCGCAATCTGGTTTAATATCCAACAGATTCATATAAACCTCTGTACAGATGGTATTATCTGTATTATTGTAGTATTTTGGAATGCAATACCTTGGATTAGCTTCATATACAAACTCTCTGGACTTCCAGTTATTCTTGTCTGCCCACTTTATTGCACATTTTAAATAATTTTCTTTTTTAAGCAATCTATAAGCAGCCATACACCCAATGAAATATGTACCGGAAATCCATCCTGCGTCTCCACTTTCAGGTTTTTCGTTATCTATATAATAATCATTTATTTTTTCAATGAGTGCCAGCATTTTTTCTTTGTTCATATTTCTGACATACATAAATACCTTCCTCCCAAACTATACACCATCATTCTCTTTCCGCAAAAAATTTAATATAACTTATCGCTATATAGAAAAAATCTGCCGGGACTTCTATGCCAGTTAGCTGATCATAGTTCCCGGCAGATTCTACCTTAAAACCTTTGTCACTTTAGCAGGACAACAATCAAATTATTCAACAGCATCCATTGCAGTATTCCATCTGTCATAAGCAGCCTGATATACTTTTAATACGTCTGCAATGCCCATCTTTTCAACTGTTGCTACATACTCATCCCACTTAGCTTCAATATCTGCTGCACCAGTGATAAACTCAGCTTCCATCTGCTTATAGTAAGATTCAATTTCTGCAAACTTATTATCAAGAACATACTGCTCATCTTCTGTAAATTTCAGAACAGATTTCTTAACAACCTTATCAGACTGGTACGGAATAACACTTGCTACAAAACCCTTTGCTCTTGCCTGTGCATTACCAACAGTTGAGGTAACAGCACTACCAAACTTATCTGCACGACCGAAGTTTGTCCAAATCAATGCACCAAGCTGATATTCTGAAACAGACTTATAGGTATTTGGGAACATCTGGTCATATGTACCATCCGCATTAATTACCCAGTCAGTACCTTCCATACCATACATAAAGGACTGTCCATATAAACCACTGCCCTCTACAACTTCCTCTGTTGCAAAAGCAATGTCTAACATTTTACAGATTTCTTCTACATACTCGCTCTCTGCATTAATGAACATACCAGGATCAGCAACATAGTCAACATAAGCCAAAATTTCCTGAGTACTGTCATATTCACTTGTCAGAGGAGGACATGTACCAAGATTATCCCAGTTGCCCTTTAAATCCTCTTCCGTCAGTATCATGGATGCATTTCTTGTGATATATGCATAAGTACCGGACAGACCAAGCTGTTTCTGAGCATCGCCATCCAGTGTTAACCATTCACGATTCATCAACTCTTCATCATACAGCTTATTTAAGAATTCATAGTAATGCTTCATCTGATCTGATGTACGTGCAAACACTACATTTCCGTTGCCATCATCGCCAAAATCCATCTGTGTCAAAGTACCAAAAGCTGCAAAGAGCATTGGTGCCCAGTCACTTTCACTTTCTTTTCCAAGAACGAAGCTTGGTGTGCCATAATGCTTCTTTAATGTTACTAACTGATCATAGAATTCATCTACAGTTGCAGGAAGCTCCTTGATACCGGCAGCTTCTAATACATCCATTCTAACGTGAGGACGACACATAACAGCAGTTGCAAGTGCACCGCTAACCTTGAAAAGGTTGTATACTTCACCATTTAACTGTGTAGACGCTGCTAATGCCATTGGATAATCCTTGTATGTCTTTGCCAGATTAGGCATAATATCCAGATAATCCAAATAGTTTACAAATCTACCACCTGTAATACCATAATCATTTACTGTCGCAGAATCAAAATTGTAGTGGAATAAATCCGGCCAATCACCTCCTGCAAGATATGTAGAAAGAGCATCTTTATCGATGTTTTCCCATTCAATGGTAATACCGGTAACCTCAGCAACCTTCTGCCATATAATTCTGTCTTTAGAGAAGTTAGTATCTTTCCCAACAACAAGTCCCTTGATCGTAATCGGTTCCTCTACGATTGGATAAGTCGGAACATACGTTTCCGGCTCTGTAGCTTTGTCGGTTGTCTCAGTAGCATTTTGTACTACTTCAGATTCCTTGGTTTCACTGGTTCCATTTGCATTTGTAGTATCATCACCACATGCACACACTGACACTGCCATAACAGTTGCCAACAAAATTGATAATAGTTTCTTTTTCATTAAAACCATCCTTTCTGCCACTTTGGCGGCCCTTAATTTTATGTTAACTGCCTTTTCGGCCAGTTTAACCTGTTACAAAACGAGTTATCCCTTTACACTTCCAATCAGAACGCCTTTATCAAAATACTTCTGAAGGAATGGATAAACGATTAACAGTGGTGCAGAGGAAACTACGATAACTGCATATCGGATTAACGCTTCCCTTTCTGCCATTGCCGCGGCATATTCACCGCCCTCTTCCACATTCATCGCAGCGGTTTGAGCCAAAATCAAAATTCTTCTTAAAAACACTTGCAGCGGTTGCATCGCATCATCTTTAATATAAATCATGGCACTGAAATAAGAATTCCAGTGTGCTACACCAAAGTATAAAACCATAACACCAAGCAATGCCTTGGATAATGGAAGTATAATCTGTATAAAGCTTCTTAATGGATTACATCCGTCAATTTCTGCTGCCTCTTCCAATTCAGTCGGCATTGCTGCGAAGAAGGATCGGCAAATAATGCAGTTATATGTACTGAAAGCTCCCCAAATTAAAAGTATCAAACGAGTGTTATATAATCCCAATGAATTTACTAACAAGAATGTCGGAATCAGACCACCGGAAAAGTACATGGTTATCATAAATAAGGTCATAAACAAGTTGCGCCCCGGCACCTTATTTTTAGTTAAAGCATATCCTGCAGGCAATGTCACAATGAGATTAATAATCGTGCCAAACACCGTATAGAAAATTGCATTAGCATAGCCAGTCACAATATCCCTATTGCCAAGGAGTGCCTTATATCCCTCTATGTTGATTCCCTTTGGCAAGAGTACTATCTTGCCGGTAGCTACCAAAGCTGGATCACTGAAAGAGCTAGATACTACCACAATCAGTGGATACAGTACCATCACCAATAAAATTCCTGAAATAATATGTACAACTACGTCAAAAAGTGTAATTTTCTTTCTTTTTTTCATCACATTCTAGCCCTCCACCTTTAAAACAGTCCTGAACCGCTGATTTTTTTGGATATCTTATTAGAAATCAGCAGCATTGTCACATTAACAACGTTATTAAATAAGCCTATTGCTGTAGAGAAACTGTAATTCATGTTAACAATACCCCTCTTATACACATAGGTAGAAATAACTTCGGCTGTAGAAACATTCAAGTTATTTTGCATCAGGTATACCTTTTCATAGCCAACGGAAGCAATCTGACCCATTCTCAAAATCAACATAATAACAATAGTTGGCATAATGGTTGGCAAATTAATATGTAAAATCTTCTGCATACGGGTCGCTCCATCAATATCAGCTGCTTCATGAAGAGCCGGATCTACACCAGCCAGTGCTGCCAGGTATACAATGGCACTCCAGCCCATATTTTGCCATACACCGCTCCAAACATACAGATGTCGGAAGTACTTAGATGAACCCATAAAATAAATACGTTCCAAACCTATTGACTCCAAAAGTGTATTTACTACACCCTGTGACGGAGAAAGCATGGTGGTCATAATACCAACCAATACTACCATTGATATAAAGTGTGGAGCATACAAAACAGTCTGGGTTATTTTCTTAAATTTTCCTTTTAATTCATTTAAAACAAGTGCTACAATAATCGGTATTGGAAAACCAATCAGTATTTGATAAAAAGAAAGTACAAAAGTATTTTCCATTAACTGTGGAAAAGAATAGCTGGTAAAGAAATCCGTAAAATTTCTAAAACCAATCCATTTACTCCCCATTATTCCCAAAGAAAACTTGTAATTTTTAAATGCTATTTGCAAACCATACATCGGAGCATAATTAAAAATCAGCACATAAGCTACTGCCGGCAAAAGCATCAAATAGTAAAATCTGCTTTTCCAGATTCGCGTTTTAAGGCTTTGGCTTTTTGCTTTTCCATTTCCTTTTTTATTTTTTTTGTTCATTGTCTGTCTCCTTTTTGTTGTTATTTCAAGTTATATTGCAAGTCTAGCACTCATTTTACTGCCATTCAATATAACTTTTTTGTATATTCCGTCAAAACGCCCCCACGCAAAAAAGTTATATGTTTATTTATGTACATTTTGCCAGTAAAAAAAGCGATATTCCAAGGAATACCGCTCAGATTATTAATTATTCATTTATCGGTTATCTCTAAATGCTGCTGGTGAAATCCCCTCATATACCTTAAATATTTTACAAAAATAACTGGTACTATTAAAACCGGCCATGTTCGATATCTCATTAATTGTATAATCGGACGTTATTAAAAGTTCCTTAGCATATTCCAACCGCTTTGATACTACATATTCAGAAAACCCTATACCCACCTGATTTTTAAATAATCGGCTTAATGTATAATTTGAAATTTTAAACAACTCTGCAACCTGTGCCTGATTCAAATCAACATCCCGGTAATTCACTTCCAAATATGCTAACATATCCTCAACAATCTTTTTTTGCAAATTCTCTTTTTCACTTTCCTGAAGCATCTTCTTCTTTTTCTTTTCTTCCTCATCCACTTGTTTTTTTGCCTGTTCAACACAAAATTGGAAGCTTGTCCGAATGTCATCTAACTTATCTACAATTTTTCCGGCATAAAGCACACACTCCTCATCAGGAAGATTATTCACCCATTGTTTCAAATACTCATATAAATCTGAAATATCCGTCTTCTTTAAAAAAGCTATGAAAACGCTGTAGTTTTCTCCCTGAAGGTCTGTTATAAAGAGACGCACCTGATACTTTTTCATCATTTCATCTGCCAACACTTCTGCTGTACTATTTGGCAGTATGTATCCTTGAAGCATAAATACACAATAATGCTGCATAGAAGTATCAACACCAAGACGCTTTATTGCCTTTTCGGATACATGTGCACCATAAAGCAAATTGTTAAACAGCATATCCATAATCAGCATTTCCTGCTCGATTATTTTCGTTCGTCTTACATCCAATATATTGCGTACTGCTTCAAATTCTCCGTTATCTATCCAGTCTAATTCTTCAGTCAAATCCTTTACAGGCTTATAGGCAATATATGTAGCAATCATGCATATCAACATCAAAACAAAGGAGATAGTCAAAAACAATACATGTGTATTGTGACTATATTCCATAATACTATTCTGCAAAGACTCTTCCGTAATATATGCATAGATAGAAAGGTTCGTATATCCGCTGTCTTTTTTGTATAATGCCTTTTGCGACATGCCATCCACTTTTCGCATTACTTCAAGTGAAACAACTTTTTCTATATTTTCTCCCGCATTCTGCCCCCAGGACAACAAAATAACTTCTGTCGCATTATCTGCAAGATAAAATTCCTTCCCCCGTCCGTCCATGATTACTAGAGAGTTTTCAATGTCCTGAGGTGATACCTTAAAATATATCAAGACCTTGTCATTATTTTTCCCAATTCTTGTACATATACCAATCAACATATCACCGTCATAACAATTCTCGTCATTTGTGGTACAGAAAAGCTTTTTATCCCTTTCATAATTTTCTTCAGAGAAAAATTGTGATATAGCTTTTTGGGTCCGAGCTTGATTTTCATATCGAAAGATAAATTGTTCTGATGACAGCGTTGACGAAGGGTTAATAATCCGATCTATATCATATACATATATTCCCCAATCGCTGACCTTTAGGCTTACCTTTTTTTCCTTTAATGCATTTGCCACATTGTATAAATGAAGATAATTCCCTTCAAGCTCTTCAACTCCATTATAAAGTAAATTCGTATAATTCCTGCTCTCCGCACTGATAGATGCTGCAAAGGTATTCAGTTCCTGAATAATATCATCAAACAAGGATATGTAAGCGTCCAGCATTTTGTCATAATATGCTTCATTTGCCTTTTCCAATTCCACAAATGCTTTTTTCTCTGAAATATCCATAAAAAGTATAGTTGGAAGGAACAATATTAATATTACGATTATAGTCAAACGATATAAATACTTGCGCTTTTTCATATAAACAATCACTCCTTCCCTTATTCTTATATATTTATATATGCTATCACATTTCTTTTTTACCCTCAAGCGGTACTATTTTCCATATCTTATCTCACCACGCCAAGAATTAAACCTTTGTAACCATAACATGAAATTTCTGGAAGGTTGTAACTCAAACGAATCACAACCTTCCAGTTCTTGGACTATCTGTCAACCAACATTCCCTGTATTTCTGTTAACGAAACACAAAATATCCGTTGTTCGCCAACCATAGCATCATCCACCTTTTTCGACGCCGCCTCAGTTGTCAGCTTCGGTCAGGGGTTCTGATACATGTGAAATGTTTATACCCCTCCGTACACCGCTAGTTCCATTAATCTTTGCCGGACAATCCTCTGTGTCATGAGCGCAATACGCATTATAATCCTGCTTATAAATTACATCAATTTCCGGTAGTGTCGCACTGGTATAGTCAGTATCCAGGGTTGTATATACGGAATAGTTATCCAAATGTAGAGAGGCACCATTTATACCAGTTGTCTCAAATTTTAATCTTTTCGGCAGTGCGGTAAGATTCACAGTTCTTGTACCTTCCAGCTTATAATTCTCACCATTAAAGGTATATAAGATAACATTGTCACTACTTCCATCACACTTTAATACTATTCGAATTTCAGTCCACTCATCTTTAGAAAGCTCTACACAGCCTTTGACCCAACTGCTACCGATTAATCTAGAAATTCCGTACTTTTTGTCTGTGCCGTCTTCGTATGCTTCTAGTTTAAATAATGTTGTATCTACGTTATTTTGATTTCTTGTTATTAGGTTTACTTGTCCTAAACCATTTTCTGCGCGTAATGCCACATCCATAACTACTATCTTACTATTACCGGACAATGAATATGTTCCATATTCGCCAGCAGCCGTAGTTCCATCTTTTTCCGTAACCGTTATATAGCCATTTGGCTTTACTGTCACTTCACAGGTTGCTGTCTTTCCATTATCAGTGGCTGCGGTAATGGTTGCTGTGCCTGGTTTCACGGCTGTAACCTTACCATTTGCATCTACAGTTGCCACATCTGTAGCATTAGAACTCCATGTCACAGTCTTGTCTGTTGCAGTATCAGGTGCTACGGTTGCTGTCAATGTTGCCGTATTACCTACAACAATTTCCAGTGAAGACTTGTCAAGGGTCACGCTTTCTACTGCTACGGTTGTATCTGTTACCTCTGTTAATGCATAAGCAGTGCCGCGAAGTCCTGCTCCCACGCTAGATGTTATCAGCGGGGTAACCTTTACATTTGACACATTTGCAAAATTGGTTACTGTAATATAAAATGCCTTACCGCTGTTCTTATAAACATCTTTAATCATATCAGATGTATAAGTAAAGTATATATCATCACCGCCATCATAGGATAATAAAATCCGAATGCTAACCTCGGCATCCGTACCGCTATTTCCTAATAAACTGTTAGCTGTTGTACCGAAGTCAGGCTTAAAAACAAGTGTGAATTCACCTGTGCCGGCCTCACTTAATATCTTTTCCTGGTGTTTTACGTCTGCAACCACATATCCGCTTTTGGTTGTATTATATACAGCCATCTGAGTAGTGGAGTTAAACTTACCGCTACTTGTCGTTAAAAGTCCGGTTCCCACACTGTCTACCACTTTTGCTGAAGTGCTAAGACTCAAATCATAACTGCCCAAGTTAAGAGTATGACCGTTCAAATCAAGGGTAATATTATTTCCAATTGTTATACTTTCTGCAAGTGCAGCGTCAGCAATCAAGTCAATCTCAACTGCTGATTCAGGTGTTCCGGCTGACTCAACGGCTGCCTCTAAGCTTGTATATGATTCTCCTCCTACTATCTTAGCCACATCCTGAGCTACATCCGTTTCAGCCTGCACGGTTATGATACCTGCCCATAAAACTGAAAAAAGCATAAGAACTGCCAGAAGACATGCGGTGAATCTGTTTGCGTTATACTTTTTCACTCTATTTTGTGAAATCTTATTCATTACCTTTCTCCTTCCATTGATAAAATAGTTTTGACACCGTTTTACAGAGCGTTTGGGTTTAGGTTAGAAAAATAGAAATCCATAGTTCCACCATCCATGCCCGGTGCATTTGACATAATCTCTTCCTCTTCCACAAAACGTACCAGCTCCGCTTCCGGTTTTATATATTCTTTCATTTTAATATCCTTTCTCGTCAATCATTTTCACAATCGACGCATCAACTTTCAAATGTAACAGAAAGGCGATGGCAGATTTCTCTGCCATCCCTTCATAACTTTACTCTACACTTCATACATAACTGAATCAAATAAACTCTTGCAGCTTTTTATTAAGTGCAACATCCTTTGCTACACCTTGAACTTTTTCGGCGCCGCCTCAGTTGTCAGCTTCGGTCAGGGGTTCTGATACATGTAAACTGTTTACACACTGCTGTATACCACCACTAAGATGTGCTGGACATATATTTGGTCGATGAGCACATTCATCATCATAATTCTGCTTATAAAATGTTTTAACTTCCGTTAGTGCCTTATTTGTATAGTCAGTATCCGTGGTTGTATATACGGAATAGTTATCCAAATGCAGAGAGGCACCACTTGTACCAGCTGTCTCAAATTTTAATCTATTCGGCAGTGCTGTAAGACTCATAGTTATTGTAGCTTTTTCTGTATACTTTGTACCATCAAATGCATACAGGATAACATTGTCCTTATTTAAACCAAGATTCCATACTATTCGAATTTCAGTCCACTTATCCTCGGAAAGCTCTACGCAGCCACTATCCCATGCGTCAGTAGAATCGTTATGTTTAACAATTCCGTACTTTTGTACGGTGTCGTCTGTGTACCTACCTAGTTTAAATAATGTTGTGTCCCTTCCACCTTGTGGTCTTGTCTTTAGAACTACTGTTCCCAAATTACTTTCTGCACGTAATGCCACATCCATAACTACTATCTCATCATCTGCCACATTCACTTGACCGGACTTTAATAAATATGTTCCATATTCGCCAGCAGCCGTGTAGGTAGTTCCATTTTCGTCAGTTCCATTTTTTTCCGTAACCGTTATATAGCCATTGGTTGGCGTTGGTGACGGTGTTACTGTCGGTTCTGGTGTTACTGTCGGTTCTGGTGTTACCGTCGGTTCTGGTGTTACTGTTGGCGTCGGTGTTGGCGTTGGTGTTGTATCACCTGACTCTACCTTCTTAAGTGCCGCCAGCTCAACTACGGTATTATTAACATTTGCGGTGTTACCATAGCCTATATACTTGATATACCGAGCTGTTACCGGTTCATCCAATTTATAAATCTGAAGGTCTTTTGTTCTTTCCAAAGATTGCTGATTCATCAGTACCTCAGTAAAATTCTCACCATCAGTTGACACCAAAATATCAAAGAAATAATCTCTTGTATCTCCAAAGGTGTAGGCAACTCCAAAAGCATCCACCTCAACCTCTTTGGATAAATCATGAATAATCCATTCACCTACAGCCAATGAAGTCCATTGGGTAGACATATCTCCATCAAAACTGCCGTGTCGCAAATTGTTTTGTGAGGTTGGTGGACTGGTCTGCTCAGAGCTTACGATTGCGTTTCTTACTTGATATCTGGAATAACCATCTAAATTCAACTCTTTAGAACGTAAAATTGTAACCATATAACCGGTATAAAATCCGTTTTCATCATATGCACAAATCTCCACTAATGTGTTACCGTTCTCTTGCTTATAGGAAGTAATCGTTGTTCTACCATCTGCTTCTGCTGTAATTTCGGGAAGCTCTGCATCTTTACTAATACCAATAGTATAAGACAAGGTGTCCTTATCAAAGCCGTACAAGCTCATTCCATCTACTTTAATATCATTCAAACGTGCAGTACTCTCAACACTGGTGTTTGCATCCGCAATAGTGTTATCCCCTGCTACTGTCCACTGCGCAATTGGTGTTGTTTCCGGAGGTGTCTGACTAGGAGCCTCTTGTCTCATGGACATCTTCACCGTAATATTTACGTTGCCCGTTGCATTTTCCATGTGGATAGTAAGCTTTTCACCTAAATTTGCGCTTTCTTTAAAGCCAAGGTCAATCAGACGCTTTTGAGGCATCGCAGTCAGTTTATAGTCTAAATCAACGCCATCATCGTTCTTAACCCGTACTTGCACATATAACTGTTTGCCGTCACTGGAAATTAATGCTGTCTGGTTATCCAAAATAATAATATTTCCACCTGTGTGCATAAACCAGTATAGCTCTGAATTTTCCTTGGCAAGTGCAATTTCATCCCGCACTGTAAAAGCACGTCTGCCTTCGGATACCAAATATCCACGTACGTAGCTTGTGACATTGTCACCATAAGTTTCGGTCAGGTCAATGCTGGCATATGCACGACCCATACCACTGACTAATTCCTTAACAGGAGCTGCTGCATTCTGGTTGATTTCCAAATCTTTACCGCCATTTTCTCTAGGGTTGATTACCACCATATTATGCCCCTCTGACTTACGACGATAATAATGATTGTTGGTGTAACCTGCATTTACCGCATAATTTTTGCCTACTCTGGAATATACTGCCTCCTCTCGGTTAGAATCAGTTGCCCAGCGAATACCATCAAGATTAAACACAAATGAACCATTGTCTAAGTGGGCATGAGCATCATGATTAACATTGTTGTTTAGACCGGTAAAGGATGCCCAAAGCGCATTCTCGCTGGTCCAGTTTTGACGCAAGGAAACGAACTCGGTGCCACGGAAATATTTATCCAATGCCAGATTTTCATTTATATTTATCTCATCATCGGTAATTGAAGTATCATACCACAATACCGCAAAAGGCAAATAATTATAGTCCGGAGTAAAGTTTTCTGACTCCAGGAAATTTGTCGCATGCTTCATAATTTCAGGCATATTCAGCTTGTCAGCAAAGTACATTCTTCCGACAGAGTCCAAGCTCTGAAGATATGAATCGTTAAAGTTATTCATCAGACCGCTTGGATCATTGAAGTAGGCCTGGAATTCGGTCATGCCGTCAACGCCCTTGTTCCACACGGCTTCGTGAACCTCTCCGATAGCAGTTTCATAAGCGGAAAGACCAAAAGCTAAACTCCGTAGTGTAACTGCCCAATAACTAGCACCTTCATGCCACGCACCGTCCGGTGCCATTGCATAGATAGGGTATTCAATACTTCTTAAAGAATTAACCGCACTTTGCATGGTGTAATCCACATCAAATTCTGTAATAGCAAGTGCCAGTGCCAAAAAACCACCGTTTACTGTAGTTCCCCAATTGGTATCGGTCTTGCCCCAGAATTTGTTATCAAAGGTCGCTTGACCATAATATACATCAAAACCGGCTCCAAGACCTAACTCCATGGATTTTTCCATAATAAACTGTCGTTGTGTATCTGTCATAGCATCATAACACCAGTCAAATCCCACAGCAACAGCCATAGACATAATAGCCGTACCCAAGCAATGATCTGGATACCAATCCGGATAAGTACAAACCTTCTCCATTACCTTGATACAGCGGTCTGCATATTTTTGCTCCCCGGTCAGCTGATATGCAAGTCCCAGATAAATACACTCATTATATGCCGGATGTGAACAGCTATGAGAAAGATTTCCATCGGAAATATCGTAATCCTTAAACTCTGTTTCGTCTGCTGCAAACACATCGGCATCAGCAAGAATCTGTTCAAACCACTCCTTTTTATATGGGTCTGTTTGAACTTCCTCACGCAAACGGGCAAAATCCTCTGCATCTGCTAAAATTCTAGGATGCTTAGTCAAATCGCCATCCAGATTTTCTGTCAATTTTTCCGTCAATTCTTCCTTGGTGTAGCGATTATAGAAGAGATACATGTTTGCTTCTTGATAATCGTTGGATGCAATTGCTAAACTGTCCACAAGAAACATACCATGTCCGTCATCATAAAACTTATCTCCAAGAACGTTGACACCATAAGCTCTGGCAGGAATCATCACCTGACCGTCCTCGATTTTCGGTGCCATCTCAATTGCAACACTTTGACTACCAACAGTCATTTCAGCAACTCCAATAGTGAAGCTTACGTTTCCTACATTGATACTGTTTCCATCTATCTCTGGTTGTTCACCAAAGAGCTTTTCAAAAGTATTTACGGACACCAGTGCTTCATCGCCCTCTATAATGCATGGCACATCGGTATTTTGCTTTTCTCCATTGGAATATATTACATTGGCATGAGGTGAAAGTGCCGTCATATTGCCCAACAGATTCTTCGCATATTCTTCAGTCTTATAAATATTTTGTGTTGGCACCTCAGTATCAGTAGGTCCCTCAGGTGGTTCCCCAGTTGGTGTTGATGATATATGTGTAATGTTTTCACGTCTCTGCATACTCAAAGTAGAATCATTACTAGTATGTGCCGGACATGCTTTTGAGTTGTGATAGCATTCAGCATCATAATCCTGCTTATATAATTCTACAACCGGCGTTAGTGTCTTACTTGTAAAGTCAGTATCCGTGGTTGAGTATACTGAATAGTTATCAAAATGCAGAGAGGCACCATTTGTACCAGCTGTCTGGAATCTAAACTGACCTGGCATAACATTCACTGTATTCATAGTGGTTACACCTTTTTCTACATATGTTTCGCCGTTATATTCATATAGAACAAAATTGTCCTCAGTTAAACTAAGATTCCATACCACTCGAATTTCAGTCCACTCGTCTGTAGAAAGCTCTATAATTTGTGTGTCATTATCATTCTTTTTTATCGTAACTCCACAATCTTTTATCCTGAATAATACTGTATTACCGCCCCCATTTAACTTTGAATAAACATTTACTGGGGACAATCCCTCTTCTACACGCAATGCCACATCTATAACTAATGTGTCACTTGTTGTCACTCCGTTTCCTGCTAAAAATGTTCCATACTTGCCGCTTTCCGTGTATGTAGCTCCATTTTTATCAGTTCCATTTTGTTCTGTAAGCTTTATATAGCCATTGATCGGAGCATCACTGCTGTCACTTGCATCACTGCTGTCGCTTGCATCACTGCTGTCGCTTGCATCACTGCTGTCACTCGCATCACTGCTGTCGCTTGCATCACTGCTGTCACTTGCATCACTGCTGTCACTCGCATCACTGCTATCGCTTGCATCACTGCTGTCGCTTGACTCGCTAGGCTCGCTCGGCTCTACAGCCTCTTCCTGCTCTTCAGCTTCGTCATAAATTACATAGCTTACAGTTGCAGATAATGGAACATCCTTGCCATCCACCTGAATGGTACAACTAAGCTCTATGTTACCATTCATATCCGCAGCCTGTGCAGGTACTGCTGCTACAGCCATCCCGGCAACCATTGCTATACAAAGCATAATGGAAAGCCATGTCTTTTGGTTCTTTCCGTACACAAAAAGCACAATAATGCCGCAAACTGCAAGGACTGTTAAAACAATCCAAAAACAGGCCTGCATATTGTCACCTGTTACAGTAGAACTACCTGATGCAGATGCCACACCAGCCACACCTCCCGGTGTAGTCCAGGTCTCACCATCTTGCAAGCGCGCATCAAAGGCTGTACTTTCGCTTGCCAGCTTTACACCCTCAGGAACGTTTATCTGTGTAAAGATAAATACATCCCCACCGGTATGGTTGTCCACTTGTACTGCTGCCTTCACTGACTCGCCCGTTTTATACGAGTCCTTGTCGGTAAACAGCTGTACCGTCAGACCATCCTTGGTTACGGCGTTGCTCTTAGCTGCCATTACGTTCAGACTCAGAGCAACCAGCATTACCGCGGACAAAAGAACCGTCAGCAATCGAAAACATTTTGTTTTCATTATTTTTTCCTCCTGTTTCTTTTTGATAGTTTAAAACTATCATTACTGTAACTTTAACATTCATTATTACTGACATTCAATATAACTTTTTTGCACCATCCGTCATAATGACCATTTGCAAAAAAATTATATAGATATATGTGTACATTTTCACAACATATCTTTAAGATTTGGCACTATATTTTTCTAGTGATGGAGAAATAAAAAAGTGCTAAGCCATAGGTTTTAATCCTAGGCTTAGCACTACACTTATACCTGTCTATCTGTAATTACCTGTTCAATTTCTAATTGCTCATTTAAAAGAAGTAAATCTGCCCTCTTGCCAACGGCAATTTCGCCTCGATCCTCCAATCCCATTGCACGAGCCGGAGTCAATGAACTCATTTTAGACAAAGCTACCATGTCCATACCAATTGCCTGCGCCATGGTACGGTATAATCTGTCAGTTGTTGCTACACTTCCCGCAAAAGCCTGTCTGTTCATTAGCTTAGCCACACCGTCCTCTATAATAACAGAACTGCCGTCGGTCCCACTTACTGTTGTCGTGATAGTGCCTTCCGGCAGACCACAGCCACGGGTCGCATCTGTAACCATACATATTTTGTCCGCACCTTTACATTTGTAAATAAACCTAAGCAGCTCCAGTGGTAAATGCTTGCCGTCTGCAATAATTTCAGCATACAAATTATCGAAATACAACCCTGCTTCCACAGCACCGGCAATGCGATAGGCATTTACCCTTTCCACGCCCTTCATGCCGGAGTACAAATGCGTCATAATAGTGTAACCGTTTCCGATGGCTTCCTCAATTTCAGTAAACACCGCATCAGAGTGGGCAACACCTACTTTTAAACCAAGTTTCGTTCCTACTCTGCCAAATTCCATACCCTGCGGCAATTCCGGTGCAGCATCTACACGCACTAAAAATGGATATTTCCCCTTTAAGGCACGTAATTCCTCCACATCAGGAGTATGCATCAGCGTTCTTGCCTGTGCACCACACTGCAAAGGACTTAACCACGGTCCTTCCATATGCACAGCTTCCAAATTACTTTTCGGATGTTTTTCTTTATAGCTGCTAAAGGTATCCAGTGTTTTCTCAGTCATTTCCATGCTGGCAGTAGATGTGGTAACAAACAAGGTGGTCGTTCCGTGACTCAAGTGATAATCAGCCATCCTTCCGAACTCCGCTTCATTTGCACCCATGAAAGATAGACCTAATGCTCCGTGACAGTGGATATCTACAAAACCCGGAACAAGATATTTTTGCTGTGCATCAATAACAACATCCGGAGCGACAACCTTATCGTCCTCTTTACCGATATAATCGATTACGCCATCAGTAAAACAACATATGCAGCCATTTAAAACTTCTTTACTTGTTACAATTCTTGCATTCTTTATAAGCGTTTTCATATTGTAGTTCTCCTTAATTTCTCTCACGATATATCGATGCCTTACTTGCAGACAGGATTGTTCATGAGAGAGCGCGCAAGAACCTCTGTGCCGCGGCATTGACAGCCGCAGGAAAAGAAGTGCCGCACCTTTTCGAGCGTATTATCCAGTGCCATCAGCTGTGCCTCAAAGCAGGCTCCGCCAACGTGTGGACTCACAAGCAGGTTTTCATGCTCATTGGCGTATTGGATCACAGGATGCACCGTTTTATCTTCAAGCCATTCTCCGTCTATCACGTCCACACCCGCACCTGCAAGAATACCGCTCTCCAAAGCGTCCAGCATCGCCCCTTCATCCACAATTGCGGCACGGGAAGTATTAATCAGCACAGCACCCTTTTTCATCTGAGCAAACTCCTTTGCGCCAATCAGCCCACGCGTGGAATCATTCAGGTGTACATGAATAGAAAGGACATCTGAGCGGTGAAGCAGCTCCTCAAAGCAGACCATCTCCACGCCCGGAAGCTCCACAGGAAGGATATCACAGCCCAGCACATTCATACGCAAAGCCTGCGCATACTGTGCCATAATCGTACCCAGTCTGCCACAGCCAAGAATACCGATGGTTTTTCCACTAAGTTGATGCCCCTTGTATTGCTCACGAAGCCAAAAGCCTTTTTTAACGGAATCAAATGCCCATGGAATTTTTCGCACAACGCCGAGAAGTAATGCCAGCGCCTGTTCCGCCGTTGCTGTGACAGAATCAAGAAATTCCCTATCGTTCTTCATTCCATATACTGGGATGCCCTTTTTTGCAGCATATTCCAGTTCAATATGATCAAGTCCTGTAGATACCGTGAATATGGCTTTCAAATTTTTAGCGGCATCTATAATCTCTTCATCCGTTCGAAATTCAAGAGGAGTGATAAAACCGTCATATTCACTGATGATACGCAATACATTTTCGCGATTCGGAGGCATCAATGTAACAGAAACCACATCGCCAAGCTTATCGTAAAGCTCCTCTGCCCCCACATTTTTGCTCATTGCCAATAGCTTAAACATACGCCTCCTCCTTTAGAGAATGATAATGCGGCAAAAGATCAAGCCACGCATCGTCTGTCAGATTCTGCGTATCGGCAAGTTGTGGCAACACCTCGGCTCTGGCCGCCTTGGCCGCGTTAATATAGAGTGTCAATCGTTCAGCAACCATTTCGGCAGTAAGAGCTTGGGGATCAATACCCTTAAGAATCAAATCAAAGCCTGAAGCGGTAATGATTGCTCCCTCAGCATAAATTTCAGACATACGCTCAGGAGTAACACCGCCGGTAACGAAAATAGGGCAAAATCCGTGGGTTGGAGCAGCATGGCAGTTTTTGCGCAGTTCGCGGTCAGATCCCTTAAGCTTAATAAAATGTGCACCTGCATCCACCTGCCTGAGTGCCTCGCCCGGAGTTGAGGCGGTTGGAATCATTATGCAGCGCTCTGCATAAGTGCGTATGGTTTCATTGGTAAAGGACAGCATGGAAACAAAGCCGTCAACACCAATTTCATCAAGTTCCGCAAAAGTCATCAGCTGCGGATACTTTTTGCGCATTTGAATTGTAATTTTATCGCTATCAAGCATACTACCAACAAATAGTCCGCACTCTGGCCAACGCCGACGCAGCGCAGGGATCACCTCGGCGGCATCAGGACGCCGCAACGTGTATTCAACGACCTGCACGCCTGCCAGCTCACAGCCGCGTAAAAGCGTTTCGGTATCAAAGTCATCGTGTACAAAAATCGGCACGAAGCACTGCTCATATGCCATGCGGTAGCATTTCAAAAGATGGTTATTCATTATTTTTCTCTCCTTAATCTGTTTTCCAACAATTCAATAATTAGTGCAATATTGCGCATAATGTGATACGGATCTTTCAAAGGCAACACCACTGTGCCCTCTAACGGACTGCCATCGCGCCCCAGATTCTGAATCCATTCGCGCACGTTGATGTCGGGATTTGGAAATACGGTGAACGTATAGTCTTCCACGCGCTTATAAAGTGAAAGAAATTCCTCATCTCCTGTGCGATCATACATCAAAAGAGATGTATACAGTGCCTCAGAATGAGGCCACCACAACTTAGTACCCCAGGTGCGAAGCACATCCTTCATCTGCGGCTCGTCCGCACTGTCGCCCGGATCACCTTCTAAAGGCTTGCCATCCACGCCTACATAACGGAAGTATCCACCATAAGTATCATCCCATCCATTTTTGAGCGCATATTTTGCCACCTGTGCGGACTTGTGTACGCGCGCCTCATCCCCTAACAAATCTGCGGCATCTAGCTGAAACCACATATCCTCAATGGTATGACCGGGATTAATGTGCTGACCAAGCAGATTAGAAATCTGCGTGTTGTCCGCATAGAGAATCTCACGCAGAACGTAATTTTCATCCACGAAATTATCAAAAACTTCATCACTTGCACGACGAGCATCCGCAAGAAACATATCCTTTAGTTCAGGCTCAAGCCGTTGTGACGCACGATACATCTCGCAAGCAAGATGTGTTCGACCCATCGGTCTTGCGTGAGCTTTATAGCGAGAGGACAAAGGATATGGTAATGTGTTATATTTACCGGATTTATATCGTTCCATGATTGAGCGATATAGATTCTTTGCAAAGTCCCATGCCTGTCCATCCTTTGCCGCAGCGGCATAACGAGCAGAACCAAGTACCACAAAGCTATCGGCAGAGATGCTCATATCCAGTTCAGTACAGCCCTGAACGTATTTATGATTGCCCTCTTCGTCCATCAAATAGGAGCAACGAAAATCGCCCTCCCCCAAAAGACAGTGATCACGCAAAAATTCAAATCCTTGCTTTGCCAAATGTAAAAAATGAGCGCGCTCGCCATCTGTAAAAGTGCCTCCATCCATTTCCGCAAGCTTTGCAAATATCCACACAAAGCGACCTTGAGACCAGCTGTATTTGTCTCGGGACATCAAATTCACGCCCAAATTATCGTAGCAGTTTAAGAATCCGCCGTTCTTTTCGTCCACACACCTTGGAAGCCAAAAGGCAAGCAGGTTGTTCGAAAGCTCATTACGATAAAAACCAAGCAACGCGCGTGTTTCATGTTTATCCACTATTAAAATCCTCCTTATAACTGTTCAGAGCCCTTTTAAGATTTGACTCTAAATTACTGTAACTTTAGCATTCATTATTACTTACATTCAATATGATTTTTTTGCATCATCCCTCAAAATAACCATTTGCAAAAAAATTATATAGATAAATGCGCACATTTGGTTAAAGCTAAAGACTGATATGACCAACATCAACAGGGAAGCAGGACAAGAAAGACACACGGTTCGCATTCCAAACGAAGACTGAAGCAGGCTCTGACAAAAAATAGATTGTGTTTTACCTCAACATCCGCTATACTAATAACAGTGATACAGTAGGAGGTAGAGTCAAATATGGGCATTTATATAAATCCCGGTAATGCCGGATTTCAAGGAATCAGAAATGATGAATATGTCGATAAGTCGGGATTGATTGCTCTAATCAATGAGTCAATTGATACACCAAGGCGTCTGACCTGTGTCAGCAGACCTCGTCGTTTCGGCAAATCGTTTGCAGCGAAGATGTTATGTGCATATTATGATAAAACCTGTGATTCCTCCGGTTTGTTTGATGATCTAAGCATTGCCGGAGACGAACAGTACAGGCACTATTTGAATAAGTATGATGTAATTTATTTAGATATGACCAACATCATCGGAGAAGCAGGACAGGATGGAATCGTATCCTTTATCAAAAGAAAAGTAACGGAAGAACTTTTGAAAATTTATCCGGATATGGAAGCAGATGAAGAATCCTTTTCAGCAACGTTAAATAATGCAGTAGAACTGACCGGCAGTAAATTTATTGTAATTATAGATGAATGGGATGCACCCATTAGGGAAAATCCGTCAAATCAAAGAGAATATCTGGAGTTTTTGCGCGCCATGTTTAAAAGCAGCGGCACTACGGACAAATTGTTTGCAGCGGCATATATGACGGGTATCCTTCCTATTAAGAAGGATGGTTCCCAGTCGGCGATATCGGATTTTGAAGAATTTACTATGGTAAAACCCAGAAAATATGGTTCCTATGTAGGATTTACGGAAGCTGAAGTTCGGGTGCTTTGCCATAAATATAATGTTGATTTTACAAGGATGAAGCAATGGTATGATGGATATGAGTTCCGGGATATCGGTGCCATGTACAATCCCAATTCCGTGATGAAAGCAATCCGTAATGATGATTTTGACTCGTATTGGACGGAAACTTCCGCTGCCATAAGCTTGATGGAATACATCAGTCTGGATTTTGACGGGTTGTCTAAAACCATCGTTGAGTTGATGGGCGGTATCAGTATTAAGGTTGAGACGAAAGGTTTTTCCAATGATTTAATAACTTTCCGAAATAAAGACGATGTGTTAACTGCGCTGATTCATTTGGGATATTTGGCATATGATGAAGAAACACAGACGGTTCGCATTCCAAACGAAGAATTACGGAGAGAGTTTGCCAGATCCATCCGACAGGTAAAGCGGGATGAAACCATTCGTCGTGTCCGGGAAAGTGACAGACTTATTTATGATACTGTGCATGGCAATGCTGAAGCAGTGGCAGAGCAGATTGAGAAGGTTCATGCTGAGGAAACAGCAGTCCTTTTTTATAATGATGAACAGGCACTGCGCAGTGTAATCAAGATCGCTTATTTTAGCTATAAAGATCATTATCTGAAGTTTGAAGAACTGCCCGGAGGTGATGGGTATGTAGATATTGTCTACTTACCAAAGAAGGGATCTATGTTGCCGGCTCTTGTGATTGAAATGAAGTGGAATAAGTCTGCGAAAGGTGCAATTGCACAGATAAAGGATAAAAATTATCCGGATGCAATCAAGGACTATGGCACAGAAGTGTTGCTCGTAGGCATTAATTACGACAAGCAGGCACCGGCAGGAAAAAGAAAGCATGAGTGTATTATTGAAAAAATGATTTAATTTTGGCGGGTGCAATCCAATTGTACCCGCCTGCTTTAATCTCAACACTACAAAACTTAACCACAACAAAAAAGCCTCAAACCCTTTCAAAAAGAGCTTGAAGCTTTTCACTGTAATGCCGGCGACCGGAATCGAACCGGTACGGGAGGTAAGTCCCGCAGGATTTTAAGTCCTGTGCGTCTGCCAGTTCCGCCACGCCGGCATCTCAATATTTAATTACACTTGCTTGAGAAACAA
>JAFXAZ010000104.1 GCA_017521985.1 Lachnospiraceae bacterium
AAAGCTGAGATTTGCTCTGAATGGTGCTGACATCAGTGCAAGTGATTTAATGGCAAGTGCCTGCACCGACTGGAAAGAGTATACATATGAGCATACTCAGGGAAGTGCAGATACTAAAAAGCAATTAGAAATTAAGTTGTACTATATAGCAGGTGGCGGATATTGGCTAATAGACAATATTTCCATAGTAAAAATCTCTCCAAAGGATCCAATTATTACTGTAAGTCCGACAACCTTAAGTCTGGAAGAAGAAAAGACAGGTGAACTTACTGCTACACTTATAGATGAGGATAGTGTACTTGGAGCAACACCTGCTTATGAATGGACAAGCAGTGATGATACAGTTGCGACAGTAATTGGTAATGGTGCTACAGCAACAGTTACAGCGGTAAAGGCTTCAACAGAACCTGTTACGATTACAGTAACGGCTAAGAATGCAGACGCTTCTGAGAGTGTTAACGCTACGTGCAGTGTTACTGTGAAAAAGGCTGTAGTTAATGTTACAGGCAAGGAGGGCACGGTGAATTATACAAGCTTGCAGGAAGCAATTGCGGCAGCTGCTACTGGGGATACCATTAAGTTGCTTGGAGATGTTACTTTAGAAGAAGCAATAACGCTTAGTAAGATAACCCTTGATTTGAATGGAAAGACGTTGACTGCACCTGGTTTGACTTCTTTCGATGGAAATGTGGTTGATAATTCTAAGGAAAAGACCGGAGTTTTGAAAGCTACGTTTGTACCGGCTGAAAACAATACCCAAATGCCTATTTATAATGGAACAGACGGATATGTGTTTGTAGACATAGAAGAGCATAAGCAGAGAAACAGTGCTGTGGGTGCTGATACTTTTGAGCTTATTTTCAAACCTTCCTTTGGTACAGGCACAGTAGCCCAAAATACGTTATTAGCAGCTGGTGGTGAGTCTGCCAAGATCAGCATTAGAATTCGATTAGAATGGACAGATGCAGAGGGTAATCCTCAGTCAAAGGATCTTGAGTATACGGACGCAATGGTTCAAGAGGTTTATGGTAAAGGCAAGGCGTTTTACATTAAGGCTTCCGGCGCTAACAGTTTTTCAGATCTAAAGATTACTCCGCTGGTAGAATCCAAATTGGATGGAAATATAGAATGGCTTGGTACTAAATTTTCAGCTAATTGATAGAGGAGGATTATGGAGATGAAGAAAGAATATATAAAACCGGAAGCAGAGATGATGAAATTTGTGGAAGCGGAAGAGCTGATGACTGATCCTGCGAGTGCTGGTCCTGAAACAGATATAGGTACTAAAGATTCACCATTTGGCTGGTAATAATTTATATATGCCCACAAGACGGTGTCTGGGATAACATCCGCGTTAAAGCAGGGTTCCGAATGATATAAAAAAATTGGGGTTGTAAAAAGACCTAAAAAAAATCGCTTAGATTGTGAAGTTTAAGCGATTTTTTGATATACCTTATAACAGTACATTCTTTTGGCTTTCGTATTCTTCGCAAGTCATTTTCAAAGCAGTCATTTGTACAGAAATTCCTTTGGAGCTATTAGGGGTTTGACAAATGGTCAGACCAAAGTTTTCACCATAGAAAAGTAATATTCAGATTTCTTCCGACGGTGTTAATTTTACGGATGTATTGACCTATCAGAAGAGTTGCGGAACAACTGTAAATCCGGAAACCTTCCCATTACCTGTAGGTACGAAGGCAAGATATGTGCGTTATGTAGGACATGGAGTAGACAATAGTGCAAATGGAGGATAGTAGTGAATTATGGTTTGTGTACTGGAAAATGATTTGTCAAGAGTTTGTATTTCAACATGGGGAGCTGAAGTGCAATCATTTATATTGAAAGATAGTCAAACAGAGTATATTTGGCAGGGAAATGCGGAAATATGGGCAGGTCGTGCACCTCTGGTATTCCCTATTGTGGGACGTTATAAAGATAATGAGTATACGTTTCAGGGAAAAACATACCATATGGAAGCGCATGGGTTTGGCAAATGTAGTGAGTTTACTGTGATAGAGCATGGTACTGACAAAATTGTGTTTTCGCTAAGGTATAGCGAAAGCACTTTGCAAATGTATCCATTTAAGTTTGAACTTCAGATTCGGTACTCTTTAAATGGAACTACTTTGACAAAAATGCACACAATGATAAATCTTGATGATAAGGCTCTTTATTATTCTATTGGAGGTCATGACAGTTATAATTTATGTCTTGAAGAGGGAGAAGTGTTTGGGGATTATTATTTGGACTTTGGTAACTTGGACAAGTTGGAGCCTTTGAAAAGAGACGAAAACTATTACATTTTAAAGGAAACTTATGTGGTGTCTTTACACGATGGAAAACTGCCACTAGATATGCAAGTGTTTGAAAAGGGTGCTTTAGTGTGTCGCGATTTTCCTGTGAAAAATATTGTCCTTAAAAGTAAAAAATCCAATCGTGCTATAAGTGTAGAATTTGCTGATTTTAAGACTATTGGTATTTGGACGAAATATCTGACAAAGCCGGCTAATTATATCTGCCTAGAGCCATGGAGCACATTGCCAGATTGTGCTTACTTAGGCAAGGAAATAGAAGGAAAAGTTGATATAAGGAAAGTTTTACCGGGAGAAAAAGATAGTATTTCTTTTTCGGTTACAATTAGATGATAGACAACGGAGTACCTGTATTCGTTAAAACCTACATGAGCAGAATTTGAATTGAATTTTGAGAGGGGTGTCATTCAAAAAGTGTCCATTTACGATAAAGAAATCATATGCTAAAAAAATAGTAGGAAGGATTTGTTGATAGGAGGTTACTTAATTATGAATTACAAAAAGCATTTAAAGGATTGTCTAAGCTTTTGGCTGGACAATAGCATTGATTATGAGAATGGTGGAATATTTACCAGTCTTGACATGGATGGAAATATTTATGGAAGGGAAAAAAGTGTCTGGTTTCAGGGCCGTGCTTTGTGGACATTTTCTAAGGCATACAATGTAATTGACCAAAATCCGGAATATCTTAAGGCTGCAAAGACAATTTATGAATTTCTGCCAAAATGCACGGATATCGATGGCAGAATGTTTTTTACGGTAACGGAGGACGGAAGGGAAATCCAAAAGAGAAGATATTATTTCTCCGAGACTTTTGCGGCAATTGGCTGTGCAGAATATTATAAGGCAACCGGAGAAGAGGCGGTTTTGGCAGATGCAGAAAAATTCTTTACAGTGGCATATGAATGCTTTACCGGTATAAGAAAAAATGTACCTAAAACAAATCCTGAAAATTGTAATATGAAGGCACTATCCCCTGTTATGATTATGCTTTCCACGGCACAAACTATGAGAAGCATCCGTAATGAGGAAAGATACGCCCAAATTGCAGAGGAATGTCTGAATGAAATATTACATGGTGGTTTCTTGACGGAGAAGGCTCTTATGGAAAGTGTAAGTGCTGACGGAAAATTTGTAGACGCGCCTTCAGGCAGAGTGGTCAATCCGGGTCATTCCATGGAGGCAGCATGGTTTTTGATGATGGAAGGTATCATTACCAAAAATCAGGCGGCTGTCGATGCCGGTAAAAGAATTATTGATATAACATGGCCGTTAGGATGGGATGAAAAGCACGGAGGAATCATCGCATTTACCGATGTTTGTGGAAAACCGCCGGTTCAGCTAGAGTGGGATATGAAGCTGTGGTGGCCACAGTGTGAAACCATGATTGCACTTTCCATGGCGTATATGCTGTTTAAAGAGGATAAATATAAAAAAATGTTGAAAAAGATAGAGGAATACTGCAGTACATATTTCTTAGATCATGATAATGGTGAGTGGTATGGCTATCTGCACTATGATAATACTGTTTCTACAACACTGAAAGGAAATATTTTCAAGGGACCGTTCCATATTCCGAGAATGTATATGATTATGTCTATTATGGAGGAATACGGAGAAATTGGTAGGTATGTGTAATATGAAAAGAGAATTACATAACGAAAATTTTAAAGAAGGAAAGCTGGGGTATATTTTGTATACGCCTGAGAAATTAGAGAAGAATATGCCGTTAATCGTTTTTCTGCACGGGGCAGGAGAGCGTGGAAGCAATCTGGAGCATGTGGAAAGGCTGAACATTCCTAGAATGATAAAGGAAGGGCATGAACTGGATGCGATTATATTATGTCCCCAGTGTCCGGGCGAGTTTGTTTGGAATAACCTGGTAAGAGAAGTAAAGAAATTGATAGACGAGATTGCAGAAGAATATCAGTCAGATAAGAGCCGTATCAGTATCACCGGAAGCAGCATGGGTGGCTATGGAACCTGGGAAATGGGACTTACCTATCCGAATTTCTTTTCTGCCATGGCTCCGGTGTGCGGAGGGGCAATGCCATGGCGTGCCGGAAATCTAAGGAATACCCCTGTTCGTACCTGGCATGGAGAAATTGATACCGTGGTACATTTAGTGAATTCTGAGTTGATGGTGGACAAGGTAAATGAACGGGGCGGAAATGCACAGTTACATATACTGCCGGGCTTCGCACACAATGACGGTGCAGAAGAGGCCTATAATAACACGGATTTGATTCCGTGGTTGTTGAGTCAGCAAAGAACCAACTTTGAACCAGTACCGGAGGCTTTGTCTGAATTATTTTAGATTTTAGTGTCATGGAGTATTTTTAGTACAATAGTTACTTTGGGTATGGAGGAAAAAACTATGGAAACACCAAGCTATTGGAAATCAACCTTAAAAGAAATTGATGAGACAGTAAATAGCATCAAAAAAGGAAAAGTGAAAACAGCATATTCTGCAGGAAAACGACCTATCTATCTAGTGGAATATGGTAATAGAAATAACTTTCAGAGAACAGCCAATTTCAGTTCCGCTTGTGGCTGCCATGATATGGCCTGCTATGCGGACAAGAAACAGCCGGATACAAAACCGTGTCTCTTACTGGTGGGAGCCACACATGGTGCAGAGTTTGAAGGCACCGTGGCATTATTGAACTTAATTAAATTATTAGAAACAGGAACGGATTTCGCTGGCAAGGCATTCCCGATGTTTGATGGTCTCTTAGAAAAGATTAACTTGTTAATTATTCCGTGTCACAATCCCGACGGACGTGCCAGGGTACCTTTTGATACGGTGCTTGGCATGAGTTTTGAGGAATTTCGTTATTATGCCCAGGGAACCTGGAAAGATGGAAGCCTGGCGGGATGGCCTGCTTGTAAAAAGCATCATCCTATTCTGGACAAGGTGGATTTTTTGGGGGCTTATTATAATGATGACGGCGTGAACATCCAGCATGATGATTTCTTTAAGCCTATGGCACCGGAAACATCCTTCTTGCTGGATGTAGTGGATGAGTATGTACCGGATGCCACCTTGCTGTTGCATGGAGGAACCAATACACATGACGGATTACTGCCGCCTACCCATGTGCCGCTGTATTTTAAAGAACAGACTCTGCAGATATCTGAAAAGTTTAAGGCGGCATGTGAAAAACATGGATTAGAGGTCAATGTACGTGGCTTGTTTGGAGGAATGTGTCAAAATGATAATTATCCTCCATTCTATGTAGACCTGGTATCCGCTGTGACTATGAAATGCGGAGAACTGTGCATGGTTTATGAGTCCAATCAGGGCTTAAGCTATGGAGATTATATATTAGGGTATGACGAGATATATATGCACCATATGCTACTTTTTAAGGAACTGGTAGATTATGTGGAGGGACGTATAGAGGATTTGAAAAAACAGTAATGGATTGCCACAAGATAGGAGAAATAAAAACATGAATAAATTTGAACATATGTCTTTGATTACCAAAGAGGAAGTCCGCGACGGATTGCAAAACTGTACAAATCAGATTATAAAAATTCTTCCGGAATTCACAGACAAATTTCAAGGTTCCAATTCGGAAAATCTATGGTATCAGCCCGTGGAAAACAGGAGCTGGACTACTGGATTCTGGACCGGAGAAATTTGGCTTGCCTATGAATTTACGAAAGATGAAAGGCTTAAGGAAGCGGCGCTTGTTCAGTGTGACAGCTTTTATGAGAGGATTACAAAGGGAATATCCATAGCAAGCCATGACATGGGCTTTCTGTATTCTTTGTCCTGTGTGGCGGCCTATAAGCTTACAGGAAACGAGAAGGCGAAGGAAGCAGCACTTTTAGCAGCGGACAATCTGATTACCATGTTCCGTGAAAAGGGTAATTTTATACAGTCCATAAACCAGCCGGATAATAAACCGGAATATAGAATGATTGTGGATACTTTATTAAATTTACCAATATTATATTGGGCAAGTGAAGTAACCGGTGATGTCAAGTACCGGGATATTGCAGTAACACATTTCCGCACTACAGTGGATGTCCTGCTGCGGGAGGATGGATCTGTATCCCAGGCAGCCCGTTTTGACAACGAAACCGGTGAGCATCTTTTGAATTATACCAGACAGGGCTACAGCGATGATTCTGCATGGAGCCGCGGTCAGGCATGGGCAGTGTATGGACCGGCTATTTCCTATAAATATACCGGGCTGCAGGAATGTAAGGATATGTATGCCAAAACAGCGCCTTATTTTATGGAGCATCTGCCGGAAGATATGGTGGCATACTTTGACCTGTGTTTTACGGAAGGGGATAAATGGCCAAGGGATTCCTCTGCGGCGGCAATTGCAGCCTGCGGCATGTTAGAAATGGCAAAATACTTAGAAACAGAAGAAGCAGAATTTTATGCAAGCTGTGCAAAGAAGATCATGAAGTCCTTATATGATAATTATATGGTGCGTGATTTTTCCAAGTCTAATGGTTTGTTGCTTCATGGAACCTACTGCTGCCAAACAGACTTTAATGCAATGATAAGAGACCTGGGCAAAGATGAGTGTACCTCTTTTGGAGACTATTTCTTTATGGAAGCACTGATGAGACTACATAAGGACTGGGAGATGTACTGGTAGTCTGACCGCAAAGAGAAATGGAGGTGCACGGATGTATTATTTAAAGAAAAATATGACATATTGCTGTGATGAGGAATTTAAGATTGGCGGTGAGAAGCTGCAGGAGTATCTATCCCTTTTTTATGGTATTAAGGCAGATAGGATAGCAGGAAATTTTGATATCAAGACGGAAAAGGTAACAGAACTTGCAGACATTATCCTTAGGAAAGGAACACTGGAAGAGGAGCATTTTTCACTGGATATAGAGCAAAACGTAACGATTACTGCAGGTGACATCAAAGGAGCCATTTATGGTGTGTCCACCTTTCTGCAGAAGATGGATAATGAGACCCTTGCAGTAGAAAAGATGCATCTTATGGATGGGCCATATAAAAAGCTGCGCGGCATGCATCTGTATCTGCCGGCAAGGGAAAACATTGGAGTTTACAAAAGAATTCTTGACACTATGGCTTTCTTTAAAATGAACACAGTGATTATAGAAGTGGGCGGAGCCATGGAGTATGAAAAGCATCCGGAAATCAATGAGAAGTGGGAGTGGTTCTGCCACTTTGCAGATTTCGAATTTCCCGGAATCGGCAGGTCGCGCAGTGTACAGTGGTCTGATACCTACTGGAAGGATTCTATCCATACGGAGCATGCCGGGGGCTCTTACCTGACTAAAGCAGAGGTAAAGGATATAGTACAGCATGCCAAAAGCCTTGGTCTTACGGTAATTCCGGAGATTCAGGCGCTCAGCCACAGCTACTATATGACACTGGCACACAGGGAGATTGCAGAGCTTCAGGATGATATGTTTCCGGACAGCTACTGCCCGTTAAAGGAGAAAAGCTATGAGCTGTATTTTGAAGTGGCAGAAGAGGTACTGGAGGTCTTTGAACCGGAAATCGTATCTGTGGGACATGATGAGATAAGAGTTTTGGGAGAATGTGAAACGTGCCGTGAAAAAACAGGACATGAGCTTTTGGCATACGAACTGAACCGGCTGCATGAATTTTACGCAAAGAAAAACATCCGTATGATGATGTGGGGAGAAATGCTTTTACATTATCAGAATTATAAGGGTGTCTGGATGGGCGAAAAGCGTGAAACGATAAATGAATATGGTTTTCATCATGTATATCCGGAAGGCTATAATGCCAAGTATCATATTCCGAAGGACATACTGATGCTGAACTGGCAGTACAGTCGGGATCACAAGACGGAGCAATACTATGAGGAGGATGGCTTCCAGTCCGTGTTTGGCAACTTTGAAGGCAGTAAAATTTTAAACTGGCAGAAAAGAAGTATAAGCGATAATACCCTGGGCGCAGAAGTATCCACCTGGGTTGTGACAGATGAGGATACCTTTGCAAAAGACGGCATCTTTTTTGAAATGGCATTTTCTGCAAATATGCTGTGGGAGCATGATTATGACAATGATAAGTACGAGGAAATGACAGAAAAGGTAATTCGTCAGATGTATTTTATCAAAGCCATTATGAGAGGAGAAGCATCTTTGCTTTTCCGGGGCGCCGATACGGAGGTAATTTATACCGGTGAGAAAGAGTGGGCTTTTGCAAGGCTTGACCTGGTGAAGGCAAAGAGTATTTCAAAGCCAGCCGGGAAAGCGGCGGATAAATTTGGTGATACGGTCTATGGTGTGTCTGTGGATGCGGTAAATCTGCTGATTAAAAAAGAATTTAAGGCAGAGGGGCTTGTGTTTTTACATGCGGCCAAAAAGGATATGGAATATATACCAAGCCATCGTTTTCCGGATTATGCTCCTCTTGGACTCTGTGCGTATGTTTTACTTTACGAGGATGGAAGCATAGAAACAGTGAATGCTGTATTTGGCAAGACGGTAGGAAATACTGGCTATGAAATAAAATGCGGTGATGGCTCCGAGGAGGCTGAGAACTTTACGATTGACGATGCTTTAGAGGAAAAGAAGGAAGGATTAAAGGCCCCTACCTTTGCACCGAACAGCCAGTGGTTTGGAAGTATACTATATGACTGCATTCCGTTTATTGACGGTGAGGCCACAGCTTTTTTGTATGAGTGGAAAAATCCACATCCTGACAAAAAAATCGTTAAGATGAGAGCGATTAATACTTGCCAGGATGTGGAACAGAGCGTGGTGCTGTTTGGAATAGCAGCTATGCACTATACTGATAATTGATGAGCATAATTTGATTGAATTTTTGTCATTTTGATGAAAAAATGGCGAAAAAACGCAATGTAATGGTTGAATTAGATAAAAAAGAAGGTGATGTCTCAAATAATGTTCATTTACGAAAAGGTATATAATGTGCTAAAAATAAGTCACAAGGTTTGATGAGTTTAGGAAAGGACAGAATAATGAGTTTGAAAAAGAAAAAACAATTAGATGCACAGGTTGTAGAAGCAAGACGTCAGCACAGACGTAAGTCCCTTATCATGATTAAAAGAAACTGGCTTTTATATCTGGTGCTACTACCGGCAGTATTGTACATAGCGACCTTTTGCTATGCACCGATGTATGGTCTACAGATTGCCTTCAGAAATTTCCGTATTGCGGATGGTATTGTAGGAAGTGAATGGGCCGGATTAAAATGGTTTAACAGATTTTTTAATACACCTCGTTTTTGGTTGATTTTAAAGAATACATTAACTATCAGTTTGTATTCATTGGCGGTAAGTTTTCCGCTGCCGATTGCGTTGGCATTGATTTTGAACAATGTTAGAAATGCCAAATATAAGAAATTTGCACAGACAATTACTTACATGCCGCACTTTATTTCTACCGTAGTTTTGGTTGGTATGATGAGTGTATTCTTTTCACCAAGGTCAGGTGTGGTAAATACAGTGCTGGGACTTTTGGGTATAGAACCTATTTACTTTATGGGCACACCGGAATACTTTTCACATATGTATGCCTGGTCCGGTGTGTGGCAGACCATGGGTTGGAATTCCATTATTTACATGGCAGCTTTGGCTGGAGTAGATCCTTCCCTACATGAGGCGGCTATGATTGACGGAGCAAATAAAATTAAACGAGTAATACATATTGATTTACCGACGATTGTTCCGACTATATCAATTCTGTTGATTATGAATTTTGGTAAGGTTATGAGCGTCGGTTACGAAAAGGTATATTTGATGCAGAATGACTTGAATGCGTCTACTTCAGAAATTATCAGTACCTACGTATATAAGATGGGTGTGTTGAATCAACAGTATAGTTATTCTACCGCTATCAATTTGTTTAACAATGTGATTAATTTTCTTTTGGTAGTGACAATGAACAAGGTAGTGAAGAAATTATCCGGTTCCGGATTATGGTAGGAGGTAACTTACATGAATACAAAGAAAATAAAACATTCTTGGGATGACCGTATCTTTGACTGGATTTGTAATATATTCCTGTTTTTGTTTATCGTTGTGGTATTTTATCCACTTTGGTTTGTCTTAATGGCTTCTTTCTCAGACCCGGTATATGTCAACAACGGCTCCATCCTGATCATTCCTAAGGGTTTTACACTGGAGGGATATCAGATGGTGTTCGGCGACAGCAAGGTGTGGTTTGGATACCTGAACACAATTATTTACACGGTATGCGGTACCATTTTCGGCACTATTGTAACGGTATTAGGCGGCTATGTATTATCTAGAAAAGATTTGGTGGGTCGCGATATTATTATGAAGCTTATGGTATTTACCATGTATTTCAGTGGCGGCACCATTCCTCTTTATCTGGTGGTTCAGAAGCTGGGGCTGTTAAATACACGTACTGTTCTGATTGTTTTGGGAAGTGTGTCCGTGTACAATCTCATCATTGTACGTTCCTTTATGGCAAGCACGATACCGGATGAGCTGCATGATGCAGCTACCATTGACGGATGTGGTAATGGCAATTTTATTGTACGAGTGGTATTGCCATTATCTAAGGCAGTCATTGCAGTAATGGTTCTCTACATTGCGGTTGCACACTGGAATTCCTACTTTAATGCACTGATGTATGTGACAGACAGCAACAAGATGCCATTGCAGTTGTATTTGCGAGAGATTCTCGTACTCAGCTCCTCTTTGGCAAACAGCTTTGATGTTGACCCTGAGCTACAAGAAAAAATGCAACATATGTCCATGATTATCAAGTATTCCATGATTGTAGTATCCACAGGACCGATATTGTGTGTATACCCATTCATACAGAAATACTTTGTAAAGGGCGTTATGATTGGTAGTGTAAAAGGATAAAAATTTTAAAGTGTGAATTGTTGTGTATGGTACACAATTCAAATATTATATTATTTTTATGAAGGAGGTATTACTTTTATGAAGAAGAAAGTAGTAGCACTTATGCTGAGTCTCGTTATGGCAGCTTCAGCTATGACAGCATGTGGAAACGATGTGAATGTTTCTGAGAGCGCAGAAAGCAAGACCAGCGAAACAACACAGTCAGAAGCAGCATCTGAAACTGTTTCTGAACCAGAGGAAATCGCAGTAGATCACTTTGCTGGCACAGAGCTTAACATTGTAGTTCAGCGTAAGACTAATGATACCATTGCAGATTTTAACGACAAAGAAATTATGAAATTGGTAGAAGAAGCAACCGGTATTCATGTAAACTGGACTGTATTAGACCCAACTACAGTGGCTGAAAAGCTTGCTGTAATGCTTATGTCTGATGACAAGCCGGATGCATATTTGGGTGTAGTAGATGCTACAACATTAAGCAACAACCAGGAACTTTTCTATGACCTTTCTGAAGAAGGTTTATTGGAAAAGTGGGCACCAAATGTAGTAGCAGACTACAATAGAGTAGATGGTGCATGGGATACTATTACATGGGGCGATGGTTCTATCCGTGGTTTACTCACCGGTAGTTTGGTTTCTGTTCCGATGGACTGGGCAGCTTCCCTTTTATCTATTAATCAGGAATGGTTGGATAAGATTGGTAAGCCGGTTCCTACCACAGCTGATGAGCTATATGAAGTATTAGTTGCATTCCGTGACAACGATATGGATGGCGATGGCGACAAGAACAACGAAATTCCACTGACTTTCTGTGCAGGTAACTGGGAAGGTGATATCATGATGCATGCAAATGCATTTGGTATCGGAGGTAACTATACATGGCAGCCATTCCAGGCTTACAAGAACATCGAGAATGGTAAAGTTGTAAGCACTGTAGATACTAACAACTTCCGTGCATTCTTAGAGTTCTATCACAAGCTTGCTGAAGAAGGCTTACTTGATTTAGAAGGCTTCTCCCAGACAGCAGACCAGTACTCTGCTAAGAGAACTGAAAAGGTTGCAGGTGTATTCACTACATATGCATCTATGTTAGATCAGGGATATACTCCTTTTGTATATCAGGGTATTGATGGTGTAGAACCTCGTTTGACAGGTTTGGTTAACAGATTTACCGGTCAGAGAAGTAACCTTGTTATTACGGCTGAGTCTGAAAACATAGAAGCATTGCTTCACTGGTGGAATTATATGTCCAGCACCACAGAATTAAAGAATATTGCATTCCGTTCTTCTGCAGGCTTTGAAATTGATGCAAACGGAAAGGTATGGAATGTTGCAACACAGAATCAGGAAGAAGTAATCGATGCTCTTGGTAACTGTTCACCTGCATTGACTGCAGAAGACTTCCCAACTACCAAGGAAGAAACTTTGGCTCCACGAGCATTAGTACGTCATACCTTTATTGTAGAGAATAAAGACCTCTTCAATCAGGAAGGCTTCCCAATTGCTTACAATGATGCAGCAAAAGAAGAAGAGCGTGCATTTATGGAAGTTGAATTATTTGAATATATCAGCTCCTTTATTGCAGATGCAATCACAAATGGTGTAACAGATGATTCTTGGGCAAAGCATCTGGAAGAATTAAAGGCTGTACAGTATTATGATTGGTTAGACTGGTATCAGGATTTTGTAGATGATGTAGCATCAAGATAAATTGACGACCATAGCGACTAAGTAAAACTTAATGAAGTGACCGGTGAACCATGTAAAAGGATAAAACGGGATTTATGCGCAGAAATAAAATTAATTTTAAAACATATATCTTGGAAGTCTTTTTGGCATGTTTGCCGGTCACTTTTTTTGTACTCTTTTGTTTTTGATTTTTTTAAGAAAGAGAGAAAAACAGTATGAAAAGAAATAAATATTTGATTTTTATGCTTGTATTTATGATGCTGTGCAATGCAGTATGGACTGGTCCAAATGTGCGCACAGTACATGCGGAAGGAACGTCGACGACTATTATTGAAAATGGGGATTTTGAAGCCAAGGATGTGATGATGGATGCGGTATCTGCAACAGGCGACCCGAAATACGGAGATATTGGAGACAGTTGCTGGGGCTGGTATGCTGGAACAAAAGGTACCAAGTATCAGGTTATTCAGGATATGAACGATAGTAATGATACTAAGGTGTTAAAGGTGTTGCATGATACAACATTAAGT
>JAFXAZ010000105.1 GCA_017521985.1 Lachnospiraceae bacterium
ATGCTCCGTTTTCATATACGGTATCACCAATCTTGGAAGTAATAATAACTTCACCTGTATGTACCGGGAATGTATACCAGTCATTTGCTTCAGATGATCTATAATATACATGATCCAAATCCGTCACTGCCCAACCAGCTTCATTAGATGCTGTCTCTGGTGCCAATGTAACCTCATCCATTACAACGATGGTAGTCTTTACATTATCCTGCGGCACCTTTCCATAGGCTCCCCTCAAGGTTTTCATTGGTTTATTCTCTGAATAGCCCCATTCCGGATCACTCAAATCTTCGCTATCGCTTGCACTGTTTACGTATATAACACTCCCTGTCTGCGTCTCTCCCTCTGCATAAGCCGTTGTTGAAGAAAAGCCCAACCCACTCAATAAAAGGCACAGCGAAAGAACAAAGGATACTATTTTCTTAAAGATTTTCTTTATCATTTTCAAATTTTCCTTTCTGATAAAACTATCTCTGAGAAACATCTTCATTTACAAGCATAGTCGTGATTCTAAAACCACGACTATACCCTTTTAAACTACTATAAATTTACTTGATTACAACTTGCAAGGATTACTGAAGATCCATAGCATCGATACCCTTCTGATAAATATCCACGTATTCCTTTACCTTCATGCCATCAAAAATCTTTACATATGCATCCCATTCTGCATCCGTTACACCATCTTTGATAAACTTTGTAAAATACTCACCCAAGGTAGTATTAAGATCTGTTTTAAGAAGGGCAACCATTTCGGCCTCTTCCGGTGTCAAAGTAACCAGATCCAAGTAATCATTGGAATAATCCTGAAGAACTCCTGCTTCTTCCAACATAGCGTGTTTTTCATTTCTCCAAACATTTCTTGGGGCCTCTGCATAATATTTGCTTTGTGTAGCAGGAGGAGCAAAGTACAGTGTATTTACATTAAGACAGTTCATAAGTGTTGGTGCCACATAGTCTGCTGTGCTCCAAGCTTCATACTTACCCTCATCATTGATTTTCCAACCGGCAGTCTTTGCTTCATTAACTTCCTCACCATTATACATAGTATACTGAACCTCAGGATCAATCATATACTCAAACAGACGCATACTTGCTTCCGGATACTCGTTAGTAACGGTAAGGTATGCCATAGGAGCTGCAAATTCTGATAACTTCTCCATCTCAGCGCCTTCTTCAGGAATATAAACTTCAAATTTTGCTCCTATATCATATGTCCAGTTACTAGTTGGATTAGAAGCATTGGCAAAGCCTACCACACCATTCTTTATCTTTGATGTCATTGTATTGCCATCCTGACTGAATAATTCCGCATCAATCAGACCTTCTTCCCAAACTCCGTGCAGCCACTCTACACATTCACGGAAGTTTTCCATGGTAGGAATGAACTGAATTTCCTTATTATCGTCAATAAAAAGCCACGGAGCGGAGTTATAAGGAGTAAAAGCCATTCCGAACCAGGATAATGTTAAGGACAGGGAGTTTGTCGTACCGGTTACAATAGTACGAGCAGACCATGGAATTTCATCTGCCTGACCATTTCCATTCGGATCCTGAGTCTTAAATGCGCGAAGTGTGTCTAATAACTGTTCCTTATTGGTTGGCATTGGAAGCTTCAATGCGTCCAACCACTCCTGATTAACAGCGAACATAGCACTTGTTTTACTGCCTCCGGCTTGCAAATATCCAACAGAATACTGCTGTCCGTCACTACCCACACAAGGAGCAGCTACATCATAATCTTCGAGTGCAATACGCTCTGTATAAGAAGGCAGGTACTTGTCAATGAGATCATCTAATGGGAGCAATACCTTCTGAGCTACACCATATTCCTCGATACTAACATCCATGTCATGTCCAAGAATAATATCCGGATAGTCTTCAGTGGCAAGCATCAAGTTGAACTTAGTTGCCCAGTCTGATTTCTTTACCATTTCCCATTCCAGATTGATGCCTGTTTCCTCCTCCATACGCTTGATGGCAGGCATTTCATCAATCTCAATAGGGTTGTAGGCATCACTGACGCCCAAGAGCACCTTCAAGGTAATCTCTTCATTCACAATTGGATAACCGGTTTCGTTGAACAACGGTGGCTCTACAACAGTCTCCGTTGCCACATTGCTTTCAACAGCATCTTTTGTTTCTGTACTGGTAACTTCCTTCTGTCCGCATCCAACGAGAGAGGATACTGCCATAGCAGCTGCCAATAACAGAGCAATTTGTTTCTTCTTCATGTAAGAAACCCTCCTTAATTTTAATAATATATTTCAACACAAATTCCTGTGCTGATTTCTGTTTTTCGTTTGACCTTAGCCCTTCAGAGATCCAATCATTACACCCTTTTCAAAGTGCTTCTGCAGCAAGATATATAAAAGAACTATCGGTACCGTAGCAATTACAATGGTACAATACTTGGCAGAGTTGGCAATACGCATAGTCTCTTCCATACTTTGCTGCGCCATTTCTTCCGTAAGCATAGCATCACCTGCCCTTGAAGATATTACTGCAAGAATCTCGCGCAAAATCGTCTGTAACGGAAGCTTATTTCTATCCTTGATATATACCAGACCATTAAAATAGTCGTTCCACGTTCCCACACCATAGTAGATGGAAAGCACTGACATAATAGTCTTACTAAGCGGCAATACTACCTTACCGAAATACTGGAAGTGGGAAGCACCGTCCAGCTTGGCTGCTTCATACAATTCATCCGGAATAGTGGTTTGAATATAGGTTCTGGCCACCATCAGATTCCACACACTGCAGGAACCCATAAAGATCAGAACCCATCGGGTATTATACCATCCCAGATTTCTTATGGTCAGGAAGCTTGGAATCAAACCACCACTGATAAACATGGTAATAACAAAATACAGGTTAATCAACTTTTTGCCAGGAAACACCTTACGGGACATAGCATATGCACACAGCAGGGTAATAACTACACTCAATACAATGTGCACAACAGTATAAAACAGTGAATTGGCATAGCCTATCCAGATTTCCTTATTTTGAAAAACGCTTTCATATCCGATAAAGGAAATGTCCTTTGGATACAGAGTTACCTGTCCTGTAGCTACCAAATCCGGATTGGAAATGGATGAAATTACAACCAAATATAAAGGATAAATGGTAACAAATAGCACCAAACCCCACAAAATGGCATTAAAAATATAAAACACCTTATTGCTTGAGCTCATATCTTTGAATTTTCTTGTCTTCATTGTAAATCGTCCCCCTTCCTGTTAAAATAATCCCACATCGGATATTTTCTTCGAAATCTTGTTTGCAGTCAAAATCAGAACAAGGTTAATCAAATTCGTAAACAAACCAATGGCTGAGGAATAGGAGAACTGACCGCCATTCAAACCTATCTGATACGTATAGGTACCAATAATATCGGATACAGAAATATTACCTGTCGTCTGTAATACCAGTGTCTTGGTAGTATTACTGCTTAAAACCTTACCACAGTCCAAAATAAATACCATTACCGCTGTCGGAATCAGGGTTGGGATATCAATGTGCCAAATCTTCTGCCAAACACTGGCTCCATCAATTTCCGCTGCCTCATAAAGTGCAGGATCCACGCCAGCCAGACCTGCTATGTAAAGAATCGTACCATATCCGGCTCCCTGCCAGATACCGGACAAGACATATATCCATCTAAACGCTTCCGCCTCAGCCATAAAGTCATAGGTACCAAGTCCCAATGCCACTCTGGCATGATTTAAAATACCGGTAGTCGGGCCCAAGAAAATATACAACATACCCGCCAAAACTACGGTAGAAATAAAGTGCGGTACATAGATGGTAGTCTGAATAAATCTCTTGCGCTTGTCATTTCTGACCTGATTTAAGAAAATCGCAAGAAAAATTGGAATCGGGAAGTTGCAAACTAAATTCATAATATTTAACACCAGAGTATTGGTAATCAGACGTTCAAAGTAGTATGCATTAAAGAAATTTTCAAAATGCTTAAAGCCTACCCACTTACTGCCTGTGATACCCTGCGTTATTTTATAGTCTCTAAAAGCAATCTGAACACCATACATAGGCAGGTACTCAACTATAAAAAAGTAGAGAACAACCGGAAGTACCATCACATACAACTGCCAGTTGTTTTTTATCTGTATCCCTATTTGAGACCAGGTCAATTTTTTCTTTGTTTCTTTTTTTTCTTTACTCTGAACTTTCTTCAGTGTATTCATAAAAATTTGCTCCTTTCAAGTTGTCTGTTTTGTCTTTCTGATACCACATTACACGAATTTTTGACGAATTTAAATCCGCATAAAATTTTAACACCTGTTAAAAACACCGATTTTGATGTGTTTTTCGGTTTTTATTTGTAAATATCCACCAAAAAGCGTAATTTGACCATTGCTATAAATCATAGTATAGCCTTGAAAGGAACACTTTTTTAGCCCCATAAAATTTTAACACCTCGACACCTTCACACAAACCGGTAAATACTGGAATTTATAGGTGGGTCAAAAAAATAAAGCATCTGAAGTTTTTGCTTCAAACGCTTTATTTGAGTTGCTATTTTTTATTAAATTTACACTACTGCTTCTATTAATACTTTATCATCTATCAGGAGTTCCTTTACACCTATCTGCTTATTTTTGGTGACATACTCCCACCACTTAATGCCTATGCATTTGAAGTGGGGGCTTCCTACTCAATAGCCCTAACGGGCTAAGTATCAATAGGCTATCCCCACGTGTCCCGCGGTTTAACTCTTTTTGCCCGGATACGGACATATTTTATAGCGCAGTTATGCGCACAATATTCTTCTTCCTTCTTCACGAAGATTGATTGCTGCATTCACATCTCTGTCCATCTCATTGCCGCATTCACATTTATATATTCGCTCTGACAGTGACAACGTTTCCTTCACTTTCCCACATTTACTGCAAGTCTTACTGGATGGATAGTAACGATCCACTTTTACCAATTTCTTTCCCTGTTCTTCCAACTTGTAGCTTAGCATATTCACAAACTGTCCGTAGCCGTTGTCCATAACGCCCTTCCCCAGATTCAGACACCGGCTCATCGCCTTCATGTTCAGGTCTTCTACCGCCACGGCATCATACTCCCAGGCTAATCTTCTGCTCAGTTTGTGCTGAAAATCTTTCCGCTGATTGCGAATCCTCTCGTGACACAGTGCTACTTTCTTTCGTTGCTTCTGATAGTTCCTGCTCCCTTTTTCACATTTGGAAAGTTTTCTCTGTTCCCTGGTAAGCTTTTGCTCCATCTTCCTGTAGTAGGATGGATATATACATCTCGTCCCATCCGATAAAACTGCCATCCCTTCCATTGCATAGTCTATTCCCAAAATATTCTGTGCTTCTGCCTGACATACGCTTTCTGCTTGGTTCTCACAGTCTGCATATTCATACAATAAGCTGACATAATATTTCCCGGATGGCTCCCTGTTTACGGTTACGGATTTTAACTTATATTCTGCCGGTATTTCCCTGTGCTGTTTTATCCTGATTGCTGTCAGTTTCGGCAGTTTTAGTCTGCCGTTCCCGATGCTGATATTCCCATTTACTACATTGGTTGTATAACTATTACGGCTTCGATGCTTCGATTTGAATTTTGGAAAACCGATCTTTGGATCACGAAAAAAATTGCGATACGCCGCTTCCAAATGCAACTGTACATTAGCCAATGCCAATGAGTCCACTTCTTTAAGCCACGGATATTCCCTCTTGTATTGTGCAGGGGTATTCTTCAACATCTTCTTTGTTTCCTGATATGCACGGATTTTATCCTCCAGCATGATATTATACAAAAAGCGGCAGCAGCCAAATGTCTTTATAAGCATTTTTTCCTGTTCCCTATTGGGGTAGATACGAAAATAATATGCCTTATTCATGCTTCTTCTCATCCTGACTTTCTATATAACGACGAATGACCTCTATTGGTGCTCCACCGATAGTCAGCAGGACCAGTCCTTTCTTATTTATCGACTGATTACATCATACCACATCTTCGAATACAGAACAAGCGTTCTTTTTGAAATTCATTTTTTATGTAATTCATCTCACCACCTATAAGGATGGGAGAATTCTTGCTTATAATCTGTTAAAGTTAAAGCTTACCATATACCCTTTATCCACATGATAATCTTCCAAATAACCTATCAATTGTTTTTCACCGCGACTGTTGCATTCATTGCCGTGCCAAATTTTCAGTTCATTTCTTCTTCCGCTCTCTCTTCGCCGGCTTACTAATTACTTCCGGCACGCCTAATTTCTGCTTTGTATTTTCGATTTTATCTCCAATCCTATCCTTTACTGCTCCCATAACAGCCTCGCGGCTTAACTCCTCTTTCTTGATGCCTTCAATCATCTTGATTTGCTTGTTTTTATCTCTGGCAAAGTCTATATAAAAGCTGCGAATACGAAGTTTATTATCTTCATATAAATCTAGGCTTTCATAAAGGGCCTTGTACTGCTCAAACAAAAAGTTTCTCACGCGCAGATTGTCAATCAAATCTGTGCGGCTCTGCGCCAGACTCCCCTTTGTCAGCACATAGTAATACAGTGGTTTCTGCAATACATAAACGTGCTTCACATACTGCAAATATTCCAAATTAAATCGCAAGTCCTCACACCAGTCAATTTCTTTTGGAAAATCCAGCTCATATTTTCGAATAATATCCATGCGGAACATTTTATTCCATAAAACTCCGTAATAATAATTTGCCGGTGCTTTCATCATATAAAGTGCAAATTCCGTTCGACTGATTGGTCCTTCTTCCGGAATATGTCCTTTTACAATAATGTTATTGTCCACAACTCGGTTGTAATCGCAAATTACCATTTCGCAATCCCCCCGCATCCCTTGCACCAGCTGATCTGTGGCATCACTTGGAAGCCAATCATCAGAATCTACGAACTGAACCAATTCTCCCTGTGCCAGCTTAAGCCCCTGATTTCTCGTATCAGACACCCCGCTATTGGGCTTATCCACCACATGGATTCTTGAATCTAACTTCGCATATTTATTTAAAATCTGCATGGTGTGATCCTTACTGCCGTCATTCAAAATAATAATTTCAATATTTTCATATGACTGACCAATAAGACTTCGCATACAGCGTTCAATTACTTTTTCTCCATTGTAAACCGGTACGATGATTGATACTAATGGGTTCATTGTTTCTCCTAATCCTTTGTCTTCTATACACCTATAAAACATCAAAAATAAAAGCCCTAAAACACGCGGTTTCAAGGCTTTTTGTACTTATTTTTTAACTGGTTTTTGTTGGTTGCTTTTACTTCGCATAATCAACAGCGCGGCTTTCTCTAATCAGATTTACTTTAATCTGTCCTGGATATTCCATTTCAGCCTCAATCTTCTTGGAAATCTCACGAGCCATTAAAATCATATCTGCATCAGATACCTGCTCCGGTACAACCATAACTCGAATCTCTCTACCTGCCTGAATAGCAAAAGATTTGTCTACACCTTTGAAATTGTTTGTGATTTCTTCTAATTGTTTCAGTCTGCTTGTATAAGCTTCTAAGGTCTCACGTCTAGCACCAGGTCTTGCAGCAGAAATCGTATCTGCAGCCTGTACTAGCCAGGAAATTAATGAAGTAGGTTCCACATCACCATGGTGAGACTGCACAGCATTGATAACTGTAGCATTCTCTTTGTACTTCTTACAAAGTTCTACACCTAATTGAATATGTGTACCTTCCATCTCGCGGTCAACAGCCTTACCAATGTCATGTAATAAACCTGCACGCTTTGCAAGTCTGACATCCAGACCAAGTTCTGCAGCCAATAAGCCGGAAAGCTGAGCCACTTCGATAGAATGCTTTAATGCATTCTGACCATAACTGGTTCTAAATTTCATCTTACCAAGTAAGCGAACTAATTCAGGATGTATGCCGTGAACACCAACTTCAAGAGTTGCTGCTTCACCTTCCTCTTTAATCATAATTTCAACGTCACGCTGAGCCTTCTCAACCATCTCTTCGATACGAGCCGGATGAATACGACCATCAACAATCAGTCTCTCAAGGGCAATCCTTGCTACCTCTCTACGAATTGGATCAAAGCTGGATAATACCACTGCTTCCGGAGTGTCATCAATAATCAAATCAACACCGGTCATAGTCTCTAAAGTACGAATATTACGTCCTTCACGTCCGATAATACGACCCTTCATCTCATCACTCGGAAGCTGTACAACAGAGATTGTGGTCTCGGAAACATGGTCGGCTGCACATTTCTGAATCGCCATAACCACATAGTCCTTTGCTTTCTTATCTGCTTCTTCCCTTGCTCTTGTATCCATTTCTTTAATCATAAGAGCGGTTTCATGTTTTACTTCATCTTCAACAATTTTCAATAAGTAGTCTTTTGCCTGGTCGGAGGTAAGACCAGAGATTCTTTCCAGTTCCTGTACTCTTTGCTCACTCAATTTAGAGATTTCAAGTTTCTCTTGCTCAAGAGCCTTTTCTCTCTCTACTAAGCCTGCTTCTTTCTTTTCGATAGCATCTGATTTCTTATCGATATTCTCCTCTTTCTGCTGAATACGTCTCTCATAGCGCTGCACTTCTGCTCTGCGCTCCTTGATTTCTTTGTCCAATTCATTTTTGGTACGAATAGACTCTTCCTTAATTTCTAAGGAAGCTTCACGCTTCTTTGCTTCAGCAGTTTTAAGGGCTTCATCGATAATCTCTCTGGCCTTTTCTTCTGCATTACCGATTTTCTTTTCAGATACATTCTTGCGATACGCATTGGTAGCAAAAACGGTAACCGGAATAGCCACTACGAGACATGCCAGAACTATCAGACAAACATTGCCGATAGATAACATACAGGAAGCTCCTCCTTATAAAATTTTCGTGCAAATATTGGTATAAAAAGACAAAACAAAATTGCACCTATATTATTGTAATGTATAAATTGCCTAATGTCAAGGCAAAATCATAGTCATTTCTCACAAATTTGTGTAATATTCGTCACATTTCACACAATACATGATACTCTCTGTACTATATCCTTTTCGATATAGATAATTGATGACCTTCGCTGTTTCTTTACGGTCTGCACTTGCAGCATCAAACTGCTTCTTACGCAGCAGTTTTTTAATCTGTGCCACTTCATCCACCGGCTCATTCAGAGCTTCGTGATGTATCCACGCGCTCTCTGCTACATCCTTACTGATTCCTTTCACAAATAAATCCTGCATAATCCTGCGCTTGCTGCGGCTTTCGCAGTAACATCGGATATATTCCGCTGCATATCGTTCATCGTCAATATATCCATAGGACTCCACATAATCTAATGCCTCCGTAATAATATCCTCCGGATACTTGCCGTCTGCAAGCTTGCGTCTTAGACTTTCTCTCGTGTAGCTACGCTTCTGCAGTAAATGTATGGCACGAAGCCTGGCTCTCTTTGGAAGTATCTTCCCCGTTATTTCGGAATATACTTCCGCTGATATATCCTCACCCTCCAAAAGGTGCAATTTAGCTGCTTCTGATTTGTATAGTGGAAATATAAGGTGCCCGTCCAGTTGGATGAGCACCTTTCTCTTGTCGTATTCCTGAATAGACGTAATTGTCATAACTCTATTCTTCCTCTGTAGCTTTAGAAGAATGAGCACTTCGCTCTTTCTTCTCTGTATCTGAAGCTGATAAAGCATCAGCCTGTAAACTGTAGTGTTCACGAACCTTTTGTTCGATTTCACGCATAAATTCCGGATGTTCTTTCATGTAAAGCTTGGTATTTTCCCTACCCTGACCAATCTTATTGCCTTCGTAGGAATACCATGCACCGGACTTACGAATAATCTCACACTCTGCGGCAAGGTCTACGATATCACCTACGGTAGAAATGCCTTCACCAAACATAATATCAAACTCTGCTTCCTTAAATGGTGGTGCAATCTTATTCTTTACTACTTTGACACGGGTACGGTTACCAACATCTTCGCCATTCACCTTAATGGTGGAAATACGTCTGACATCCATACGAACAGATGCATAGAACTTCAGAGCTCTACCACCGGTAGTAGTCTCCGGATTTCCAAACATAACTCCTATCTTCTCACGAAGCTGATTGATAAAGATAACAGTACAATTTGACTTATTAATAATAGCAGTCAACTTACGGAGAGCCTGGGACATAAGTCTGGCCTGGACACCCATGTGTGAGTCACCCATGTCCCCATCGATTTCTGCCTTCGGAACCAATGCTGCCACAGAGTCCACTACGATAATATCAATGGCACCGGAACGTACCATAGTCTCGGTAATCTCCAAAGCCTGCTCCCCGTTATCCGGCTGAGAAATATATAAATTGTCCACATCTACACCGATATTCTTGGCATAAACCGGATCCAATGCATGCTCTGCATCAATAAAACCTGCGATACCGCCTCTCTTCTGTACTTCTGCAATCATATGTAAGGTAACGGTAGTCTTACCGGATGACTCGGGTCCGTAAATCTCAATGATACGTCCCTTTGGAATACCGCCTAATCCTAATGCAATGTCAAGACTTAAAGAACCGGTAGGTACCGTCTCTACATTCATATGTGCGGAGGAATCCCCCAACTTCATAACCGCACCCTTGCCGTATGCCTTCTCAATCTGTCCTAACGCTGCTTCCAGTGCTTTTTGTTTTTCGTTTCTATCCATGTTCTATCTCCTTAATGCTCTCCAGGCTTATAGTAATAAAACAGTAAATCAGCTTTCCTATATATTAAACAAAAGGAACAAATGTTCTGTTGGATTTATAATAAAACATATGTTCGCTTTTGTCAATACCTTTTTTATAACATTTCTTGATGATATGTGATACCATCGTACTCCAAAATACAATTACGTGCCATAGCCAATGCTACGGTAGTGGTGTTCTCACGATTTTTGGTCCGGTCTCCCCCAAACCAGTATCTGCGCACCCACACACGTTCCTTTACGGCACAGGCTACATATACCAGCCCTACCGGTTTTTCCGGAGTGCCGCCTGTAGGTCCTGCAATACCCGTTACTGCAACGGCAACCTCTACTTTTCCATGTTTCTGGGCACCAAGTGCCATTTCTCTGGCAGTCTCTTCACTCACTGCACCAAACTTACGCAAGGTTTCCTCTGATACACCCAGTTCTTCTACTTTGGCTTCGTTAGCATAGGTCACGAAGCTTCTGCCAAAACAAGTGCTTGCTCCGGATACATTGACCAGTCTTGCACTGATAAGGCCTCCTGTGCAGGATTCCGCAGTCGTAATCTGATACCCATGTTCTTTACAAAGGGCAATGACAGCATCTTCCAACTGTTCTTTCTCGCAGGTTGTATATACCGCTGCTCCGAATCGTTTCTTTAATTCCTTTACTACAGGCTCTGTCAGCGCCATGGCATGCTCTTTATCCGATGCTTTGGCAGACACGCGGAAATGAACCTCACCAAGCTTTGCATAAGGTGCAATGGTAGGATTAGACTGATTTTCCAAAATATCAGAAATCATGGTCTCTGCTGTAGATTCCGGAATACCGCAGACCTTCACCATTTCACTATAAATCACTCCCCCACTCAGTTCAGAAAGCTTTGGTGCCACACTTTCCTCAAACATCGGCTTCATTTCATTCGGAGGCCCCGGCATCAAAAATACATGCTTTGCTTCATCAAAAATATGAATCCCCGGTGCAGTACCATTATTATTTGGTAAAATCTCTGCACCTTCCGGAATATCTGCCTGTCGGAAGTTATTCTCTGTGCAGGCAATTCCCCTTTTCTTAAAATATGCTTTTAAGGCTTCACAAGTAACCTCATCCCTGCAAAGCTTTCTGCCGAAAATCTCAGCCATCGTCTGCTTGGTCAAATCATCCTGGGTAGGACCCAGTCCCCCTGTTAAAAGCACTGCATCTGCCCTGGAAAGAGCCAATTTCACGGTTTCCTTCAAACGTTTTGGATTATCTCCAACCACTTCCTGAAAATAGCAAACAGCACCTAAATCCGCGCATCTTTTGGCAAGATATGCAGCATTGGTGTTAACAATATTGCCCATTAAAAGCTCTGTGCCAACTGATATTAATTCTACTATCATACTTATTTAAAATCACTCAGGACGCTTTTGTTTTTGTAAACATAGTCCACTAAAGAAACAATGGTTAATATAGTTGCAATCCACATTACAATCGTGGTCACTGTCTGGAGTGCAGGAATATCTGCAAGCATCAAAATAACCATAACCATCTGGAATACGGTTTTGTACTTGCCCCACATACTTGCAGCAATAACAATATTATTGTCAGAAGCAATCAATCTAAACCCGCTGATGATAAATTCTCTGCTGATAATAATTACCACAATGTATGCCGGAATACGTCCTAACTCAATCAAACAAATCATAGCAGCAGAAACCAAAAGCTTGTCCGCCAATGGATCCATAAACTTACCAAAATTGGTAATCAGATTATATTTACGTGCAATATGACCATCCATCTGATCTGTCAGACATGCTACTACAAAGATTGCCAAAGCAATCCAGTTCATATATTCCATAATGCCGCCGAATAAAGCGTCAAACCAAGCCCAGCCGGCTGTCTGTCCAAGCAGAGCAATTACAAACGGAAACACTAAAATCACGCGAAATACGGTAAGTTTATTAGGTAAATTCATGGTATATCTCTCCTATTAAATCATATTCGTTACTGTCTGTAACCTGTACTTTTACAAAATCTCCTGTCATAAGTGTAGCAGTCGTCTGAACAAAAATGTAGCCATCTACATTCGGTGCATCCTTGTAAGTACGACCAACATATACATCTTCGTCAGCCACCTTGCCCTCTATCATGCACCAAAGCACCTGCCCTACCATATCCTCTGCCTTTTCAAAGGCAATGGCCTGCTGAAGCTCCATAATTTCGTCCCTGCGAGCTTCCTTTACTTCTTCATCAATCTGATTTGGCATAGCCGCTGCAGGCGTATTTTCTTCCCTGGAATAGGTAAATACACCCAGTCGGTCAAATTCCATTTCATTTACAAAACGGTACAATTCCTCGTGGTCTTCCTCCGTTTCTCCCGGAAAACCGGTAATCAAACTGGTACGCAAAGCAATGTTCGGAATTTCAGTACGCAGCTTACCGATAATGCGTCGTAAATCTTCGTTGGAAGTTCTTCTGCCCATACGCTTCAAAATAGCGTCCGATGCGTGCTGTATCGGCAAATCCAAATACGGAACAATTTTTTCTTCGTCACGAATGGCTGCGATCAATTCATCATCAATTTCTTCCGGATAGCAGTATAAAATACGAATCCAGTATAAGCCCTCAATCTCGCAAAGCTTGTGCAACAGTTCTGCAAGGCACTTTTCGCCGTATAAATCCTTGCCGTAAAGGGTAGTTTCCTGTGCAACTAAAATCAGCTCCTTTACGCCCTGAGCTGCCAATTCCCTGGCCTCTAAAAGCAAATCTTCCATAGGAACAGAACGAAATCTGCCGCGTACCTTTGGAATAATACAATACGTACAAAACTTGTCGCAGCCTTCTGCAATCTTTAGATATGCAAAATGACCGCCTGTAGTAACCACGCGTCTGCCCTTGGTAGCAGCGAGATACTGGATATCCTCTAAATGCTCTGCCTTCTCTCCTGCAAGTACTTCTTCCACCGCTTCTACAATATGCTCAATAGCAGTGGTTCCAAGAATGGCATCCACTTCCGGAATTTCTTCGCGGATTTCTTGATGATATCTCTGAGCCAGACAGCCGGTAGCAATAAGTGCCTTTAACTTACCTTCTGTCTTGTACTGACCCATTTCAATTAATGTATTGATGCTTTCCTCCTTAGCATCATGAATAAAGGTACAGGTATTTACCACTGCAACCTCTGCCTCGGATTCATCATCTGTAAATTCAAACCCTTTGTCTGCGAGCATGCCAAGCATTTTTTCACTGTCTACTAAATTTTTGTCGCAGCCAAGGGAAATAAACATTATCTTCATATACTCTAACACCTTGTCTAAAAGAATAAAATGCAACAAAGAGAAACTCCGTAGGAAGAGTTTCCCTTTTTCTTTTGTAATTCGTACTTTATATTATTCTTCTTCTGTAACAATCTTGATTTTGCCCTGATTTAATTCTTCCACAGCAACGCTTAATGCCTTGTCAATTTTGCAGGACACCATAGGTTCTGCACCGTCTGTTAACTGACGAGCTCTTCTTGCAGTTGCCATAACAATAGAATAACGGCTGTTTACTACAGGAGTATCGCCCTCTGCCTCTTCATTAACTACTTGCATTAATTCTGCATAAGATGGATGTAACATTTTATATTTCTCCTTTCCTAAGGTCAACAAATTCTTTTCTGATGCATTCAATAAACTCTGTATTGCGGAAAGCACGCTGTTTTTCAGACTGAATCATCTGATGCAGGCTTTCCACACATGTATCTATGTCATCATTAACCAGTATGTAATCGTACTGCTCAATGCCCTGACTCTCTTCAGAGGCGCGAAGCATTCTCTGTCGAATCACCTCGTCCGTCTCAGTACCACGCCCTTTTAAGCGTCCGTAAAGCTCTGAAACACTTGGCGGCATAATAAATACCAGAACCGTCTCCGGAAGTTTTTCTTTTACCTGTAAAGCGCCTTGAATTTCAATCTCTAAAAGCACATCCTTACCGGCATTTAACTGCTCTTCCACATAGTCCTTTGGAGTACCGTAATAATTATCACAGTAACAAGCATACTCCACAAAACCATCCTGTGCAATCTTTGCTTCAAAGGTCTCCTTATCTGCAAAGAAATACTCTACCCCATTTCGTTCCATTGGTCTTGGCGCCCTTGTAGTCATAGAGACGCTAAGCGCATACTGCTCACTGTATTTGGCTAATAACCCTTTCATAACGGTGCCTTTACCGGTTCCGGCAAATCCACTCACTACAATAAGTAACCCTTTTTTCTTCATAAAATCTGCCTCTCTGCAAATTATTCGATATTTTGAATCTGCTCGCGTACCTTTTCGATCTCGGTTTTAAGCTCGATTGCACAATTGGAGATTTCCAAATCGTTGGACTTGGATAATGTGGTATTGGCCTCGCGATTCATTTCCTGAGCAATAAAATCCAGCTTACGACCAATGTCCCCACCGGAAATAAGGGTCGCCTTTGTGGTAGCAATGTGGCTCTTCAATCGAACAATTTCCTCATCCACACAAGATTTATCAGCAAAAATAGTAACTTCTGTAAGCAGACGGCTCTCGTCTACCTTCACATCTCCAAGCAGTTCCTGAACCTTTGCTTCTAATTTCTCGCGGTATTCCTTCACAATCTGCGGTGAACGCTCCTCAATAAAGGCAACACGCGTCAGCATACCGTCCAATTTCTCAATCAAATCATCACGCAAATGCTCACCCTCTACTACACGAGAAGCCACAAACTGCTCTGCGGCGCCTGCAAAAGCCTGCTTCAGTTCTTTCCAAAGCTCCTCTTCATCCGCAGCAACTTCCTCCATGGTAAGTACCTCCGGATAACGTGACAAGGTAGAAACACGAATATCATTTTCCAGTCCGAAATCGCCGGCCATTTCCAAAAGTTTCTGCATATACTCACCGGCAAGCTCCTTATTATACTTTACCATGGCATTGGACTCAGAAAAATCTTCCATCGTAATAAAAATATCTACTTTACCTCTGGAAGCATATTTTTTGAGCTCACTTCGGATAGCACTTTCAAACATATATAGTTTCTTTGGCATCTTGATATTCACATCCAAATATCTGTGATTTACGCTCTTCATCTCCACCGTATACTTACGGCTTCCTTCCATAAGCTCACATCTGCCAAAGCCGGTCATACTCTTTATCATGCGGTACCTTCTTCCTAGTATGCATAAATCTCCATACTTCTATTAAGTATATAAAATTTGTGAAGATTAGTCAAGATTTTAAAAATAATTATTCCTTTTCAGATTTATGTGGATGTGTTAATATAAATTATATGCACAAACAAGCATCTCTTACTTTTCCGACTAAAAGGATAATTTTTTCGTCTGGTCGGAGTAAAGCATAGCGTTTCCCCGACTGTAACAGAAAAAATATTCAATCAGTCGGCACAAAACACGCGAAAATCCCGACTAAAGTAAAAATATTATAAAATTAGTCGGGTTAAAAGCAAGAAATTATACCGACTAAAACAAAGAAATTACAAAACAAGTCGGGATAATCCCCTTAAAACACCCGACTAGTGAGTGAAATAGCACAATTAATCGGGACAATGACCAAGAAAGTACCCGACTAGTGCAGCGAAATAGCACAATTAATCGGGACAATGACCGAGAAAATACCCGACTAATGTCACAAGAACGCAAAACAGTCGGATTCAACGCAAATATAAGGAGAATTATTATGGCATTTGACGGAATTACCGTGGCCTGCCTGGTGCATGAGCTTTCAAAGAGGCTTACCGGGGGCCGTATTTATAAAATTGCACAGCCGGAAACAGATGAATTATTGCTTACCATTAAGACAAATAGCGGGCAATATCGTCTAGTACTCTCTGCCAGCGCCAGCCTTCCGCTGGTTCATCTGACAGAGCAGAATAAACCAAGCCCTATGACTGCGCCAAATTTCTGCATGCTTTTACGCAAGCATTTGCAGAATGGACGAATTATCGCCATTACCCAGCCCGGTTTGGAGCGTATTATTCATATTGATATAGAACATCTGGATGAGTTGGGCGATTTATGCCGCAAGACTTTGATTGTAGAGCTGATGGGCAAGCATTCCAATATTATTTTTGTAAATGATGAAAATATGATTCTGGACAGTATCAAGCATATTTCCGGACTGGTTTCCAGTGTCCGTGAGGTACTTCCGGGCCGTACTTATTTTATTCCGGAAACCCAAAATAAATACAACCCACTTACCACAAATACAGACGATTTGTCGTCTCTTTTGTCCATAAAACCTATGCCGGTGTTTAAAGCTTTATACACTACCTTTACCGGTTTTAGTCCCATTATGGCTCAGGAACTTTGTTACAGAGCAGGGGTAGACGGTGACATGCCTACGGCTGGTCTGACTGATACCGACTATGCAAAACTTTCCAGCAAATTTGCTGCCCTGATTGACAGAATTAAATCCGGTGAGTTTCAACCTGTAATTGCCTACAAAGGCGACGAACCTGCGGACTTTGCCTCTTTTCCATTCAGTATTTATCCGGTTTCAGACCAAAAAAGCTTTGATTCTATTTCTGCTCTTTTGCAGGAATATTATGCGGAGAAAAATGCGGTTACCCGCATCCGCCAGAAATCCGTGGACTTGCGCAAAATTGTTCAGACTGCTTTGGAGCGCAATGTCAAAAAATATGACCTACAGCTTCAGCAGATGAAGGACACGGAGAAAAAAGACAAGTTCCGCTTGTATGGCGAAATGATTACCGCTTATGGTTATGATGTAGAACAGGGCTCCAAATCTTTTGAAGCACTAAATTATTACACCAATGAAAGGATGACCATTCCATTAGACCCTACCATTCCGGTCATGGATAATGCCAAAAAATATTTTGACAAGTATGCCAAGCTGAAACGTACTTACGAGGCACTAAGCACCTTGACGGAGGAAGTAAAGGCTGAAATCGAGCATCTGGAGTCTATTTCTACTGCCCTTGATATGGCACTGAAAGAAGAAGACCTGACAGAAATCAAAGAAGAACTGGTACAGACCGGCTACATCAAACGCCACGGCGGTAACCAGAAAAAAGCCAAAGTTACCAGCAAGCCTTACCATTATATCAGCAGCGATGGCTACGACATATATGTAGGCAAAAATAACCTTCAGAACGATTTTATTACCTTCCAAATGGCAACCGGCAACGACTGGTGGTTTCATGCAAAGGGTGTACCGGGCTCTCACGTACTGGTTCGCACAAACGGTGTGACCGACATGCCGGACCGCACCTTTGAAGAAGCCGGACGACTTGCCGCCTACTACAGCAAAAATCGCGACCAGGACAAAGTGGAGATCGACTACATTCAAAAGAAGCACGTAAAAAAGCCGGCCTCTGCGAAGCCGGGCTTTGTGGTGTACTATACTAACTACTCTCTGATGATTGATTCTGATATTTCGAGAATTAAAGAGGTGTAAAAAGTTCCTCTCGCCAAGAGGAACTCTTTCATTACAAACCTAATTTACCCAAATCTCACCACATCATCATATTCATTTTGGGTTGCCTTGTAATGATTTTTTTGTGCAAGCAGCCATGTCCACATTTCCTCATTATTAAAGGTCGGGGTCCATGCATTATGGGCCTCCCCTTCATAAATGGTAAGTTTGGCATTACCGCCTTTATTATTTAAAGAGTTAACCATTTTGCAACTCTCTTCCGGACATACGGTTTTATCATCACTGCCATGAAATGCCCAGACGCCCATATGAAGCATTCTAGCTGCATTCCAGTACATGCCACCTCCGCAAATAGGTACAATAGCAGCAAACCACTCCGGTCTGGACATAGCAAGCTGCCAGGTAGTATATCCACCCATGCTGGCACCCATTACATATACACGTTCCTTATCAATAAACTCCTGATTTATAGCAAACTGGACAAACTCCTGCAACTGTTCAAAAATGCTAAACCAGGAATCTTCATAACACTGCGGTGCGATAGAAACAACGTTTAAATTATATTTATCGGTTTCATTAAAAAAGCAATGATTATAAATCAAATCAATGTTTCTACCTCTGCCGCCGGCACCATGAATATAAAAAAGCAATGGATATTTTTCCTCTTCGGAAAATCCTTCCGGATAACGGATTACATAATCAATTTCTTTGAATCGTAAAATTTTTTTCATAAGTTTTCTCCTCTATCAGCTTTTCTTCAGCCCTATCTTTTTCAGGGCAGGCTTCAGCACTCCACCCTTTGGTATATTGTCCAGAGTCTCCTCCGTAATACCTCCACACAAAATCATGGCAACTACATACACAATTACTGCAAAAAGCACGGAAAACGCCAGCGCCACTATGTTAAACGGTAAAACCAAAAATATACACGTATATACCAGATACGCTGCACCGCCCATCACCAAAGAACTAATGGCGGGCTTAAAAAACATCTGCACAAAGTGAATCTTACACTCTAATTCTTTGCGTACTGCCAAATGGTTTAACAGGCTCATCAATGCCGCATACAGAATAAATGCAATTGGAAGTGCATAGATTCCAAGCTTTGTTCCAAGCAGCAATCCCACTACTACGCCTGTCTGCACTACCAGTGCTATTGCAGCATTGATAACCGGACGGTTTACCTTACCGATACCCTGCAAAATGCCATTAGACACCGTAGACAAAGAATAAAAGCAAATAGACAGTGTCATCATGCGTAGCAAAATAACTGCCATCTTTAAATCATCCGGGGTAGCAAAATGAAACAACAACGTTAAAATCGGCTCAGCCAAGGCAAACATTCCCACAGCCGCCGGAATGGCAAAAAGCATGGTGGTATGAATTGCCACCTCTACCTTCTCTCCTGCCGCCCTACGGCCTTCTTTTGCAAATGCACCGGAAACCACAGGAATCAAAGCTGCACTCATAGCAGACGCTAACGCCACCGGCACATCACTTAAAAGCACTGCCTTACCGGAGTAAATACCAAACACAGAATAACTCTGCTGCTCGGTCATGCCATAATGTGACATAGCAATATTGGTAAATAAATTATTATTCAACGTAATATTAAAATTGTAAATAAAGGTACTTAAAATAATCGGTGTCACAATAAACAGCATAGATTTAAAAATCTCACCATAGCTATCTAACACATTGGACTTATCCCTATCAAGACGTTTTCTGATAAACTTGCGGTTAATATAATATGCCCAAAGCATCACGCAAAGTGCGGTAATCACACCTGCCATAGTCCCCAGAGCACTGCCAATAGCCCCATACTCCGGTGCATGGTCAAAAGCTTTCATAAAATAATATGCTGCACCCACACTAACTACCGCATTTAGAATCTGCTCAAAAATCTGGGACACACTGGTCTGCACCATGGTTTTATTGGCCTGAAAATATCCTCTAAGTACTCCAAGAAAACCATATATCAATATGGTCGGTGCAAAGGCACGAAGCACCAGTGCCGCCTTACCTTCCAGCAATAAATCTGCACCAAAAAACAGAAACAAACTGGCAATTACGCCCACTGCTCCCACATACATAAGCGCACAGTAAAAAATGCGCTGTGCATTTTTGTATTCTTTTTGCTCCAGCTTCCCTGCCATCAGCTTGGAAATAGCGGATGGAATACTATAAGAAGCAAGCAAAAGCACGATAGTATATATATTATAGGCAGTAGAATAATATCCATTGCCCTCATCTGTCAAAATATTGGCAAGCGGTACTCGGTATATTAAACCAATAAGGCGGCAGATAATACCTGCCGCCGCCAAAATACCAGCCTGCATAACAAAATCATTGTTATTTTTACGATTTGTACTCATAATTTATGGTATCTTTTCTGAATTTATTTGGTAAGCTCCTCGTACATCTCTTCGTATTTCTTTGCGGAAACACCCCAGGAGAAGTCTGCATTCATAGCTCTTTCCACCATCTTATTCCAGTCTCGCTTACTGTTGTAATAAACCTCTTCTGCATAACGGAGAGTATTTAACATTTCATGTGCATTGTAGTTTGCAAAACTAAAGCCTGTACCGGTTCCTTCGTATTCATTGTAAGGCTCTACCGTATCCTTCAAACCGCCAGTTTCACGAACGATTGGCAATGTACCATAACGAAGTGCCATTAACTGACTGAGACCGCATGGCTCAAATAAGGATGGCATAAGGAATGCATCACTTGCCGCATAAATCTTGTGAGACAATGCCTCAGAGTAATAAATATTGGCTGAAACCTTGTCAGGGTACCTGCCGGCAAAACTGCGGAACATATCTTCATACTGAGCACTGCCGGTACCCAGGATAACAAACTGAACATTGTCCTTACACATTTCTTCCATCATATATTCAATTAAATCAAAGCCCTTTTGGTCTGTCAATCTGGAAACAATACCAATTAACATAGTCTTGTCATCCTGCTTAAGACCAAGTTCCTTTTGTAATGCACGTTTATTTTTAATTTTTTCCTTGCGGAAATTTTCTACGGTGTAGTTATTATAAATGAGAGGATTGCTTTCCGGATTGAAATCCGTGTAATCGATACCATTTACGATACCCTTTAATTCACCCTCTCTGGCCTGTAAAAGACCATGTAAGCCTTCTCCGTAGAACTCGGTCTTAACCTCTTGTGCATAGGTTTTGGATACGGTCGTAACAGTATCCGCATAAACGATACCACCTTTTAATAAGTTTGCATCGCCGTACGCTTCCAACTTGTCGTTTGTAAAGTAATAATCAGATAGACCGGTTATATTCTTTACGGTCTCGATGTTCCACTTGCCTTGGAATTTCAAATTGTGAATCGTCATAATGGACTTCATATCTCTGAAAAATTCACTGCCTGCAAAATGGTCTTTTAAATATACAGGAATTAAACCTGTCTGCCAGTCATGGCAATGCATGATATCCGGTTTGAAATCAATTAATGGTAAAGAAGACAATACTGCCTTGCTGAAGAACGCGTATTTTTCAATTTCAAATAACGCATCATCACAGTATGGCTTAGGACCGGAAAAATAGTATTCATTGTCAATGAAATAATATGTAATACCATCAACAACTGCTTCCATAATACCTACATAGACATTTTTCCAGTTAAAATCCATATAGAAATTGGTCTTGTAGTTTAATCTGTCCTTCATCTCCTGCTTCATGCAGCCATACTTTGGAATGAAAATACGTACGTCGTATTTTTCCTTGTCGAGGCTCTTTGGCAAGGAACCTACTACATCTGCAAGCCCACCTGTCTTAATAAATGGTACGCTCTCAGATGCAACAAACAATATGTTCTTCATATAAAACCCTCCGTTGTAATGATAAAAACCATCTTAGTATTTCTATTATACTACATCTCACAATTTTTTTAAAGTGCAAGTCACATTTTTTGTCTATTTTGCAGACGAATTTTATCGGCAATCAATGCAATAAATTCAGAATTAGTTGGTTTTCCTTTTCCGGTATTAATAGTGTATCCAAAAAGTGCGTCCAATGTCTCCATTTTACCACGACTCCATGCCACTTCAATCGCATGACGAATAGCACGTTCCACTCTACTTGGTGTGGTGCTGAATCTTTTGGCAATCCCAGGATAAAGAATTTTGGTAATGGAACTAAGCACGGAAGTATCTTCTACACTCATGATAATTGCTTCTCTCAAATACTGGTAGCCCTTAATATGTGCAGGAACCCCAATTTCATGAATCATGTTTGTCACTTCTGCTTCTAAGTCCATTTCCTTTGGTGCATCTAATTTGTCAATCACTGCTTTTATCGTCTGCACCGGCTTTTCATCAAACTTTCCTGCCGGAACGGTAATCATAATCTGAAATTCTTTATCTGCCTGCATTAAGTCATCAAGTATTCTATATACCTTATCATTGTCTCTGGTAGAGGTGAACTTTAACTGTTCCATACAAAAACCTCCATGGCAATTCATTTTCTTACATTGTAAACCACGAATACTACAAATACAACCAAATTCTATCCAAATATTACTCCACCAATCGACTCCCCATTCGACAAATTATTTCGTAAATAATTCTATAATATTTAACAAAACTTCTACGCTCTGGTCCATTTTTTCTGCTGTAATGCATTCATACGGTCCATGGTAATTGAACCCACCGGTACCCAAATTCGGACACGGAAGCCCTTCGTAACTGAGTCTCGCCCCATCTGTGCCGCCTCGAATCGGACATTCTACCGGGACAAGCCCTGCCTTTTTCACGGCTTCTCTGGCAAATTCAATCAAATGAAAATGCGGCTTAATCTGCTCAATCATATTGGCATAACTATCCTTTAATACCACTTCTACCACACCCGCACCATACTGCTCATTTAAGCAAGCCGCAGTATGAAGCATGATTTCTTTCTTGGACTGGAATTTCGCTTCATCATGGTCACGAATAATATACTGAAGCTTTGCAGTAGTCACGTCCCCTGTCATATCCGTTAAATGATAAAAGCCTTCGCGTCCTTCTGTATGCTCCGGTCGTTCAAATTTCGGTAGTGCCATATGGAATTCCATTGCCACGTTTTGAGCATTTAACATGGTGTTTTTGGCAGCACCCGGGTGCACACTGCGTCCATGGAAAGTCACCACAGCACTTGCGGCGTTGAAATTTTCATACTCAATTTCACCCACATCGCCACCATCTACCGTATAGGCATAGTCTGCCCCAAATCCCTTAATATCAAAAAAGTCTGCCCCTTGTCCTACTTCTTCATCCGGCGTAAACCCAATACAAAGCTTGCCATGCGGAAGCCCTTCTGTCTGAATACGCTCTACTGCGGTCAAAATCTCTGCAATACCGGCTTTATTATCTGCACCAAGCAAGGTGGTTCCGTCTGTAGTAATCAAAGTTTGACCCTTTAACTTTGCAAGGAACGGAAACTGCTTTACCGTCATCACTTCACCGGTTCCTTCTAAAACGATATCTTCACCATCATAATTTGCACGAATTACCGGCTTTACATGTTCACCGCTTGCATCATCTGCTGTGTCTACATGTGCAATGAGTCCCAATGCTTTTACCTGAGCCATACCTTCCGTGGCCGGTAAAGTACCATATACATAGCACTTTTCATCCATTCTGGCATCTTCTATCCCCAATTCTTTCATCTCTTCCACCAACATCCTTGCCAAGTCAAACTGACGCAAAGTAGTTGGGTGCGTAACACTGTTTGGGTCTGATGTAGTGTGTACTACCACATAATTTAATAATCTCTCATATGCTCTCATTCTCTCGTCTCCTTTTATTTGCAAATACCCCTACTTCCATAAAGTAAAGCCCTTCATCTGTTATCTTAACAGATGAAAGGCTTTTTTACTACTAAATCTTTAATAATATTAAATCAATGCAAAATAAAGAATAAATATAATATTTAGAATCCAGATAATAGGACTAACTTTCTTTGCCTTGCCGCTTGCTAACATTGCAACACCATATGTAATAAAGCCAAGTGCAATGCCATTTGCAATAGAGTAAGAAAGAATCATTACAATAACGGTAACAAATCCGGATGCTGCACAAATGAAGTCATCCCAGTCAATGCCACCTAACTGCTGAGCCATCAACATACCAACTACTACTAATGCAGGAGCTGTAACAGCGCTTGTTGCAGTAGACAAAACGATAGGAGAAATCAAAATAGATAAGAAGAACAAAATACCGGTTGTGCATGCTGTCAGACCGGTTCTGCCGCCTACTTCTACACCACTGGAGCTTTCTACGAAGCTTGTAACGGTAGAGGTACCAAGAACAGCACCAACTACAGTACCAACAGAATCTGCAAGCAATGCTTTCTCTGCATTTTCCAACTCGCCGTCTTCATTTACAAGACCACAACGATTACCAACAGCAACCAAGGTACCTGCTGTATCAAAGAAGTCAACGAACAAGAATGAGAAAATAATTACAAACGCATTAAATGGATCTGCAAACAACTCACCAAAGCCCTGTGCAAAAGCACCAAACGTAACCATGGAGAAGTCTGTTGTAATAAACTGGCTTGGTAAAGAAGGCATGCCTTCAAAGCCCATAAAACCAAGTACAAGACCGATTACTGCAGTAATAACCATACCAACAAATACTGCTGCCGGAACCTTCTTGATTACTAAAGCAATTGTGATTAAGATACCGATAATCGCCAATAATACGGTAGGCTGTGTCAAATCGCCTAATGTAACACCGGTAGAAGAGCTGGCAACAATAATACCGGAGTTCATAAATGCAACAAATGCAATGAAGAAACCGATACCTGCACCAATTGCAAGCTTTAACTGCTTTGGAATGGCATTAATAATCATTTTACGTAAGCCGGTTACGGAAATAACTAAAAATACAATACCGGAAATAAATACAGAAGCCAATGCCGCCTTCCAGGAATACCCCATCGTAAATACTACTGTGTAAGTAAATAATGCATTTACACCCATACCAGGAGCAAGTGCCACAGGATAGTTTGCCAAAACGCCCATTACAATAGATGCGATACCTGCTGAAATTGCAGTTGCCATAAATACAGACTGAACATTCATACCGGACTCACCTAAAATACTTGGGTTAACGGCAAGGATGTACGCCATTGCCAGGAAAGTGGTTAAACCTGCAATAAGCTCTGTTTTTACGTTGGTTTTTTTGTCTTTCAAGTGAAATAATTTTTCTAACATATAACTTTTCCTCCTTCGTTATTGAAAAACAATATAATTGTAAACAATTTTTACTAACTTTACAAGAAAAAATTACAAAATTTTTAGATTTTTTTCATAGATAGAAAATATTATCTGAACTTTAAACAAATCACCATCCAATAAAACTTTAAATTCTCCTCCTTGTCCGATAATCAGGTTCTGAGCAATCGCAAGTCCAAGGCCGCTTCCTTCTGTGCTTCTGGATAAATCCCCCCGTACAAAACGTTCACTTAATTCCTCTGCCTGAATATTCAATTCCTTGGCAGAAATATTTTTCATGGTGAAAATCAGATTTTCTCCGCTTTTTAATACTTCTAAATATACACGTGTTCCCTCCAATGCATATTTGTAAACATTAGACAACAGATTTTCCATAACACGCCACATTCGTCTGGAATCCGCCATAATGCAAGCTTCTTTGGCGTGGTTATTGTAAACCAGTTTCAGACAATGCTCTGCAAATCTCTCATCATACTCTCCTGCAGCCTGCATAATTAACTCATGCAGATTTAATGGCATCATTTCATATTCAATATTACCTGTAGAAATCTTGCTTACTTCAATCAAATCCTGAATCAAGTTCTTTAATTTCAAGGATTTACTTTCTAAAACTTCAATGTATTCCATTGCCCGCTCATTTTCAATCTGCTCTTTTTTGAGTAAATCTACGTAACTGATAATGGAAGTAAGCGGTGTCTTGATATCATGGGACACATTGGTAAGGAGCTCTGCCTTTAAGCGTTCATCCTTTATAGACGTTTCTACCGCCTGTTGAATGCCTTCGCCGATTTCATTTACCGCACGCCCCAATGCCGCATTTTCAATAGACAAATGCTCCACACTTACCCGACTGCTTTCACCGGCTACAATACCTTCTATCTTTTCAATGATTTCTTCACGTTCCACTCTGCGTTTCAAACGTCTGTATGCCAGAAATACAACGCTCATCAACATGACTACTGCCACAAGAACTGCCATATCCTCCTTGTAATTCGTCATGAACAGACATATCAAAAACAGGCATCCTGCATAAAAGACAATCTCTATCAGAAACAAGCCCCATGTCTTTTCCCACAGGCCGCTTCGTTCGATATAATACTGTGCTTTTTCTTTTAAATTGTGTGCTTTTCTCTCCAAATATTTGAATAAACGCACTACTTGTGAAATACAGAACTTATAAATCAGACTATTTTTTAAGAAGGTTCGTGATTTCACACGTCTGGAAAAGCTGCATAAACTCTCGATAAGCAGAACGCTAAGTAAAAAGGTCAGAGTGCCAATTACGACAGCTCCTGTTTCACGTATATAATTTGCCCTGCTGTGTAAATAGAATTCATACAACTCACAGAATGCCCATACAATAGCAAATCCAAGACCGGTACACCAAGCCAGAAAAACCTCCAGATAAATTCCGTCTACCCATTTCAGCTCGATAAATTCTTCTCCTGTCTTATCTACTTTACGACCGGAAGCAACCAACATATAAAGCGTAACCAGTAAGTAATATAGGCTGCATCCTATCACAATCCCCAACAACATATATACCTGATCCATATTGTAGGAATCCATTGCTTTCCATAGAGTTGCGTAATAGTCATTTGCTCCAAGACTCATATCAAAGCCGGTATATACAATGGCATTGTCACCCATTGCATAATCATACTTTGACATAAAATCGACCACGTTATCCATGTCTATCTCATAGTCACCCTGCACACTGTAATTTAATGCTGTAGTACCCATTGCTGCACAAACCAGACCGCCAAAGTAGTCCTGTGCCTTCGTACTGCCTGCACCTTTCAAAAAAGATGCATTGGTATAAATATCTCCGGTTTCGTTATCCAAGTCTATATAATATACAAAGCTGGTCTGACCTTCCTTGTACTGCTTCATATAGCGCTGATATTCGTCATAATTGTTGGAAAGGTCACTCATACAGGCAATTAACTGGTCACAAAGTGTTTTGAAATCCGCTTCTGTATGTACTATTTCCTCTAAACGCTTGCCATCTACCGTCAAAAACCGGTTTTCTACCTTTTCGTCCATCCATCTGAGTCCGCCTGCCTGCTGCCAGCGAATCAAATCCTCCAGATAATATACCGCCCCTGAAAAATACGTATATTGCTGAATATTATTGTAGCGATTCGCATTTTTACGATAATAATATTCAGAAACATTAACCAGACGTTTTCCATCAAATACACCACCGGTCTCCAACTGACTGCGGATAATAGCCAGACGGATTGCTTCCTCTGTCTCCCCATTTAAATTCTGTATCAAATAGGTACCTGCTACTTTATCATCCCGGATGTCTGAATTAATCCATCTGCGATAATTAAAATCCTCAATATACACGGTACTGGTTAAAATCAATGCTGCCAGCGCAAGCATTGCCACACCGGCACTCACATGCTGCGTAAGCTTTAAAAACCATCTTGCCCATGCCGCCATCGGCCGTTTCCGTTTTACTTTCTTTTCCTGCATAACTACCCTCTCACCTTACTGCTTCTCAATTTTATAACCTACTCCCCAAACAACCTTTAAATATCTTGGATCCTTCGGGTTAATTTCAATTTTTTCACGAATATGTCTGATATGTACGGCAACTGTATTATCTGCACCAATTGCTTCCTCATTCCAAATATTTTCATAAATCTGATTAATAGAAAAAACCTTTCCCGGATTTCTCATGAGCAGCAGCAAAATACTATACTCAATGGGTGTCATCTTAATCTGCTCCCCATCCACAAACACTTCCTTGGTCTCGTCATTAATCTGAAGACCGCCCACCTGATACATGGCATTATTCTCTGTATTCAGACTGCCAAGGGTGGTATAACGGCGCAAATGACTCTTCACTCTTGCAATCAGCTCCAACGGATTAAAGGGCTTCGTCACATAATCATCCGCACCAATATTCAGCCCCAGAATCTTGTCCGCATCTTCACTCTTGGCAGACAGGAAAATAATCGGCACCGCACTGATTTCACGAATCTTCATGGCGGTACGAATACCATCTAACACCGGCATCATAATATCCAAAACCACCAGCTTAATATTGTGCTTTTTCACCATCTCCAGTGCTTCTTCTCCATTGTACGCCTTTCTCACCAAATACTGCTCCTGGCTTAAATATATTTCTATGGCGTCCACAATCTCTCTTTCATCATCGCATACTAAAATTTCATCCATGGTACGTACCTCCTTGATTTTATTTAATCATAGTATTTTTAAATAAATGTATGGAAAAATATAAAGAATTTCTTAAATTAATTTATTCTACCATATTTTCAGTCCGCTCCCAAGAGGAAGTGGAAAACTTTTTTGATTTCTCACCTCATATGCTCAAAGGCATTTTTTATCCAACTTATCTTCCCCTCATCAATCGCCACGCAGTCATAGCGCATTTCTGCAAATTCACTGATTCCATGTTGAAAACGATAATAATCCGCCACGCGGCAAATCTTTCTCTGCTTGCGCCAATCTACTGCCTCTGCACCGGTGCCTGCACGTCCGGTCTCTCTGGCTTTTACCTCAAAAAAAATCAGGCAGGTGCCCTCGTATCCTATGATATCGATTTCACCCTGCCTGCATCGGTAGTTCATTTCCAAAATACGCACACCTTTACCAAGCAAAAACTGCACCGCTTCTCTTTCGTAAAAAGTACCTATTTTTCGTTTATTCATTTATTTTACTATCCCTATCTTGTTAAACGGCCACAAACGAGCCGCCACACGTCCCATAATTCTGTCGCGGGTAATATTACCTACGGTCTCAAATCGGCTGTCAGAACTGTGATTACGGTTGTCTCCCAGTACAAAGTATTCATCCTCGCCAAGGGTAAGCGGTTCTGCTGCCCTTTGACGATTATATTCCGCTATGACCTCTTTGCCATATGTATCCGGCAGGACCTCGCCATTAATATAAATTACACCATTTTCATCAATGTAAACGGTTTCCCCCGGCAGACCGATGATACGCTTGACAAAATGATTTTCCTGCCCTCTGTATTGGATTGGAAAAATCACCACATCAAAGCGCTCCGGCTCTGAAAACTGATATGTCAATTTATCTACCCACAAATACTCTTTATCATACAACGTAGGCTGCATGGAATCCCCGTCTACCACGCTAAATACGCCCACAAAGGTAATAATCAGTTGTACCATAAGCCAAACGCCGCCAAGCCATATAATATATTCCAATGTTTCCCTTATCCAGGACTTTTTTTTCGGCTCTTCATTTACTAATTCCAATAACTTTTTTTCGTCCATGTTCCGTTTCCTCGCATTTATACAGTATATTCTTCCGGCCATTCCAGAGAAATACGTCCTAATTTGCCGCTTCTGAAATCGTCAATTAACATTCCGGCTGCTTTTTCCAAATCCAGCTCCTCGCCCTTTTTGAAGCATCTTCTGTTCCTTGCAATACCGGCTAACACTTCCAATGGAGTGTTACATTCTTGCAAGCTATAGCGCTCTTTAATCAAAGCACCATAACGCGGCTCCACGTGCTTAATAAAATCCAACGCCAGCTCATCCGTTAGAAGAATTTCATCATTTATAGAGCCAATAAAGGCCAATTTCATACCAATTGCCTGGTCTTCAAATTTCGGCCACAAAATACCCGGTGTATCTAAAAGTTCCAGATTTTTGTTGAGCTTAATCCACTGCTTGCCCTTAGTTACACCCGGTTTATTGCCTGTTTTGGCGCATGCTTTGCCTGCAAAGGAATTAATAAAGGTGGACTTGCCAACGTTTGGAATCCCCACCACCATGGCTCTTACAGGGCGGTTTAAAACACCTCGCTTTCTGTCACGCTCAATCTTCTCCTTACATGCTTCCTGCACCAGAGACTGAATGTTCTTAATACCATTTCCGGTTTTAGAATTTATTTCCAGTACATGGAATCCTTTTGCCCCAAAATAAGCCATCCACTCTTTATTCGCTTTCGGGTCTGCTAAATCCGATTTATTCAAAAGAATAATACGGGATTTGTTTTTACCCAAGTCATCAATGTCCGGATTGCGGCTGCTGATAGGCTCTCTGGCATCTACCAATTCAATTACAAGGTCGATGAGACTTATATTTTCCTGCATCATTCTCTTTGCCTTGGTCATATGACCAGGATACCACTGATAATTCATAGTTGTCACCTCTGTTATACAAAGTTTGATATAAAACTGCGTCTGTGAATTGGGGTCGGTCCCAGTTCCTTCAATGCTGCAATATGTATCGCCGTGCCATATCCTTTATTGGCGGCAAAACCATATTCCGGGAAAATGTGGTCGTACTCCACCATCATGCGGTCTCTGGTTACTTTGGCAATAATGCTTGCTGCACCAATGCTGGCACTTTTAGCATCTCCTTTGATAATAGAAACCTGTGGAAGATCCACTCCCGGTATTTTTACAGCATCATTTAATAATAAATCCGGCTGCACACTAAGCTTAGAAATCGCCTCACGCATAGCTTCATAAGTAGCCTGCAAAATATTGATTTCATCAATACGCTCCGGTCCTACAATGCCGATTCCAACGGCCACTGCCTTTTCCATAATCTCATCATACAGCATTTCTCGCTTTTTCTCGGAAAGCTTCTTGGAATCGTTAATATATAAAATATCGCAGTCTTTTGGTAAAATTACCGCACTGGCTACTACCGGTCCTGCAAGTGGTCCACGTCCCACTTCATCAATACCACAAATCGCCTGATATGCTGCATATTCTCTCTCGTATGAAAACAATTCATACATACGTCCCTGCTCTTTTTCTATTGCCAACGCCTTTTTGGCTTCTCGCTCTGCTTTTGTCGCCATGTTAATTGATTGGTTTCATGCTGCCCTTATCTGACGGCAGTGCAAACCATGCCTTTCCTATAATCTGGTTTCTTTCAATCGGTCCAACGGTATTGGAACGACTGTCTTCGCTGTTATTACGGTTATCCCCCATGACAAAATACTCATGTTCGCCTAATTTAATTTTGTCCTCTGCAATACCCGGGTCTGCAATTTTATCATGGCCGTCCTTTACAATAGCACCATTGACATAAAGCTGTCCGTCCAAAATCTGCACAGTGTCACCCGGAACCGCAACCACACGCTTAATATACAAATGCTCATTACTGCCCTGCTTAAATACTACCACATCACCGTTCTTCGGTGCAAATAAAAAATAACTGGTACGATTTACCAACACCTTCTGGTTGTGGGCAAGCTCCTTTTCCATAGAAGCGCCTACATTGGTAATGGTGTAGCCATATGCCAAAACAAGAGACACTCCTAATACAAATGCTGTCAGACATCCGATAATATAAGTTCTAATAATACGCTTAACCTCAGAGCTCAAACGCTTTTTTCTTCGAAAGGATAATCCACCTCTTGCCATGTGTACTTCTCCTGCTGTTAAGAAAAACGGGACAACCACAAACCATGTGCAGTTGTCCCTCATTTTCAAAAATTATTTAACAAGTTCTTTAACCTTTGCAGCTTTACCTACGCGGTCTCTTAAGTAGTTCAATTTAGCACGTCTTACTTTACCGTATCTTACTACTTCGATTTTTTCTACGTTAGGGCTGTGTAATGGCCATGTCTTTTCAACGCCAACACCGTTAGAAGTCTTTCTAACGGTGAAAGTTTCTCTGTTGCTTCCACCCTGTCTCTTAATTACAACGCCTTCAAATACCTGGATACGTTCACGGTTACCTTCTTTAATCTTACCGTAAACCTTTACAGTATCACCAACTGCAAATTCTGCTACAGAAGCTTTTAACTGAGCAGCTTCAATGTTCTTAATAATTTCGTTCATTGTGTTTCCTCCTTATCATTGGATGTTCTTAAGGCTTTTTGCCACAGAGGACCATCTCCTATTTTCACAACACATCTAATTTATCACAACGTGTCGTAAATTGCAACACTTTTTTAAAACTTTTTCCTACGTGGCTTTTTCTTTGGTATAAGCGCTTGTCTCGCCTCATATAACGCATACAAATCCGGTCTACGTTCGCGGGTGCGTTTCACAGACTGCTCTAATCGCCACTCTTCCACCTTTTTGTGGTCACCGGAAAGCAAAATAGCAGGAACCTCCTTGCCCATCCATACCGCCGGTCTGGTATACTGCGGATACTCAAGCAAATCATCATGGAAAGACTCTGTCATGGCGGACTCGTCATTATTTAAAACTCCGGGAACAAAACGTGCAATCGCATCTACCATGACCATAGCAGGTAGTTCTCCGCCTGTCAATACATAATCACCAATGGAAACATAATCCGTTACAATTTCCTCTAAAACACGCTCATCAATGCCTTCATAGTGCCCGCAAAGAATAACCAGCTCCTCCTCCATAGCAAATTCCTTTGCCATTTCCTGATTAAAGGTAGCACCTTGCGGTGTCACATAAATAGTACGTGGCTTCGGCTTGTCCTGACAAACAACTGCCTGATATGCGTCATACACCGGCTGCGCTGCCATCAACATCCCCGCTCCGCCGCCGTAGGTATAATCATCTACTTTTTTGTGCTTGTCCAAGGTATAATCTCTGATATTGACTGCTTCCAGTTCAATCTGACCTCGCTCCATGGCCTTACCGATAATGCTGGCAGACAACGCACCGGTAATCATTTCCGGAAAAAGGGTTAATACATGAAACTTCATACCCGCTCCTTAATCCAAAAGACCATCTATGAGATGAATCTGCATCTTGCCGGCTTCCACATCTACGTGCAAAATACATTCCTTGATAGCCGGAACTAATACTTCTCTGCCGTCTGTCATATCAATAATATACACATCATTGGCACCGGTTTCCATTACATCACGAAGGGTTCCTAACACCTTATCCTCTTCATCTACTACAGTAAGCCCCTGTAAATCCGCAATAAAATATTCGTCCCTACGGAGTCTCACTGCATTGGCACGTGTAACAAAAAGGCTTTTTCCTTTGTACTTTTCAATATCATTGATATTGTCATAACCTTTAAATTTCAATATAACAAACTGCTTAAAGAACTTTACCCCTTCTATTTCCAGTGTAAGTTCTTCTTTGCCTGTATCCAAAATCACTTCTTTTAAACGCTTAAAGCGTTTAACGTCATCTGTTGTAGGAAATACTTTTACTTCTCCTCTCACACCATGTGTAGAGGAAATTACACCAACCTGTAACTTTGTTTCCACTTAAGTTCCTCCCAAAAAAGGCACTCCATAAGAGTGCCTTTGTAAATAATCAAAAATGATTTGACGCTGACATTAGATGATTTCTACATCCACGTGCTCATTACCAGCGGCAGCCTTTACAACGGCGCGAATTGCTTTTGCAATTCTGCCCTGCTTGCCGATTACCTTGCCCATATCGGACGGAGCAACGTGAAGCTCAACTACGGTGTTCTTTCCATCTTTTTTTTCAGATACTACAACTTCACTTGGATTATCAACGAGTGCTTTTGCAATTACTTCAACTAATTCTTTCATAATCCACCTCCAAATGTATGTTGTAAAATCTTATTTCTCAATACCAGCTACCTTGAAGATCTTTGCAACTACATCTGTAGGCTGAGCACCGTTTGCCAACCACTTCTTAGCTAATTCTTCGTTTACGTGAATTGCGCTTGGATTCTGGTTTGGATCGTAAGTACCGATTTCTTCGATAAATCTACCATCTCTTGGGGAACGAGAATCTGCTACGATAATTCTATAAAAAGGAGCCTTCTTCTGTCCCATTCTTCTTAATCTGATTTTAACTGCCATTGTAATTTCCTCCAATAATCTTTAAAAATTAATTTTGTAAATATATGAAAAAGTATCTAAACTTTGTCATCTGATCAAATACGGCTTAGAAATATTTTCTTCCGCCACGACCGCCCATACCCGGGAAGCCCCCAAAACCACGTTTGCCCATGCCGCTAAACTGCTTCATCATCTTCTGGCTCTGTTCAAACTGTTTAATAAAACGATTTACTACTGCGATATCTACGCCTGCACCCTTTGCAATACGATGCTTTCGACTAGGATTTAAAAGCTTTGGATTTTTACGCTCTGCCGGAGTCATAGACAACACGATCGCTTCCGTACGCTTCATTTGCTTTTCATCGATAGCATTTTCCAAGTCTGCCGCCTTAATGCCCATGCCCGGTAACATACCCAATATACTGCCTAAGCCACCCATGTTACGCATCTGCTTCATGCTTTCCAGGTAATCTTCAAAGTCGAATTTCCCCTTCTTCATGCGGCTCATCATGTCCTTTTCCTTGGCTTCGTCGATGTCGATATTCTCCGCCGCTTTCTCTATGAGAGTAAGCACATCACCCATGCCCAGGATTCGGCTTGCCATACGGTCCGGATAAAACTGCTCTAAGTCAGAAAGCTTTTCACCCATACCTACGAAAAGAATCGGCTTGCCGGTCACCGCCTTTACGGAAAGTGCCGCACCACCTCGGGTATCACCATCCATCTTGGATAAAACAATACCATCCACGCCAACCTTTTCGTTGAATTCCTTGGCTACATTTACCGCATCCTGACCAGTCATGGCATCTACTACCAAAAGGGTCTGGTGCACGGTAATACAAGCTTTGATTTCCTGAAGCTCTGCCATCATGGCTTCATCAATATGAAGTCGACCGGCAGTATCCAGAATCACTACGTTGTGGCCGTTCTTGGAGGCATGCTCTAATGCCGCCTTTGCAATGTCCACCGGCTTATGTCCGGTACCCATACTGAATACATCCACGCCCTGCTTTTCGCCATTGATATGCAACTGTTCAATTGCAGCCGGTCTGTAAATATCACAGGCAACCAACAAAGGTTTTTTGGACTTTTGCTTTAATTTACCGGCAATCTTGGCTGTGGTCGTGGTCTTACCTGCACCCTGTAAGCCTGCCATCATAATAACAGTGGTCTGCTGACCCGGTGCAAGCTTCATCTCAGTGGTATCACTGCCCATGAGAGAAATGAGTTCCTCATGAACAATCTTGACTACCATCTGTCCGGGATTTAAGCCACTCATTACATCCTGACCAATGGCACGCTCTTCTACACTTTTGACAAACTGCTTCACCACCTTGAAGTTAACATCGGCTTCTAACAGTGCCATCTTAACTTCCTTGAGCGCAACTTTTACATCTTCCTCAGTCAAACGCCCTTTGGCTCTTAAGTTTTTAAACACATTTTGTAGTTTGTCTGATAAACTTTCAAATGCCATGAATTAAAGCTCCTCCATCAGTCTTGCGGCTGTTTTCTTAATCTCTGCCAGTCTATCGGCACTTGCGTTCTCTGCTGCATCTGCAAGCTCCAAAATATGCTTCACATCTTCGCGCATTCCGGTAAATCGCTCTACCAGATGAAGCTTGGCTTCGTATGCTCTTAACTGCTTATCACAGCGACGCAGCAAATCATGTACACCCTGTCTGGAAATTCCGGCTTCTTCCGCAATCTCGCTCAAAGAATAATCTTCAAAAAGGGCTGCTTCATAAATCTTCTGCTGGTGTTCTGTAAGTAGTTCACCATAAAAATCATATAAAAGGCTCTGCTCTACAATTTCCTCTACGGAAGACATGTTACACACACTCCTTTTTTGCTAAGTGTAAAGGCATTTTCCTTGACACCTAAGCCATCATACCAAAACGAGAAACAGGTGTCAAGTATTTTTTCTTGACACCTGCTGTTTGGATTGTATTTTTTTTCATACAATTTATAATTTTTCACTAAAGATATTTTTATGACCCTGACCGTAAACTTCGCTGGCACTGGTAATAATCATAAAAGCAGTCGGATCTACCTCTTTGACAATTTCCTCCGCCTTTGGTGCCAATGCTTTTCTCATAGCCACCATAATCACATCTTTCTCCTTGCCGCTATATGCACCTTTGCCTTGAATAAAGGTAACACCAACCGCTAAATCCTTTAGCAGCTTTTCTGTAATGGGCTGACTCCGGTCGCTGATAATATAAAGCAGCTTAGCCTCGTCCGTACCATACAGCACCTTATCCAGCACATATGCACTTACCGTAACTGCAATCAAAGCATACAATGCAAGAACAATATCCTTGAACACAATTGCAGAGATTGCAACCACGGTATAATCAAAGACAGAAAATAATGCACTGGTCTTAATATGGGGAAATTTCTTGCGAAGCAGTCTTACTATAATGTCTGAACCCCCGGTGGTACTTCCCTGTTTCATAATAAGACCAATCCCGATTCCAACCATTCCGCATCCGGCAATAGCTGAAATAATCAAATCATCCGTAATAGCCCTGCCATATACTGAATTGATACTATCAATAAGAGTGGTGGTCACTACGACGCAATAAAAAGTTCTGAAAATCAAGGTCCTGCCCAACTTCAGGTATCCCAAAATAATTAACGGCACATTAAATAGAAAGATAATGGTACCGGTTTCTAACGGCAAAAACTGATTTAAAATAATAGCAATTCCCGTCAAACCGCCCGGTGCCAAATGATTGGGATCCAAAAAAAGTGCAATTCCCATGGCATATATGACAGCTCCTACTGTCATAATGCCATATTCATATACCAGTTTCACGCAATGTTTCATACGTGCTCCTTTTCCATAAATTTAGCTTGTATCAGCCAATGGTCGGAACCAGTCTCGGTTGATATCCCGCCTGTTCCAACGCCTCCATAATCTGGTGTTTATGCTCAGTACCAAAAGCTTCCATGGTAATTACCAGTTCTACCGCCGCTCTTCTATTGGTAGTTACAAACTGATTGTGCTCTAACTTAATGACATTAGCACTGGTGGTTGCAATCACACCGGATACTCTGTGCAGTTCGCCCGGCTTATCCGGAAGACGTACTGCTACCGTAATCACGCGGTCACGGAAAATAAGTCCCTGCTGAACCACGCTGGACATGGTAATAACATCCATATTACCGCCGCTCAGAATAGAAACCACACGCTTTCCTTCCACCTTCAGATGCTTCAGGGCTGCTACCGTAAGCAAACCGGAATTCTCCACAACCATTTTGTGGTTTTCCACCATATCCAGGAAGCATGCAATTAATTCATCATCCTCGATAGTAATAATGCCATCCAGATTTTCACGGATATAAGGGAAAATATTACTGCCCGGTGTCTTTACTGCGGTACCATCTGCAATGGTATTTACTACCGGCAAGGTAGTAACCTCACCCTTTTCTAAGGATGCCTGCATACAGTTTGCACCGGCAGGCTCCACACCAATTACCTTAATCTTTGGATTGAGGAATTTTGCAAGAGTAGATACACCGGTTGCCAGACCGCCGCCGCCGATTGGTACTAAAATATAGTCCACTAACGGAAGCTCCTTAAAAATCTCCATAGCAATGGTTCCCTGACCTGTTGCCACTCTCAAATCATCAAAAGGATGAATGAAAGTATAACCATGCTCTGCTGCCAGTTCATAGGCTTTTGCACAAGCCTCGTCATATACATCACCGTATAAAACCACCTCTGCACCATAAGATTTGGTGCGATTTACCTTCATAAGCGGTGTGGTGTTCGGCATTACAATGGTAGCCTTGCATCCATAGCACTTTGCTGCATATGCAACACCTTGTGCATGATTGCCTGCAGATGCGGTAATCACGCCTCGTTTTCTTTCCTCTTCTGTAAGAGTGCTCATGGTATAATAAGCGCCTCTTACCTTGTACGCACCTGTAAACTGCATGTTTTCAGGTTTAAAATAAACGCGGTTTCCTGTCTGGGCACTGAAATAATCACTATATACCAGTTTCGTCTCCAGTGTAACGGATTTCAATACCTCGCTTGCTTCTTCAAATTTTTCTAATGTCAGTGCGTTCATGTTAGTCTTCCTCGAATTCTCCATCTTGTACTTCAAATAATGCATTTACAAAAGCATTGGAATCAAACTTCTGTAAATCTTCAATTCCTTCCCCCACACCGATATATTTTACCGGAACCTTTAATTCGGACTGGATTGCCACCGCAATACCGCCCTTTGCTGTACCATCCAACTTGGTCAGAATAATGCCTGTCAGGTCTGTCACGGAACCAAATTCCTTTGCCTGTACCAAGGCATTTTGTCCGGTAGTACCATCCAGAACAATTAAATTTTCACGGTGTGCATCCGGAAATTCCCTATCGATAATGCGGTTCATTTTTTTCAACTCTTCCATCAGGTTCTTACGGTTGTGTAAACGACCCGCAGTATCACAAATCAGTACATCCACATTTCTTGCCTTTGCAGCACTTACTGCATCAAATACCACACTGGCAGGATCCGTACCTTCCTTGGAACTAATCATATCTACGCCTGCACGGTTTGCCCACTCCCTAAGCTGGTCGTTTGCTGCCGCACGATAAGTATCAGCGGCGGCAATCAACACCTTACGGCCGGAAGCTTTTAAATTGTAAGCGAGCTTACCTACAGAAGTAGTTTTACCAACTCCGTTTACACCTATTACAAAAATAACAGATTTTTTATTTTCAAAATCGTAAGCCGTCTCCTGCACCTGCATCTGCTCTTTAATAGAATTTATAAGCAGTTTTTTACACTGCCACGGCACCTTAATCTGAAGCGTCTTTACGCTTTCCCGCACACGCTCCATAATTTCAGATGTGGCATTTACACCGATATCCCCCATAATCAGGCGCTCTTCCAACTCCTCATAAAAATCATTATCAATATCCGAATAACCGCTGAACACCTGGTCAATACCGTGTACAATATTATTTCTTGTCTTTGCCAAACCGGCCTTCAGTCTGGCAAAAAAGCCTTTCTTTTCTTCTCCCATAGATTACTCCTCTAAATCTTGTTCTACCAGATTCACACTTACTAAAGCAGAAACACCCTTTTCCTGCATAGTAATACCATACAGTCTGTCCGCCTCTTCCATCGTACCTCGTCTATGTGTAATAACAATAAACTGCGTGTGCTTTGTCAGCTTGTGTAAATACTTTGCATAACGACCAACGTTAGACTCATCTAAGGCCGCTTCAATTTCATCCAGTAAACAGAATGGAGATGGCTTCAAGTTCTGAATTGCAAATAACAAAGAAATGGCAGTCAGAGCCTTCTCCCCACCGGACAACTGCATCATGTTCTGCAGCTTCTTTCCGGGCGGCTGAGCAATAATACGGATGCCTGCTTCCAGGATATCTTCTTCCTCCTGAAGTTCCAAAGTACCCTTACCACCACCGAACAGTTCTTTGAATACTTTGTCAAATTCTCTCGCAATATCTGCAAACTTTTCTTTAAACTGTTTTCTCATGGCAGCATCTAATTCTTCGATAATGCCTTCTAAGGTCTTCTCGGCCTCTACTAAATCATCATGCTGTGTCTTTAAGAAGGTGTAACGCTCCATCAGATTTTTGTAATCTTCAATAGCATTTACATTGACATCGCCTAATTTTTTAATCTCTGCCTTGATTTCGATAATTTCCTTCTTCATGGCAGATAAATCTGTCATCTCCGGATTAGCCAGTGCTAAAGCATCTGTCAGAGTAATTTCGTATTCATTCCACATATAATTAATCTGGTTTTCTACGCTTTCTTCTAACTTCTCACGCTGAGCATTCAGTCGATATACTTCCTTGTCTAAATTAGAAATCTGCTGTGCCATTTCTTCTCGATTGTCAAAGAACTTCTTTTGCTTGCCGGAAAGAAGTTCCTTCTTGGCCATAGCCTCTTTCAACTTCACCTGTGCTTCATCCAACACATTCTCAGAATGCTTGATGCTTGCGGTCAGTTCGTCAATAGCTGCAAGCTTATCCACCACATCCTTGCGGCTGGCTTCTATACTTACTTCTATTTCTTCTAATTCACGCGCAAAACGGTCTATTTCTCCCTGAATACGATTTACATTCTGTTCATGGAACTCCAAGGTCTGCATAAAAGAACGAACCTTCATGTCCCATTCCTTTACTTTGTCAGCCTCTTCCTCTTCAGTTACTCCAAGCTCCAACAACTGAGCCTGAAGCTTTAATCCAAGAGCATCCGCAGCACGCTCCGCCTCTTCGGAAGCTTTTAATTCCTCCAAAACAGCATCCTTTTCTGCGGAAATCTCCTGTAATTTCTGCTCAATGTCCTGTATCTCCTGAGTGAGTTCGCCGGCATCTGCCAAAGCTTCTTCTTTACGCTCCAAAGCAGCCGTTACATTTAATCTGGCGGTATTTTGCTCAATAAACTTCATCTGAAGTTCAGCCTTCATGGTCTCTACTTCCATACGGAACCGGTTACGAGCCGCCTTCTTCTCTTCAATTTCACGATTAATTTCTTCTATCCGGTCTGCAAGCACCTTGATATTTTGCTCAATAGCCTCCATCTCACGACGACGGCCAAGAAGATTAGAATTATTTTTGAAAGCACCGCCACTCATGGCACCGCCCGGCACTAACATTTCGCCTTCTAAGGTAACCATACGGATGGTATATTTGTATTTGCGGGCAATCTGAACTGCATGGTCTATGTGGTCTACTACCACGATTCTGCCCAGTAAGCTCTTTGCTACACTACGATATGCCTCGTCTATGTGTACCAGACTGTCTGCAAGCCCGATAACACCGGTTTCAGAAAGACAATCCGTATTCTTAAACTCCTGACTGTTTTTAATGCTGGTAAGCGGTAAAAAGGTAGCACGGCCCGCCTTCTCACGCTTTAATAACGCAATCATGCGTTTTGCCACATCTTCGTTGTCTGTAACGATATTTTGAATGCTTGCACCAAGGGCCGTTTCAATCGCAGTCTCGTACTTGGCATCGGTTTTTAATATGTCTGCTACCACACCGATAATACCCTTTTCCCGGTCCTTCTGCTCCATAACACACTTTACAGCGCCACCATAGCCCTCGTAACGCTCCGTCATATTAGCTAAAGCCTCTAAACGGGACTGTTCTTTGTGATACTGCTCCTGAGTGCTGCGAAGATTTTCATCGCAAGCAGTCAATTCTTTTCTAAATTCATTTAAGTCAAGTTCTTTTGCAGCTACCGCTTCTTCCATCTCTTTAATAGCTATGGAAATGTCTTCAAACTCTTTTTCCAGTGCTTCAATAGTTTCTTTCTGCTTTGCCTCGTCAGATTTGGCACGAAGCATTCTGGAACTAATCTCCGCCTTACGAATCTGGGTCTGTTCTACCACAGAATCAAAACGGCTGAGCTTAGACTTAATGGTAGCGCGTTGATTTAAGCCCTCAATAATGGCATTTTTTTGTGCTTCAATCTGGCTTGTCACATCCGCTATCTGAGCTAAAATAGCATCCAGATTGGCCTGTGCTTCATCACGCACCTTGGTAATATCTGCCACGGTAGCATCAATTTTATCTTTATCCTTTAAAAGGTCTGCCTTTTCCGCTTCTTTTGCAGCGATCTCTTTTTCCACACTTTCTTTACGTGTATGGAAATGCTGTTCGTTGTTTTCCGCCGAATGAATCTGTTCTTTGTATACGTTAATCTGACCTTCTAATTTGCCGCGCAATACACTGCTTTCACTTAAAAGGTTACGATTTTCCTCAATGGTAACTTCACAAGCTTCTATAGCCTGCGTTGTAGCATCATATTCAGACTTAATATTTTCATACTGAACATTGGCCTCAGCAAACTGTGCACTGGCAATCTGATACTTTTCCTCTGCCTGTGCCAGCTCCTTATTAAGTCGCTCATGCTCTAACAGGAAGCAATTTACATCCAGCGTCTTTAATGCTTCCTTTTTCTTTAAATAAATCTTAGCCTTCTCAGACTGACGCTCCAAAGGACCAATCTGCTTTTCCAGTTCAGACAAAATATCCGTCACACGTACCAGATTTGCTTTTTCTTCTTCCAGCTTCTTCATTGCGGTATTTTTACGTTTTTTAAACTTAACAATACCTGCCGCCTCATCAAAAAGCTCACGACGTTCTTCCGGTTTGCCGCTCAAAATCTTGTCAATCTGTCCCTGTCCGATAATGGAATAGCCTTCCTTACCAATACCGGTATCATAAAAAAGCTCATTCACATCCTTCAAACGGCAAACAGATCCATTAATCAAATATTCACTTTCACCGGAACGATACAATCTACGTGCAATGGTTACTTCATTGTAATCAATGGGCAAGTGATGGTCTGCATTGTCCAGTGTAATAGCCACATAAGCATAACTTAGCGGCTTACGTAATTCTGTACCTGCAAAAATAACATCCTGCATGCTGCCGCCTCGAAGCTGCTTGCTTCGCTGCTCACCAAGTACCCAGCGCACGGCATCGGCTACGTTACTCTTACCACTGCCATTTGGACCTACAATACCGGTGATACCATTGTGAAACTGAAAATTAATTTTGTTCGCAAAGGATTTAAATCCCTGTATTTCAATACTTTTTAAATACATAAAGCTTATTCTTCCTCATTCTGTAACTTCAAAAGAGCCTCGTATGCAGCATGCTGCTCAGCCAGCTTCTTACTTCTGCCTTTACCCTTTCCGATAACACGCTCTCCTAAAAGTGCTTCCACACCAAATTCCTTGTCATGTTCCGGACCAATCTCGTAAATCACCTTGTATGTAAGTTCCTGCTTCAACTTACTTTGTGCCAGCTCCTGTAACGTGGATTTGGCATCATAAAACAATTTTTTCTGTTCAATATCATCTAAGATGTATTTGAAAATGTACTTTTTGGCTTCTTCTATCCCACTATCTCTGTATATGGCACCGATAACAGCTTCCATAATGTCACACGCGATAGATTCTCTTTCTCTTCCGCCGGTAGCTTCTTCTCCTTTGCCTAACAGGAAATATTTTTGTAATTCTATTCGTTTGGATGCTAAAGAAAGTGCAGGCTCACAAACCAAGGACGCTCTCAGCTTGCTCAACTGCCCCTCCGGCATAGCAGGATATTTAGAAAACAAAAAATCACTGGAAACTAACTCTAAGACTGCATCTCCTAAAAATTCCAGTCTTTCGTAATTGCCAGATTTTAAAATACGCATTTCATTGGCATAAGAACTATGAGTCAAAGCCTGCTTTAACAAGCTTTTATCCCGAAAGGAATAACCAATCCTCTCTTCCAGTTCTTCTATGCCCTGCGTCGTTGCTCCCCACTGCATATAAACCTCCGTAATCGTCTCCATCGGCTGTCGCCTTCTGACTTGCAACAACAAAAGAAACCCTCTTACCGTTTGATTGTAAGAGGGTTTGCCTTCACCTATTAGTTCATTGCATTTTTGATTAATTCAACTGCCTCTTCTACCGTTTTAATATTCTCAGCAAGTTCTTCGGAAACTTCAATGTCAAATTCCTCTTCAATGCCCATAATAATCTGGTATACGTCTAAAGAGTCTGCACCTAAATCGTCCATAAATGTGGTTTCCATTTTTACCTCTTCCGGGTCAACACTTAAAACGTCTGCAATAATTTGTTTGAGTTTTTCGAATTCTTCCATTACTAATGTCCTCTTTTCGTTTTTATTGTTCTTTTGCTACTGAGATGTTCTCACGGATTTTACCGTTGATATCCTGCTCAGTAAATGTAATACATTGTAAAATAGAGTTTTTGATTTCGACAGCGTTGGAACTGCCATGGCTCTTTACTACCAAACCGTTCAGACCAAGCATCGGTGCACCGCCATGCTCTTCTGTATCAAAGCGCTTTAACGTCTGCTTTAGTGCCGGTTTTACTAATAAAGCACCTATTTTGCTGCGTAAGGAACTCATCATGCCACGCTTAACCTCTTTAATCAAGGTAGCACCTACACCCTCGTACAATTTCAAAATAACATTACCTACAAAGGCCTCGCAAACAATTACGTCTGCATAACCGGAAGGAATATCTCTTGCCTCGATGCTGCCGATAAAATTAATATCTGTACATTCCTTTAATAATGGATATGTCTCTTTTACCAGAGCATTACCCTTCTCCTCTTCTGAACCGATATTAACAATCGCAACTTTAGGGTTTTTAATTCCCATAACGTGCTCCATATAAATAGAACCCATCTTGGCAAATTGTACCAGATGACTAGGTCTGGCGTCAACATTGGCGCCACAGTCAACCAAAAGGGAAGTTCCCTTCGCTGTAGGAAGAAGCGGAGCAAGTGGTGGTCTTTCTACACCGCGAATACGTCCAACGATAAGCTGTCCGCCTACCAGGTTTGCACCGGTACTGCCTGCGGATACATATGCATCGCACTCGCCGCGCTTAACCATATTCATAGCCACAACAATAGAGGATTCCTTTTTACGGCGGATGGCCATAACAGGAGGCTCTGCCATTTCAATTACTTCTTCGGCATGTACCACCTCTACCTGCTCTGCAGGAAATGAATATTTGGAAAGCTCTGTTTCTACAGCGTCCTTACGTCCTACTAAATACACTTTTAACTTCTTAGAAGCTAATACCGCATCAATAGCACCTTTGACAATTTCTGCCGGGGCGTTATCACCGCCCATGGCATCTACTGCCACTTTAATCCATTCATTCATATTAAACGTCTCCTACATACATTTCAATAATTCTACTATACTAGAGAGATTTTCAAAAAGCAAGTATTTCTTGAAAAGTCGTAACAACAGATAAGGCGTCCCATATGGGACGCCCTATTCACAAAATTAATTTTCTACGCTAACGATTTCGCGTTTATTGTAAGAACCGCAAGCCTTGCATACTCTGTGTGGCATCATAAGTTCACCACATTTGCTACATTTAACTAATGTAGGAGCGCTCATTTTCCAGTTTGCTCTTCTCTTATCTCTTCTACCTTTGGAAGATTTGTTCTTTGGACAAATAGACATCGTTACACCTCCTTATTCGCGTTAAAGATATCTTTTATCACTGCCATTCTCGGGTCTGGTACAAATGTATCACATCCGCACTCACCAAAGTTGAGGTCTTTGCCACACATTTTACAAATTCCTTTGCAATCCGCTTTACACAATACCTTCATAGGCCAGTTCATCAAAATTTCATTGAATATAAGATTCTCTACATTTAACTGATATCCCTGCATTATGTCGAGATTATCTTCCGTCTCATCCCCTGCATCAACTTCCGGTGAAAAAACATCTCGTTCAAAGGACAAATCAATCCTGACAGGTAAAGGTTTCAAACAGCGGTCACACACCATGTCCACCACAACATACGCTTCACCGGTTATATGTGCCTTACCACGCATCTTGTGCGTACCGGTAAGCTTCACATCAGACTTTTCTATGATAGAAAAAGTCTCATATCCATTTTGAACTTCGGTCATCTCAATCGGACAGGTAACTTCAAGCGGTCTGCCCGCGGAAAGGAAAACATCAGATAAGTTAATAAACATAGTATCTCCTATTCACACTTAATCGATTATACACATTTTGGCATTAACTGTCAATGATAATTTTGAATTTATTTTGAAAAATATATTCCTAAAACTTATTTGCAAAGTCTATATGTCTCTCTGGCGATTGCAAGCTCTTCGTTTGTAGGAAGTAACATAACCTTAACCTTAGAATCAGCGGTTGAAATTACTCTCAATTCACCACGAACGTTATTTGCTTCATCATCAATTTCGATGCCTAAATAACCTAAGTAGCTGCAAATGCCCTTTCTAACATCCTTATCGTTTTCACCGATACCTGCGGTAAAGCAGATTGCATCTACACCGTTCATAGCAGCTGTGTAAGCACCGATGTACTTAGCAACACGGTATTCAAATGCTTCTGCAGTAGCCTTTGCACGTGGATTACCCTCTGCAGCAGCCTGCATAATGTCACGGGAGTCGCTGGAAAGACCATCGCTCATACCAAGGAGACCGGACTTCTTATTCAGGATATTTAATACTTCGTTGATATCCTTGCCTTCTTTGTTGCAGATATACTGTACAACACCTGCATCGATATCACCACTTCTGGTACCCATAATCAAACCTTCCAATGGAGTGAGACCCATACTGGTATCTACACACTTGCCACCAATGGAAGCGGAAACGCTGGCACCATTACCCAAATGACAAACGATAACCTTTGCCTTTTCAGGATCTAAATTCAAGGATTTAATCGCTTCGCCGGATACGAACTTGTGGCTTGTGCCATGGAAGCCGTAACGACGTACACTGTATTTTGCGAAATATTCATAAGGAATCGCATATAAATATGCCTTTTCATCCATGCTCATACCAAAAGCGGTATCCCAAACTGCTACGTTTGGCTTGCCAGGCATTGCTGCTTCACAAGCTTCAATACCCATCAGGTTTGCAGGGTTGTGTAATGGAGCTAAGTCGTAGCAAATCTTGATTACTTCTTTAACATTTTCATCAATTACAACAGCATCACTGTAATTGGTACCTGCATGTACTACACGGTGACCAACAGCAGAAATTTCATCAACACTCTTTACAACACCGTGCTCAGGGTCTACTAATGCATCCAATACCATCTGGATAGCAACCTTATGGTCAGGCATTGGCTTCTCGAAACGAAGCTTGCCCTTGCCTGCAGGCTGATGAACCAGGTTAGAACCTTCGATACCGATTCTTTCACATAAACCCTTTGCAGTAACCGTTTCATTTGTCATATCAATAAGCTGATACTTTAAAGAAGAACTACCACAGTTAATAACTAAAATATTCATGATTTAAAATTTCCTTTCTATAGACAATTATATTCTTAAGACAATTATATTCTTAACCAATTAAACTAACTGAGCCTGAACTGCTGTAATTGCAACTACACCAACGATATCTTCCCAGCTGCAGCCACGACTTAAATCGTTAACCGGCTTTGCAATACCCTGAAGAATAGGACCGTAAGCTTCTGCCTTTGCCAATCTCTGAACCAGTTTGTAACCGATATTGCCGGCATCTAAGTTCGGGAAAATAAGAACATTCGCCTTACCTGCCACTTCGCTGTCCGGAGCCTTAGAAGCCGCTACAGTGTCTACTAACGCTGCGTCTAACTGTAATTCGCCGTCAACCTTTAAGTTTGGATAAGTAGCCTTTGCAATATTGGTTGCTTCTACTACCTTATCAACTAAAGCGTGCTTTGCAGAACCCTTGGTAGAATGAGAAAGCATCGCTACTCTTGCTTCTGCTCCAACCAATGCCTGGAAGCTCTTTGCGGAGGAATCTGCAATTGCTGCTAATTCTTCAGCATTTGGATCCTGATTCAGACCGCTGTCAGCAAAAATAAAGGTGCCGTTTTCACCTGCATCGCAGTTTGGAACTGCCATAATAAAGAATGCAGATACTAACTTGGTACCAGGAGCAGTCTTTAAAATCTGTAAGGAAGGACGAAGTACATTTGCAGTAGAGTGACATGCACCTGCAACCATACCATCTGCATCGCCGGCCTTAACCATCATAACACCAAAGAATAAGTTATCGGAAAGAAGCATTTCTCTTGCCTTTTCCATGGTCATGCCTTTTGCTTTTCTTGTTTCATATAATAATTCAACATATGCATCTAACTTTGGAGAAGTAGCAGGGTCTACAACGGTAGCACCGGACAAATCAATATTTAACCAATGTGCACTGTCTGCAACCTTTTCTTCACTGCCAACTAAAATTACATCCGCAATACCTTCTTCCAAAACCTTTGCTGCTGCCAAAAGAGTTCTCTTATCTTCTGTCTCAGGTAAACAAATTGTTTTCTTGTTTTGTTTTGCTCTTTCCTTAATGGAATCAATAAAAGCCATACTTTACTCCTTCCAGGTCCGGTCCTGCCGGCCATTTATGTATAAATTTGCCCGGACAAACACCTTGTCCAAACTTTATAAATATATTATACTAAATACAGTTTTTAATCACAAGTGCTTATTTCCCTAAAATTGTACATTTTGGAATACATTTTGGAAGTTTTTTGCACTTTTTTGTGAACAATTTCACAAAAAGGAGTTGCCATGCATATTACCGGAATTATTGCGGAGTACAATCCGCTTCATCTAGGACATCAATTTCATATAACCAAAACCCGAGAACTTATGAAGGAGAATGCTTCAAATTCCTCTGACGCACCTCATTATATTGTCACTGTTCTCAGCGGTGATTTTGTGCAGCGTGGTCTGCCTGCTGTTTTGGACAAACATACCCGTGCCCGCATGGCTTTAGAAGCCGGCAGTGACCTGGTGCTTGAACTCCCTGTACCATATGCTCTTTCCAGCGGGGAAGGCTTTGCCTTTGGCGGCGTGTCTCTGTTGCATCAGCTCGGTTGTGTGGATACACTCAGCTTTGGTTCGGAAGCCGGGGAACTAAATAAAATTTCTGCGGTTGCACGGATATTGAATACTATTGATGGTACACCTTATGATAGCCCTGCAAGCCCACAAAATGCCACTTATCACACAGCCTATCAATCCGCCTTAAAACAAGGCCTTACCCACCCTGCTGCCCGCTTACAGGCACTGAGCAAGGTCTATCCTGAGCTTGATTTAAGCGTTTTGGACGGACACTCCAACAATATGTTAGCTTTGGAGTATTGCAAGGCAATATACCATCTAAACAGCGATATACGGCCAGTTACAGTTAAACGTCAAGGGCAGGATTATTTAGAAAATACCTTTTTGACCTTTACCGAAAAAGACTGCATGAACGAAAATCAACTCCGTTTTGCCTCTGCTACTGCTATTCGTGAAGCATTAAAGGAAACCGACCAATTTAATACCATGAATTTATCTAGTGATATATTATCCGCCAATGTTTCTCCTTTTGTCAGAGAGATTCTTTTAAATGGTCATGCCGGGAACCGACTGATTTATCCGGACGATCTTAGTTTCATATTACATTATAAACTTTTAAACCTCACGAAAGCGGAACTGACCGAGTATTGGGAAATCACCCCGGATTTTGCCAATAAAATCTTTAAAAACTTAGGGCAATTTGAAAGCTTCACCCAATTTTCCAATTTGCTCTGGACGAAAGACACGACCTATGCCAGAGTATGCCGCAATTTAATGAATATTATACTCGACATCAAAGAAAACACATGGAATGTGCATCAACCGGTGCCATATGCCAGAGTGCTGGGATTCCGTAAAGACTCCGCACCACTTTTGTCTGAAATCAAAAAGAAAGCATCCATACCAATTATCAGTAAATTAGCAGATGCTGAAAAACTGCTTACGCCTGATGCACACCGCTTGCTGGAACTGGATATGAAAGCAGCCCATGTTTATGACAGTGTAGTGCTGCAAAAATCCGGGCAGAAAGCACCACACGAAATGCAGAAACAGATTGAGATGGTTTCATAGATTATTATTTTAACATCAACATGCGCAAAAGGTTCTTGGCTTACTTCTCCAAGAACCTTTTTATATTGCTCATACGTTTCTCCCCGTAACTTCTTTATATGTATTTTAGATTTCCGGTCTTCATTTCTTCAATTTTACCGGTGAACATTTCATCAAATACCTGCTCACATGGCACTTTGCACATCTTTTTTTCCTTCGACGCATCCTGTACCTTAATTGTTGTCTGATTTTTCCCCAAGCAACTACTCATATATGATTTGATATATGGTTCTGCATCTTCCTTGGTAAAACCAACTTCTTTTCGGAGCCTTACAAATGACGATAATACACTGATACATCTGGCTCCGCCAATATTGACAACACCGCTCCTGGCGTTCTTATCATCTGAGCAAAAAACATATATCTGTTCTCCAAGCTTCATATTCAAAGCCTGCAGCAATACATACGACTTTAATTCACCAAGATTTTGTCCCTCTCCAATTCCATTGCAATCAGACTCTAATTGTTTTAAAAATTCTTCCCTGCTGATGCACAGATAATCCAGCTTTGATATTCCAACAAATTTCTCTTCAAAATATCCTTCACTATATGCATCACAAGCGTTCTGAAGCATTTTGGCATAAGAAGCAACTGCCAATTCTCCATAGATTTTGAAAAGCTCATCCATAATCATTTCATCATCATAAAGACTGACAGATTTATTTGCAACCTTCGCCTCAAACCACCTAGAGACTCCTACAATATTATGGCGTGCCAGTTCAATACTAATCTGCTTATGACAATAAAATATATAATTCGGCATTGACATGACCTTATCAATTAACTTGTTCTGTTCATCCTTTCGGATTAAATGCATCTTGGAGATAAAGTCAGTATCCAGTAAGGCATGTTTTTCATTTGCCATATCCCCTCCTTAACATTCGTCACGAAATTCCTTTCTGATTTTTTCCAAGAACGCTTTATCTGACTCTTCTCTGCTTTCTCTAAGCAGTTCATATTCACTATTAAAAGCCAGATTATCAAGTAAACTACCATAGCGCAATAGGCGTCTTGTAGCCTGCTGCCATTGCTCAGCTTTTCCGGTCAACTCTATTCTCACAGAAATACTCTCCATATCAACCTGTAAAAGGTTCTGTGCTTTTTCTTCTTTAATCGCTCCGCTTTCAACCAATCGCAAAACAACCGCTTTATATGGAAGCGCAAATAAATCCATCAGAATAAGCACATCATCAACATTCATATTTTCTTTAGAGATGCCAAACAACTTAAACTGTTCTGCCAAACTTGCATCTGGCATCAACAGCAAACCTGCAAAAGCATTTGCTTCCAAATCCTCCTGTGACGCGGCCGCCTCATCAAAGGTTTTGAAATCTAATAAAGAGCCATTTGTAATTGTGCTGGTATTGATATCTTCTGCGTAACAATGAATATGATAAAGTTCATGTGCCGTCGCAAAAATCTGCTTGCACATCGGAAGTTCCGAATTTACACACAGGAAAATAGTTCCCTTTTTTACGAATGTGAAGGCCCAAAGCTCATCATCCTTAAACGGATACCTAAGAACCTCTAATGACAATTCTCTCTTTCTCGCATAATTTGAAACAATACCAAATATTGTATCTCTAATAATTGTATTTCCACAATAGTTGACTGCAAAGGCCTTGGACTGTTCATTTATTTTCTCGAACTGCTTATTTTGTTTTTTGTATAAGCTTTCAGCAAAAATATCACCCATTCCACGCCTCCATCATCGCCATACCATTTTCTCTCACTCTGCGATGAAACAGAATCATATCAGAAAGGGTATCTGCTATCTTCAAAGCATTTTTAGCCTGTTCAGATTCCACCTTCCCCATAAATGCATGCACGATATCTGTATCCACTATATTACCCTGAATTTTTGTCAGTTCTTCCATTTTAACCCCAAGATAATCTGCTATCTGCTTCAATTCTATCGCGTTAATCATTCTCGCACCATTGAGCATCTTACTAACAGTCTGCTTGTTTGTCTGTAGTGCCTCTGCAAGATGTATCTGCTTTTTATTTTGCTGTTTAAGAATTGTAAGAATATTGCTTGCTATCAGTTCATTCATATCATTCATTCCATATTTCCCCCTGTCCACTGGTAAATCACCCATCGCTTCAACTATATTATATGACACCTCTTTCTTTTAGTCAACATTATCTTTACTTTCTTTTGTATTGCAGTTATTATAGTTTTGTTTTTGGTTACTTTATGACAATTTACGTATTCCAATCAACACTGCTCCGAAATATTTTCTTTTCTTTAAAAACCCCACAACACTCTCTCCATACACATCCGGTCCGGTGGAATTGCTGTATGTATTATATCCGACAAACTTGCTATCCTGATACTGAACGGTGGTAAAATGTGCTCCAAATCTCCACTTGTTTCTCCAATAATAAAACAAAATGCAGGCGTCGCTGTTTTTACCCAGTTCGTCAAATTTCTTTTTGCGGACTTCCATTTTTACGCCAAAGCCACGTTTTCTAAAATATAGCGCCGGTCCCGGAATTATGGTACCGAAATTACCGTGTATGAATGGCAGCTGCCATGTAAAATATCGAATCAGGCGCTCCGGATACACCTGATATCCCATAAGAACCAATGCATTATGTACCGCAATCCAGCCACAGCCTGTAGCCGCACTGGAACGAAAACCATAACGCCATTTGGATTTTGGTATTTTTTTCTGATTGTAGATTAACTGGTTCATCACCAAACCTCTCTTCCAATAGGTTCTCCCCAATTATATTCTCCGTCAAGACCCAACTCACCGCCAAATTCGGCAGCTCGTTCCTCCAACGTTTTATGTTGAAATACTTTTTCCAACTTAATCACACCATCAGAAGCAGTAATATTTAAAAATTCATTTAAAACAATTCCTGCATCTTGTAAAATTTCTTTTGGAATTCGTATTCCTTGACTATTTCCCCAAACCTTTACCTGAGCCTGCATTTTATTCGCCTCCTACTTAGTGTATACTATTTAAATAATAATAACAATAGCTCACAGTACACATTTACTAAAATCCAAAAACTCTTTCCCTTAATACTTTATTGGCAACCAATGCCATATACCTACGAAAAGTTACTCTTGCTATATTATTTCGTTTGTCCGAAGACGTAATACTCCATGAACACATCAAACGGCGTTTTGGCTGTTCGCCCCAATAATGAAGCCCTTCTTTCTCATGTTCCGGCCCATCCGGCACGAATATAACATCCCCCGCCTTCTTTAGTTCAGGATCACGAAGCATCTCTTCATATAATTTCCACAACGCAAGAAATCGTTTGTCTTTTAAATTCTCCATCGTTTCCTCAAAAAAATCTGAAAATGTATATATACGATAATACTCTTCGTCAGCTTCCTGCATCAGCTCAAGTATATACTCTAACGGCTTTTCTACTAAAAAATCAGTATTTACTATAATATCAAACCTTTCTTTTAAAGAACTAAACCAATCCCATAATTCTTCTGACAGTACATGTTCACCATTTTCTTCCCAGTACGGAATCATATCATCCGGCAATTGTTTAAAAAATTTCTCAGTAGAAACAGGTAAAACATAATAGTCATCGTTCCCGTATATAGCCGAAAATCTTCTTTTAGCAGTCCCTTTCATTTGCTCCCACAAATCCCAAAACTCCTTATCATACATCTCAGAGATTGCCTTTATAACAAAAGCAGGCGCATCAGAATTAAATAAACACGTCATTATTTCCTTATATTTTGTATCAGCCGAACTCATCAAATCATTATAATTATCTTGCGCATAAAACAAATAAATAGTATCCATCAAATCTTTCAACTGAGTATCTCTATCATATGAACTATCCTTTTCATACTGTTTTAATGCTTCTACTGCTCTCTTCATATAATCAAGTGCAAATTTCTCTATTTTACCTTTCTCGCGTCCCTCAAAATATTCAATTGCTTCTCTAGTTCCCTCCTTTACCGCATAGACTTCACACGTTCCGATAAAACCACAACGTTCCATTCCAAAATCAAGCCAATCAACATATTCTTCACATTCATCTTCCAAATAATGATACTCTTCAAATAACCTCCACGGATCATAATTTTTTATATGATACTTTTCATTAAATAAATAATTTATCCAACCAACATATCCCCAAGATGTAACCGGCTCTCCATCCACTAACGCTACTGAAACATTATCTAAATATAGTTCCTCAAGTACATATGCTGCAACCACAGCTATATGAAAAGAGCTCCATCCAATTTTCCCACTCCAAACACCTTTACCAAATCCGGCATTTTCCCAACAATCATCTTCAAAATAATTATAATAGAAATCCATTCCCTTTTGACGCATTTGAGCTTTACGCAGCATTGCAATCCTTTTTCCATGCAAATAAACATATTCCACCTCCATCATTCCACCAGCCTGAAATAACTTTTCTATTCTCTCAGCAAATTCTTTCTTTTTACAATCCGGCACTTTAGCCCCTCTACCTATAAGCTGTCATGCAAATGTACCCATAAAAAACCTCCTCAAATATCGTATATACGATATTATATCGCAATAAAAGTGGTGTGTCAATAGTTCACACACCACTACTTCATATCGCTTAAAGCTTTCATGTAACCTTCTAATCGTTTTCGGGAATCAACATCAAGATTCTGATACGCTTCAATTAATTTGTATTCCCCGGACTGTTTGTCTATTACAATACAATCTGTTTTTTTGTAATCTTTGTATTTTTTATTTTCTGTCCCTGCTAACAATTCGTAAGGCGAAATATCAAGCACTTCACATATAATCATAATTTTATCAGCAGAAGGATTTGTACCCTTTCTTCGCCAATCACTTATGGTACTTTGCGATATTCCTGTTCTGTTTGCAAATTCTATTTGCGAAATCTTTTTTTCTTCAAGATATTTATATATACGTTCACTTATCAGCATATTTTACCATTTTCCTGTACAGTTTTAAAAATATATTAATAGTTTATCACACAATGGTAAAATATGCTATAGTTATATTTTTACAATTATCACGGCAACAATCTTTTCGTAGTTCCCTTTAAATACACCTGGCACTGCTTAAAGCCTTCTGCATATTCTGCACCGCACTGGAAGCCGCGGTATCTGCAGCAGGTTCTCACCATGTCCGGAAAATCAATATGGTCATGCTCTCTCATCCAGACAATCTGGGATTCATGGCATTCCAGCATTTCCAATTTCTTGTCGATATATGGCGTCACATCCACGTACTCGGTAGGATTAAAGTTTACTCCACACAGGGTATCCATGTAATAAATCGGCACCAATCTGGCTACTTCTTCCACTTCTGTAAAATAATGTGGACAGGTAGCCGCAAAGGAAGCGTCAAATACCAGCTTGGATACTGCGTTATGATCCGGCATATAATCCTCCGGGTCATGGGTAATGATAAAGTCCGGATTTACCTTGCGGATAATATTTACCACCTTATCTCTGGACTCTTTATTATTATCATAAATTTCCAAATCATCGAAACCGCCATGGATTACCTCGATATCTCCAAGTGCACCTGCTTTGATTGCTTCACCGGCACGCATTTCGGCCAATTCTTTTGGCATAATGATTTCATGCCCCTTATCGCCGCTGCACAAATGGCAGACTACCACGCGGTCTCCACGCTCTTTACATTTTAACAAGGTGCCTGCACATGCGATTTCCACATCATCCGGATGACAGGATATTACTAAAACGGTATACATACTATCCTCCAATTAATTACATTCTGCTACTAATGGACCTGCCAGTTCCTTCAGATAGAAAAGCTTACCAGGCAAGGTTGGCATGTAAGTAGATGTAATATTCATGTCAGGACCATAGTGTAATGTAGTTAAAAAGCTCATGCCCTGCCAGCCCATGCCACGGCCGAGTGTACCGTCTGCACCACCGATAATATAGTCAGCCTGTAAGAAAAGACCAGGACCAATGGTGTTTGCTCTACAAGGAACCAAAGTGGTACGGCTCTTAAAGCTGGTAAGTGCGTTCTGTTCGATAGTTAAAGGATGTAACTTTGCACCAATACGGTAAGGAGCTGCCTTCCATTCTGCCTCAGAAGCATAATCTTCTGCAAACTGTGGCTCCCAGAATGCAATGTGGCACATTCTTCCAATACCAAATACTAAAACTAACTTTGCACCCTCTGCCTTCAATGCTGCAATTTTCTCAGGATATGTAGGCAGGTTCTTCTTTGTAGCAAAGTTTCTCTGTCCTTCCGGCACAGTTAAATCACCCAACTTATCAAAGAAAGCCTGCTTCATGCTGTACTCAAAGGATGCAGGGTTGTCAGAAGAAAGGGTATTGCCGTCCTTGTCTGACCACTCATCCATGTTAAAGGTATAAACATGCTTACAGTCTACGTTCCATGCTGTCAGGAAATATACTGCCCACTTATACATACCCATAGGACCAACCGGTAAAATCATGGCAAGCTTTCTGCCCTCGTCCTTTGCCAGCTTAATCTGTAAAGCAATTTCGTGACCCATTAAGGTATCAAAATCGTTGATATTGTCACACTCTATTGGATTAAAATCCTTGTTCCAAAACGCTTCTCTTGCCACACCCTTTTCGCAACAAGCGTCAATTTTTGCCATATCCCATCCCTTTGGATAAAAGCCTTCCAATAAACTACCTTCTACTGTTGTTAAAAAATTCATAATGTGTTCCTTCCTTTCTATTTTTACAGCATCTGTTTTGCTGCCAATTCCTTAATTACTGCCTGTACAATCTTGTCCACGTCATACTTAGCAGGTGCCTTGCCTACAGAGCTGAACAATTCCAGTTTCTTTAATACTTCCTGTTTGATAGCCTCTACTGCTGCAGGAATCAGGTCAATTACGCCCTTATCCATAGAAGTGAACTGTCTGAACTCTGCCTTTACTGCTGCAATATTGATATCTGTAAAAATATTTACCTTGCTGATACCAAGCTCGATAGCCTTTCTAAAATCGTTATCGGTAAGACCGGAACCGCCATGCAATACTAATGGCACATCGATAGTTTTGCGAATTTTCTCGATACGTGCAAAGTCTAACTTAGGTGGTAACTTGTAAGCACCGTGAGCATTACCTACGGCAATCGCCAAGGCATCTACTTTGGTCTTCTCCACAAAATCCTTTGCAAGCTTTGGATCGGTAAAATACTTAGATGGGTCTGCCAGATGGGAGCTTCCCTCTGCAGAGCCTTCATTATCACCTACATGACCCAGCTCACCTTCAATGGTTGCACCATAAGAGTGTGCAATCTCTGCCATCTCACGAACCTTTTCCACATTTACCTCATATGGGTCTGTAGAACAGTCATACATAATGGATGAAAAGCCCAGCTCCAGCGCCTTGATACAGGTCTCCTTATTCAGACCGTGATCCAAATGCACTACTACCGGTACATTTGCCTTCTTTGCCATAGGGATCAGGTAATAGGATACCTCATCCAACGGACCGTATGGCAAAAGCACCTCTGCGGTACCCATAATAACCGGAGAACGGCTCTGCTCTGCTGCTGCAATAATACCTCTTGCAAGCTCCAGATTTACTGCATTAAATAAACCTACTGCGTATTTTCCCTGCTGTGCCGGTTTTAGCACTTCGTTCATATTTACTAACATGTTTTAATCCTCCTGTCTGTTCTGTTTTATATTTCATCAAGCGTTAATCGCTCGAATGTTTCACACATTTTTTCAATTTCAGCCCTTGTCTTCATACCACTGATAGAATCGCTGGCTGTCAGATTACAAGCAGCCGCTGCAGATGCAAATTCCAAAAGCTTCTTATTATCAAATCCCTGGTCAATACCATACAGACATGCCGCCGCAAAGGAATCTCCTGCACCAACACTGCCCTTGATATATCCCTTTGGCAATTTCAAAGAAGGTACTATCACAAACTCGCCGCTCTTGTCCAACAAAAAGCCTGCTTCCACACAATGAACAATGACCTTTTCACGCACACCATACTCCATAAAGGCTTCCATGGTTGCTTTGATATTTGCCACATCAATTCTGTCATCTGCTGTTCTTGGAGAAAGCCCCGTTACCTTACAGCATTCGATTTCGTTCATTATCGTATAATCACAATATTTCAGTGCCGGAATGATTTTTTCTTTAAAACGGTCACTATCCTCACTTACCGCGTCCACAGAGGTCTTGATCCCTTTTTCAGATACCATATGAAGCAATCGCGCCATCTTCGTACCATACTCCTCATCCTCTGCATCCAACGCTCCTAAAAGCAATATGTATCCCGCATGGAAAATCTTGCAATCCAGTGCATCTATATCAATATCCTCGATGCCAAATTCATGATTAATGCCGCAGGATAAAAAGAATGTTCTAGCACCGGTAGACTTCTCGGTCATTACATCATCAAAAGAAGTTTCTTTTCCTTCTGCTACCTTCACACCGCTTACGTCTACCCCGTATTTTGCCATTTCTTCTATCAAAAATTTGCCGTTATCGTCACTGCCTACTTTGCCAAGCGCCTTTAACGTTACGTTTGAGTCCATCTTTGCAATGTTAATAATAGTATTCGGCACACAACCGCCTACCGCTTTCACAGTATCCGTAATATGCACCAGCATATTTTTTTCCGGATACCGTTCAATCATCTTCACAATATCCACCAAGATATTGCCGGCAATGGTAATTCCTTCTCTCATCCCCATTCTCTCCCTTCTTGATTACCTTTTTGTTTATGTTTTATTTTTTAACAAATCTTCCCACCATTATTGCTTCTAAGTACATTTTATGCTAAAATCTCTTAAAAGTATTTATTATATGTTCTTATACATTTAACACATCGTACCCATTTTATTTACCGGAGGTTATTATGGATTTTAAATTTGTACCGGTTACACCGGAAATTGAAATTACCGGCTTTCATTCTATTTACTACTTTGAATTTGACAAAAATTTTTATCACACCCCGGAAAAGCATGCTTTCTGGGAATTAGTGTACGTAGACGACGGCTGTATCAATGCCATTGTGGACGGTGTGGGCTGTGAACTCTCCAAGGGACAAGTGATTTTTCATACCCCGGATGAACCCCACTCCCACATTGCCAATCACAGAGACTCCAGCAATCTGGTGGTTATTTCCTTCGCATGCTCCAGTCCAATGATGACCTATTTTACCCGAAAAATTTTTAATTTGGGCAAAGATTCTCAAAAAATACTTTCCCTCTTTTTAAAAGAAGCTCGAAACGCCATAGGACACCTTCCGGGAAATTACCATAACAAATCTCCGTTAGACTTTTCCCATGCGATTCCCGGCTCTGTACAGTTGATGCAGTGTTACTTGGTAGAATTTTTATTTTCACTCATCCGCAGCGATGAAGCCTTGGTTCAGGATATGCTCCACACCAAAGCATCCCGCCTGATAGCAGAAAGCTCTCTGGTAACCTCCATGGAACGCTTTATGGAAGAACACCTGGCAGACACGCCTTCTCTCCCACTTCTGTGCGAGCACTTTTCCTTAAGCCGCACCTACCTGTGCCGCATTTTCAAAGAAGGCACAGACAAAAGCCCTGTGGATTACTGGATTGAATTAAAAATAAAAGAAGCCAAGAAGCTCATTCGTGAGGGTAACCATAATATTACCCAGATTTCCGAGCTCCTCGGCTATACAAGTATTCATCATTTTACCAGAATGTTTAAGAGAGTGACGGGATTGTCTCCTACCGCATATCGGACGTCTGTGCGGTTGTGAGCACCATAAAATTCTGATATAAAACTTTCAACTTCGCCTTTGTCCACCTCTACTTTGTACTAACCTACCATACCACCCAGCACAGACTACAGCAAAAATAACGCATACCGACGTCTACGCCGGTATGCGCTTTTGGGATGGTTAAATTATTATAACTTTTTTGTAAATTCATTCCCCTAATGTCAAGTCTACTCAAACATAACTCTGCCAATTATTCAGCAGGTACAAGAGTCACAGGCTCACTTGGTTCAGTAGCAGTAATCAAGCTCACATCATCAAAATAAACAGTTCCGGCTTTACCATCAATTGTTGCATTTCGGAAGAAAAAGGTAGCTTTAGTTGCTGTATCATCCAACTTGAATGTTTTACTAATATGTACCCATTCACCGTTTGTATTCTCGAGTTTTTCTTCTATATATATTTTATCTAAGTTCGTTTTGCCAGCCTTTGGTTGTACATAAATCTCTGCATACGTATCTCCCTCTACTTTAACATAAGCAGAAATCGTATACCACTTTCCTCCTGTAAGTCCTGAATTCACAGGATAATATACACCAACACCACGTCTATTCTCCTGCACATCAGCACTGCTAATATTAACACGGAGTGAAGCTGTTCCACTCTTGAACTCTGTAGTATCTAACTCTAGCTTCCAATCAATACCAGTGTGACTAGCACCATCTCGTTTCCATGTGCCATTTGGAAGGTCATCTTTACTGTTCCAACCTTCTTCAAAACCACCAGTTAGAATAAATTCTTTCCCTGCCTCAAAACAGCTGTTACTCCATTTCGGATATTCACCCATGTTGGATTTTACCAAAGGAGTAATCGTTAGGTTATCAAATTGGGTAGCACCGGAAGCTTCAATATAAAATGCCTTGTTTTTACCAGCATAAACTTCTTTAACCATTTCGTCTGCATACTCAAGTTCCTTTGACTGAGTATTACCCTCTTCATCTGTCCATTCTAAACGAATACATATGCTGACCTGGGCAGTCTTACCGCCTTTTTCTAATAACTTATTCATTGCTGTTGTACCGAAGTACGGCTTGAAAATAAGCTTGAAAGTATCGTCACCCACTTTACTGATTCTTTCCACCTGTTCCACCATCGTTGCAAACATATATCCGTCTGTATCATTGTAAACAGGCATTTGTCCGTTGTCTGCAGCCGGTATAAAGTTAGTAACCTTCAAAACTCCGGTCTTACTTTCAGAACCGTCAATGATTTTTGTTTTTCCATATGCATTAAAAGCATATGCTTTCAAAAAACGACCATTTAAATCAATTGTTATAGCCTTATTAGGTGCAATGCTTGCCTCTGCTCCCAAATCAATGTTATCAAGCAGCATAATGATATCATTATCATTAGCCGCATCAATTGCTAACTCTAAACTTGTATAAGAATTGCCACCTACTATCTGAGCCACATTCCCATCCATTGCTCCAGCCTGCACCGTCATGCTGCCTGTTGGCAAAGCTGAAAAAAACATAAGAACTGCTAGAAGCCATGCAGCAAGCCTGTTCAAGTTATACTTTTTCAGTCTTCTTTGTGATTTAAAAATCTTATCCATCACTTTTTCTCCTTTCCATTGATAAAAAAGTTTTTTGATTTTTGTCACCTTTTACGGACTTTGTAGATTAAAACCAATTATAGTCCACCTCTATGGTGCCCAACGACCCCGTTGGTTCTAGCATAATCTCTTCCTCTTCCACAAATTTCATCATCTCTGCTTCCGGCTTCATATATTCTTTCTTCATACAACCACCTCTTTTATTTTTGAAAAATATCCAAGTATTCATTTGTAAAAGTTACAATTGTCTAATATTTTCTGTTCCTATAAGTGTGCCATCTGTTGTAACAATAAATTTATCAAACCATAAATTATTTTAGCGTATTTCACGCCTATAGTTCTATAATACAACTGGGGTCGCGGTTGGTGTCTCCGTCGGTACCCCAGTTAGTATGCGCTTTTGGGATGGTTAAATTATTATAACTTTTTTGTAAATTCATTCCCCTAATGTCAAGTCTACTCAAACATAACTCTACCAATTATTCAGCAGGTACAAGAGTCACAGGCTCACTTGATTCAGTAGCAGTAATCAAGCTCACATCATCAAAATAAACAGTTCCGGCTTTACCATCAATTGTTGCATTTCGGAAGAAAAAGGTAGCTTTAGTTGCTGTATCATCCAACTTGAATGTTTTACTAATATGTACCCACTCACCGTTTGTATTCTCGAGTTTTTCTTCTATATATATTTTATCTAAGTTCGTTTTGCCAGCCTTTGGTTGTACATAAATCTCTGCATACGTATCTCCCTCTACTTTAACATAA
>JAFXAZ010000106.1 GCA_017521985.1 Lachnospiraceae bacterium
AGCATCACTTGCTGTCCTCTTATAACATAAACCCGATTATATATATTATCTACACTCATCAATTCTACTTGTTCTTCCATATCTCACCTCCGCCTTTCTAATACTATTTTATCATGCAGATAATAACTAAATTATCTTATCCTCCCCTAATAATAATCTCTCCATTATCGGATGAACCATTGCAGTATTTTCAATTTTATTAATAGCACACAATTTCTTCCCGGCATCTTTACTGGATGCGCCACAATGGTATGCCTGCTCTGTAGGCAGACCATAATCAAGCACTATCAACCTATCATGACACTCTGGATTTGATTTAATACGAAGCGGTGGATATTGGTCTATAAAATCCTTTACAACTGCCGGTGTCAAAAATCCATTTCTCCCATGCCCATTCTCGGTAAATAAAATAACTTCCACGCCTGCCTTTTTCTGCGATAAAAGCTGTAATGTTTTTGTGTTCATATAATCATCTACTACATAAATGCTGGCATTTGCTTGCTGATAAATATCTATGTATGCTGCATCGGCTTCAAACTTCTGACATTTATATATAACAAAATTCTTAAAATCCTTCTCTGATACAAAGTTCTCATTAAGTAAATCTATACGCTTTTGGATATTATGAACATCCTGCTCCGTTTTCTTTTGTCTATCGGACAGGCTCGCCACTTGTACGGATGTATCAGATACCTTTGCAGTAACAAGACACAATTCCGACTGTGTCACAAACTGCTGATTCTGTTTTATGTAATGACGCATTTCACGAAAAACACGCATAATAAATATACTTTGTTGCTCTGCAAGTTCCCCTCGTAGGACAGTTGCAAGCATGTAGATGCCTTGTTCCGTAAACGCGTAAGGCAGTTTTCTACGCCCACCCTCTTGTCCTTCAAAAAAATTATTATTTCGTGAAGTCGCAATTTGCGACTTCACAAATTCTGTTTCTTCTCTTGACAACTGAAACATAAAGTCTTCCGGAAACCTTGCAATATTACGCTTCACTTGCTCATTCAAACGCTTCACCTCATATCCATAAATCTCTGCCAAATCACAATCCAACATCACTTGCTGTCCTCTTATAACATAAACTCGATTATATATATTATCTACGGTCATCAATTCCGTTTGTTCTTCCATAGCTTACCTCCACCTTTCTAATACCATTTTATCATGCATATAAAAAACTAAATTATCTTATCCACTCCTAATAATAATCCTTCCATTATAGGCTGAACGATTGCAGTATTCTCGATTTTATTAATGGCACACAATTTCTTTCCGGCATCTTTACTGGACGCGCCACAATGGTATGCCTGCTCTGTAGGCAGACCATAATCAAGCACTATCCATCTATCGTGACAATCCGGATTTGACTTAATGCCTTTTTCTGCGATAAAAGCTGTAACGTCTTTGTATTTACATAATCATCTACTACATAAATGCTGATAGTTGCCTGCTGATAAATATCTATGTATGCTGCATCGGCTTCAAACTTCTGACCTTTATATATAACAAAATTTTTGAAGTCTTTATCTGATACAAAGTTTTCGTTAAGAGTGTCTATGCTCTTTTGAATATTTTCAATGTCTTTCTCTGTTTTCTTTTTCCAATCTGCAATTCCCGTAACTTGTACGGATATATCAGATACCTTTGCAGTAACAAGACGCATTTCCGACTGTGTAACAAACTGTTGATTTTGCTTTATGTAATGACGCATTTCACGAAAGGCACGCATAATAAATATGCTTTGCTGCTCTGCAAGTTCTCCTCGAAGGACAGTTGCAAGCATGTAGATGCCTTGTTCAGTGAAAGCGTAGGGCAACGTACGGCTCATACTGTTTATATTTGCGGTCACATTTTGCAACCGCAATTCTTTTAATTCATTTTCACTCAACTGAAACATAAAATCTTCCGGAAATCTTGCAATGTTTCGTTTTACTTGTTGATTCAATCGTTTTACCTCATATCCATAAATCAGTGCAATATCTACATCCAGCATCACTTGCTGTCCTCTTATAACATAAACCCGATTATATATATTATCTACGGTCATCAATTCCACTTGTTCTTCCATGGTCTACCTCCGCCTTTCTAATACTATTTTATCATGCATATAATTTGTAAACAATTGTCGTCAATAGAGGTTCCACTTGCTTTTTATAGTTTTTCGTCTGGAACAGGTATATCGCAGCGTAGAATTTTGTATGATGAGAACGATATATCGTCCTTTTTTTCATAAAATTTTCGCCGTACCCACATTACGCAGGTACGGCGTCTTTACTTTTACTTAATTTATTATTTTCACCTCAGTGTCCTTCTCCATGGACTCCTGCACGGCTAGTATTATAGCCACGTGCTTAGTCAGTTTGTCCGTATCTTTGGTCACTTCATGTTGCTCTATGGTGGTCACAAAATTCCTCATGTTCTCCAGGAAAATATCACCGGAATTTACTTGAACCGCAGTACCGTTTTTCCCATTCACAACTACAAAACAAGGGGAACTACTGTTAATGGCAAGGTTTATCATGTACTCTTCGTATTTCACACAAACAGTAAAGTTATTATGTGAAAACACGGTGGTTTTGACGCTTACCGGATGATATCCGAAAAGCTCCAGCATCATTTCCACGGCATGTGGAAGGTAAAAGAAAATACCATCGTATGGGCTATCCATATCCGCAGAATGATTGATGGTAGCACCTTTTATCGGACCAAATGCCTGGGCTGCTATCTGCTGCTTCAACTCACGTATTTGTTTATTGTACTTAAGTCCGGAACCTCCGCAAATAACAGCGTCATGCTCTGCTGCCATCGCCTGTAATCTCTTCATGTCTTCCAATGTGCAACACACCGGCTTATCGATAAAAACCGGATAGCCCTTTCTAATAAGCTGGTCAGCATACTCCATATGCTCTCCGCCCCTACGCTGCAAAATCATAAAGGCATTGCAATGCTCCATTAATTCTTCCAAAGAAGAAACAGCCGTGGGAATATTACCCTTTTCTAAAGTCAGCTTGATATGCTCCTCCGTATCATCTACACCGTATACGGCGGTGACACGTGCGTCCGGGAAGTTATAATTCCCCTTTGAGTCCGGAATATTGCACGCCTGAGCGAATGCCCAGGCATGCATGCTTTGTGTGCCGATAAGGCCGATGTTAATCATAATGCATCAAATCCCTTCATCCACTCATTTTTGATAAGCCAATGCCCCATAGGTGTTGGATGAACACCGTCACGCAACCAATAAGAAGCGGGTGCCTGTTTACATGCCTCATTAAACACATCCTGTAATTTAACAAAAGGAAGTCCATATTTTTCTGCGATACGCTTTGCCGCTGCAGCTCTTAAAGGTACCTCCGTTCTGAAATAGTCCCAACGCTCCGGTTCTTCTTCCGTAGCTGTAGTAGCTGAGCCTTCCAACACAAAAGGTTCCATAATCATGATTTTAATGTCTGGCAATGCTTCAAATATTTCTGTAAGCAGCATATCGTAAATTTTCTCAAATTTCTCAGCAGACACACCATTATGTTTGCCTCCCATCTCATGCCACACACCATTCACACCGATGAGCAGACTCATATAATCAGGTTTCAAATTAATAATATCCATTTTAATTCTTGCATAAACATCTACAATTCGATTACCGGAGATTCCCTTATTAATAAACTCATACTTTTCGGGATATTCGCATCCCAATTGACCTTTCACCATATGTACATAACCCACACCTGTGGATGTAATGTCCTCTCGGTTACGTGCGCAATCTGTAATAGAATCTCCTTGAAATAAAACTAATCTTGACATAATATTCCCTTCCGTTTCTTAAATGTCGGATTATAAACTCATGTATAATCCTTTTTCCTGATGCTATTTCATCCAATCTGCTATATTTTCTGCAACAAACGCATCGTCCGTCAAATGTGGATACATCTCATATATTCTGTCAAGCTCCTCACTCTGACCAACAGATAACTTTTCCTTAGAATCCAGGCAATAAATATTTTGCATAATTCCCTGGCGGTGCAGTATTTCATGGATGCCTGCTCTATTCCCTGCATAAGCATTGGCAGCATCAAAAACAACTGCATTTGCGTCGGTTACTTCCGCTGCAAGGGTCAGCAATTTTGCCGGAATCATATCGCCTTTTTTCGCTTCCTTTATCTCTGCAAACATTTCCACAACCTTCTTTGTCCAAACACACCAATGTCCTAAAAGACCACCCTCAAAGGATTTTACCACTGTTTTCCCATTTTTTGTGAACTTATACTTAGTCAATAAATCTACTACAATATTATCATCATTGCCGGTATAAAGGGTGATATCATCACATCTGTCTGACATTGCTACCGCTCTTACCACATCCATGGTCTGATAACGATTAAATGGTGCACTCTTAATGGCAACTACATTTTCAATTGCACATAATTTCTGCCAATAGTCATAAGATAATAAGCGTCCGCCTGCGGAAGGCTGTAAGTAGAAGCCAATAACCGGAATCTCCTTTGCTACGAGCTTTGTACGTTCAATCAACTCATCCTCTGTCAAAGAATCCAGACCGCCCACGCTTAAAAGTACTGCATCGTATCCATACTTCTTTGCAATCTCCACTTCACCAAGCGCCTGCTCAACCGGTCCGCAAACACCGGCCACTTTTATCACTACCGTATTATGTTCCTGTTCAAACTTATCAATCTCCTCAGATACAATCTTTAAAACCGGCTCATATAAATTGTATTCTGGGTATCGAATTTCAAACTGTGTGGTATGTACTGCTGTGGCAATGCCGCCTGCACCACTGTTAAGATAATACTTCATCAGCAGGCGCTGTCCTTCTTCGTTAAAAATTCTATTCTCATTCAAAGCAAGCGGAGTTGCAGGAATCACGGTACCCTCTGCCAATTTTTTTAATGCAATTTCATGTCTGTTCATTATCTTACCCCTTTCTTAGTAGGAACCTTTTCGTTCTTCAAAATGTGTCGGTTTATCCAGTGTTCTTCCCCCATCCAGAATATACTCTGCCTGCCAGCGAATTAATGTTTTGGGGCTAACAGACGGATATCCAAAGGTCTCTACTGCACGTGATGAATCCAACAGATACGCATCTGTTCCTTCTTCCCCTTCAAACAATGGCTGTTTACCAAGATGCTCACCAAGCTCCATAGCTACCTTCTTAATAGATACAATCTCCGGACCTGTAACATTCATAACATTAGCAGGTGCTTGGGCATGAAGAAGTGCACGAATTGCAATTTCATTAGCGGTTCCTTGCCAGATAAAATTAAAGCATGGTGTGGAAAGACTGATTTTTTCATCCTTTAAAATCTTGTCTGCGATATCATAAAGTACGCCATATCTTAAATCCACTGCAAACCCTAATCGATAAATAAATACATTTGTCCCAAATGCATGTGATGCATATTCAAAAGCCCTTTCGCGTGCCAGACAACTCATGCCGTATTCTCCGTTTGGCATCGGTTGCTGTTCTTCTTTGCAGGCACCATGACTTACCGGTACAATTGGGTAAAGATTTCCTGTGGAAAATACTATAATATTTGAATTTCTAAATTTATCTGCCACAAAAGCCGGAAGTGTGGAGTTCATGGACCATGTCTGCCACTCATTACCATTTGTGCCAAACTTCTTACCTGCCATATAAATAACATTTTTCACTTCCGGCAGGGAATATAATTTTTCCTTATCCAGCAAATCCATGGCAATTACTTCAATACCATTGTCAAGCATCAACTGGCTTGCAATCTTGTCGGAACCTCTGGATACCGCAATAATACGCTTGTCTACGCCAGCCTTCTTTGCTGCATTTTTTGCAAGTACACAAAGGGTCGGCCCCATCTTACCACCGGCACCAAGTACCATAATATCTCCCTTGATTTTCTTGATATCCCCTACCAAAGCATCACTTGGTGTGGTTAAAAGCTCATTTAGTTTTTCCTCTGTCCATTTTTCTCTGTTCATATATATAACCTCCTATTATCTCTGCTTGGTCATCCTCTTTGCATACTCATTAGTGATTTCATACTGTAACGGCTCGCCTTTTTCAAAACGTACAATATCATCCGCCAAGCGCATGGTTATCATCGGTGTTCTGTCTGCCGTAGGTCCTCCCATATGTGGCATGCAATACACATTCTCCATAGTACGCAGAGGACTGTCCTCCTCTAGTGGTTCCTTACAAAAAACATCTAATACTGCCATGAAACGCTTTTCTTTTAACGCTTCTATCATCTCGTCCTCGCGGATAATAGCGCCTCTTGCTGTATTTACAAAAACGGCTCCGTTCTGTAACAAATCAAAGTGTTCCTTGCCAATCATGCCTCTTGTTCTGTCATTGAGAGCAGAATGAAGACTGACAATTCTACAGGTAGAAAAGATTTCTTCGAGGGATGCCTGAACCGCATTGTTTTCCTTTAAAAATGCTTCATCAATAGGGTAACCGGAATACAACTTTAATTTCACTCGGAATGGCTGCAGCATCTTAATCAGATTTTTGGCAATAGCACCCACACCGATGATACCTACCGTCTGGTCTAAAATCCCCTGTGACATATCAGGTCCCGGCAGACGCCAACCGCCCTTTCTTACTTCTCCCGTATAATCCGGAATTTTTCTTAGAGCTGCCAGCATATAAGCAAGTGCTCCTTCTGCTACGGACTCTGCGTACAGTTCATTCCCGCTGATAACTTTTACGCCTCTGGCATATACATCATCGTTTACATAATCAGCCACGCTGCCTCCGGTATGTGCAATCAACTTAATAGACGTATTTTCCAGAGCTTTACCATCTATCATAGGATGGGTCCAGCCTGTCATAATCACATCCGCATCACCTGCATATTTTGATATTTCTTCTGCTTTAAGCTGTCTATCTAACGGTGAGTATACAACCTCAAAGCACTCAGCCAGATATTCTATTGTTTGCTCTTTAAAAAATCGATCCATTACTCTGGAATTTCGGGGTACAGATACAAATACCTTCATTTTATAAAATCCTCTCTTTCTGTCACGGAATCTTACGCAAGGTTTTTCAAGAACTGTTCCACTTTCTGTTCCTGAAATTCTCCCGCATAAGTTCCGTCCATCAACTTCCTCATTGCTGTTTCTCTAAATTCCGCCCAGGATTCTTTTTCCTTACGTACTAGAATAGGATAATAAAATACTTCGTTCTTACGTGCAGCATCATAATCCCCCGGTGCATCTCCAACCATCATGACCTTTTGAAGTGGATAGCCCTTTTTCAGCATTTCTCCAATGCAGTAAGCCTTGCTTCCCACATCCTGTGCCATGATAATATCCACATACTCCAATAAACCATAATACTCCCATTCCTCTACCACAGCCTGTCGATTGGCAGAGGAGACAATGGCAATATCGGCATATTCATGTGCAAATTTAAGCGCCTCTATTACGCCTTCAAAGGGTTTCTTTACCTCATATGACAGCTTATTAATTTTTTCATTCACATGCTTAGACCAGGAAAGTGCCCTTTTGAGGATTATGCTGTCATTTAGCTCTATGGTCTTTTCCAGTGCCGGGTTAGAAAGCTCACGACTTTCATGAACCCAATGCTCCAGCACATCTATATCTTCGATTTTACAATATGTAGCATCGATTTCTCTTAAAGCCATGGCAAGCCCCTTAAATCGATTGATACCACGAGTCATGGTGTAAAGATTGATCTCATTCCACCTTTTCAAAATTGCCTCTTCCCATTGAAAAAGCTTCCACTCATCCACCATGCATGGTCCAAAGCACTGAAAATGCTTGATATCCATAGTGTCCATTGCACACCCGTCGGAATCCACACAAATTAAATACTCTTTAGTTTTCTGCATTTGCTCCACCCGGTCTCATGTGTGTAAGAGGCCATACTCCTTCTGCCTTCATTCTGCCAAATAAAATTGCTGCTGCCGCCTTGGTATTTTCCGGTGTTGTTGCAAAGTTTAACAGTACATTACGCGCATTTACCGGAATAGATACCTGCTCATATGGGGTATTGGTTACCATAATAATTTTCTTGTCAGGATATTCCCCATGAAGCTTCTCCCAGAATTCTTTATTACCTGCCTTACCTCTTTGGAAATAGTTTGTAGCAATGATAACATCATATGCTTCGATTGCTTCTCTGATCTGCGCCTCGTCTACTTCATCATAAGAATAAGAGGTTTCCAGATAATCCACATGACTATGGTACTTTTGGCACTGTTCATACAACAGTCCGGAATGCCATTGATAATCATTGCACAACAATACTTGCTGCTCAACCACAAGCACGTTTCCGTCCTTTACCGGAAATACCTTGTCCTTATCTCTCTCAATTAAAATAGATCTTCTGGCTGCTGTCTTTGCAAGTTCTACAATTTCCTTGTCCTGTAAAACCTGCTCCGGAACCATATTTTCTTTTTCACCATGGAACAGTCCATACTCGTATTTCAGATTAAGAATACGATACACCTTATTATCCAGCTCCTCTGCACTGATTCTGCCTTCTTCGATAGACTTTCTGATTGCCGCAATGGTATCCTCAACCAGATGATTTTCTGCCTTCATCAATACCAGGTCTGCACCTGCTTCCAGAGCCATTGCGCAGGCATTTGCAACACCATACTTTGTAGCAAGGGCACCCATAGTCATACTGTCTGTGGTAATAACACCCTCAAAGCCCAGTTCTTCCCTTAACAGTCCTGTAACCACCTTCTTGGATACGGTAGCAATATGCTCCGGATCCACTGCCGGGAAGATACTGTGTGCAATCATGATAGATGGCAACGCACCTGCTTCAATCAATTTACGATAAGGTAAAAGCTCACGTTCTACCAAGGTCTCGTAATCCACATCGATCACCGGCACCTTGAAATGTGCATCCACATCAGAATGTCCCCTGCCAGGAAAATGCTTGCCGGTGGCAATCAGTCCGCCATCTTTAAAACCCTTGCAGGCTTCCAATGCATACTCTGCCACTACTTCTGCATCATCACTATATGCACGAGTGTAAATTTCCGGATTCGCAGGCTCACTATTCACATCCAGTACAGGAGAATGCACCCAGTTAAAGCCTACTGCCCTGCTTTGAGCAGATACCGCCTTGGCAATGCGGTATGCCATTTTCGGGTCATCCATGGCACGAATGCCCATTGGCTTTGTAAAAAGATTTACCCCACCAAAGAAAAAGTTGGCACTGCTGCCACCTTCTTGGTCAAAAGAAAAGTGAAGCGGAATGGACAGCTCTCTGTTTCTGGCACATGCCTGCAGCTCCTCCAGTACCGCTTTATACTGACTCGCCGTGCAAAGAGGTGCATTTGTCTTAAATCGGATACCGGTTTTGCTCTCTATTTTAACTACTGTCGTATTATTTTTCGGATCTACATAATTTCCAAACTGTCTGAGACTGGTCTCCAGACGCAAGCCTCCACAGTGATATTCTTCAATATATTTATAAATATTTGCCTTCGGTACTACGCCCGAAAAGCCAAGGGTAAGCATGGCACCAATCTTTTGGTCCAAGCTCATTCTGCTAATAAGATTTTTGATATAACTATTGTACTTAACCATAACTGTCTCCCAATTTTTATTTTATTCCCTACTTTCTGCAATACAATTTTTTGATATGTCAAATATCATCCTATCGTAGCAGATGTGTGCCTGGCAATGAGATTCCAGTAATCTTTTTTCTGCATTCTGCCTATCATTAATTATTTCACGCCCATTATGTGTAAACAAAAGGATTGGAATCTGTTTTCTTTCCGAAAAACAACACACATCATCCACTTTATGATGCCCAGTCTCACAAATAAGAATATCGCAACCATCCTTTACGATTTCTTCCAAGTCAGACAGACTGCCTAAATCTCCTGAATAAACTATTTTTTTTCCTTCTGCCTCTATAATATAAGAATAAGAGAGGTATTCTCCATACGCTGTAACCGGTAAATGTCCATTGTGCACTCCGTAAACTTTTATATTTTCATCCTCATATATCATAGCATCAGAAGGCTGTTCTGCCACGACTTCAAAATCACATACAAAATTTCCTTCGCTATTTTTCAATACACTCATTATTCCATTCCAGCTATCCATATTAGGAATAAAAACAGGTATCTTATTTTCTGGCGGAAGACCTTTGCCTAGTCTGGTCAGTTTTCTAATATTCCAAAGTAGATTTCCCAATCCTCCCACATGATCCATATGGGTATGTGAAATAAATATGGACTTTACTTTGAGAAGATTAACCCCCATTTCTGACGCTGTTCTGGAACAATTCTCTCCTGCATCAAACCAATAATACAAACCATTTATCTCAATCACCATGGAAGAATGGTGCATACCTTCAATTGGTTCTGTACCAGAACAAGTTCCCAAAAATAAAATATTAGCCATTACGTTTCTCCTTAATTTGTTGGATGAACCACATGATTTTTTATAATAATACAGGCAGTTTACCTGTTGGTTCAAACTCTCCTTTTAATGCCTTTATTATCCATTCCTCCGTATTACTGCCATATGATGCAGTTATTATTCTCTTAATATTTTTAAAATTTTTTATCTCGTAAGGATTTCCTATATGTACTATAGCTGCTGTTTTATTGGCATTGGCATGTATTAAATTTTTAACTCTTTCGGTTATACCATCGCTGCCAAGATAGCTGGATGCACGGCAAAAAATATAAAATACAATTTCATCGTATTTAATAGTCTCCTCGCATACTTTTCTCATCTCATGTTGATGTGGAAATTCACTTATAATTATAGCATTTGAACCCGGAAAATTTTTTAATAGGCTTTCCTTGATCATTTCAACTTTATTTTTTAAAAAATATGCTTTACTATCAAATTCAGGAGATGTTCCATCTATCTCCGGATAACTGTTTTCACATAAAAGTACAAAAAGTTTCTTTGACTCTTCAGATAATTTGACGTCATAACCTTCTTTTAAAATTGCAATAATACTGTTTTTATTAGAGTCTTCCACTGTCTTTTTCAAATCATCCGGTATCTCATTATGTGAAGGTTTTTTCATAGTTTTTTTCTGAGCTTCCAGTACATGTCTTACTGCTTCATCCAATCGCTCATCTGTTATAATCCCTTGTTTGTATGCATTCATTAAATATTCATAGGTTTGCTTATATCCCACTCTGAAATTCGGGAGAACCATATCATTTCCTGCAGAAATAGCCAAGCCTAATGCTGCTTCATCCCCATAATTATTTGCTATTGCCATCATTGCCAATGAATCCGTTACAATTAATCCATCAAACCCTTGCTTTCTTATTATATCAATAACTTTTTTTGACAAAGATGCGATATATTTATCATCAATTTCAGGAAACAGAATATGCGATGTCATTATTCCTGACAAATCAGCTTCCTTCATTGCACGTATATAAGGAATAATGTCTTTTTCCAACAATTCTTTTTCATTAAAGGACGATGCCTCTGTCATAAGGTGGGTGTCACATAAAATATCGCTGCCCCCAGGAAAATGTTTTAATGTTACAATCATCCCCTCTGCTTGAAGTCCTTTAATCATTTCAATTACGTAGTCGCTGACAGTTTCGGGATCATCAGAAAAACATCTTGCAATTTTACAAAGAGCCCCTTCCATTGCTATATCAGCAACCGGCCCCCATATACAATTTGCTCCGTCTTTTTTTGCTTCTATAGCTACTACTCTTCCAAGGTCATAGGCATTATGCGGAACACCGCTTGATGCTATCCCCATTGGAAAAGGTATCTTCATCTCTCCTCCGGGATATCCTGTTTCCATATCTGCACAAATAAGTAGCGGATAATCTGCAGTGCGTTTCACCTCATCCATAAACTCTTTGTAATCGCTCTCAAAACCGGTCTGTACTCCTCCGACAGCTCTTTTTTTAATCATTTCAAGAACAATTTCTCTATCCTCTTCGGCCATGCAATGTCTTGCCACAATAAGCTGTCCGATTTTTTGCTCTACAGACAATTCTTCAATTTTCAATTCTGTAACCATAACATTAACTCCTCTTTTTCGTGCTGTCGCTCTTTTTAAGCGACAGCACTTTTCAGTTTAAACTATTTATTTAAACCTTATTTCTCTTATATTGTTAGCGTATGTACTCTTGATAGGATTAACATTTGTATTACCATAACAATCCAGTTTGATATATCTTGCTTTTGTACCTTCCGGTAACGTTATCGTCTGATATTCATCTTTAGCTGACTCATCTACCAATGTAGAGGTAATTTGCCTATATCCATCAAGAACGGTCCAATTTTCACCATCTTCTGAAACTAATACATCAAATGTAAAATATCTTAAATGTGGATTTCCCCAAAGAATTTCAATTACTGACACATCCTTCGTTTCTCCAAAATCATAGGCGATAAATCTCACACCTGGTTCTGCGGCTCCGGTAGCCCAATAAGTTGCTGAATTACTATCGATTGTATCATATCCATCAGTATCTTCACCCATAATGAAACCGGCATCCCACCAACAGTATGAAACTCCGATATATCCTTCAACAGGCGGTTTTACATTATCAGTAACGATTGCCGTCTTACTGTATTCTACCCATTCTACCCGTGCTAAAAATGCCTCTGCTATAAAAGTTAACGGGACGTAGAGGGTATCCTCTACCATCCTTGCTTTTATAGTAAGTGCTTTTTCTTCACCATTGACTACGGCAGTGTCCTCATCTGCTGTGATAGTAACCATTCTGTCATATCTGGACATGGTCGCAGCCTTTTCCGTTTCATTCCACAAAAGGGTTACACTCAGAGCATCTGCTATTACATCCACCGGAATCATAACTTCTCCGTTTTCAGCAATGAATTCTTTTTCACTGAACAAGTAGTAAGTGTTAAAACGAACTCTTACCGACATTTCTTCTGCTTCATATATCGGCTGTATAATATCTCTGTCTGTACTTTCGTTCACATAAGTCAGTGTATAGCTACCCTTTGGTCCTTCAAATACTGCTACACCACCTTCTTCTGTTACTACCACATTACCTGTCGCACTGCCATCCTCACTGGTATAGCTCCATGTTCCGGCTTTTAAATCTGCAACCGTAATCTGATAAAGAGATGGTTCCTCCGGTTCTGTGCTTGGTTCTGTAGGTTCCGTACTTTCGCTGGATTCCGTGCTTTCGCTGGATTCTGTACTTTCAGTTGCTTCACTACTGTCACTCGGTGCCATAGCTTCAGACTCTGTATCATCATCTTCTACAGCATCGTCACCAGGAAGATTATATGTTACTACAGCTTCCACCTTCACTTTTTTACCACCTATAGTTATCGTTTCAAAAACAGACAGCTTATGTGCACCACCTTCTAAATTACCCGCATTTGCCACGATTAATAAATTGCTTAACCATGAGAATATGCCCTTTTGGGAAGACTCATTCCTTGCACTAAGCTCTGCACTTTCTTCCTCTCCAAAGCTGAAGGTTACTGTATCCGCTACGCGCTCGTTGGTCTTACCAAACAGAACTACACGATCAGCAATCACTACACCGGTATGTGTTTCTGCTTCAATAAGAGTTGCTTTTAATGGCTCTTCTGTACTGTCTGCATCAGACATCTGCATTACATTTAAGAAATAATCTTCTGTTGAAGCCGCTATAGGACTGATTTCTGTTCGAATACTGCCTCCTTCGTTTATACCAACTGAAGTTCCGGTAATATTAAAGGTTTTGTTTCCTACAATATATTCTGTTGGTTCTGTGCCTACCTGCGTAATTGTTACATTGTCAGCCTTTGGCAGGAGTGTGTCATTTACCAGCTTGCCATTGTATCCTTTCTCCGTTCTCTTTAAAATAGTACGCGTGCCACTTATTTCAGGCGCATTGATTCCATGCAGCAGATATGTCTTTTTAAAGGATGCATCGCTGGAAACCACATGGTCGAATACAATTAATACTGCCGGAACATCAGACTCCTCATCTGTCTTTCTCAGATTCAGGAACATAAAGCTTCTCTCATAATTTACAACCTTTTCAGAATATGCTCCCGCCAAATCTCCCTTAAGATATGTATAATCAGGCTTTATCTCATCATAAGGATCTACTTCATGACCAAGAACGGTACATGTATTAAAATTTTCGTTCTCTTTAAAATTCTCAGCTGTTTCCGGATATTTAACCGTTGATTGTTTACTTACAGAAATTTGACCTCCTGTATTGGCGATGTCTTTCGGACTACTATTATGTGTAAAATTAATTACAGGCTCGTCCGGATCCAACACCAGCATACAATTATGTGCTATAGTCTGATGATAATAATTGTGCCAATAATCAGAGGCAAAATAACTATTGTTGTCGTCACTACTGCCAGCTTGATAATAACCGCTATCCGTTGCCAGATTACCCTTATAGTAAATTTCGAATTCACCTGCATCCAGATGATTGTGATCTGTAATGGTAACTTCGTTTACTGACATACTGACTACAACATCATCCGAATCCTTACCCATATCCCAACCTGTTCTTGCAATATACTGACCTGATGGATAATCAAAATATTTAGAATACGGAAGATTTTCTTTAGAAATCGGTTCCACAGTAGGATCATTACAAATTAAAAATTCCAAATACTGAGACGGCGTTAAATCTTCACGTTCTTCAAGAAACATATACTTCAAATAACCATCCTTATACCAACTTCCAAGCAGGGCATAGATATAATCAGGTGACTTTGTTCCTGTTAACGTCGGATTTGCTATATTGTATGTTTGGCTGTCTCCGTCGATTAGCTGGAAACTATCCGGTTTGGTTGCGTATATATACCAATACGGAACATAATGCATTTCATCGTTCTGCCAGAAGTTTTTATTTGGTGAACCTTCCGGATAGAACTTCGATAACATAAACAAAGCAGAAACATCCGCATTAAATCTATATGGTCCATATGCATTACCATACAATGTTTTATGGGCGTTATAGTACAAATCTCTTCTTTGAGAAAGGTAGTCATCCTGTAACCTGCCCACAACTGTATTGTAAATATATGGCTTCTCGTCATAAACAGCGATACCGAATGCAAGAAGATTTTTGATTATCTGATCCTCAGCACCATGGCCTCCCCAACCACTTTGCTTCGTACACGGCCATCCTATTTCGGTATATGCACCCTGTATATATAACCCTTGTTCAATAAAATTGTCCTTTTGGGCATCCGTAAGTAAGTCATAACACCAATCATAAACCAAGCCGATTGCATAAACCACTTCGCTTGCCTGATGATATCTGTCCGTTGACGTAATTACTAAGGTATCAAGATAATTCTCCATAATGGTGATTGCTTTCTTGCCATAGGTGTCATCATTTGCCGCTTTTCCCTTGATTGCATATTCAAATGCACAGGATTTGGCCACAGCAAGATAGTAATCATTATAATTATAGGAGCTAGAAGCTACAAGCTTTCCATCCACATCGGCATCTCTATACTTGATATGATTAGCCAATGCAGCACTGTTTTCCTCATGTTCTATATTTTCAAGAATGGTACCGATATCATCCACTGTAAACCACACTCTTGGATGCTGTTCATATGTATTTGTTCCGGTTTTCGGTGAAATTATCGGTTGGGAATATAGTTGAGGTTCTTCAGCTCCTTCTACATATTCTCCATCTCCTGATGGAACAAGTGACGCTCTATCAGTAATTAAAAGCCTGTCTATATATACATTGTTTTCACGAGGAACAAGCTTTACTGTATGTATTCCTTCGCTTAAAGGAGCAGCACTTATTCTCTGCCAACAAAAATTCTCTGCATCAACCGTAAAGTTGCTCTTTAGATAGTCTCCATCATCCAAAGCAACCCAAATACTGTCTCCACTAGCGGACATACTCAGCACCCTTATCCAAACATAATATTTGCCTTCTGTAGGTGCATTAAAATCATACGTAAGTGTTGGCTTTGTTATATCTTCTTGATTAACTATATTTGCTCCCTTTTCACAGTAAAGAGCAGCATTATTGCCGGCATTTGCAACAACAACATCGCCGCCAACATATGTACCGGCATTTTCACTATTTACCACAAAATACGGTCTTTCAAATGTACACTCTTCCGCTTCCACTACAATTCTATTATGCTCAAACTTCGGAAGTGTTGATGGATCAGGTGTCGGTGTTGGTTCTACATATTCACCACCGCCTGTTGGAGTAAAATCAGCATTGGCAATCAGAATTTTGTCAATGTGTATATATTGTTTTCGTGCAGAAATATTAATAGTATGTTCGCCGGCAGTCAAGGTACCACCATACATCTTAAACCATGAATAAGTACCGTAATTACTTTGAGTCTTAGAATCAATGTAACCGTTATCATCCATAGCAAACCAAATATTATTACCATTTCCATTTCTAGGCAACACTCTTACCCATACATAATATTTTCCATCTTCAGGTGCCTTAAATGTATAACTAAGACCTGGTGTTTCTGGAATATCTGCAATATTAGTTTTATTCCCAACACCAGTAGAATGGACGGTAGCATTACCACTGGCTTCCTCAACCATCTTCTCTAATGTGAGATACTCAAAACCTTCTCCGTAATCTGTTCCCTGTTTCAAACTATACCCGTAATCGGAGTAAGTAAGAATACTCTCCGAATCTACTACAAAGTACATATCTGTATTTTTTATACAATCCTCTGCTTCTACCATGATTCTATTATGTTCGAATTCCGGAAATGGCGTTGCCGTTGGCTCTGCTGTAGGTATCGGCGTTGCCGTTGGCTCTACTGTCGGTGTCGGCGTTGCCGTTGGCTCTACTGTCGGTGTCGGCGTTGCTGTTGGCTCACTATTATCGTTTTCTCCTGAGGTTACATACGCGTTAGCATCTATTGATGTCAGATTCTCATCGGTAATCAACAACTTGTCCAACAACAAATACTGCTTACGTGGATATATTTTTATAGTATGTTCGCCTGCTTCTAATGCATTGGTTTTTACCTTATACCAT
>JAFXAZ010000107.1 GCA_017521985.1 Lachnospiraceae bacterium
CGTACGATTCAATGCTACCATAATAGTAGGAATTAATGTCAACTGCACAACAATTCCAGGAACGGCGTTTAACAAGGCACCTGCTATAAACATCTGCCATGTAAAAGATTTTCCAATAAGCCCAAGCAATACAATCTGGACGATTCCCCAAACAATTCGCCCTGCAAGCATGGCTGCAATCAGAGATCTATAAAGGGAAATCACACATTGCCAATGAGAACGTCCATAGATCAATCCTATGACCAATCCATAGGTAGCCAATTCAAATGCCATTGCAATGGCTGTCGGGAACAAAGGCGGCATCCCAAATGTAACCGAACGCAGAAACGGAAGAATAAAACCGATCAATGCTCCGTACTGCCATCCGCATATCAATCCGCACAGAATAACCGGAAGATGCATTGGAAGAAACGTACTTCCAATTTGCTGAATTTGTCCTGTCAAAAGAGGCAGAACCATACCAACCGCTATAAACATAGCTGATAAAGTAAGTTTTTTTGTTGTTTTATACATTTCGATTTCTCCTCTCATCTATCCATTTCCAAATACCATATGGTCTCCTCTGCAATCAAAGTATATGAAAGTGGCTTTGAAATCCACTTAATCTGTTTTCTGAAATAGTTTTACTAAACTTATGCAGGAATCTTGAATCATAAATTATATATTAAATTCCCAGAAACCCTCTTGCAAATAATGCCGCACATACAGCCCCTACAAAGGGGGCAATCCCAGGGACAAGCAATCCGTATTGCCAATCATTATCCGTCTTATTTTTAATTGGCAGTAGTGTATATGCCAAACGCGGACCTAAATCGCGAGCCGGGTTCATGGCGAACCCTGTAGGACCTCCCAGTCCCATACCTACTGCCCATACCAAAATTCCCACTCCGATAGGAAGCATTTTTTCAGAATATCTTTCAATACCCAGAACTGATGATAAAAATACAAAAGTATCAAAAGCTTCCACAAAGAAATTCCTAGAAAGATTTCGGATATTTGGGTTAGTAGAAAATATATTTCGGATTGCCACCAAATCAACAACGTCTTCGCTCGCTTTAAAATGATCTGCATACATTACATAAACAATGCATGCTCCGCATAGTCCTCCGAGAAATTCTGCCACACAATAGGGTATAAAACAGTTCCACGGAATCATGCCAAGGATTGCCTGTGCGAAAGCCATTGCAGGATTGATGCAGACTCCTCCAAATACCAACAACACGATAGTAATTCCAAATCCCCATGTAGTAATCGCAAATAAATGTCCGCTTCCTCTATATTTTGTTTTATTCAAGACTTCGTCACAATGAACTCCAACACCAAAAACAATCATTAGGGCAGTTCCTAAGAACTCTGCCATTATATTATGTATCATGTCTCAAATATCCTTTCATATATTTTTCTCTTATTGTTCTTCTAATACAACACCCAGCCCGTCTGGAATGACAGCGACCTTTGCATTCTTTCCCTTAAGAGCGAATGCTTTTTCCAAAGCTTCATCCACTGTTGATGCCAGTTCCATATGCAACCCCAAAACAAGCTTAGGATCTACAAGATCAGAAACGAGAATCACTTTATGATGCACCAAAATTCTGGCAAGAATCTGGCTAGTCCACTGTTCCGGCGCAGTCTCCAGTCTTGGTGTATGAATTGCTTTTTCCAGAAATTCTCCCGGATCTTTTACATTTGCAATATTATCATAGAAATCCTGTCCTCCATGACCATCACGGCAACCCGCGACCATGATGATTACACCGTCTTCCGGAAGCGTTGCTTCTGCAGCAGTCATTCCCTTAACGGCTTGATAAATATTCTGATCCAAAGGATATCCGCCATTTGTGGAAATTGCAATGTCACAGTCTACTCTCTTAACACATGCCAGAGAACGCACAAAATCGCAACCTTTCTCATGCGCTTTCTCCATATCTCCTGCAAAAGAACCGATGATCTTATGTTCCCTGTTTAAAACTACGTTAACGATAAAGGCAAGTCCAGCTTTGCGTGCTGCATAAACCATATCCTCATGAACAAGGTTAAACTTTAGATTTCCTGTACGTGAGTTCTTATCATTAATGAACTCTCCGCTGTGATTCGCCATAATTGTTTTATAAGAAGCAATTCCAGGAAGAACAGACTTTCTACCGCCAGAAAATCCTGCAAAAAAATGTGCTTCAATAAATCCTTCAGCAATAAGAAGATCAGCATCTGCCGCAATCTTATTGATAATGCATGCACCTCCACTTGGCAAAGTTCCGATTTTTTTCATGGAATTTTCATCTTTCGCAATATGCATGACAATTTCTTCATTTTCAACGATTTCTTTTCCGTATTTATCAATTAGCTCTTCTTTGGTGCTTGGACGGTGAAATCCTGTGGCAACAAGAATTCTGATTCTTGCATCTGGTGACACACTCCTAATTCTTCGAAGAAGGATTGGCGTAATAATTTTTGATGGAACCGGACGAGTATGATCAGAGCTGATAATTACAATGTCCTTCTTACCTTTTGCAAGTTCCTCTAATGTCTGTGAACCAATGACATGATCCAAAGATTCCTCCACAATCTCTTTTTCACTTTTGTCACTAACATAATCACTTTGTCTCCCTACAAGTACTCCAGCTAAATTCTTATCTTCCAGACTTATTTGCATTATTCTTTTGTCATAAGGTACTTCCGTTTTAAACATAATTTATAACTCCTTTCATTTTTGAAAGAGTATGGCATATTTCAATACATACAAAAACCACATTTGATAGTAACATTTGTTGACGTTTTTTGCGTTTTGCTTTATAAGTATAAGCAGAGAAACAGAAAACAAGGAGGGGTTTGATGAATAACAGCTATCTTTTATCCTTTTTAAGTCAAAGAAATATTCCCACCATTACCCGTAAACGCCATGCTTACCTGACATATTGCGGGCTGGAGCAGCAGTATACCTATATTCTCAAAGAAGGAGTCGTTAAAACCAGTATTATTCTCAAGGACGGACGAGAATTTAACATTGCTTATCTGAAAGGACCTAACATTATTTCTCTGCTTCGAGATGAGATCAGCAGCTATACCTCAGCCCCATTCAATGTTCGTGTCGAAACAGAAGAAGCTACATTTTATTTAATCCCCAGAGTTGAATTCTGGAATTATATAAATAATGATAGGAAACTCCAAGATTACGTCAAGGAATACTATCGCTTAAATCTGGCCGAAGCCATCCAACGGCAACAACTAATGAGCATGAATGGAAGAACCGGTGCCGTCTGCGCATTCCTCTATACTTTAGTTCATCAATTTGGAAAAGAACATAAAAATGGTTGGCTGATAGATTTTCCTGTTACAAATGAAGATATTGCGGGATTCTGTGGTATTTCTACCAGAAACAGCGTTAACCGCATCCTACACAATTTAAAAGAACAGGGGATAATTGATATTCAGAATCAGAAGATTCTTGTAATGGACATGCTGTATATGCAACAGTATGTTCAAGAATAAATCCAACTCAAAGAAGTTTTTTCGAATTTCTGAAATGAAAAAGTATTTTCTTAATTTATCAACCATAGACATATCAGAAAAAACATGAGCAAGCATCATCTGAATATATGCCTGAACCAGCATCGAACTGCGTTCTTCCATGTGAATCAGTGATTTCAACGCATTCACGATATCTGTGTGAAGCTGTTTCTTTTTTATGATCGGATAGACCGGACTGTATTTTTGCAGTTCGGAATGATACGCTGCCAGCAATGAAGGTTCCCCTCTGTTACATAAACGATTTCTCATATACAATTCCGTATTCTCTTTTTAAGCGCTCTCTCAACGTCCCTCCATAAAAATGTTTTGATTTTTTTGAAACCGCCTATTGACACCCAGTATTCTGCAACGTGTGGGCATACGTCAGTTGCCGGGGATATGTTGGTATCCTGCTAAGTGCATAGGAGCATTCCTATGAATCAAGGTGGCACCGCGGATAGTGTCGTACTCTTTATATTTGTACGTGATTCGTCCTTGACAGATAGCTATATTCTGTCAAGGGCGTTTTTTGTTTTCAAAATCCCTGGCTCAGAATAAAAACCAATGGAGTTTTCCTGTATTACGAGGAGACGAATATAATGTTATTAACCAAACGATGGCGTCGAATGATGGTGCCGAAGTAACAGAGCGAATCAAAAACACATAAACAACATTTATTTTTATCTGAAGGTAATGACTATGAAAAACGAGAACATCCCATACAAAATCTATCTGAATGAATCCGAGATGCCAAAGGCATGGTATAATCTGCGTGCCGATATGAAACAGAGACCGGAGCCGGTCAATGGGGTACTGCCCTTTCCATGGCTTGTTCCTACTTTGACCTTGACTGTAAAGTATATATGGTAAAATGCTCTTATGAGCAAAAACCTTTCCGACGTGAAGTCATGCGCACATACGGTGCATCGGTAACACCATCTCCTTCCATGGAAACAGAAGTTGGAAGAAAGATTCTTGCAAAGCATCCGGGAACTACCGGAAGCCTCGGCTGTGCAATCTCCGAAGCTGTGGAAAAAGCTGTAACAAGCGATGGCTGCCGCTATGTGTTGGGCAGCGTTCTCAACCAGGTGCTTCTTCATCAATCTGTGATTGGATTGGAAACAAAAACTGCACTCGATAAATTCAATATAAAACCGGATATCATCATTGGATGTGCCGGTGGGGGTTCTAACCTGGGTGGTCTTATTGCACCATTTATGGGAGAAAAACTCCGTGGAGAAGCAGACTACCGTATCATAGCCGTTGAACCGGCATCCTGCCCTAGTTTTACCAGAGGTACCTATGCTTACGACCTTTGCGACACGGGAATGGTATGCCCGCTTGCAAAGATGTATACTCTTGGCAGTGACTTTATCCCTTCTGCCAACCATGCAGGCGGTCTTCGCTACCATGGCATGAGTTCTACTCTGTCGGAGCTTTACCATCAGGGACTTATGGA
>JAFXAZ010000108.1 GCA_017521985.1 Lachnospiraceae bacterium
TAGAAATCAAGGAAACAGTCAGGAAGGTGGGGCTTAACCCAGATGATAAAAAATATTACAAAAAGTATTCGCTTGGTATGAAACAGCGGTTGGGAATTGCTGCGGCAATTATGGAAAAGCCGGATATTATATTATTGGATGAGCCGATTAATGCGATTGACGAAGCAGGTGTCAACAGAATAAGAGATATTTTATTTGAGCTAAGGGATGAAAACAGGATTATTATCGTGGCATGCCATGATAAAGAAGAACTGGAATTACTGGCTGATGAAATTTTTGAAATGGTAGAGGGAAATTTACAGAAAAGCGTTGAATAAAGGAAGAAAAGACTGTGTGAGCAATTGCATAGTCCTTTTAGGTTGCTTGTAAAGGGTAAAAAACGACCAAAAACGGCAGGAAAATGTTGTTTCGTGCAGGAGGCATTGAAAAATAACGTGGGTAGATGTATAGTGAAGGTGTCATGGAAAGCTACAAATTTATATTAAATAAAATATATTGAAAGGAAATATAACAGATTAAGATATGAGAAGAAAATGTGCAAAATTAAAATTTATTTTTGGAATGGTAATGGCGTTTTTATTTGTAGTTACCAATAATTATACTGTCCTTGCAGGTACATCAAGTCCAACGACTGTTTCTATAGAGAAGCCGGGGTTTGGAATAGTTGCTCTTGATAGCGGTACATTAAATGTCCGTAAAACAGCTTCTATGACCGGAGAAATTATAACTTCTCTCCCTAACGAAAGTTTTATTATGATTGTGGGAACTTCCGGTAACTTTTACAAGGTACAGTATGACGGGAATGGACACTATGGTTTTGTGTCAAAAGATTATGTTGAATTTTGGTATGAAGATTACTATCTTAAAGTGAAAAACCTTAATAGTGGTTTGAATATGCGTGAAACCCCGGATTTAAATGCTAACGTTATTACAAGTATACCGGCAAATACCAGCTTCGCTCACTTCTATGATGTTGGAAGCAGTTGGTATTGCGGATTATATGGAAATAAGGTGGGTTCAGTTTATGCAAGCTATGTTGATAAATTAACCTATTAAAAGACATACAGAAATCATATAAGCTCAACTTATTTGAAGTATTAATTGGTTCATATAAGTTGAGTTTTTAGTATGGAATTATAGAGGTAAATATAATGAAAAAAAGAACTGTAAAATTATTGTTGTTGTTATGTATAATCTTAATTTTATCAGCTTGTAATAAAGAACGTATGAATAGTTCTGAAAAAGAGGGAACAAGTAAAATTCAGACGGAAAACACTGTTTGCTGGAAGGATGTACATTATTCTTTGAGTAGACATTTTGAAAAGGCGGTGGTAAGGGATGATATTGTATATGGATATTATATCGATAACTCAGGAATTACAGTGGCATATCACAATATAAAGGATTCGGAAATTGTAGATGAAATAAAAATAGAAGGTGTAGATGATATTAGAAGTATAACAGTGGATAGTCAAGAAAATATATATTTATTGGGGGTAACAGAGGAAAACGAAGTTTTTTTGAGAATTGATGAAGAAGGGGAAATTACATCTTTAGGAGAATTCGTGTTGGAGAATATAAATTATGAGCATGAAGTTATTTGCAAGGGTTTATTTGTGGATGAAGAGGGTCTCTTTTATTTTTGGTACGAAACGGTTGTACCATTGAGCGAGTTTTCAGAGGATGCTGAGAAAAATGTTTATACATTGGCTGATAGAATATATGTAAAGGACGCTCAGTTACAAACACTGTTTTATGAACAGATTCCAAATTCAAGTGGTTGTCAACTTTTAAGTTTTTCGATTGGTAATAATGGAGTCCCAACAATTTTGGTAAAAGACATAGATGGAGTGTATGTTCAGGAATTAAGAACGGAACAGGGAGATGTGACGGGAAAGATTTATATAAACGACTCTGGTTTTATCGACAACATAGAGAATCTCACTGCTATAGATGGAGGGTTTTTATTTTGCCAAGTAGGTGATGTTTATAAATATTTGTTTCAAGAACAAACAACAGAGAAAATATTAGATCTTTCATCATATGGTATATATCAGTCAGATGTTATTTACTTGGGGATGAAAGAAGAAGCAATTGAAATTGTGGATAATTACCATAAGAGCAGTAATTCGGAGTATACCTTTCTTGAAGTTGGACAAAGTGATGAATTAATATTGACAATGGGATGCATGGAGGCTTTTTCGGAATTAGAGAATGCGGTAACAATGTTTAATCGCTTCAGCGATGGAGTTAGGATAGAAATTCTTACCTATTATGATGAACAGCAGGGGTTTGACGCAGGGGTAGAGCAATTAAAATTAGATATCATTAGGGGGCAAGCACCGGATATTCTAGAGGTATCCATGATTGATTATGAAATGTTGGCAAAAAAGAACGTGTTTGTAGATTTATATAAATATATGGAACAAGATAGAGAATGTCATAAAGAACAACTTATATCAAATGTTTTGGATGCGTACGAATTGGAAGGTCGTCTATACAACATAGCACCTGCCTTTCAGCTTTATTCTGTGTGGGGAAGTAGTTCCATTATTGGGGAACGGTATGGTGTTACATTGTCTGAGTTCATGCAGATTTTAAAAGATAATGGGGAAAATATTAATGCTATATATGGCTTCTCTGCTGATGAACCAATATTGACTACATTGTGTACCATGGGAATGGATGAATTTATAAATTGGGAAAGTGGCAGTTGCAATTTTGAAAGTGAACATTTTAAGGATGTTTTAGTGTTTGTGAAAGAATATGAAGGTGGTTATAAAAAAGGAAGTCTATCAGAAGGTATTCGAAATGGTAAAATTTTAATGTCGGTAGGTTTAATATCTAACGTGACGGATTATCAGCTTCAATCAAAGCTTTATGGTGGTGATGTAAGTTTTATTGGTTATCCTGTTGCAGAAGGAACCGGAACTGCTGTGAGCTTTAGAGGGGCTCAACTGGCCATAAATGCAAAGGGAAAGAATCAGGACGTAGCGTGGGAATTCATAAAATTCTATCTTACGAATGGTTATGATGATGAAGGTTTTCCTCTTCTGAAAGTTCAATTTGATGCAAAAATGAATGAGGCTATGGAAAAAGCTTATGTTTCAACGCCTGATGGTAAAATACCATTGATTAATCGTGTGTATAAGGACAGTAATGCTTATATAGAAATTTATGAGGCAACACAAGCTGATATAAGTGCTATAAAAAAACTGGTTGGGATGGCGGATGTGAAATTTAAGTATCGCACGGACATTCAAAATATTATTAATGAAGAGGCAGAACATTTTTTTGAGGAGCAAAAAGGTCTGGAAGAAGTGACAGCACTTATCCAAAACAGAGTAAGTTTATATTTAAAGACACAAATGAATTGAAAACGTATGAAATGAAAAATGAATATAAAGTAAAAATGACCAAAAACTGCAGAAAAATGTTGTTTCGTGTAGAAGGCATTGAAAAATAATGTGGATAGAGGTATGGTAAAGGTGTCTTGGAAAGCTACAAAAAAAATTAAAGGTAGTGTAAAGTGATTTATGAAAACCCGGAGCCGAAAAAGTAGGCTCAAATGAACCTTGAAAATTGCAGATATTTTAGTCTGAGGTGACGTGCCGCCACCCTTGACAGCACACAAAAGAAATGCTCTGAACGTCTTACCGACGGCGAAGAACTAAAGAACAGTGAAGTCTTTACCGTCGTATTCACAGCATTGTAGCATTTCTTTTATGTGCCATCAAGGGCAAGCCGGAAGCAAGCTTTCCGGTGGCTGGTTTTCTTGCCTCGGGCTCGGAATCTAAGAACAGTTTTGGGTTTCCTGTTGATGCAGGATGGTCTGTTGTCCAAGGTAGATGAGCAATTGCCATTTTCCTGGCATGTTAGAGGCACCTTCCAGCAGGTCCACTTTGTTCAGCGGTTCTTTACCGCCGGATATTTCGTGGGGACGCAGGAAGTTGTAGTAAGCCACTCAGAGAGAGACACTGTGTACGGCACCATCGTCTGTGCCGTAACCGCAGAAAGTACGGTAAGTTTCTTTGAAGGTACGGTTAAGCCGTTCGACAATCTGTTTGAAAGGTCTGTATTCTTTGGAAACTGCATCGTCATTGGACAGGCCGATGACCTGAGTGATAAAGACATCCCATTCCTTCTGAATCTTAAACTGCTGTGCAGCCAGGGGATAGGCACTGTACCCGTCAGCAATGAATTTCAGTGCTTGGCCGGGGAATTCCTTAAACTTGTCAAAAGCCATACGCATGGTAAGGATACAGGGACCTACATCCCTTGAAGTCGAGACCTGATATCCCAGAATAGAGCGTGATACCTTGTCCATGATGAACCAGACATAGGCTTTCACGCCTTTGATTTTGATATAAGTTTCGTCGGCAGCCAGTTCGTTGGATGGATTGTAATCAAAGGAATCCACAAAAGGGCGGATGAGTACGGCGGCGGTTTTGGCATAGTTGTTGACCATGGTATGAGAAATATCAATGCCGTGGATGTCTTTAAGAGCCTGTACGGTTTTGCGCAGGGAAAGACCAAGATTTACCCTGTATGTAAGGCAAAGCCCCATGATGTGAGCACTGTTTTTCTTGAATTTAAAAGAGGTAGCCCATTTGGGAAGCTGATTCAGATCCATGTCAAAGAAATCAACGGTAAACTCCCGGTAAATATAGCGGAGTTTGTACTTCCAGTAATCGGAACGGGGAAGATCCGCAGGCAGTTTTTTAAGATTGCGTTTATAGAATGGGCAGTTGTCATTGATACACTTGTGTTTGCGGAAATGTTTCCGGTCTTTGAATGGCTGGAGAGCATGGCCGCAGTAAGGACACTGGAGTTTTATCGGAGTGGTAACCTGTTCGCCGGTAACGAAGGTTTGGCCGCATACTTTGCACTGAAACTGGCCGTGACCACCATTGTTATCATAAATGTAGTTATGTGGAGCACCGCAAAGAGGGCACACAGTATCTTCCGGGACATCGTGCTTTTTACCTTTCTGAGGTTTGACCGGCTTAAGGATGTAGCCATAACGCAGATGATAGTATTCAACCCAAAGTTGCCAGTCCTGTTTGACAAAGGGTTTGATGATGGGAAGCTTATCCGTGGTAAATTTCTGATAGGCAGGGCTGTGGATTTCATCATGAGCCCACTGTTTGAGAGGGATATATCTGCAGATAAAGAGAATAAGCCAGCAAATTTGTTGATGTTGTTCTTGAATAATAGTAAGTAAATAGAGTATAATGTTGTCCATAAGCAATGAAATCCTTTCTGTTTATGTTTGTTGTGGTGACTACATTATACACGAAAAAAGGGGGTCATTGCTTTTTTATTTGCAAAAAGCAGTGAATTCCTTGAAAATATAAGGTTTTTAATAAAAAACGGGGTGTCAAACTTGACACTACCAAATTAAATGGAGAGGTATTTATATGAAAACAAATAAACGTAAAAAGATTATGTCAATGGTAATGGCATTAATGGTGTTCTTTTGCTCAGAAAGTATTTTAACGCATGCAGCATCTATATCCCAAATTTCTGAAAGCAGACCAAGCTATGGGGTTGTCATAAATATAAGTTCAACCAGCTACTTAAGAGTGCATCCAGAACCAAACTTATCTTCTGAAGAAATTGGTAAATTATACAATGATGAGTGTGTAATGATTATAGGTCAGTATGGTAATTTCTATTATGTAAAATATGATAAATATGGTTCAAAAGGATACGTATATAAGGATTATGTGACCTATTATGACACAGATGGATATTTGGTAAGTGCCGTTGATTATGGAACTTTAAATATGCGCAGTGGAGCAGGAACAAGCTATGAAAAACTTGCTGATATTCCTATGGGGACAGCCTTTGCATATATTACCCAAATTTGGGCAAATGGCTGGTACAGAGGCGTTTACGGAAATAAGATAGGATATACATCAGGTGAATATACAGATTATGTAGCATTTTAAGTGAAAGGCAGATGTTGGAGGAACCCAGCATCTGCCTTAAAAATACAGGAGGGCATTATGAAAAAACTTATACCAATAATCCTTATGGCTTTAGTTATGGGAGTTTTAGGATGTGGAAAAGCAACCATTTCCGAAAATGAAAAAACAGAATATGGTGTGGAGGAGGTAAAGTATACATGGGTGGACGAACATGTTCCTTTACATAATTCCTATGAAAAGTCTATAATTGAAGGCGATACAATTTTTAGCTGTGTTTATTCTGGGAATAAAATGAGTGTAGTATATCAGGATAAAAAAGACGGTACAGTAAGCAGGAAAGTTCCTTTGCAGGGCATATCAGAGGTGCACAGCATGCATGTGGATGCCAGTGGAAATCTATATATTACAGGCAGTGATGGAGAAAAAACATCTTTTTGGAAAATAGATGGTGCAGGGAATGTCAATGGTTTTGAAAACATGACGTTGGAGGATATGGAAAGTGTAAAACATACAAACACTCCAAAGGGGATATATGCGGATGATAATGGAGTGTTCTATCTATGGTATCGATTGTGCATACCGGTAGATGAAATTTACAATGGAGAAGAGTTGCAGGAGTTTTTAAAGGAAAGTCCGGTAAGGGATGCATATGGGCATGTAGAGCGTATATACGTGAAAGATGAGCAGATGGATACCCTTTTTTATGTACAGGTACCGAGCCTACGAGGGTCTAGATTAATTAATTTTTATTTAAATGAGAGTGGAAGTCCAATACTTCTGGCAGAAGATACGGAGGGAATTTATACACAGCAGATAGATGTTAAGCAACAGAAGACTACGGAAAAGCAATATTTTGATATGGAGGTATCCTATGAGACGTCTCATATGGTAGCACTGGAAAATGGCTTTTTATGTTGTCAGAATGGGCGTATATATGAATTTGATTACGATACAAATGAGTATGAGCAGCTTTTAACATTATCGTCCTATGGTATTTCAGCGGAGAATATTTCATATCTGGGAGTGCAGGATGAGAAAATCGAGATTATCAGTTGTGATGAGGTGAATGGTTCAGCTACATATACGTTGCTGAAAAAGGGAGAAACACAAAAACTGGTTTTGACTTTTGGGGTATTGCAGGAAAAAGAGGTATTGACCCGAATTGTAAGTGACTATAACCGTCAGCAATCAGAGGTCAGAATTGAAATGATGCCTTATTATAACGAGGACATAGACTATGAAAATGCAGTAACAAGATTAAATTTGGATATTATTACCGGTGATGCTCCGGATATTATAGATGTATCTAGTTTGAATTATGGTATTTTGGCAGAAAAAGGGATATTTGTTGATTTGTATGAGCTTATGGAAGAGGATATGGACTTGCGGAAAGCAGACTTACTTAGCTCTGCCATACAGCCATATGAAATGAATGGAAAATTATATGCGGTTGCACCGGCCTTTCAGTTACATTCCATGTGGGGAAAAAGTTCCGTTATAAAAGGTCGTTCCGGGGTGTCATTGGAGGAATTACGGCAAATATTATTTGATGCAGGTAAAGATTTAAGTGCCGTTGGAGGATTTTCTGTTGACGAACCGGTATTAGTAACATTATGCACCTTTGGTATGAATGAAATTGTCGATTGGGAATCAAAGACTTGTAATTTTGAGGGAGAATATTTTAAGGATATTTTACGATTTGTAAAAGAGTATGATGATAAGAAAAAAGAGGCTGATCCTGAAAGAAGTATAGAAAACGGAGGAATACTTTTGATTGGAGGTAGTATATTTGGAGTATCCGATTATCAGTTAGAAAAGAAGCGTTATGGCGAAGATATATCCTTTATAGGCTACCCTACCAGTGAAGGCTCAGGCACAGCCATAAGTCTGAGAGGTGCCCAGCTTGCCATCAATGCAAAAGAAGAGCATCAAGAAGAAGCATGGGAATTTATTAAATATTATATTCTAAATGGATATAATAATGGGGGATTTCCTATATTGGAAACAAAATTTGAAGAATATTTAGTAGAGGCACAGGAGCCTGTTATTGAGGTGGATGCAGAAGGAACACGTAAGGTGCCTAGTGGCTCATACTTTAATGGTGTAGATATGGTTACAGTATATGAGGCGAGTAAGGAAGAGGTTGAAGTAATTAGAAACCTGGTAGAAAATGCAACGAATGTTTTTGAATATGATACTACAATCTTAAATATTATACAGGAAGAGGCGGAAGCATATTTTGTGGGAGACAAAACAATTGAGCAGGTGACGAAGATTATTCAAAGTAAAATTGAAGTATATTTGGCAGAGTAAACGACCAAAAACGGCAGGAAAATGTTGTTTCGTGCAGGCGGTTAACATATTTTTAACAGCAAATTATTATGCTTATGAAACCATATAAAATTACTGGGAGGGTTTGCTATGAGTCGAAAAAGAATGTTGCTTTTAAGTTCACTTTTAGTCTTGGGGATGGCTGTTGTAGGTTGCAGTACCGATGTTACAGATGAGACGGCATTTTCACACCACAAAAGTGAAGTTTTGCAGGAGAGTATTGGGGAATCAAGTATAGAAATAAATTACGAGGCGCTTGAGGTTGATTATACCGGTGAGGCTCCGATTTATGATGTGTGTAATTATAGAGATAAAATTTATTTTACTTGCGAGTTGGAAGGGGAATATGCAGGAATATATGAGATGGCGGTGGGTGAAGATTCGTCCCGTGCTGTTTTGACAGGGTTAACGAATGGGTTGATACCGAAGGTAATTACAACAGGAATGGATGGGAGCCTGTATACCATTTTAAAGAGTGATGATTTGGATGGTAAGCTACAGCAAATGCTCTTATGGAAGCTAGACAACCAGGGAAATATTGTTTTGGAAAAGGATATAACGGAACTGGTGCCGGAGAAGTCTGCACCATGGGCCATTGCGGTGGACGCAGCAGGGTATATATTTGTACGAATCGGAATTATGAGAGAGGAGTTATTTCTCGTGTTTGATGAAGCGGGGAATTACTCCGGAGCAATTAAAAATAGTGGAAATTATCAACATATTGATGCATTAGGCAGAGCCCAAGATGGATATGTGTATGCAATTCTTGGCAGACAGGATGCAACCAATATACTTGCTAAATGTGACGGTGCAACCTGTTCTACAGAAGAATATACGCTTGGTCCGGTAGCCAGTGGTTCCGGTCTGTTTGCAGTAGTTGACACAGGAGTTGATAGTGATTTGACTTTGTATGGTCCTGGATACGGTCTCTGTAAATATGATGTGGAAAAGGAAGCCACCGTTTATCTGGCACCGGGCGATTTCCCGTGTGCCGTAGATGGAAAGAAGGGGTGCGTTTTGGAGGATGGCCGTTTCCTTATGGTAGCACCAACGATTGAGGTAATCGAGGATACGATTGTATATAAGGTAGAGGGTACCAAGCTTTATTACATTCCGCTTATGGCTCCTACACAAAAAACACAACTATCCATGGCGGTTTTCAAAGAAGATATGGTGCTTTCGGAGTACATAAAGGAATATAATTCCAAGCAGACGGACTGTGAAATCATTTTAAAAAATTATCTTATGCAGGGAGACGAATATATACCTTTAAAGGACGCCGTAAATAACATGATGATGGAGATAGCCACCGGGAAAGGACCGGATTTGGTAAACTGGGGCTCGCGGTATTCTCCTGCCTATGTAATGAATGAGGCTTTTGTAGATTTGTCAGGTTACGTAGCTGAGTTGTTGGAAGACAATTATATAAAAAATGTTTTAGAAGCCTTTGCTATCGAGGGGAAGCTGTATGCATTAGTGCCGGAATTCAAAATAGGTACCATTGTTCTGCGAGATGAAGAATTGAATGACCTGTCTGAATGGAGTGTAGAAGCATTAATGGAATACTATGAGAATAGAGAAGCTGGAACTATATTATTTCCGGGGGAAACAAGTTTAAGTGTATTCGGGTATTTGTGTAGTGGAAGTATAGAGGAATTTATAGATTGGTCAAATGGTACTTGTGATTTTGAACGGGAGAGTTTCAAGCAATTGTTGGAGTTTGCAAATATGTTTTCCCAAAATCTACAGTTTGATGGTGAAACCTCTCTTATTGCGTTATTTCGAGAGGGAAAAGCATTGCTGTATCCTATGACAGTAACCGGTGTGTTTGATATTACTCGTGTGGGCACTATGTTTGGAGAACGAAAGGTCGCTTACATGGGGTATCCAATAAAAGGGTGCAGTGGTAATGTGGCAGAGGTGGCAAATTATGCATTTAGCATAAATGCTCTAAGTAAACATCAGGAAGAGGCAATGCAATTTTTGGAAACGACCATGAAAGGAAGCTTTCAAGAACAGCTTGAGAACCTTCCGGTTTCACGTACGCTATTGCAGACATACATTCAGCAAGCAAAAGAAATGGAATATACTGCAAATGCAGAAGGTATAAAAGAACCAAAAGCAAAGGCATGGCTTCGGTTTGAGGGCGAAGAACCAGTGGCCATATACAACATTTCACAAGAAGATGAAGAAAGCTTCTGGAACCTTGTAGAAAGCGTGGAAAAGAGCAGCGTCGTAGACAGTACGGTTTATAGTATTATTTTGGAGGAAATGGAAGATTTTTTTAGCGGAGCTAAGGAAAAAGATGATGTGATTAATGTTATTCAGAGTAAAGCTGGAGTATATTTGGCGGAGCAGATGAATTGAAAATGTAATAAAATACTATTGAATATCTTTGTCTAATGTGGTAGACTATAAATGGTCTAATGGAGTAGACAAGGAGGCTTGAATATGATTATTCCAAAGATTCATGAAAGTGAATATCGTTTTTGTTTGATTATGTGGGAGCATGAGCCGATTACTGCTGTGGAGCTTGTAAGGTTATGCCAGGAGCAGTTGGGGTGGAAAAGAACTACAACCTATACTGTCATCAAGCGTCTTGGAGAGCGTGGTGTTTTGAAAAATGAGAATGGCACAGTTACTTCGCTGGTTTCTAAGGACAAAGCACAGGCATATGAGATTGACGAACTGGTTGAAAAGAAATTTGAGGGTTCTCTGCCGGCCTTTATTGCTGCTTTTACAAAACGTCAGGATATGTCCGAGGATGAGCTTGACGAAGTACAACGCATGATTGACCGCATACGGGGAGGTTTGTAGTATGCTGGAATGGGTAATGAATAGATTAGAGAATCTTCTTGACTTTTCCAATATTTTAAATTCCAGTATTGCTGCAAGTTGGCTGATAATAGTGGTAGTAATCCTGCGGTTTTTCTTGAAAAAGGCACCCAAATGGACTTGTGTTGCACTTTGGGGGATTGTTGCGTTACGCTTGCTGCTTCCATTCTCCATTGAGAGTGCATTCAGTCTTATTCCAAGTGCGCAAACTGTGCCACGGGAAATTCTACGATATGAAGGAATGCAGCGAAATGAGTCAGCCTATCTTGAGGTCGTTACCAATCCTATGTATTCGGGTGGTATTTCCATAGAGTTAAATCAAACGGTTGATCGTGTACAGGTTCATATGATATATATGACTTTGAACTGGCTTGTAGGTGTACTTGTTCTGTTAGTCTATACAGTAATCTGTTGTTGGAGATTACGTCGCAAGGTAGATACTGCTGTTCGTTACAAGGAAAATATCTTTCAGAGTGAGAACGTAAGCTCTCCGTTTGTATTTGGCATCATTCGACCAAGAATTTATTTGCCTTATAAGCTGGATGTGCAGAGTATGAATTATGTTATTGCCCATGAACAAGCACACATTCAACGTAAAGACCATTGGTGGAAGGTTTTAGGGTTCTTTTTATTAACAATCCATTGGTTTAATCTGATTATATGGCTGGCTTACGTGCTATTATGTCGAGATATTGAGCTTGCTTGTGATGAAAAAGTTATCAAGAGGCTTGGGAATGAGCAAAAAGCCAATTACGCGCAAGCACTTGTAGTTTGTAGCACTGGTCAACATATGGTTAGCCCTTGTCCATTGGCATTTGGTGAAATTGGAGTTAAGGAAAGGGTAAAGTCTATAATGAGTTATCGCAAACCTACAATTTGGATTGTTATGTTATCCATTATTGGGTGTGCAATAGTTGCAATTTGTTTTTTGTCTAATCCAATAAAAGATACGGATGAAATTTATACGTTACATGAGAAGGTATTGGATGGAAACTATTACATCGAAAGCTTTCATGATGAAATGATTGTGTTTCAATCTGTGGAGGCTCCTGATAAAAAAGTGGAAGCATTGATAGAAGACAAAACCATGTTTTATAGATGCATTTCGGAATCAGAAATAGCAATGTTGGTTAGTTGTTCCTATGAAGAACTACAGAATAGCTGGGAAAACGGCAAAATATATTATATTATTTTTTATGAAAATGTGTCGAAAAGGCGATGTGTTTCTATATTGAGGGAGTTTGTGGAAGGTACTACTGGCCGATACGAGTATTTGGATGATACGTGCTTGGGGCAAAAACTATTTAAACTGAAAGAAAATGAAGGAGAGATAGAGTTAATACCGGTAGAAATGGTTTCTGCGGATAATGAACCTCCATTTATAGCTGTTGAATATCATGAACAGAGCCGAAAGGCTGAGAAAACCCCTGATACCAGATATTATATAATTTCTACAACAGGTGCAGATAGGTGTTCTGAGGAGGAAATTTCACAATATTCTTCTAATTCCTTATATCGTATAATACTAAATGACAACGAAATAGAGTGCATGATTCTTTATGATTATTAATTTTAAGAGATTTCGCGTTTTGCTAAGGAGTCGGGAACTTGCCAATTTGGCAAGAAAACTTGCGAATTTGGCAAGTTTTTCGAAAATCATAACTTGCCAAATCTTCAAGTGTACTTGACGAATGCGCAATTGACAGTTGGGAATAGAAAATGCTACGCTTGATGTTGGCAATGCAGATTTCAGCTGGATATAATAATATCAGGCGTTGTGTTAAAGGAGGAATTAGTACAAATGAAAAGCAAAGTTATTACTTTATTATGTTTCATGGTGGTCTTTATGATGTTCTTTACCGGTTGTGCATCCAGTGGAGAAATAGTTTTCGAAAATGATTATGTGCAGATCAAACAGGTAGAGGGGCTGTCTTATGTGTTTCATGAAAATATATTACATAATGGAGAGTCATCTTACAGTATCGCTATTTACAATGAGGAATACCTTTGTGGACGGTTTGGTGTGCGGAATGCTCCTCCAAAGACGGGATTCAAACAGAACCATGAGTGGCAGATTTTCTGTGCAGAGATGAGTTCTCATGGCAGTGTGGCGCTTACACACTATACGATTACAGGTAAGTCTGAGACATATTTTTTCCAGATTACCGAAGCACCGTTTACATATGGAGATACGGAATGGTTGATAAATGCAGGAGTGTTTGCAGATACCGAGGAAGCCTGTCAGGAGCTTTACAAGTCACAGATGGTGATTTGGACCGAGGCCGGTGTGGACAAGGGATATTATTTGTACCTAAATCCACTCTTTATTTCCGAAAAGCAAATGAATAAGCTTTTGCAATCCGTGACCTTTAAAGAAGGGGCTTTTGCACCGGAAAAGGTGTCGGAGTGGCTGGCAGCAGAGGGCGGTGTTCCGTCAGCAGAAGGCGTCGTCCCTTCATCAGCTAAATATGGCGAAAATATATTTGTGCGGGAAAATGCTTCCAGACTTACTTACCGCATAGAGGTCGGAGGAAAGATATATCATATGCCGGAGCAGACAGTAGCGTTGCAGGTGGACGAGGACGACTGGGATTTATATGGTTACGTTTCAACCGGTGCTGTGAAAATCGGTACGGCGCATATGGATGATGAGCTTCAGATAAGAATTAACGATGGTGTTATGTTAGATGAAGAGGATTTTTAGGAAAAAGAGTTGCTTTTTGTCGAATAATTGCTATAATGAAAGTACCATTACAAAAGAGAAAGGTCAGGCAGATGCCTGACATGAAAAACACGGATTTAGACAATAAAAGTACGGAATCGGTGTTTTTTTGTTGCCTAAAATATGCAAATGAAAAAGTCTGTAAAAACAAAAGAAACGAGGAGGCTGCGATATGTTATTGCTATGAAACAGAAGCCATCATTGAACTTTTAAAGGAATAATGGTATTATATTTTTAAGAATGTAATAAAATATTTTCCAAGCAGCTTTCTCTGTTTAGCGTGAATAAGAATGTACGGAATTGGTGATTCCGTCTGCCACAGGCAGGGAAAGAGAGGCAACATGGGATTAACAGAACAACAGAAGCAGGAAAGAATAAGAGATTTAAGACCGATTGATGACGTGTTTTTTGAGGTGCTGGCACGGAATGTGAGTGTATGTCAGGAAATGCTGCGGACTATTTTGGAGGATGACAGTCTGGTAGTGACAAGTGTCATAACGCAGTCGGATGAACGAAATCTGTATGGACGCTCCGTGAGACTAGATGCACTATGTACCTTGGGCAATGGCACAAAGGTAAATGTAGAAGTGCAGCGTTCTGATAATGATAATCATTTGAAGCGGGCACGGTTTAATGCATCCAGTATTACAGTCAGGGAATCAGAAACCGGAACGAAGTTTGAAGAGGTCCTTGAACTATACATAGTTTATATTTCAGAGTTTGACTTTCTGAAAGGGGATAAGACCATATATCATGTAGAGAAGGTTCTTAGAGAGACCGGGCAGGTGATTGATGACGGACTGCATGAAATTTTTGTCAATACAGCGGTAGACGATGGCACGGAAATTGCTGAGTTGATGTCCTGCTTCACTAAAAAAGAAGTAAAGAATGCCAGATTTCCGATGTTATCGTCAGAAGTGAGGCGATTGAAGGAATCAGAGGGAGGTATGCAGGTAATGTGTGAAGTGATGAAAAAGTATGAAAGGCTTGCAGTGAGAGAAGATCATATTGAAAAAATCAAGAAGATGATTGCAAAAGGCTGTTCAAAAGAGTTTATTCTGGATTTGGATTACACACAAGAGGAGTATGCTGAGGCGGAAGCGGAGCTTGGTTGGGATGAATAATAATACAACCATAATTTTATATGATAAAGATAAAAACATCCCGGCAGTTCGCTCTAAACTGCCGGGATGTTCAATTCATGTAACTTATAATGGCTTAGCGCCTGCTTTTTCCTGAAGCTTGTCTACCCAGCGTTTGAACTTACCTCTCTTGGTAGGTTCAGCCTGTGGGAGTTTGCCGTGCAATGCCTTCACATCCATAATGTAAATGCCGCTGATAACAGCCTTTACTTCTTTCTTTACCGGGATGAGGTCATAGATTTTGTCATCGCACATTAGGGTCATAATCTGAGGGCCAACTTTACACTTTACAACGGAAACTTTGGAAAATCTCAGATATTTTGGGGTCTGGTCGATTACCATCTGTGGTAAGCCGGACTCTTTTAATTTCATGCGTTTTTTGTCGATGATTAACATGGAAACAGTTTGTTTGTTCTGCTCCAGTAATACTTGCTGCTCGGACTGCTTTTTCTGTGCTTTCTTACCTAAAAAGTAAAGAGCCACGCATCCGCCAACAAGAAGAAGTAAAATCACCAACAAGATAATAGTACTTGGTTTCATATAGTTTCTCCTAATTACATTTTACTTAATATTGATATTTTAGCAAATTTTATCTGATTAGGCAATAGAAATATAAGGCTGCAAGAATAAAAAAAGTTTTAAAATTCTGTGAATTTGCAAGTAAGTCTTTGCTATTTGCGAAAAATGTGTTATGATTAAATAACTATGGTTAGTTAGAGACTAATTTTTACAAAATATAGAAAGAGAGAAACATATTATGAAAAAGAAATTAGCAGTTTTATTAGCACTTGCTATGTCTGTGGCATCTTTGGCGGCTTGCGGAGAAGAAAAAACAACAGAAAGCAGCACAGAGCTGGCTACATTTACACCAAGTGTGGAAATTGTAAAGGTGGAAGGCGATACGTTAGACCTTTCCGCTTTACCGGTAGAGGAGTATGTGACCTTGGGAGAGTATAAGGGTCTTACCTTGAATGTTACTCCAAAGGCAGAGGTGGCAGATGAGACAGTGGAAAGTACCTTGATGGATTATTACTATCAGCATGGTTCTTACTATCTTACAGCAGAAGACTTCCTTACAGAGGGTACCGTAGCAGAAACAGATATCGTATTGATTGACTATGAAGGTAAAAAAGACGGTGTAGCTTTTGAAGGCGGTACAGCAGCGGACGCTGTTTTAGGTATTGGTTCCGGCAGTTTTATTGATGGCTTTGAATCCGGTCTTGTAGGCGTAAAGGTTGGAGAGACTGTGGACTTGAATTTAAAATTCCCTGAAAATTACGGCAATGCAGACCTGGCAGGTAAGGATGTTGTATTTACCGTTACTGTGGATGGTCTGGTAAGCTTTAAGGATGACACTATCAAGAAGTTTGAGTTACCTGATATTAATAACATAGCAGACTATCGTGAAGCAGTAGTTTCCATGCTGGAGTATGAAGCAGAAAGTGTATATATTAACAACTTAAATAATGTAATCTGTCAAGCATTGGTTGAGGCATGCCCGGTTACTAAGATTCCGGAAAGCATCTTCAATAAGCAGAAAGCATATGCAGAAGAGCAGCTTAATTATGAAGCAACTTACTATTATGGAGTAGAAGCTGAGCTTTATGCACAAATCATGAGCGGTATGAGTTTAGCTGATTATGCTTCCAGTATTGCAGAGAGCTATACCATCCAGGCTGTTATTTTCCAGGCAATCGCAAATGCAGAAGGCCTAGAGGTTACTCAGGAAGAAATTGATGCATTTGTGAGCGATTATGTGGCTGTTTACGGTCCGGACTACGGCATTAATTCTGTAGAAGCATTTTACGAAAATAACAGTGCAGAAGATGTAAAGACTGTGTTATTACAGGAAAAAGTAATTGCATTTATGACAGAGAATTCTACTATTGTTGAAAAATAATAATTGGTAATATTTGTAGTTGCAAATATATGGCAAACAGGGGTATAATGTACACATAGTGAGCATTTATGCCCTTTTCCAATATTATAGAATTTATGAGGGACAGATTATGGAATTAACAGATATTAGAGAGCTTTATACCTGCCCGGATAAATATATCGGACAGGAAGTTACTGTAGGAGGCTGGGTACGCAGTCTTCGTGACTCCAAGGCGTTTGGTTTTATTGTATTAAATGACGGCACATATTTTCAGCCGTTGCAGGTTGTATACCATGACAATCTGGACAATTTTCAGGCTATCAGCAAGTTAAATGTTGGTTCTGCTCTGGTAGTAAAAGGTACTATCGTGGCTACACCGGAGGCAAAGCAGCCTTTTGAAATGCAGGCTAAAGAGGTTATGGTGGAAGGCGCTTCTACACCGGACTACCCATTACAGAAAAAACGTCATACCTTTGAATATTTACGTACTATTTCTCATTTACGTCCTAGAACCAATACCTTCCAGGCCGTATTTCGTGTACGTTCTTTGATTGCATATGCAATTCATACCTTCTTTATGGAGAGAGGGTTTGTGTATGTACACACTCCGCTTATTACAGGCAGCGACTGTGAAGGCGCAGGCGAGATGTTCCGTGTTACCACCATGGACGTGGAAAACCCACCTCGCAAGGAAGACGGCAGCATTGATTACAGCCAGGATTTCTTTGGTAAAGAGACTAACCTTACTGTTAGCGGTCAGTTAAATGGCGAGACCTATGCATTTGCATTTAAAAATATTTATACTTTTGGTCCAACATTCCGTGCGGAGAACTCCAATACTACCCGTCATGCGGCAGAGTTTTGGATGATTGAGCCGGAAATGTGTTTTGCAGACTTAAACGACGATATGCAGCTTGCAGAAGATATGTTAAAGTTTGTAATTCGTTATGTATTAGAACATGCACCGGAAGAAATGAACTTCTTCAACCAGTTTGTGGATAAGGGGCTTATCGAGAGATTAAACCATGTGGTAAATTCTGAGTTTGGTCACGTGACTTACACAGAAGCCATTGAGCTTTTATCTAAGAACAATGACAAATTTGATTATAAAGTATATTGGGGATGTGACTTACAGACAGAGCATGAGCGTTACTTGACAGAGGAAATTTTCAAGCGCCCTGTTTTTGTTACAGATTATCCAAAGGATATCAAGGCATTCTATATGAAGCTGAATGAAGACGGCAAGACCGTTGCAGCTATGGACTGTCTGGTTCCCGGCATCGGCGAGATTATCGGTGGTTCCCAGAGAGAGGACCGTTTGGATGTACTGGAAGCGCGTATGGATGAAATGGGTCTTAATAAAGAAGACTATGGTTTCTATTTAGATCTTCGTAAGTATGGTTCTGCACGTCATGCCGGCTTTGGTCTCGGCTTTGAGCGCTGCGTAATGTACCTCACAGGTATGGGCAATATCCGCGATGTAATTCCGTTCCCACGAACCGTAAACAACTGCGATTTATAAAATACTTTTAGAAAGGACAACTATGAAGTTATCTAAGCGATTTGTGGCATGCATGACAGCATGCACAATAGCATGTGGGCTGATTAGTTCACATTTACTTTCTGCTGAAGCATCCACTCTCAGCAGTCTCCAGCAACAACAGCAACAACTGCAGCAGCAGATTAATCAAAATCAAAATGCATTAAGTCAGGTGAATAAAGAAATTGACCGGATGGAAGCAGAACGTAAGGAATATCAGCTTTATTTGGATGACCAGAAGTCTGAAATGATAAATCTTATGAAGGACATTGCATATTATGAGACTGCCATTGAAGAAAAAACACAATCCATTGCGGATGCAACGGTGGAACTGGAAGCGGCAATGAAGCTTCGGGATGAACAGTACGATGCCATGATGGTTCGTATTCAATATATGTACGAAAGCGGCAGCAATGACAATTATCTTTCCATGCTGCTTACCAGTCAGGGGTTTACGGATTTTTTGAACCGTGCAGAGTATGTGGACAATCTCTATGCATATGATAGTGCCATGTTGTCTGATTACGAACAGTTGGTAGCCGGTATTACTACCATGCGTGACACCCTGGAAATGGACAAGCGAAATTTGGAAGAAGAGCAGGTGTTGCTGGATGAGCATAAAATAGAGCTGGAGCGCATTATGGCAGAGCTGGAGGATACCATTTCCGACTACAATAAGTTGGTTGCAGATGCGGAAAAAAAGGCCAAAGAATACAAAACGCAGATTGCTTCCGGACAGAGTAAGATTGAGATTATTAAAAAGCAGCAGGAAGAGGAAGTAAAAAGGCAGCAGCTTCTGGCACAGCAACAACAGCAGCAAAACAACGGTGGTGGTTCAGATAAGGTTGTCGGAACCGGAACCGGTGCTGAGGTTGCAGAATTTGCGTTACAGTATGTTGGTAATCCGTATGTTTGGGGAGGCACTTCTCTGACCAATGGTGCGGATTGCTCCGGTTTCATTATGTCTGTGTATGCACAGTTTGGCTATGCGTTGCCTCATTCTTCATTCTCCATGCGTAGAAGCGGCATAGGGGTGAGTTTAGAGGAAGCCCAGGCGGGTGATATTATCTGTTATAGTGGTCATGTGGCAATTTATATTGGTGATGGCAGAATTGTACATGCCAAGGGTGACGAGTACGGAATTGTGACAGACCCGGTATATTATGGCTGGGGAGGCACGGGGCCTACTGTTTTAGCTGTTCGACGCATTATAAATTAGTTTTTTTAGGGAAGTGTATGTGACATGCACTTCCTTTTTTTGGCGATATCATGTATAATAAAAGCTGTGTATACTTACGAAGAAAGGTGCGATTTACACTATGAAAATGAAGGGGTCCAAAGATACGATAATAAGCTTGGTGACAAACATTTCCAGAACCGGATTATATGTACTTGCGGGATGTATGTTGCTTTGGCTGAATGTTAGTTCCCGGTCAATACGGGGAGGTGTAGTTGTTTTAATTGTGTTGTTGCTTAGCGTAGGATTAGGATGGCTGTTAGAGCGAGTAGTTTTGCATATAAGGTATTTGGAATGGGTGGTTTTGGGAGTGTGCTGTACCCTGTTTTGGCTGGTTTGTATGTGGTGGGTAGCTGTTGTACCATATGGTATGGAAGGAGACCAGGCAATTGTCTGGCAGTCTGCAGCGTTTGCATTACAAGGCAATTTCAGTATGTATGGTCATGGTGGGCAGATGTTTATTTATCCGCAGCAGCAAGGTCTTTCCTTTTTGTATGAAATATTATTTCGACTGACCGGCAGTACCAGTCAGCAGATGATAGGGTATATAAATGCTTCCATGGCACCGCTGACGCTTTTCTTTGGGTATCAATGTGTAAAGGAAATGGCAGGTATAAAAGCGGCAGTTCGTTTTTTGCCATTGATGATGTTGTGTTTTCCATATATAATTTACTCCCCGTATGTATATGGCGATATTCCGTCTATCAGCTTGTCTTTTTTATTACTTTGGACTATTTTAAAGTTTTGCAGCACCACAAAGTATCGATATGCTGTGTTAGCATGTAGTACTGCAGCACTTGCATTGATTTGTCGAAAAAATATTTGGATTTTTCTGATAGGTGTACTGATTGGACTGGGATATCAGGCATGGCAGAAGTGGAAGTTAAAGCCGGCATTGTTTGCAGTATGTGTAGTGCTTTGTGCATCCCTTAGTATGACCGCTATTAAGCAGTTTAACAGTATTCGTTCAGGGTATCCGGTATCAGAGGGAATGCCTGCTGTTTTGTGGCTTGCTATGGGAATTCAGTATAGTGAATATGGAGCCGGCTATTATAATAATTATAGTAAAGAAGTTTATCGGAAAGTCGACTACGACAAGGAACAGGCGTCAGCAATCGGGTGGCAGGAAGTGAAAGACCGAATCAAGACATTTGAGGAATATCCGGATCAAATTGGGATATTTTTTGATGAGAAGATGAAAAGCCAGTGGATAGACCCATTGTTTGAGTCTGTGAAGTTTACCGGAAACTTTGATGAGGATAATATGGACAGGGTTCCATCCCTGGTTTTAGAGATTTATCAGGGAGAGGCAAAAGAAACCTTGAAGAAGGTTTGTTCTGGCATGATGTCGGTGATATATTTCTTTTCCCTTATTGGTGTGGGCTTCCGGTATTTTAAAAAGAAAGCTATTGTGGAAGACATTCCGCTAATTGTATTTGTGGGTGGATTTTTATTCAGTATTATTTGGGAAGCAAAAGCAAGATATGTGTTCCCGTACTTTATTTTATTGCATTTATATGCAGCATATGGATTGACAGATTTAACAGAAATGATTAAAGTTAGAGTATTAAAGTTTGTCGGTAAGAGAGTGGAGTAAAGAGGGTTAACCATGAACTCGGTTTTAGAAAAGGTGGAACATAACAAACAATGGATAGCAAAGGCGGCAAATGTGGCATGGCCGGCTGTTTTGGAATCCTTTTTCGTTGCATTGGTTGCAATGGTGGATTCTTTTATGGTAAGTAAGGTGGGTGCTTATGCAGTAGCGGCAGTGGGATTGACTACACAGCCCAAGTTTATTTGCCTTGCGTTGTTCATTGCAATTAATACCTCTGTTTCTGCGCTGGTAGCCCGTAGAAAAGGGGAAGGCAGGCGTGAGAGTGCAAATCGTATATTGATTACAGCTATTATCTGTGTAGTAGTGGGTGTGGCAGTGATAAGTACCCTTGCGGTGTTTATGGCAGATGAAATCATTCATATTATGGGCAGTGAGCCGGATACACATGATAGTGCGGTTGCATATTTTCGCATTATTATCGGATTTACCATCTTTAACTGTATTTCATTGGTTATTAACGCAGCACAACGTGGCAGTGGTAATACCAAAATTGCCATGCGTACCAATATTACGTCCAATCTTGTTAATGTGATTTTTAATTATCTGTTAATTCATGGTAATTTAGGTTTTCCTGCACTTGGCATCAGAGGTGCTGCTATTGCTACGGTGCTGGGTACGGTTGTAGCTTGTGGTATGAGTATTGCTTCCTTATTCCATAAGGATAGCTTTGTAAGCGTGCCATATATGTTTGAAATGCATTTGTTTGCTACCAAACGAGCATTAAAAGATATTGTATCATTTGCCTCCAATGTATGTGTGGAACAGTTGATGATACGTTTTGGATTTATGGTTTCTGCAATGCTTGCGGCAAATCTTGGTACACAGGCTCTTGCAGCGCATCAGGTAGGCATGAACGTAATGCACCTGAGCTTTGCCTTTGGGGATGGTCTGCAGGTAGCCGCAGTTACGTTGATTGGTCAAAGTCTGGGACAGGGAAATCCGAAACTGGCCAAAAAGTTCGGGAATATTTGTCAAGGAGTGGGATTAGGCATCTCCGTCGGATTGTCTGCACTTTATTTACTGTTTGGACGATGGTTTTTCGGTTTGTATTTTCCAAACGACCCATCCATCGTGGAAATTGGTCTTGTAATTATGAAGTTTATGATACTAATTGTACTTTGTCAGGTGCCGCAGGTAATCTTTATGGGAAGCCTTCGCGGAGCAGGTGATGTACGATACACTACGATTACATCTATGCTTAGCGTTGCAATTATCAGACCGGGTATTTCTTATGTTGCGGCGTATGTGATGAATCTGGGAATTACGGGTATTTGGATTGGCGTGCTGGCTGATCAATTTATGAGACTTGTTCTTACCGGCGCGAGGTTTCGCTCCGAGAAATGGATGACGAAGAAGATTTAAGGAGTTTTGGTTAATGAAGCACAAAGGACTAATTTTGGCGGCGGCATTTAGTGTATCTGTGGTCTTTGGTTGTACTCTTGGGCACAGTATGGGAACCAGTTTTGCAAAAGAATGGTCTGCACAGTCATACAGTATTACTGCAGATGTAAAATATCAGTCGCTTATAGATGAAAATATATCTCTTCTTGAAAAAAACGGGTCTGTGCCGGCATATGAGGATATGGCCGGTTTTGAGCAGGATGCAACTTTAATTGAACAACAGGAATCATGGAATCTTGTATTGGTAAACAAATGGAATGAGATGGAGGCCGGATATGAGCCTGAATTAACGGAGGTTGCTACGGGGCATAGAGTAGATTCGCGTATTGCGGAATCCTTAATGGATATGATACGTGGAGCGAAGCAAGTGGGATATGCCATTTATATTTTGTCTTCTTTCAGAGACATGGAGAAGCAGATTAGTTTATATAATGCAGAAGTAGATAAATGGCTTTGGGAAGGTTACAGTCAGGAAGCGGCGGAAGAAAAGGCAGGCACCATCGTGGCATTCCCGGGAACCAGCGAACATCATTTAGGACTGGCAGTGGACTTGGTTTCCAGCGAACATGTGAAGCTGGACCAGGATGCAGAAAAGACCAAAGGATATCAGTGGCTTGTAAAGAATTGTCATGAGTATGGCTTTATTTTACGTTATCCAAATAATGCCTCTGATATTACAGGTATTATCTATGAACCATGGCATTTTCGTTATGTAGGTGTGGAAGCTGCAACAGAAATTATGGAGAAGGGTATCACGTTAGAGGAGTATTTAAGTGAACTTGCCTCCTAAAATTACGCTTGACAAATAATTACAGTTTGTATATAATATGTTTGTTGTGTAACAACAAATGCCCAGATAGCTCAGTTGGTAGAGCAGAGGA
>JAFXAZ010000109.1 GCA_017521985.1 Lachnospiraceae bacterium
ATTATTGTCTGTAATAATTTGTCGAATTTGCTCTTTTGCGATTGCCATAAAAATACTCCTTTTCGATAAGAATTTTCATATCGTAATTCTTACCAAAAAGGAGACATTTTTTTCCAAAGACACAAACTATTTTACACTACCCCAGCTGACATCGGTACCAGGCGGTGTTTGTCACCTTTGGTGTTCAGCAGTCTTAAAATACCGTTTTCAAGATCAACATCGGTCATGCTGATGCGGAGCGTTTCGGCAATCCTTAAACCACAGCTGTATAACAGTCTGATGATCACTGGGAATTCAAGAACCAGATAGGGGTCAGCTTTATGATCCTTTTGAATAACGTTATCCGCTGAATTGAAGATACATTCCAGTTCATCATCACTGAAGATATATGGCACATAATCCTCACGGACTTTCGGGATAACCGGCAGGTAAACATTCTCACCGGATAGCCTAAGATGGTTCAGGAACTGCCTTATTACTATGACTTTATTTTCTATTGAACTGCTTTTACCTGAGAGGGTGCTGATCCATCTGTTAATAAAATTTTCCGTAAATGGTTCACAAAGGTCTGCATGTTTTTCTATATAACTGTCGAAACGCTTGAGGTAACATAATTCGTGTTTCTGGGCACTTTCACTTAATACGCTACAACGTAGATTGTAATACTGCGATAGTTGGTCAGAATAAATACTGTTAAACACGATTGATCACCTTCTTTCCGGAAAGATAATCTTCAAAAAAACCAGAAGGTAACAGTGCTTTAACTGAAAGGGAAGATCCTTAATGGTCTGCATTCTGTCTCGATTTCATCAATTGAAACCCGCGTCTGCATTTTTCCTTACTACTGTTCCCAGTCTGAATCTTTTTCTGATACAACTTACACTCCGCGTATACAACATACTCTTGTTGTTTAAAAGAATGCACCAATAACTTCCAACACATCTGCTCTGGTAACTCCCGTAATAATTCCACAAGAAGAAATTAAAGCCACCCCGAAACAATGTAGTTCTTTTGATATGCTTTAGGTGTGCACCCGTTTTTCTTTTTGAAAAAGCGGATAAAATAGTTTACATCTTTGAAGCCTACTCTATCGGCTACCTGAGAGATGCTTATACCTTTGTTTTGTAACAGCTCTTTGGCACATTCATTCCGATAATTTTGAATATATTCATTGATACTGCAACCAAAATTATTCTTTGCGATTTCGTATAGAGTGCTCCTGCCGATATTGAATTGACGACATAACTCTGGGATCGATAAATCATCTTTTATGTGCTCTTTAATATATAGATCAATGCTGAAGGACATGCCTTCTTTTTTTATGCTGATAATACTGTTAAGCCAGATATAATTGGCACACATTTCTAATAATTTGGCGATGGATTGTATATATTCATCAGTATGGTGGCTGATTTTCATAAGTCCGCTGGTTAGAATAGATTCATCAACAGAATATTGCTGTACAACCTTTTCTATATTGGATAAAAGTGCAGTTTTATCCGGACAGTCCGTAATCTGTCCAAAAAGCATATAACCTAAAATAACATTATTATAAATGATGGGAGTGGCCACTTCAATAAGCCCCATATGACAATGATAAATATAAGTCTTTTTGGTGGCTTTACATTTTTTGAATGCTTCTTCGTCATTTTTGAAGCATTTTGCTGTTAATTCCTTGCTTTTTCTTATTTCCGTACAGAATTCGCACATGTTTTTCGGGTAAGAGCAGATTAAATTTTCTTTCTCATCAAAGATACTTATCAGAGTATGAGTGATGTTGTAAAAGTTTTGTGCTAACTGCAGCAGTTCCTGTTTGTTTGTACTGATATACATAATTCAACTCCGGTTAAAAATGCTATTTTTTAGAATATTTATGAGTGTATTATAAGTCTTTCATATGATAAAATCAAGAAAAAAGGAGGAAAACGTATATGTGGTATACAAACAGTTATCGTCGTCATTTGTGCGATATGCATATTGATGACTGGGATGAAAAATTTTTGTCTGAATTTTCGCCGGAAGAGTATTACGAGAATCTGAAAAAAGCAAATATTCAGAATGCCATGCTTTATTTCCAATCTCATGTGGGCTTGTGTTATTATCCTACGAAAGCCGGGAAGATGCATGGTGGATTTCGGGGAAAAGAAGATGCGATGCGGCGTCTTGTGCGGTTATGCAGGGAGAATGGAATCACTGTTACCGGATATTATAGTTTGATTTATAACAATTGGGCACATGACACCCATCCAGAGTGGAGAATGGTAACACCGGAGGGTAAGTCTTTAAGAGAGACCAGCACCGAGGTGGTTGCAGAATTTGCAGGAAAAGGACTCTGCCGCTATGGTCTGTGTTGCCCCAATAACTATGAATATAGGGATTTTGTAAAGAAGCAGATAGAAGAAATGGCTGATTATTTTGCATTTGACGGAATGTTTTTTGATATGCCATTCTGGAATCATTTTTGTTACTGTGATGCCTGCAAAGAAAGATGGGCAAAAGAAGTAGGGGGAGAATTGCCCATTATTCGAGACTGGAAGGATCCGAAATGGCTGTTGCATGTGGAGAAGCGCCGTCAGTGGATGGGAGAGTTCGCACAGTTTGCGACGGATGAATCAAAACGGGTGGCTCCCCATGCCAGTGTGGAACATAACGTTGCTTATGCAGGTCTTCCCAATGCAGAGAGAGGGTTGGCAGAGGAGGTGCTGCAGGCTACGGATTATGCAGGAGGAGATTTATACGGGGATATTTATAGTCATTCCTTTGTTTGCAAGTTCTATCGGAATGTAACACAAAATCAGCCATTTGAGAACATGGTTGCCAGATGTATGCCTACTTTATCAAAACATACCATTACGAAGTCGGAAGATACACTGCGAAGTGCAATTATGGTCACGGCAGCCCATCATGGTGCAACCCTTGTGATTGATGCCATTGATCCCGTGGGAACATTGGATGGCCGTGTTTATGACAGAATCGGGGATGTTTTTGCAAAGGAAGCCCTTTATGAGAAATACTATGAAGGAGATATGGTGGAAGATATCGGTATTTACTATAGTCTGCGGAGTAAGTTCAATGCTTATGGTGAGAAATGGTGTAACCATGGGGCATGTGTCAATACCGTAAAAAACATGATCATGAATCATATACTAGGCGGAATTACAGGAAGTTTTCATCCACTGGAGGGGTATCCTATATTGATGGCACCTCAGCTGACGGAGCTAGATGCAGGAGAATATGAAAGAATCATTGATTATGTGCGCAAAGGCGGACAATTATATTTAAGCGGCGGCGACTGCCATGGTCTATTAAAGGAGTTCTTTGGTGCAGAGATTGTGGGAAGAACGAAGGAAAAGGTAGTTTATATTGCACCTAACGAAAAGGCAGCAGATACCTTTGATTACTTCAATGCAAAATATCCTATGCATTTTGAAGGAACCGCACCGATTGCGGAAGGAATTGATCAGGACAAGGTGTTAGCTACGGTCACATTACCTTATACAAATCAGGATACGGTCGCTTTTGCATCCATTCATTCTAACCCGCCAGGAATTGCCACACAGAATCCGGCAGTGGCAGTGACCGGGTATGGAGCAGGAAAGGTGATCTGGTCTGCATTGCCGATAGAAGAAGTAGATATGTATGACTATCGAAGAGTGTTGCTTAATTTATTGAAAAGGTTTTTTGTATTTGAACAAACAATTATATCTGATGCGCCAAAGGATGTAGAAATTACAGGGTTTAGAGCCGAGGATACCACTTATGTGAATGCAGTACTTCTGAATGAGGATTACAAAGCAAGAAGAGTAGAAACATTCACCGTGTTGGTTCGGAGTGATCAAGAACCGACAGATGTGATGCGTTTATCGGATGAATCAGCCATTGACTTTGAATATGAGGATGGATATGTAAGGTTTGAAGTCTCTGATCTGGATATCTTTGAGATGTATAAGGTTATTTATTAATATAAGTATTTTCGAAAGGAAAAACATTATGTCAATTGCAAAGAAACTATTGGAAGAAGGAAAAGGAATTTATCGTCTGGCACCGACATGGGTGCCCAGAGCATTCTGCCGTCCCGGAAAGAGGATCAAACTGCATCCGGATGATTATTATGTGTTCGGTTTAGAGAGAGGCGGCGTGGACGAGCGTTGGTTTGCGTCTACCACATGGGCAGAAAATGGTCCGGGAACGCCGGAAGATGAGGGCTTAAGCTACATTGTATCCGCAGATGGTAGTGAAAGAATTCTGCTTCGTGACGCAGTGGATGAGCTGAAGGGTGAAGTCATCGGAGAGGAACTTTGGAACAAATATCACAAATGGCCCATGTTCTCTAAGTTCTTTGATAATGCAGGCCCTTTGCCACATCACATTCATCACCGGGATGAACATGCAAAGCGAGTGGGAGCTGACGGAAAGCCGGAGATGTATTTCTTTCCATCTCAGTGCAATAATCATGGGGGAGAGTTCCCGTTTACCTTCTTTGGTTTGAATCCGGAAACCACCAAGGAAGAAATGAAAGAGGTTCTTATGAACTTTGCTAAGGGGGACAATAAGCTGCTTGACTTGTCTCGGGCATATAAGATTACTTTGGATACCGGCTGGGATGTTCCGCCCGGAGTGCTACATGCACCTGCCAGCCTTTGTACATATGAACCGCAGTTTGCAAGTGATGTGTATGCAATGTATCAGTCTGTGCTTTACGGTGGACATTGTGTGCCGGAAGATTTGTTATGGAAAAACTGTCCGGAAGAGGAAAAGGGTAATTTTGATTACTTGATGGATGTTATTGATTGGGAAGCAAACGTAGATCCTGAATTTCACAAAAATCGTTTTATGGCTCCAAAGGTAATTTGGGAGAACGAGGCTGGATGCGAAGAGTGGATTTGTTATAAATGTAAAGAAGTAAGTGCAAAGAGACTGACCATATATCCGAAACAAAGTATTACTGTAAAGGATCAGGCTGCATACGGTATTATCTTGCTACAGGGTCGAGGTACCATGGGAGTATGGGAGCTTGAAACACCTACCTTGATCCGTTATGGGGAATTGACACATGATGAGTACTTTGTGACTGAGGCGACTGCGAAGGAAGGCGTTGTGATTACCAATATGTCTGAAACAGAACCTATCGTAATGCTGAAACATTTTGCGGAGAATCCGGAGCTTATATGTGAATAGATTCACCGAATGGCTGGACTGATTCTATGTTTGGAGAAAAGGACGCAAATGAAAATCACTGAAAACATGACATTAGGGGAAATTTATAATCTCACATGCCTAAAAGAGTCAAAGGATTATCTGATAAGTGGTGGAGCTAAGTTGTTTTATGCGAGTGCCTGTGAAACACTGAAAAAACTACAAGAACGGATGCCCGCATGGTATGCCGGAGATATGGCATATGGTTTGGAACGGCTGACTGAGATTGATGAATCCGGAGAGCAATACATTTTTTCTGTCTATTCAAAGGCAGAAATCAATGAGGCGCCAGAAAAAAAAGATGTCAAGTTGTTCTATTTTCCGGGGACAAATAAAGATGGAAGATATATAATCCTGCTGGCTGGAGGTGCATATCAGTCGGTTTGTTCTATGGTAAAGTCATAGAAAAAGTAAGTGAACATACATGGTCGATGGAACATTTATTACAAGTGGATATATTATGTGAAAAGCAGATGGCATGATTGGCTGTCTGCTTTTTTGGTAGGCGAAATTTGTAGTTATCCCCCGACAATTATCATTTTTTTTACTTCACAGCGGTTCATTATGCGAGACAAAAGGAGCAAGTGCTTGTTTGTCTCGTTTTTTATTGCAAAAAAAATAACAGATATTTCATTCTTTTTTTGGAAGATGATTACCGCCCGTGGTCCGCCTTTCCTTTCTGAAACTGAAAAATTAATCAGAATCAGAAAGGAAAATAAGATGAAAGAGCGTGAAAGATACATCATCGTAATCAGCGGAGAAGCAATAGAAGTGACACCGGAAGTATATGAAGTTTATTATCGGGCAGAAAGAAAAGAAAGGCACTTTATGTATGAGTTAAAGGCTGGAAGGAGCAGGATTGACAAAACAACAGGAGAAAAAATCATTTTACCAAGTCTGGAAGATTCCTATGACCGGCTAGTTGAGGCTAACCAGCAGTTTGAAAATCATATGTACGATTTGGAGGAAGAGGTACTATCTGATCTGATGATTGAAAGACTGAATCAGGCAATTGCTGCTTTAAGCGTTGAGGAGGCAGAAATTATCCGAAAATTGTATTACGAGGAGGTCAGCGAGGTAAAACTGGCAGAGATACTGGGGATACCAAGAACCACGCTGCGGGATAAGAAAATGCGTATTTTACAGAAACTTCATAAAATGCTCCTCTGATTTGCCGTCAGGTTCGTTCCCAGGATGGCTATATAGATAAAGACGTCTTTGGGTACCTTGACAATTACATAGCCCCCAGAGCAAGGGAATAGTCCTCTTGTTCTGGGGTTAACAGGAGAGAGCATAGGAGGGAGCTATAATCATCAGAATACGGATAAAGGATTTTTATAAAGATGCTGTGGGCGAAAAAGAATATGTTTATGTAACCAGAGAAGTTTATGAAGCTCTGTTACATACATTCCGGCGTGAGCAGCATGCACAGCTGATGCAGGATATCAGACATCTGGCATTAAAGGGATATGTGGAAGGAGAGACAGAGGAATTG
>JAFXAZ010000110.1 GCA_017521985.1 Lachnospiraceae bacterium
CAAGGCCATCAGGATAGAACATTCATATTTGCCAGCGTGGTCATAACCGGTAGCATTCTGAGCTTCCTTACTCATTGCCGGAATCACCTTAATCCAACTAAATGGGTCATCCGCGTTACCCAGATTTTCATAGTAGGTATTATAGCTTTCGCTGCCCCACCAACCCTGACCTTTGGTCTTTTCCAAATAGCCAAAAGTAGCACGCTTTGCAGCCTTCATATAGCACAAGGTCATCGGCATCAGATTTTCCTGTTCAAACTGATGGTGAATCACTACGTAAATATTGCGAAGACCTGCAGAAAGCATACTCATAAATACATAATACACATATTCCTCAAATGCATTCTCTTCTACGTGAACGGTTCCGCTTGCCGCATCACCAACCGCATAACTGGATGGGCTATAACTGATAGTCGGAGCAATAATAATCTCCTTTTTCTCTGCCAGCATTTCTACCAATCCTTGAGCAACCAAAGTGTCACAGCCGTAGGAACACTGCGGACCATGATATTCTACCGTGCCGCCTACGATGACTACAGGTGTGTTATTTTTCTTTGCATCTGCGATTTCTCTTGGAAAACATTTATCTAAATACATAATCATTCTCTCCATTCCATAAGTCCCCTGCTGCCTCAAAGACATACAGGGGAGCCTTACTGTTTTATTCTGCGTATCCTAATGTGGTGTAATAAGCCAGGTTAATCTGTCTGTTATCCAGCCTACCATATTGTACTACGATATTGCTGTTTGATGCAAGCTTCATGGCATACTGTGTTTCAAATGGTACCTTAAAACCACTCATATCATTTACATTGTTCATACGGAAGCAACGTACCTTTTTGGCGCCCACGGTCCAAACAATGCCTTCATAGCAGTCCTTATCAGCAAAATAAAGGGTTACATCAATTTTTACATCAAAATCATTATCATTTACAACAATAACAGACTCATGTCCCTTTAATACGCCTTCGCCTTCTTCCGGTAGCTCGCAGTCAGGGATAATCCAAAATTTCTTTCCTAAGCCTTCCTTACACATCTAACTCGATAATTCCTTTCTTGAGATAATCGGTCATAGACTTGCAGCCATCCTTAGTAATGGCAATCCCCTTTTCCCATCTGCATCCGAAGGTAGGGCCGGAAATAAAGGTGTCTACCTGGAAAGTCATATTTTCTTCCAATGGATAGTGAGTGCTTGTCTCCATCCATGGAGCTTCTACTTCGATCATACCGGTACCATGACAAGGTCCGTATACATAGTTGTCCTTCATGCCGTTGTCGACATATAACTGATAGAAGTCCTTTGCAACCTGGTCAGCCATTACGCCTGCCTTTAACTGTGCAACGGTCCAATCATGTGCCTGTAAACAGAAATCTACGATACGACGACGTTCGCCTTCTAACTTGCCCATAACAACCGGAAGACCGATTGCAGGAGAATAACCGTCAATCTTTGCGGAAAGATTTAACTGAACGATATCGCCCTTACCGATTTTCTTGTATGTAGAACGGCTGATTGCATGACGTGTACTAGCCTCGCTAAATACATACATCGGTAAACCTTCGTACTCTGCACCATTTTCATAAATAACTCTCTGAGCTACACCAACCATTTCAAGTTCTGTTACACCCGGTCTTAAAGCCTTGATTACTTCATCGGTAGCTAACTCAATAATACGGAAGCCTTCCTGAATACATGCAAGCTCGTTCACGCTCTTAATTTTACGAAGTTCAACCATAATATCGTTGCACTTTACAATTTCAGCCTTTGGGAAGCTGTCCTTTAAACCTTCATAAATTGGAAGGGTGCACTCTACATAGCTGCCCAGACCGATTTTGATGTGTTCACCGGTTACACCGATTGCCTTAAATACATCGGTAAAGGTGTCTGCATGAAGCTCCGGATAAGAAGGGTCTGCTGACTCTCTGAACTCTCTTAATACAAACTGCTTTTCAATTTTACCAAAGTCCTTTGCAAAGATTGCAGATTCAGGACCTACCATAAGTGCTGCATCACCTGTTGCAGAAATCGCTACACCTGCTCTTTCAAATAACGGCCAGAAACCACTGAAATATCTGGCATTAGCATAGTCTGATTCTGTGCTGGCAACCACCATTACGTCCAGACCTTTCTCTCTGACTAATTTTGCTGCTCGAGCAATACGCTCCTTGTACTCATAATCCGGAATACAAATTCTGTTTGACATGTTTTTTACCTCCTGTAAATTGTTCGTTTATTGGTACTTTAACTATAACTTACATGAAAACGTTTGTATTTGAATAATCGTCAACACATTTTGCACAATATTAAATTTGTGTATGATAATCTAATTTCATACTTGACACATTAGGTGGCAAATCTTAATATAAATATACAAATTGCTTTCATTTCATAGAATTTTTATAGCGATAAAAGGAGGCTCATCATGGAATTTAAACTACAAGAACTGCTCACACCTATGACGGTATCCCGCATAGCCAATGTTCATTATTTTGAATTTACAAACGAATATCAGACCATTGACGATTCTCACAACTTCTGTGAGCTTCTATATGTGGATAAAGGGTCTATTTGTGTATATTCTGAACACTACTCAGGAATATTGTCCAACAACCAACTGATTATCCACAGAGCAAATGAAACCCATTCTTTAAAATGTAATGAGAACATTTCCCCTCATGTAATTATTATAGGCTTCGAATGTGACTCCGAAGCCTTAGATGCTTTTTCCCGGTATCCTGTGACTTTATTGCCTTCCCACCGAAAAATGTTGGCGGATATCATGAAAGAGGGAGTAAATGTTTTTGCACCGCCTTATGACATTCCTAATACACTGGAAATGAAAAAGCGCACGATATATCCCTTTGCTGCGGAGCAAATGTTAAAGCTTAATTTGGAAAGCTTTTTAATTTCTATTGTGAGAGACCGAGAACAACTCTTATCTGCCACCTCCGCAGAAGCCCCAAACAACCAAATGTTGTCTGAAATTTGTAAGTATGTGGCAGAACACTACACCGAAAAAATCCTTCTGGATAATATCTGCTTTTTATTTGGCACCAACAAAACCACGTTGTGTCAAAGCTTTAAATCCGAATATGGCATCACACTTCTAGCTTATATCGACCAGCTTAAAATCAAGGAAGCACAAAAGCTTCTGCTGGAGCAGAAGCTTTCTATAACGGATATTGCCGAAAAACTGGGATTTAACTCTATACATTATTTTAGCAGACATTTTAAGAAGCATACGGGGATGGCACCTTCCGAGTATATACTACATTCTACTTCTCGTTAGCCTTTAGCACAATTTTCTATATAATTCTGCAATATTTCGGTAAATGAACTCTGGCTTTACATCGCTTGTCTCTACATCCTCCATGGTCCCCTCACCACTGAGTACAAAAATGGTACTTATGCCTGCATTTACACCACAACAAATATCCGTATAAAGCCGGTCACCCATAAGCACAGTTTCTTCCTGATTGAAACCTGTCTTCTCCATAGCCAGATAGGCCATGGTAGGCTCAGGCTTTCCTATAAAGATTGGCTTTCTCTTTGTAGCATTGAACAGCATCTGGCTGATAGAACCACAGTCTGGTACATAACCATACCAGGTAGGACATACCCAGTCAGGATTCGTAGCAATATAATCCACACCTTTATTCAATAATATACAGGCATCCTCTAGCTTTTGAAAACTTAATTCCGTATCAAATCCCATACACAGACAGTCGATATCATTTTCCAACTCATCCGTAATAGGAAGACCGGCCTGTCGTAGTTGCTCCTTGAATGATACAGTACCCAATGCATAAATTTTGTGATATTGCTTTTTAGCAAGATATAACACCGTGGCATTCGTTGATGTCAAAAAATCTTCTGCTGTAGATTCAATTCCCAATGAAGCGAGCTTTTCGATATACTTATCAACACTCTTAGAAGAATTATTGGTAAGAAAAATATACCTGCCACCAATATTTTTTACATATTCCAATAACTCTTTAGTACCTTCAAACAATTCATTATCAAGATAAATGGTACCATCCATATCCAATAAGAATAGTTTTTTATTTTTCAACACATTCATATATTATTTTCCTTATTGTATTTAATGTCCGTAAAATAACGGTCTGCTATCGTCACACGGGTACTCCACTATCGTTTCTATTTCGTTTCTGCCCTTTGTAATGTAGTACTTCATTGCTTTTATATAAGTTTGGTTATTTACAATATTGGTATTTGGACAGCTCTTAATTTCGATAGCTTCTCCGTTTCCGCTAATCGTGCCTTTATTATCCGCTGTTGCGAAAGCACAATCATATGCTTCGCATACTTCTTCGCTGTATATAACGTGTTTTCGAACATGTCCTTTCTTCGTTGGTGTTACATAGGACTCTACTTTTATTTCACTGCATGGCATCCACACAGAATGTACTGTCCCGTCTTCCAAAATATGAAACGTTTCGCATTCTCGTCTCACATAACAGTATCCGTCCTTTACAAAGGTCAGCATACTGTCTGTTGCCGCAGCATGAAGGCCATAATAAGAACGTGGTACACTAAAACCATATCTGGAACTATATGCAAATTTGGAATATTTCTCCGCTGTATGCATAGGACGCCATGATGCCCATTGCCCGGCGGTGATTGCAACAACATATCCATTTATACGCTGCAGTACCATGTTTGCTTCTTTTATCACATGCATTTCGTCTAATGCAGGCAGTGGTAAAGCCTCTGTCTTGAAAAATGCATGTTCATCATCCAATGCCAAAAACAAGAATGCCTTCAAGCACCAATACGGTGAACCGAATGCATTGTAATCCTCGGCCATAGTCATATTTGGATATGTATATCCAATAGTCAAAACCCCACCATTGTCAAATATCGGCTTCTCCATCCAATACTCTAAATGACGCACAATGATTCCCTTCATTACGCCTATAGAAAATGGTTCGATTCCTGCATAAACACATGCACTCCAAAAACAGCACTGTGCAAAACGGTATGTAAGAGAACGACCAAAAGCGAGTGCTGACCCATCTTCATCAAACCAGTAAATAAAATCTTTTGCAAAAAGCTCGGCTCTTTCTTTAAAAATTCGACTATTCTCTTCGTCGTCCAGTTCCATCACCTTCGCATAAATCAAACCGTAAAAGTGCATAGCAAAAGCAATATAATAATCCCTTTGCTGGGTTGCACCATCAGAATACCAACCATTCCCCAAATAGAAACTATCTATCTTGGCCAAAGTAGCTTTCATATGCTCTTTATCATATTTTTCACCCACATTTTTCAATCCAAGGTTTACAAGGACGGAGAAGAAATGCCAATTATTATTGCAGCATCGCACCGTATTCACACTGTAAAGCCAGTCACTCACCTGCTTTTTTTGTGTTTCAGAAAGAGGCTTCCATACTTTTTCCGGTGCAAGTATAAGCGCCAATGCAATTGGTGTTACATCTACTATTTTCTGATCAAAATCGGCAAACAGCCCCCAATATTCTTCATGCTCCGGATTAGTACCATTTATAAGTCCCTCTAAATAATATTCATCAAAAGGCGACATATTTCCGCCACCACCCCATAATGGGGCCAACCCCCACAAAGGTCTTGTAAAAGCTTCAAATCTGGCAATTTCTTCGGAATAAGTGGCTGCTGTAGAACCACATTTCATTCCGGCTTTACCACTTGTATAACATGATTCAAGTGGACGTAATATATTTTCTAAACAATTTTGAAAATCACGTTTTGAATCTAGCTTCATTTTTCTGCTCCTCATAATAATTTGTCATTTGTATACTCTGTTCCTGATAACCTTGTGGCTAAACATTTGCCAGTATAACTTTAATCTCTAATATCTCACCCACTATCGGTTTCACCGGCAGTTTAGGATTTACTTCCTTGCCGTTCACATATATTTTTTCCATTGTATTGCATGCCCCTGCAGTCCGCTGCTCAAAATGAATATGATATCTGCATCCCCGGAACATCTTTGAAATAGAACAATGCTTCCATGATGGCGGAAGGCATGGACATATTTTTAAGCCTGCAAATTCCGGATGCAGCCCGTATACATAATGTACCAGGGAATATAACAACCACTGTCCGGATGCAGTACGCCAGCTTTGTCCCGGCTTGCCTGCACGATATCCGGTCTGCTCACCGAGATAAGAGTTAAACATAGCATATGGCTCACCGCACGTCTCATAATATTCATGATGTCCGGGAAGGATTTTGCTTAATCCCTCTTCTATTTTGTCATTACGCTTCAGCATCGCATCTACGGCCAGCTTCCACACAGCGGCATGCAGATAAACTCCGCCATTTTCATGCAATCCCGGATATTTAGCAGTCATAGTTCCGATATAAGGCAGTGGTTTGGTATAAGGTGGTTTACTCACCAATAGCCCCATATTTGTGTTGAGTTCCGCTTCCAAAGTGTCCATGGCCGTAACACTATGTTCCTCATCAAGCCCTGCCATGACACTCCACAACTGTGGAAGTGCGTACATGGAACCCTCTTCACATTCTTTGGCACCTATCCGATATTCCTCGTCGGAAATCGCATAAATATATCGGTCTCCATCCCAGCCATACTGCTCTATGCGCTTTTCCATCTCGTTTGCATAACCGGAAAATACCTTTGCATCCTCCGGACATCCGGTCCATTCTGCCATCTGAGACATCATTTTGGCTGCCCGCACAAAGGCAATGGACAACCAGACACTGACGCCTTTTCCGCCCAGTCCTGCCTTATTCATGCAGTCATTCCAGTCGCCGCCCCATATTTTTACCAGTCCATGATGCCCGGTGAAATTCCACAAAAACTCTACGGAACGTCTGACATGCTCATATACGCTGCCTGTTTCGCCATTCTGAAACGGCACTTCCCGCCATAAAAAAGAAATATCCCCCAACTCTTTTGTAATGGCATATGTCGCAAAAACCAGCCAGACCGTATTATCGGAAAAATTCTTATCCGCAACTGCGCCATTTAAAAAGGTTCGCGGTGCATATCCGGTGTTATATTGATAACTCAAAACCCGACACAAACGCTCCGCAGCAAGCGGTGCATCAAAGCAGGAAAGACATTCGGTATCGCTTGTCAAATCCCGGAAACCATTGTGGCGTACTCTTGCCCAGCGTGACCCCATATTGGTCTGATACTTCAGCCAGTCATTAAAAAGATGGTTTAAATCATCCCATGGTGTCTCGATAGATACGCCATCACATATCATACGATACTTTTCCTGCATTCCTTGGAACTGCTCTTCGATTTGCTCCGCCGTGTACTCCGGAATATCCTCTATGCTCTTTTCCACACCGATTGTATAGTATAGAACCTTTTCTTCTTGTGCTTCCAAGGTAACCACATGTTCCACGGCCAAACATATCTTTTCCGCAATGCAGTCCGAATTCATGCAACCCGCATTCTCAAGCATAGCCTTTGGCAGAAGCTTGTTGCCATAAGGCCCGATAAAAGCATTATGTCTGGTATCAAAACCATTCAGTGCTTCTGTCGCTGCTACATAAGCATAATGACGCGTAGAATCTTTGGTTCCGAATGCAGCCATTCCGGTTCCGATTATGCAATTTTTTTCCTGTACAAATTTCGCCCAATCCGTTTCATACCCCTGAGGCGTATACCTGCAGTCAATAGCCGTTGCATAATAAGGAATGACTTTCAAGGTTCTGCGCTCGGCAGAATTGTTTTTTATCCTCACACGCAAATACTCTCTTCTGCCCTCGTTTGGTACAAAATAGCGGCATTCGGATAGAATACCGTGATACTGCATAACAATATCTGTATATCCTATCCCATGCTCACAATAATACGTTTCCGGCTCCATCTGCATCGGAAGACCCGTTGCCTGCCAGAACTCCTTTTCTTCCGCTATATAAACCGTTCTGTCATCCACCACCTGGATTCTTCGTCCCATATCATCCTGGGCGAAACCCTGACCGAAGCCTACCTGTGAAACAAAAGTAATATATTCATCATTGTAAAGATAATTATACCAGTGTCGTGGTGTCTCTCTCTCTGTAATCCGATACCCGGACTGCGTAAAATGTCCATATTCTTTATTCATTGTGTGTTTCCTTTTTTACCAATACCATAACGAAAACAACCGCAGCAAGCACCAATAACAACATATATTTCATGATCGGTGTATCATCGCCGGTTTCTGTGCTGCCGGCAGTTTTTCCGCTTTCCGCAACCTTCTTAACGTTATCCTGTTCCTCATTATGAGTATCGTCATCTTCATTTCCCGTATCATCATCCCCAGTATCCGGTTCCGGTGTTGGGTCTGGATTTGGATTTGGGACCGGTGTTGGGTCTGGGGCTAGTGTTGGGTCTGGGTCCAGTGTTTGGTCCGGATCTGGCGTTGGGTCCGGGTCTGCGTCTGAAACCGGTACATACTGACAACTCATATCCACAGTGCCGTCATTTCCAATGACAGCCTTGATCATACCATGTCTGCCTGTAACATAAATATCATCCCAGGTTACACCCAATGCACCCTGAAGCTGTTCCACTGCCATGCCTAACTGCGTTCCATACTCTCTCATCTGAGTAATTACATATTTATCCGCATTCACAGCATAAAGGAATTCTGAAGTATTTGTGTTACAAATTCCATGATGGTTCAACTTAAGGAGCTGGCAATCTGAAATCAATGCTTTTATTTCTTCATTTGCAATCCAAGCCTTTTCATTCTGATAGAGGGAATCCGCGCCTAAAAATACTTTGCTCTCTCCATAACTCATAACCATCGCAATAGAAGTCTGATTAAGATCGTAGCTATCTGCTACCTTTAACGCTTCAATCAGCTGCTTATTTGGATTGATCACATCAAAGCGTACTTCTCCGATTTCTAACACATCACCCTCTGCTACGATCTGTACCTGAGCCCCTTCTGCTGCTCTCACGGTTTCAAGCACTGCATTAGTATTAAATTCCTGGTAAATAAGATTCTTTATCTCAAAGGCTTCACTAACTGCCTCGATGCCACCAATGTGATCACTATGGTCGTGTGTAATCACTAAATAATCAATGGTTTCTACACTTAAATCCTTTAAATCCTGAACAATAAACTGGGCACCATGTGCCTCTCCGGTGTCAATCAGCATGTTCTGACCATTCGGGAATGTAATATAAATACTGTCGCCTGTACCATCTCGTATTTTCACGGTTCCCTTTTTATCCCCTTCCACTTTGGTCTCAAGGAATCTTACGATCAGCTTACCTGCATCTAAAGAGGTATCCACCATCTCGTCACGCATGTTCTCATACTCGATAAACTCAAAGTCATCTGTTCCATCGAAATATTCTACATCCAACGTGCCGGTATACTCACTGTCCGTTAAAAAATTAGGATATTCAATATATTCACTTCTATGGATTTCATCATAAAGCTTCAGGTTTGTATTTCCATAATGGTACTTCGTGTCTTTGAACTGCTTTTCCCACATGCCTCCATATACGGTAACATCTACATCACCATAATGTTTTGGCCTGATATCATCTCCAACCTTTGTTCCGCCTGTCTCCAGATATAATACGCTGCCACCATACTGCTCGTACTTGATGTTACCGTAAACAAATCCTCCGTTTGCTCCGAGGGTCAGGTATTGTGTTGGCCAATCGAAAAACCAAACTTCCGCTGCATATTCCTCTGCACCATAGGTTTTGTCCTTGTCTCCCAGACAGGAGCCTGTTATGCCGCCTAAATATGCTCTTCGCTTAGACTCGCCGCCTTCATATACCGCTGTTGTATGGAGTACAGTTCCATCTTCTACCGCGCCGCCATAAGTCATCCAGGCTGCGCCGCCGTCCAACACGATGGTAGCATCCTTTGTAGTACCCTGACCACCGCCGAACAATCGATAAATCGCACCGGATTCAAAACGCACATTTGCAACGTCGGTCACACTGTCCGTACCATAAGAACCGCCACTTACATCCCAGCCTAAGAGATTCGTTTCGGACAGCTTTTTCATATCATAAGAGCGATATGCATAGGTATTACCGTCCTCATCTCGTGCAATGACTGTCGGAATACCGTTAAGGTAAAGAGTTCCTTTTTCCTCAGAGCCCTCTGTTCTTGGACCTGAAATCTCAGTAACCGTCTTTTCATTATAGCTTCCCAGCGAAATTCCATTTACCGTTACCTTTTCTGGACAAGCTGTTCTAATCTTGGTAACAAGTACAGTTGCCACTTCCGCCTTTGCTTCTCCCTCAATATCTTTAAAGGTAATCGTATCTTCCACATAAACTACAGGAGATTCGATGGTGAGCGCAGGATCTTTTCCACTGATTTCGATTGCATCCACTACAGTAACATTATCATAATAGGTATAAAGCTTGGATGCATCGGTAATAGTATACTTACCACGTGTTTCAGCCCAGAAAGCAACCATAGCGCTATCGAAGATGTAAACATCGCCGCTCTTTTCGTAAGTAAGGTCATCAGACACTTCTACCTTGATATCAGACATGGCCTTTGCTGCCTCTGATAAGGTATACGGTGCTTCTAAAGTTCTAATAGAAAGGATATACTCGCCTTTCTCCGGCTTATAATTTTCTACATCATAAGATATAGCAACTTCTTTGGTGTAAGTGTTACCCGCATAAGTATATGTAATCATAGCCTTTGTAGGTAAATTAAGCACTTCTACACCTTCCGGAAGTCTTGTTTCCAGTGCAATACCCACATCAATGCTGTCAACTGCGATACCGCTCTCAACAACCACTTCTACCACAGGAAGCACCGGTTCATTGGTAGGCGCGTATTCTTCCGGTAAAACAGGAGTAAACAGATATGTTCCCGCTACATCCGGAGAATAGGTTGCACAATCCCATTCCACATTACTTAACATACATTCTTTACCTCCGTAAACAAAGGTTAACGTACCATGAAACGCAAGGTCTGATTTCTCTGTTCCTGTTGGAACAACGATAAAGCTTTCTCCGTCATACTTAACTTCAGACATATATGGTGAAACATCCACTCCATCTATATAAAGTGTTGCCCCTTCATAACCCATGCTGAAAATATCAAATGCACAGGTACTTGACACATAAATATTTGCATTAATATTATCTGTTTCTCCATCCGGAACCACAATTTCGCCTATGCGTCCTTCAAAATCATCCGCAATGTAAACGTTGATGGTTCCATTATAGGAAACATCCTGTTTACCTACCGTGATTCCTTTATAAAGGTGTGTTGCTGCTTCCTTGTAAATACTTCCAAGATAAAGAAGCTCAATATTGGCATCTCCGGAAATATAAATATTGGTGTTTCCTTCAAAATCCCCATTTACGCTTCCGGCATAAATACCGTCTGTCAAGCTTCCGCCTGAAACATAAATATCTGTAGTTCCTTTGAAAATATTACCGTAGCTTCCGCCATACATGGAATGCATCTTTCCACTACTTAATGCTATTTTGGAAGTAAGCTCTGTGGGATTTGCCGCATACTTATTACCGAGTACCGTTCCTTCCGGCAACAAATCACAAGCAGCATAATCCACGCCACCCATAAGTCTGATATTATTGGATGTGTCTGCCGGACGAATTGGATTGAATCCGGTAAAGTCAACTACACGGGTTTTCCCGCTGTCATTAAGACCTGCTACTGCCATTCCGTAAAATCCGGTAAGAGTCTCTGATTCATATTTATCATTGGAGAAAAAGTGTCCATAACGATCAATTGCTCCAAAGTTACTTGCATCCTCTTCTGCTTCTCTCACTCTAACCGTAATAGTCGGTGCTGCACCTTCTGCAAATTCATAACCAACCGGAGCACTTGCTGTGAAGGTATACGTTCCAATGGTATCGGCCTGATAATCGGATGATGCCCATGTAAATCCGGAAAGCGTTGTGTCAACACCCTCTACCTTACAAGCAAGCGTGTCATAAAATACCGGTGAAGTAACATTTAATTTGGTATAAAGTTCTGTGTAATCAAATGGTAACGTTACTGCCTCAATAATCTCTGCAGCACCCTGCACCTGAACAGTCACAGTTGGCAATAATTGCGCCTCTACGTTGTAGCTTTCCGGAAGAGTCGGTGTGAAAATATAGGTTCCTACTGCACTGGTGGAATATTCCGGTGTACTTGTCCAGGTTACCCCTTTTTCTACATAGGTTATATCGCCACATACAATCTGAAATGTATCACCTAAACCAAGGCTCTCCATAGCAGTATCCAAAGGTACATTCATAGAGCGTTCCCCTTCATATACGATAGAGGTAACGTTTCTAGGAACCGGTGCGTTATCACGATAAACGTTGATGTCTCCTGCAAGAACAGGTAACTGCACCTGAACCTGGCCGGAAAGATAAATGTTTGTAGTCACGACATCCTCCGTACCGGTTGCTGCTGTAATCTCACCGATGCTTCCGGTAAAGTCGTCTGCAATATACACATGGATGGTTCCGTTATAAGAAACATCTGCTTCACCTATAACTTTACTATTTTGCTTTACCGTATCATTATAGATACTTCCAAGATGAAGTTTCGGAACACTGCTGTTTCCGGACAAATAAATATTGGTAGTCCCTTCGAAATCACCATTCAAGCTTCCGGCATAGATGCCCTCCGTCAAAGTTCCGTTATTTACATAGATATTTGTGTTACCGTAGAACACGTTGCCATAACTTCCGCCATACATAGCGGCAATAGTCGCACCGGTGTCCTCGCCATCTAAAGCGATGTTTGCATTCAGCACTTTTTTATCCTCTGCATAGCTCTTGCCGGCCTGCAAACCGGAATAATCCATACCACCCATAAGTTTAATCTTTTGGCTGGCAGTGCCTTTAAATATCTCATTGAACCCTGTTATATCATATATAATGTTTTTATTATCTGTAGTTGGCTTTACCGTTGCATGAAATCCGGTTGCATTGTTCGTATCATAGGAGTTTCCGCTAGGATATCTGGAGAAGAAATAGCCTCCTCTGGTAACAAGCCCTTTACCATCCTCTATATGTCTTACCCTTACCGTAATGGTCGGCGTCATACCTTCTGCGAATTGATATCCTTCCGGTGCTATAGCAGAAAAGGTATATACTCCTACCGTAGCCGCTGCATAATCGGATGAAGTCCATGTAACTCCCGAAACAATAGCATCTTCCCCGTTTACCTTGCAGTTAATCGTGTTATAAAACTGAGGTGAAGTGACACTTAAACCTGCATAAAACTCCGTATAATCATACGGCAATACTACATCTGTAATGACCTTGTCACTTTCATTTGCATATGCAACTATTCCATTTAATAAAAAGAGGCATATACACAATATAACTAAAAATCTTTTCTTCATATAATTACCTCATCAATCACGCCCAGATCCCATACCAGTCTGGACAATACATATTTATCCCGGATATCTTTCGTCGCCTGAAAGGTAACCGCTGCCAAAGCCTCGTCCTGCCCTATCTCTTCAGCAGTCACCGGGGCTCCTACGCTCTTCATTAACGTTTCCAGCTCCTCACTCGCAGGCAGTTCCTCATCCATAATCCGGCATATCTCATTCCAATGCTCCAAAATAATTTCCAGTCGTTTCTTATGCTTTTCTACGCTATATTTCTGCTCTTTTTCTTCCAGTTCAATCATAGCCTCCGCGCCTTTTCCGAGAAATTTCCTTAGCGTCCGGCTCCACTCTTCATAAGAGAAAGCCGCCACATACGCCAGTGCCTTTTCACGGTCCGGCTTGGTCTGCCGTAGCTTTTCAAAGAGCTTCACAGCAATCAGTGTACCTACACCGCACTGAATTCCGTGGAGGTCAGCTCCTGTTCCGAATTCTAATGCACGCATATCCCAGGTATGGGACAGATAGTGCTCCACTCCGGAGGCCGGTCTGGATACCCCGGCCAGAGCCATAGCAAGCCCTGTGTTAATCAGTCCCATAAAAACAGCTTCCACGGCCTCATCCTCTCTCTTCAGCAGAGCATAAGCGTTATCCACACATTTTTTTAGAGATTCCCTTACCATTTGTGCAATCTCCTCGGAATAATATTCCCCGGTGATGACATGTGCGATACGCCAGTCACAGATACTCACATACTTTGCCAGCATATCTCCCAGTCCGGCCAGTAACATCCGGTCTGGTGCCGTCTTTAAAATATCGGTATCACCAAAGATTACGTCCGCACACTTGCTTGGCAGGGAGATTTTTAATCCGTCCCTTGACATGGAGGAGGTTGCGGATGCATACCCGTCCATGGAAGGAGCCGTTGCCACAATATAGTACAAACTCTTTGATACATTGCTGAGTATTTTGCTCACGTCATTGATCACACCGGAGCCCACGCCGATAACCAGGTCGCAGGACGTGTCAAAGTGCATAATCACGCTTCCCACCGTATGCTCGTCCGGTTCCGGCATGTCTTCTTCGATGATATATTTTGAATAACCAATGCCTGCTTCTGTAAGCAGTCTGCATACCTGCTCGCCGGCAGCCTTGTATGTATGTTTATCCGCTAACACAAAAGCCTTGCGCACTCCGGCCTTTTTTACCAGCTCCGGCAATTGGGATAAAACCCCTTTTCCGACAAAAATATTCTCCTTTAACACAGTAAATCTCCTTATATTCCGTTATTCCTGAACATTCACGATGATCTTCATCGCTTTTTCGCGGTTGTTTTCTATGTACTCATAAGCGTCCTTATACTGTTCAAAAGGAAATACCTTGGTAATCAGCGGTTCCAGCATCACTTTTTTCTCATTGACTAATTGAATAGCATCCACATAATCCTCATGACGATACATCATGGTACTCTTGATATCTAATTCATGGTCATTAGCCACTGCCAGATCCACCTCTGCCATACCTGCAAAAACTGCCACCAACACGATAACACTGCCTTTTCTGGCATGGCGAATTGCCTGATTCATGGTGATGTTGTTGCCGGCGCAGTCATAAATCACGTCTGCTTTATCCGGTCCAAATGCTTCCAGCATGGCTTCGTTAAAGTCCTGCTTTAACGTATTGACAGCCACATCAATTCCGCACTGCTTTGCAAGCTCCAGACGGTACTCACTTACGTCTGTGATCATTACCTTTTCGGCACCCATGCCCTTTGCGGTCTGTGCCACCAGATTCCCAATAGGACCTGCTCCCAGAACGGCCACCTTCATGCCCTTCATATCGCCGAACTGCTTCACGCCATGTACGGCAACTGCCAGTGGTTCAATCATTGCACCCTGTTCGTACGTCATTTCCTGTGGTATCGGTGTGACTTTGGCTGCATCCACCACAAAATACTCGGATGCCATGCCCACATCCTGGAAGCCCATAACCTTTAATTCTTCACAAAGGTTGTATTTTCCATGACGGCATGGATAACATTTACCACAGACGATCTGAGGCTCTACTGTAACCTTATCTCCCACTTTAAAGGCGGTTACCTCGCTACCAACCTCAACCACTTCGCCTGACACCTCATGTCCCTGTGTTACAGGATAGCTGGTAAAAGGATGCTTGCCATGATATACATGGATATCAGAACCACATATACCAATACTCATCATCTTCAGTTTTACCTGGTCCGCTTTTACTGGCGGCACCTCTACATCCCGGAAAATAATTTCACCGGGAGCTATCATAAGTTGTTGTTTCATTGTCATATTTTTCCTTTCCTTTGGCATACCAATTACAACAATTCCATTGCTGTCCTTATTGCATGATCCTCATCATATTTTTCAGTGAATATTTTATCTGTTCTTCTCAGCTTTTGATATTCTTCAAAATACCGGATGCCAAATTCATATAATGCTTTTGCATTGAAATGCAGATTGTCCGGATTCGCACCCAGACCTTCTGCAGAAACGAAACCTGTCATAGGATTTTTCTCTGCGATTTCTTTTAATTGCACATTTACGGCACCATAGTTTTTCAGCTTTTCACTCAATTCACAATCTGCAAGAAAATCCCCTAAGCCCCCAACCAAAAACGGAACATCATATAAGTCCAAATCTTTTCGCAGGCTTTCCATGATAACTTCAAACCGTTCCCGGTAACTATCCGCCAGTGTCTTTTCACAGTCTGCCTCGCCCTGATGCCACAAAACACCCGCGATTGTAGAAGTTCTGGATGCCAGCCTTGCCTGATAAACGGCATGATCATACAAAAGACTTCCCGGTTTCCACTTTTCTAAACTGGTTCCTCCGTCTGCACAGCAGATAAGTCCCACATCCACCTGATAGGTTTCCACATATTTTTCCGCAAAACTTTCTGCCAGATTACATCCCGAAAAACTTCTGTCCGGATTTATCGGTCGAAACATATTCTGCCATCTTCCGTTTCTAAGTACCTTTATGCCTTTTTTGTTAATAGGCTCAGCCTCCTCAATCAGGCCTCTTCCTGCCATATTGGATTGCCCAATTAATAAAAATGAATGTATCATATGTTCTCCCTGTATTCTTTAAGTTCAAACTACACTACTGAAATTGTGGTATTATTCATCCGAAGATTATCCACATGCTGCGTATACATATTAAATTGCCCACGCGCATAATAAGCACCATGGCCTGAACAATCCCCGAATTCAGAACCATCCGTCACTTCAAAATTACAGTCGGTAAACCACACATTTTCTACATGACAGTTTTCCCTTCCTCTAATAAACGGAAGTACCGGTCCTCTTACATGCATATTGGAAAAATAAATATTTCTGATTGCCTTGCATGCTACAAGTGGATTGGAACTTATATCTATCCTAACCGGTCCGCTGAAGTTCTGGTCCATAATAATGTTATTAAAAGAAAGGTTTTCAATAAGTGTTTCTTCTCTTCCAACATCAGAAGAAACCGGTACATTCGGGTCAGGACATGCAATTTCATAGGTTACAGGTTTTCTGTATGGTAATACAATCCCTATTCCGATTGTTGTATCTGTCATTACAATATTAGAAAACGTACAATTTCTTATGGTACCATCATTCTGCCAACCAATACGAATACCGGAAGAATAACTGGTAAGATTGCAGTTTGTTACAACCACTTTTTCACAAACCTTGTTTTCTTTTAAGGAAACACTATTGGCACGAACTATAATACAATCATCACCACAAATGATAGAAGAGTTGGAAATGGTTACATTACGGCTGCAATTGATATGGATACCGTCATTATTTGGGTATTCCACATTTGCAATAATTTTCACCTTATCAAAGGTTACAAAATCACAGTCATGAATCCAGTAAGACCATCCCGCCGGCTGATTCACCATTGTAATATCTTCTACCTTTACATTTTTACATCCGGTAAAAAATACTACTCTCGGCGGTGTTGGCGCATCAATTCGCTTATACGGCCAGCCTTTTATCTCTCCTTCACGTGGCACCACGTACTTATCACCATTACAGTCAATGGTACCATCTCCGGTTAAACCGATATTTTCACATTCATCTGCAAAAATGAGGCAGGTATTTCGCAATCTTGGAAGCTTGGAAGAATCTACATGTTTTACATGCTCTGTTTCCGGATAATTTTCGCACGCTTCTGCACCAAGTAACGTAGCTCCGGCGGCAACGTGCAACGTCACATTACTTTTTAAAATCAGTTTCCCTGTCAGGTATACACCGCCTGAAACAACTACCCTGCCGCCTCCCGTGGCATTACAGTCGTCAATTGCTTTTTGTATAATGGTAGTATTTAGGTAGACGCCGTCCCCTATGGCTCCAATTTTACTGATTTCTATATCCATGTTTTTTCGCCCCCTCCTTTAAGTTTCTTATATCTTCTATGGATGGCATTACCATCAAAGCCCCTTTTCTAGTAGTAATGATAGAAGCTGCTGCATTGGCAAAGATAATCATTTCCTGCAAATCCTTTTCCTGCAAGTTACCTAGTCCCTTTTCCAACACAAAATGCAGACAGCTTCCAAAGAAAGTATCTCCTGCACCGGTGGTCTCCACGGTGTCTTCTCTGACAAAGGCAGCAGCCTCCACACAAATATCACCATAGTAAGCGCGGCTTCCGTTTCTGCCAAGGGATAACAAAATCAATGGAATATTATACCTGTCTTTCAGCTTCTGAATGCCCTTGTCATAGTCATCTTCTCCGGTAAACCATTGTAGCTCATTGTCAGAGATTTTCAGCACATCACAAAAGCCTAGCCCATACTCTACCTGCTTTCTGGCATTCTCCAATGTATCCCATAACGATTCCCGCAAATTAGGATCAAAGGAAATGAGCAATCCGTTCTCTTTTGCCACGTTCAGCGCTTTCCTGGTCGCTTCCCGGACTGTGTCATGCGTCATGGACAACGTACCAAAGTGAAACATCTTCGATACTTTAATCATTTCTTCATTAACTTCCTCTGCACGTAGCATCATATCCGCACCGGGATTTCGATAAAAGGAAAAACTTCTTTCACCGGTTTCATCATTCTGCACAAAGGCCAACGTAGTTCTGGCATCCTTATCCATCAACAAATTGGTGGTATCGATATGAATCTCCTCCAGCATCTTTTTTAAATGGATTCCGAAAATATCTGTTCCTACTTTGCCGACAAAAGCAGTCTTATGTCCCAGCTTATTCAGCATAGCAAGCACATTACACGGTGCACCACCGGGATTGGCTTCAAATAAAGTATTTCCCTGGGCGCTGATTCCGCTGTCGGTAAAGTCTATTAGTAATTCTCCCAAAGCAATAACATCATATTTCTTCATGTCTATACTCCTCAAACCAAGAGCACTCATCCCTTTACGGATCCTACCATAACACCCTTTACGAAATGCTTCTGAACCAAAGGATATACGCACATTAACGGTAATGTTGCAACAACAATAACGGAATACTTCAAGGCTTCAGACTGAGCCTGCATCATAGCAGCTATCTCCGGATCATCCACCATACTTCCATCAAGCTTACTATTGATTAAAATATCTCTCAGGAAAGTCTGAAGCGGATAAAGTTCTTTGTTTATGAGATAGAGAAATGCATTAAAATATTCGTTCCAATGACTAACCGCATAATACATTGTAATTACTGCAATAATAGGCTTTGAAAGAGGGATAACAAATTTTGAGAAAAATTGTAGCGGACTACATCCATCTACTCGGGCAGCCTCTTCCAGTTCCTGAGGAATATTGGTCTCAATATAACTTCTCGTAATCGTTACATTATAGGCCGTCACTAATCCCGGTATCAATATAGCCCATACAGTATTTAACATATGTAACTGTTTTACCAACAGATAATTAGGTATCATACCGCCACTGAAAACCATGGTAATAAATAACATTTTATTTACAAATTTTCTTCCGGCAAATCTACGCTGTGAAATAGGGAATGCGCAAAACAAAGTCACTATTACATTCATAATAGTACCTACAACGGTATAAAATATGGTATTGCGATATCCCAACCAGACAGCTTCATATTTGATTACATTTTGATAGCTGCTCAATGAAAAATCCACCGGCCATATCCACACTTTTCCGTTACTCACTGCAACCGGATTAGAAAAGGATGCCGCCACAATGTTCAATAATGGCACTAGCACGACAAACATTGCCAGTACTAATATAACGGTACTGATATTTAAAAATATCTTGTCGCTGCTGCTTTTTCTTACTTTTTTTAAACGCATCGACTCTAACCTCCTTTAGAAAAGACTGGTCTCTGATACACGACGCGCCACCGCATTCATCGTAAGCACCAGAATCAAATTTATGACGGAATTAAACAGACCGATTGCTGTTGAATAGGAGTAATTACTCTGTACCAAGCCAATTTCATATACATAAGTAGAAATCAACTCTGAAGTTGACCTATTCAAATTATTCTGCAATAAGAATACTTTTTCAAAACCTACAGTCATAATTTTTCCCAAATCCATAAGCATCAAAATAACAATAGTAGGTGTAATGTGCGGAAGGTCTATATGCCACACACGCTGAAGTCTGGATGCACCATCAATTTGGGCAGCTTCATGCAAATTCGTATCTACACCGGAAAGAGCTGCAATATAAATAATAGAACTCCATCCAAAATTCTGCCAAACACCACTCCAAGTATATATATGTCGGAAATTACCTGCTTTCGCAAATATATCTGACGGATATTCACCTGTAATGGCTTCCATAGCAATTCCGTACAAGCCTGTACGACTGTTAAGAATCTGCATCAAAATACCTACTAATACAACCGTAGAGATAAAATGAGGAAGCGTAACAATGGTTTGTACTACCTTTTTAAGGCGCTCTTTTTCCACACAGTTAAATATCAAAGCAAATATAATAGGAAAAATATTACTTACAAACTGGTAATATAACGATAAAATCAGCGTGTTACCAACTACCCTGGTAAATTGATACGATTTAAAGAATTTAATAAAATATTTTAATCCTACCCATTCGCTGCCCCAGATGCCATCTCGCACACTGTAATCACGAAAGGCTATCTGCGCTCCCAGCATGGGATAATACTTAAAGATTATTAAATACGTAAGTGGCAATGCTAATAAAAGCCAATACTGCCAATCACGTTTCAAGGTTTTCTTAAGATTACCTATTTTCTTTTGAAACATAGAAATCCACCTCCATTTAATAGAATGATGTCATACAAAACAACGTTAACCACATCAGGCGGGGATACCCCGCCTGATATAGAGCATCTAACTGCTCTGCTAGTTATTTGTACATACGGTCATATGCTGCCTGGTATACTTCAAGCAATGCATCCGCACCAATTTTGTCAATCTCTTTCAGATAGCTTTCCCACTGAGCATCAATATCGATATTTCCGCTTAATGCAGTTGCTACAAATTCGTCTACGAAATTCTGTAAAGTACTCTCAACATCTGCTATTACTTCCTTTTCCTCATCATTAAAAAGGAGTGTAGAAATAGTTTCTTCCGGAGCAAGTCCGCTTGTCTGGTACAATGTATCCGCTGCTGCCTGATTCAAGCTTTCCTGAGTTACAGTGTCAGGATTAATACCAACACCATTTGCAATACCATACTGACGTACAATAGGGCCTACCTGTAACCAGCTTGCATTCTGAGGATCTTTTCCGGACCAGTATGCAGCATCATCATATGCAACAATGTATAAGTCAAATCCATCAACCTTTGCAGTATAAGCATCTGCATTTTTTACATTTTCAGCATAATCCCAGTTTACACCTTCTTCGCCCCAACGCTGTGAAATACTGAGATATTCGCTACACATTAAATCGCCTAAACGGAAAGCTGCTTCCGGATTTTCGCAGTTTACGGTAACACCAAATCTAATAGAAGGTGAAGAATTTTTATAACTTGCATACTGTACACCTTCAGGTCCAACTAAAGGATTGATACAAATGTAATCATCTGCGCGTTCTGTATCGCCGGCTGTCTGCCATACAAAAGAGAATACTACATTGTCTTCACTGTTTAACAGACTCTTAAACTGGTCAAGGTCCATTGTCTGACTTTCAGATAAAGCTAAGTTTTCTTCAAACAGAGTACGAATATATTTTAAACCTTCTTTCCATTCCTCTGTAACAGTAGCATAAGAAAGAGTACCATCCTCAACAACTCTATATCTCGCATCTCCTGCGTATACGAATGAATTCATAAGATACTTAATATAACCTGCTCTTTTTGTACAGCCTGCCAAACCGATTTCGTCTTTCTTACCATTTCCATTTAAATCTGTTTCTGAAACTTTCTTAAGCAACTGATAATACTCTTCGGTTGTTGTAGGAATATCTTCACCCAAAGCGTCTAACCATGGCTTATAAATCCACATTTTATCTGAATATTCAACACCATAAGACTGGTTGAAATTTGCGATACCATAAATTTCACCATCAGGACTGATAATCTGGCGTGTATAATCTGTACCGGTTCTTTCGATTGCTTCATTAATATTTACTGCCAACTCAGGGTTGTTGTAATACTCTGTTAACGGTAAAATAGTTCCTGCAGCTATATATTCATTCAAAGCTGACTCTTTAAAAACATTAGGACTTGAAGTAGTAAGAATTACATCCGGTAAGTCTTTAATATCGCCTACCGTCATTGCCATTTTTACCTTTGTATCATAATCTGCTGCAGGTAAAACCACAAATTCCAAATCCAAGTTTCCCTGTTCTTCCAGCCATAATGTCATCTTATTTGTTTCCCAATCCAAAATACGAATATTTTCAGGCACCCAGATTGTCAACTTGTCCGGTTCCTTATTTTCCTCTGACGGCTGAACATTTTCGCTGCTTGTTGTTTCTGTAGATACGGCAGAAGCCACCTCACTACCTTCTGTTTCCTTAGCGCCGCATCCTGCCAGCATAGAAATGCTGAGTGCTGTAACAGTTAGCAATGCTACTAGTTTCTTGAACTTCATTTTATTTCCTCCTATAAAAATTTTAAAAAAGTTATGTCATGACATACCCCAAGTATAGCTGACCTTTTTCACACCTTCAAGTTTCCATATGACAAGAATGCGGAAAAGACGAAAGCCTTTTTTATTTTTCATGCTTTTTCCAAACTTCCACTTTCATTTCACTTTTTTTATGTTAAAATGTTTAAGTGAAGTATCACATTTTGAGCGGATAAAAAGAGCAGTCTACCTAAATGTGGAACTGCTCTAAATGTGATTCTTCATAATTGTACCAATTCGCGGAACTTTAGCCGAGAACTGTATGGGGATAGTATCCCTCTCCGGAAGCTAGAATCAGGATATTATGGCAGTATGCAATGCCGGAAAAGTGAATATATCCGATTCTTTTCTGTTTTTGGGCATGCTTCGCAGACCTTCCAATG
>JAFXAZ010000111.1 GCA_017521985.1 Lachnospiraceae bacterium
AATCACACCAATCACTGCAAGAATCGGTGAAAAATTAGCCGGCTTTAAAAATTGCACAAAGAAACTGCTGCCTTCAATGCTTGCTAAAGATAACAGCCATGAGGTTGCTGTGGTACCTATATTGGCACCCATAATAATACCGACCGCCTGGCTCAACTTCATAATGCCGGAGTTTACAAAACCTACTACCATAACCGTAGTGGCACTGGAAGACTGAATTACTGCGGTAACACCGGCACCCACCAAAACCGCCTTTATTCGGTTACTTGTAAGCTTTTCCAGTAAGCTTTCTAATTTACCGCCACTGGCTTTGGATAATCCTTCTCCCATAATATGCATACCATACAAGAAAAGTGCCAATCCGCCTACCATAGATAAAGCATCAAAAATAGTCATAATATCTCCTCTTCATATATCATTGTCAACGCAGAGACTAAGCCCTACAAAAACATCATATCCTACCAATGTAAATTTTGAAACCTTGTAATGTAAAATCCAAGTAAAAAATATTTACATAATTTTATTACCATGGTCATACATTTTAATAATATTATAATATTCCATCAGGAGAATTATATGCCAACTGTAATATTAGATGCAGGACATGGCGGTTCTGATTTTGGTGCCACCTTTGAAGGAAGACGTGAAAAAGATGATAATTTAGCATTAACCCTTGCTGTAGGAGATATTTTAGCAGAAAATGGTGTAAACGTATTATTTACCAGAACTACGGATATCTACGAAACTCCAACTGCCAAAGCTCAGGAAGGAAATGCCAGCGGCGCAGACTACTTTATTTCTATACATAGAAATTCCAGTCCTATCCCAAACCAATATACCGGAATCGAAAGTCTGGTGTACAACCGCAACAGCACCGCAGCAAATATTGCCGAGAATATCAACCGCAACTTAGAAGCCGTAGGCTTTGCAAATCAAGGCATAAATGAGCGTCCTAATCTGGCTGTACTCCGACGTACCACGATGCCCGCCGTGCTTGTAGAGGCCGGTTTTATCAATAACGAGCAAGATAATGCGTTATTTGACGAACGATTTGATGAAATCGCCCAGGCCATTGCAGATGGAATTTTGGAAAGCATCTAGAAACATTCAAAAAAATGAGGCACCTGCAAAAGTTTGCTTTTAAACCCTTTGTAAGTGCCTTAAAAATATTTTATTTATCGTCCGATAATCCCTTCACAAAACCGGACTACATCCTTATATACAATGGCTTTATTTTTTTCGTTTAAAACCTCGTGACGCATACCTTCATAGAGTTTTGCAGTAACATTCCTATATCCTCTGCCCCTCAAAAACTGAACCGCGCTTTCAAATTTACTTGCATTGGTAATGTATGGGTCCTCCGCGCCTGCAATAAAATGAATTGGGAGTTCATTCTTTGACATCTTCCATCCCTTTTTAGAATAGGTGTTTTTCATGAGAAGTAAAAGTGCTTCATATCCGTTCAACGTAAACGTATAGTTGCAGTAAGGGTCTGCGTTGTACGCCTCTACTACCGCTCTATCGCTTGTAATCCAGGAACTCTTTAAATTTTCCTTTGCAAACACTTTGTTACAATTTCCCGTCACTATATAGTCCATCAGCCTGGATTTTCCATAACCGCCTTTACATTTCTTCAACAAGCGAACCAGTCCGATTCCAAAGTCTACCATATCATTGGCACTTGGACTTCCACATACAATCAATGCATCGATTTCACTGTCATACTTCTTAATAAAGCAACGCACTACCATAGAACCCATACTATGCCCCATAAGAATATAAGGTAATCCTTTGTACCGTTCTTTGGTTTCTTTTAACACCTGATAGGTATCCTCTACGATTGCCTCAGCGCCATTTTCATAAAAATATCCCAAATCTGAAATAGACTTTACACTCCTGCCGTGGCCTCTGTGGTCATGGGTTACACAGGCAAATCCTTGCTCTGCCATATGTTCCATAAACGGTATGTAACGCTCCTTGTGCTCACACATGCCATGGGCAAGCTGCAGCACTGCTTCCGGATTTTCCGGTGCAATAATTAAACCATCTAATTCCAGTCCGTCACATTTGGAAATAAAAGAAATATGTTCTGTTCTCATATGCCTAAACCTCCTCTTGTCGTTAATTTTTCAAGCAACCTATAGGCACAACCATGACTCCGTCCTCACGTTTATAGCCAAATTGTGTACCGGTAATAACAATTTTCAAATCCGGCATTCTCAACTTACATTGCTTTTCCTTTTCATTATATTCTTTGATAAGCTTTTCGATCTCGATAAGGTGCTTAGCTCCCTCGTCAATGTCTGCACTTCCTAATTTAAATTCAATGAGTGCATATCTACCGTCGCGGAGATGAAGAACACAGTCTGCTTCAAGTCCGTATCTGTCGCGATAGTAGGATACACGTCCACCAAGAGCTGTAGAATATGCCTTAAGATCACGAATACAAAGTGTCTCAAAAATAAAACCAAACGTCTTTAAGTCAAGGTTAAAGTACTCAGGCTCAACACCAAGCGCAGCTACAACCAACGATGGATCTACAAATTCTCTCTTGTCAGTTGCCTGTATTGCACTTTTAGAACGAATAGCAGGACACCATGCCTCTACATCTTGAACAAGAAATAACTTCTTCAATACTTTTATATAGCTGTAGAATGATGACTCACTTAACTCAATATTTGCATTAACATCATTAATAATAGTTCTGTTTGTTACTATCGTGGATATATTACGTGCATAAGACCTAAGAAGAAGCCTTGTTGTTGTCTCATCTCTTTTTATTCCATCAATATTTGAAACATCTTCACTGCACAAGCTGTCGAAATAACTACGGGCAACCAAAAGCTTTGCTTTGTCACTTTTCCTTTGTAACGATGAAGGCCAGCCTCCACGACAAGCTGCAAAAATCAATTCATCAATCGTTAACTCTGATGCGCACCCATCTTCTAAAGCATGTGGATTCATAAATAAATCCGCAAGCGAAACAGATCCATTGGATTCACCGGACTCATAAAGACTCATAGGATACATAACCAATGTGTCAATTCGTCCGGTTCCTGTGTGCATAATCTCGGTTTTATCAATAGAATTAGAGCCTGTAAGAATATACAAGCCATCCTCTCCGCGTCGATCAACAGAAACTCGCACTGCATCCCAAAGATTTGGTGCTATTTGCCATTCATCAATCAAACGAGGATTTTCTCCAACTAACAAGTTAGATGGCTTCACTTTAGCCGTTTGAATATACATATCCCTCTTATCAGGATCCTGCATCTCTATATAACTTTTTGCAAATTGCTTTGCAGTAGTAGTCTTGCCACACCACTTTGGCCCAACAATATGAACTGCACCAAATGCTTCTAATTTTAGTTCCAGTTCCTCATCACAAATACGTTTAATATATTCATTCACTATAATCACCACCCTTTTCACAATAATTGTACCAATTTTAGCAAGGAAAGTCAATTGCATTGGAGACTTTTGTGGCTTTTCAAAAAAGACTTTTGTGCTTTTTCGAAAGAGACTTTTGCGCCTTTATTGTAAGTATATCCATGTAACTAAGATTTCAATAGTTGTAGGAGTGAGAAAATATGTTTAAACTAATGATAGCTGATGATAATCCGCATACCCTTTTGGTTTTATAATCAAATCCGTAAGTTCTTCGCAGCTAAAAGAGATTTCGTATCACTCCCAGTCTTCATACTAATGTACGTCTGCTTTATTTTCATCTGTGACAAATAAGCATTTACATTGTCAATAAACTTTTCCATGTCACTCACTCCTCGTTTATTTCCTCTACATATTATTGTACACCTTTCCCATTGTAACGCAACAAAGATCTCATTTATTGAGATTTTTCCTCAAAAAAAGATCCCACGAACTCTCGTGGGACCTCTTCTTATAACAAACTCATGTATAATTCTGTGATTTCTTCTACACTTGTAGCTCTTGGGTTACCAGGTCTGCAAGCATCATCAAAAGCGGACTGTGCAAGGAAAGGAACATCCTCTGCCTTAACGATATCCTTTAAGTCAGCCGGAATGCCAACGTCTGTGGATAACTGCTTCACTGCATCGATTGCTGCTTTTCTGTACTCTTCCTGAGTCATATTATCTACGCCCTGAACGCCCATTGCTCTTGCAATTTCACGATACTTTTCACCGGTTGCAGGAGCATTGTATTCCATAACCGTTGGAAGAATGATTGCATTTGCAACGCCATGTGGTGTGTCATATAAAGCACCAAGTGGGTGAGCCATAGAGTGAACAATACCTAAACCTACGTTAGAGAAGCCCATACCTGCAACGTACTGGCCAAGTGCCATTCCTTCTCTGCCTTCCGGTGTATTTGCAACTGCACCGCGTAAGCTCTTTGCAATGATTTCAATAGCCTTAATGTGGAACATATCAGATAATTCCCAAGCACCTGCTGTGATATAACCTTCAATGGCATGTGTAAGTGCATCCATACCGGTTGCTGCTGTAAGGCCCTTAGGCATAGTAGACATCATATCAGGGTCAACAATTGCAATTACAGGTATGTCGTGTGGGTCAACACAAACCATCTTACGGTTCTTTTCTACATCGGTGATAACGTAGTTAATGGTAACCTCTGCTGCAGTACCGGCTGTTGTAGGAACAGCGATAATCGGTACACATGGATTCTTAGTTGGAGCAACACCTTCTAAAGAACGAACATCTGCATATTCAGGGTTTGTAATAATAATACCAACAGCCTTTGCAGTATCCATAGAAGAACCACCACCGATAGCGATAATGTAGTCTGCTTCTGCTGCCTTAAATGCCGCAACACCATTCTGTACATTTTCGATGGTTGGGTTTGGCTTAATGTCAGAGTAAAGTTCATAAGCTAAACCTGCTGCATCTAATAAGTCCGTAACCTTTGCTGTAACACCGAATTTTACTAAATCCGGGTCAGAGCATACAAATGCTTTTTTGAAGCCTCTGCCCTGTGCTTCGGTAACGATAGCCTGAATCGCACCTGCACCATGATAAGATGTTTCGTTTAAGATAAAACGATTTGCCATAATAAAATACCTCCTGTTTTTGACACTTTTATTTCGTTCGTGCCTGTTACTACTATCATACTACCTTGATATTTTTGTGTCAATCTAATCTCATCACATTATACATTCAGACCCTATCCATTACCATCCGTAATACTCCATCACAAACTCCATACCGCCCATCATCATAGCAAATATCACTAGAATAAACACTAAAACTACAGCCGGTATGTCATATTTCAATTTCACCTGTTCGGGACAAGTAACATTGGCTGCCAATATTTCTGCACCAATCAAAATTAAAATCAATGGCCACCCACGCAATATATATTCATAACGAAGTGCCGGATAAAAAATATGTATTAAACATAATACTCCCAAAAGCACCAAAATGATTCCGCAGGTGATGGCACCAACTCTTCTCTCTTTCATCACGCACCTCACTCACTTTGCTCATCCAATTCTTTTTTCTTACCCTTAATCAACCGTATACCAATCCAGATAATCAATACAGCAACTACTGCTTCCGGCAAATCATAACAAACTTGATAATATATATCCCAAAAAGCTTCCGGCAAATAATAAGATATAATATCCACTGCATAATTCCACAGCATACTTGCCCCTAAAAAAATTAAAAAGCAAGCACCAACCATACGAATTCTCTTATTAGAAATGTGAAAATCAACCCTTAAATCTTCACTGTTAAATGGCACCAGGATTTTATCCTCTACTACCTGAAACTGTTCTTCCGGAAGAAAGCGTAAATTATGGACATGAAAAAAACTATAGCACCAGATAACAATCCCTGCCAGTATAAGCACATCTGCCCTCATCCATGAAGAAAGCATGATACATCCGAAAAACATAGTCATAAGACTTACTCCCTGCTTCATAAACCCCATATACATCTCTCCTGCCCCCGGTACAAGAGAAAATGCAAACGCCCAAAATCTATTTTTTTTACTTTTCATTTTTTAAACCTCCATCAAAAATTTTCTCTGAAATAAAATCAAACACATCCGCTACATAACTGGTCCTTTCATACCTTACCGGTTCTCTACGTGTTTGAAGTTCACGAATGTCCGGCATATCAAACAGTACTACAATGGCACATGCTGTTGCAAAGGCAACCTTAGCACTATAGCAGAATAACTGAAACCATTTGTACCCATTCATGGTTTTGGCCTCTGCAGAAACTATACTCTCCCAAACCTCCTCTGCCAAATATTCCGGCATTTCAACAAGTTCCAGAGAAGCCAGCGCCTCTACGGCTTCATCACTTTCTAACATCTGTTCCAGCAATGTAATCTGTTCATCTTTATGTAACATTCCCTTATCCATCCGAATATCCCTGACTCCTTTCCAACTTCTTTTTTAGCATCTCTTTGGCCCGATAAATATGTGTTTGTACTGTTTTTAGCCCTTCTCCGGTACATGCCGATATCTCCTTTGCACTTTTCCCCTCACAAAAACGCATAACCGCAATGCTTCCATAAGGTTCTTTTAAGCTTTTACAGAGAGCAAGAACTGCTTGCTCTGATTCCTTTTTCAGAACAATTTTCTCCGGAACCTCCTCCGTTTCTGTCCCCTGTTCAAACACTGCTTCCTCCGTAGGAATCTGACGCCTGCCCGCACTTTTCAGAAAATCCAAGCATTTATTCAATGCAATTCTGCATATCCATGCCTGTTCCTTTTGCCTGTCAAAACTTTCCAGTGCCTTATATGCAGCCAGGAAAGTCTCTTGCATCACATCCTCCGCATCAAAAGGATTACCGCAATTGCGAACACATATAGAATAAACCAACTGACCATATTGATTTATCAAATATTTTAAATATTCTTCATTCGTGATAGCGGCACCTCCCTTCCTATGTGTCTTACTATATAATAAAACGAAATAAAACGTAAAAAATCTTCAAAGAATTATTTTTAATGTAAAAAAAGTTGCTGCACTTTTTCTGCAACAACTCTTTTCCATTTATTATTTTTCAAATACATCTCCGTAGATATATTTATCTTCGTCCTCGTCTTTTTCCTTTGGAATAAATTTGTTACGCAGTACAAACCAGAAACTGCTTGCCAGACAAATGGAGGAATACGTACCTGCCACAATACCTACCATTAACGGTAAGGCAAATTCTTTGATAGAGGTTACACCATATACATACAGACATACTACCATAATAAATGTGGTCAAAGAAGTGAAAAGACTTCTGGACATCGTCTGTGCGATAGAGGTATTAATCAGGTCTTTTAATTCATACTCTCTCTTGGCATTTTCCATATTTTCACGGATTCGGTCAAAGATAACTATCGTTGCATTGATAGAATAACCTACAATAGTAAGCATACATGCAATAAAAGTACTTCCTACCGTAATATGTGTAACTGCATAGAATGCAAGCACCACCAATACGTCATGTACCAGCGCCCCAACGCTGCTGATACCAAAGCGAATATCGCTGAAACGGAAACGGATGTAAATCAACATACATAATACAGCTACTGCTACTGCAATGATAGTTTCTCTTCTGGTCTCACCGCTAATGGTTGAACTAATCGTCTCAGAAGTAACCAACTCCGGATTCACCTGATACTCTGCCATCAAAACATCTGTCAATGCACTTCTTTCTTCCTGCGTCAAGGTTCTGGTTTTAATGATAACTTCCTTGCTGCCATCTACTACCTGCGGCTGAATATTACCGTCGTTTGTAATTTCGTAAACCAGCGGAACAATATCATCATTGACCTCTTCCAGCGTCATTGGCTCATTAAACACAATATTGGTAGAGGTACCGCCCATAAACTCCAGACCATAGTTAAACGCACCGCCGATAGAACCCATATTGACAGCCATCATAACAAAGCCGGCTGCAATCACTGCTGCACTTCCAAGGAAGAAGCCTTTTCTCTTGCCGATAAAATCAAATGCTTTTGGCTCTTTACCGATACCATACCACTTCTCGTGCTTAAAACCTATGGCATAAAAAGCATTTACTAATAGACGACTTACCACTAATGCAGTGAACATACTAAGTACAATACCTAGCATCAAGGTCTGTGCAAAGCCCTTTACTACGCCGCTGCCCATAATCATAAGCACTAGTGCTGCAATTAAGGTCGTAACGTTACCGTCTACAATTGCAGAGAACGCTTTGTTGAAACCAATCTTGATAGAAGACTTTACCGTCTTTCCTGTTGAAAGCTCCTCTCGGATACGTGCAAATATAATAACATTGGCATCTACCGCCATACCGATAGAAAGAATAATACCTGCAACACCCGGCAAGGTCAGGGTCATATCAAAACCATGTAACAATACAACAATGGCCGGAACATACAATAATAGTGCAATCGCTGCTGCTAAGCCCGGAAGGAAGTATATTGCGACCATAAATAAAATAATGATAATGATACCGATACCTCCGGCAATAATACTCTTTTCTAAAGCTTCGCCGCCAAGCTGGGCACCAACTACCTTATTGTACACTTCCTCTAATTCCAGACTAAGACCACCGATTCGAATAGTACTTGCCAAACGGTTGGCTTCCTCAAATCCACCCATACCGGTAATCTGCGCTACACCATCCGTAATCGCTGAATTAACACGAGGAACACTTACAAATCCCCCATCGTAATAAATACCGATAGTTTCTTTTCCGGCTGCTTTCTGTGTCGCTACTTTAAACTTCTCAGCGCCTTCCTTGGTCAATGTAAGACTTACTGCAAATTCACTTCCGGTTTGGGTCTGCATGCTTCCTGCCTGTGCATCTGCAACATCGGTACCATAGAGCACAATGGATCCCTCTGCCTCTAACTCTTCAATGGTCTTGTTTAACACATAATCATAGCCAACATTGCCTGCGGCATCCTGCACAACCTGCAAAGAATAATTGGCATTGCCTGCACTGTCGGTCTCTGCAATAAAATACAAGGAACCCGGTCGTCCCAAATCTGCCAAAATAGTCTCCGCATCCGTAACACCCGGAATTTCAATACTGAATCTGCGGGTACCTTCCTGATAAACAACCGCTTCTGTACTATACGTCTGCACACGCTGCTCTAATTTACGCTTCGTATCAGACATATCTACACTGCTTGGCTCTTCCTCGCCCACAACCTCGTATGTAATACTAACACCGCCTGCTAAATCCAGCCCTTGCTTGATATTAGATGCACTGGAACCATTTGCACCAAATCCGATTACAGACTGATACATACACACAAAAATCAATGCGAAGGTCAATCCAAGCGTCAATAAACCATGTGATTTTTTCATGAACAACTCCTCCATATCTTCTGTAAGACACAATAAGCAGCGACCACATCGCTGCTTATAAAACTTGATAATAATTATATCACACCAGGTTATTTTGTCAATAAAAATGGGGCAATTTCAAGCCAGCATGCCGCCCAGCATGCCGCCGCCCACCATGCAGACTACTGCCGGAAACAGTCCACTTGCATCAACAGCCATGTTATTCAAGATTATGCTGATGATGAGAACTACCACAAACCAGACCAGCCCGGCTAATGCTCCCCACATAAATTTCTTTTCGCGCTGCATCTTACCTGCTATCAAGCCTGCGGCAAGGGCAGACAATAAATAGATTATGTAAATAACTATCTGCACCTGTCCTTCGGATAATCCCATTTTCTCCAGCAAAAAAGCAGATAGGATTAATAGAACTGCTGTGATGAGTATTGCGGTTAAAGTGGTGATAAGAAAAAGTTTCAAGTTATTTGTAAGTTGATTATTACGACTACGATTTTGCTGCATAGGATTCTCCAAAAACCAAGACTTGCTCTATAAAATATATACAACTCCTCGGTTAATAATACCATCCCCTTGACTTTTTTCCGAAAAAATTGTATATTGTAGTGTAAAAACAAATATTACATATAAAGGAGTGTGATCTTTTTTGGAATCGTCGAGTGTCGTCCAAATCATTATTATTCTAGTTCTAGTTTTACTTTCAGGCTTTTTCTCTAGTGCAGAAACTGCCTTGTCTTCTGTAAACCGTGTGCGTCTGCGTACCATGATTGAAGATGGTAATAAACGTGCCGCGCTGGTCGACAGGATTTTAGACAAATATGGTAAAATGATCAGTACCATTTTAATTGGTAACAACATTGTAAACCTTGGTGCATCTTCCTTAACTACCACCTTTGTGATGGATGTTTGGGGCAATGCATATGTGGCTGTGGGTACTGGTATTCTGACCTTGCTGGTTCTGCTTGGTGGTGAAATCATCCCAAAAACCTTGGCAAAAACATATGCAGAGAAGATTTCGTTGAACTATGCTTTCATTATCGATAAATTAATGTGGATTTTAACACCTGTCATCTTCTTGGTAGATAAGGTGTCCGGTCTTTTAATGAAGCTTCTCCATATTGATCCAAATGCAAAGTGGGATTCCATGACAGAGAGCGAGCTCAAAACCTACGTAGACGTAAGTCACGAGGATGGTGTTATTGAATCCGAAGAGCGAGAAATGATTTACAATGTGTTTAATTTTTCTGATGCGGTAGCAAAGGACGTTATGATTCCACGTATTAATATGATAACGGTGGATAAGGATGCTACTTACTCAGAATTAGCCAAGCTGTTTAAAGAATACATGTACACCCGTATTCCGGTGTATGAAGATGATCAGGACAATATGATTGGTCTTGTAAACATCAAGGATTTACTCTTTATCGAGGATCAGAAGAACTTCCGGATATCTTCCATTCTTCGTAAGGCTCATTATACCTACGAATTTAAAAAGACTGCGGATTTGATGTTGGAAATGCGTGAAAAGGCATACAATGTTACCTTCGTCTTAAATGAGTATGGTGCCTGCGTTGGTATGATTACTATGGAAGACTTATTAGAAGAAATCGTTGGTGATATTCGAGACGAATATGATGATGACGAAAAAGAAAACATCGTCAAAATAGCAGAAAATCAGTATCTCGTCGAAGGCAGTATGAAGATTGACGATATTAATGATGTATTGGATACTGACATGAACAGCGAAGACTACGACTCTATTGCAGGTCTTATGATTGAACACCTTGACCGCCTCCCTGAAGCCGGTGAATGTGTAACCTTGGAGAATGATATTGTACTTCGCGTTTCTGAAACAGACCAGAACCGCGTAACCAGAGTTTTAGTTAAGCTTCCAGAGAAAATAGCAGAAGATTCTGAAGAAATTCAGGAAGAATAATAAAACATGTAACACAAAACGAGCCTTACAAAAAACCATTTTGGTTATTTTATAAGGCTCTCTTCTTTTCAAAAAAACGTTTTGTTTCGCCAAAAATATATCACTTCCAGCACCCCGTAAATTATGGGCTGATGAAGCACATAAATCACCAATGCCAAACGTCCCAGTCTGCTAATCACAGGAATTCTGATATCACAGTTTTCTAACATACGTGGACGATATTTCGCCCATAAGGAATATCCAAATACTCCACAGAAAAATAAAAACACCCACGGAAATATAGGAAAATAGTCCGTAGAGTAAAACCCTCTTTGCGGAAACCCAAGATATGCTGTAAAAAGATTGGTATACATATATCTTGGTACGCGCAAAAAAGTCATGCCAAAGGCTCCTATACTACCGTCTGCAAGATGATAGGTCAATACAAAACATACGGCAGAACAAATAAGTCCAGACCATGCAGGCACTTTGTTTAACATCTGCTTTAACAATGCCATCACCAAGTAGCAACTGCCAATCAACGTCAAAACTCCAAACC
>JAFXAZ010000112.1 GCA_017521985.1 Lachnospiraceae bacterium
ATATATCTTTATTTATTTGCGTTGGATTTTCCGACGTCGGTTTATCCGATATCGGATTTTCCAATATCGGTTTACCCGGTGTTGGATTTTCCAACATCGGATAATCCAATCCCGGTTCTGTATCACTGGATGGCTGCGGCTGCTCGTAGATGATATATTCGATCGCTGTCATTTTTCCTTTTTCGTCTCGCCCTTGCCGCCTGACGATATATCCCGCTTTTTCAAGCTCCCATATCGCAGTACGGATCGCGTCGATACTTTCCCGGTTGATGTGGGACAGCCCCGCCAGGGTGTAGTCCCATCCTTCGGGCAGGGACAGCATTTGCGATAACAGCCCCTTCGCTTTCAAGGTCAAAGCCTTATTGCGTAAGTGGTGGTTGCTCATAACGGTGTAGCCCGTGTTTCGCTCAACTCTGAAAACTGCCATACCTGATACCTCCTTCCTATGAAATTTGAAAGTGTTGTTTTTCGGTGTTTTCGCCGTCTGTATCCCTCCGTTATCTTCCGCATAGGAAAACACCCACGCCCATCACGGAACGCAGGGCACAGAGGAACAAACGGCGGTTTTTACACCCTAATCAATACATTTTTTGTTAGGGTCTTTTGGGTATAGAAAAAGGCGACCGTTTTCAACAATCGCCTTGAATATATAGGGTTTTATGGAGTTAAAAGCAAGAAAATTTGTTGTCCGAAAGTCTCAAAACCATTGATATTACTGGGTTTTTCAAAAAGTTCTGTATCGCCATTCGTACCAGTACATTATGATAAATAAAGGTATTAGTGGAAACCGCATAGTTGACCTGTATGCAAGAATAAAAAAAGATATTTTAAATCTTAAACCTGATATTTTAAGTATTTTAATAGGTGTTAATGATGTTTGGCACGATTTTTATCAAGATAATAATGGTGTAGATAGCGAAAAGTATTTTAAGATCTATTCCATGTTAATTGAAGAAATACGGGATGTATTGCCGGATGTTAAAATAATGATTTTGGAACCTTTTGTATTAAAAGGAATCAAAACAGAAACATGCTGGGATACTTTCAGAAGCGAAGTGGAGTTAAGGGCTGCAAAAGCAAGAGAGATTGCAGAAAAGTATAATATACCATTTGTTGAACTTCAGCAAAAATTTGATGAAGCAACAAAACTTGCTCCAAGTGATTACTGGTTAATAGATGGAGTTCATCCGACAACGGCAGGCCATGAGTTGATTAAAAGGGAATGGTTAAAATGTTTCTATCAACAAATGATGTAAAAGATAATATTCTGGGTGAAAGATGCAAGTAAAAGTATTTAAAACTATAAAAGGTAAAGAACCTTTGCAGGAGAGTCCTCTTATACAGGTCAATGATGATAAGGGGATTGAAAAACCTGTAATAAATATTGTTCCTCAAGTTGAATATCAGGAAATAGAGGGATTTGGTGGTGCATTTACAGAAGCAGCAGCTAAAACATTAGATAAACTTGGTAAAGAAAATCGAGAAAAGATTTTAAAACTGTATTTTAGCGAAGATGAAGGTATCGGCTATAATTTCGGACGAGTTCATATGAATAGTTGTGATTTTTCTGAAAGCAACTACTCTTGTGTTGATGAAAATGATGAAACATTGGATAGCTTTAATATCGACAGAGATAAACAGTCTTTTATTCCTATGATTAAAGATGCTATGAAATATGGAGATATTCGTCTGTTTATGTCGCCATGGAGTCCACCTGCATATATGAAAACAAATGGTGAAATGAATCATGGTGGAAAGTTAAAAGACGAATACAGAGAACTCTGGTCAGATTTTTATGTGAAATTCATTGAGGCATATAAAAAGGAAGGAATAAGTATTTGGGGGATTACTGTTCAGAATGAGCCCAAAGCAGTTCAAAAATGGGATTCCTGTGTTTATACGGCGGAAGAAGAACGTGATTTTGTCAAAGAGTATCTTGGAGAGAAGATGGACAGGCTGGGGGTCAAAATTATGTTTTGGGATCATAATAAAGAGCGAATTATGGATAGAGCTCTTGTGATGATGTCAGATAAAGAAGCTGCTAAGTATATTTATGGATTGGCTTTCCATTGGTATAGCGGCGACCATTTTGAACAACTGGAGATGTTTAACCGACTGTATCCGGATAAGAAATTGATTTTCTCTGAGGGGTGCTATGAATATAGTTTGGGGATAACAGATACTATAAAAATCGGTGAAAGATATGCCCATGATATGATTGGGAATTTCAACAATTTTTGTACGATGTTTTGTGACTGGAATTTACTTCTCGATGAAAAGGGTGGTCCAAATCATGTAGGGAACTTCTGTGATGCTCCTATAATGGCAGACACAAAAAATGATAAAGTTTATATCAGGGATTCTTATTATTACATTGGTCATTTTAGTAAATTTGTAAAAAAAGGTGCAAAAAGAATTGGATGTAGTAAGTGGACTGACAATTTGGAAACAGTGTCTTTCAAGAATCCGGATGGAACAATCGTTTCAATTGTTCTTAATAGAACGGAAAAAAATATACCGTTTACATTCCGCTTGTTAGGAAAAACAATAGAAACAATATCAGAAGCACATTCTATAGGAACTTACATCTTTTCTTTGTAAGAAACTTGGATAATATACAGCGCGCTTTAAGATGGTAATATATGTCAATGCTGACGAAAATAGTGCGTTTTGTTTGTGTATTATGATAATATAAAAACATTATTTTTAGAAAAAGCATAAAAATATTATTATTTGCTTATTTTTGCAAAAAGAGTATTCCCATTTTTGTTAACGTCATTGAAATGTTTTTCACAGATATTCTATAATCAATACACATGAAGAGTTTGCAAGCTTAAGAAATGGAGGAGTAAAATGACAAAAAAAACAAAGATGAAAAATCTAATCAAACAGTTGAACCGATGCAAAATGCTTTATCTGATGATATTACCTGCAATCGTTGCAGTTTTTATTTTTCATTACATACCATTGTATGGTGTACAGATTGCATTTAAGGACTATCGTTCCAGTTTGGGAATCGTAGGTAGCGAGTGGGTTGGTTTAAAGCATTTTAAAAATTTTATTAATTATCCGTATTTTGGCAAAATAATGATTAATACATTAAGAATTAATTTATTGTCTTTAACAACATTTCCGCTTCCGATCATTTTTTCACTTATGTTAAACGAATTGAGAAATGAAAAATTTAAAAAAGTGTGTCAGATGATTACATATGCGCCACATTTTGTTTCAACTGTTGTAGTTTGTTCTATGGTTATTCTCTTCACTAACAGAAATGGATTGATTAATATAATCATTCGAGCGTTAGGTGGAGAAGTTGTAGATTATATGGCTGTTCCGGAAGCATTTGCTCCGATTTATGTAATCAGTGGTTTGTGGTCTAGTCTAGGCTGGGGGACTATTATTTACATGGCTGCTTTATCCGGAGTTTCACCAGAACTTATCGATGCAGCACGTATTGATGGTGCAGGCAGAATGCAGGTAGTATGGCATGTTCAGATACCTCATATAGTACCTACTGTTGTAACAATGTTTATCTTACAGATTGGTAGTTTGGTTGGTGTAGGATTTGAAAAGGTATTCGCATTACAGAATAACTTAAACATGGAAGCTTCCAGTGTTATCTCAACCTACACTTATCAAGTTGGTTTGATACAGCATCAGTTTAGTTATTCATCAGCTATTGGTTTGTTTAATAATTTTATTAATGTAATTTTAATTCTTTTGGCAAACCAAATATCTAAGAAGGTTGCTAAAGTGAGTCTGTGGTAGGGGGTATATATGACAAAGACAACTATAAAACGTAGAAACAAAATACAAATGTTTGATGTTATTAATGTCACGTTAGTATTTTTGATTACAGCTCTTATGATGTATCCATTATATTTTTGTGTAGTAGCTTCTTTTTCCAATCCAAATCAGGTTGCGTTGGGTAGAACATTACTGTGGATACAAGATTTTACATTAGATATTTATAAATTCGTAATAGAAGAAGAGCAGTTGTGGATTGGATATCGCAACAGCATTGTATACACAATATTAGGTACATTATGGAGTTTAGTGCTTACAATTCCAGCCGCCTATGTATTGACGAAAAAATATCTTCCGTTCCGAAATATAATATCATGGTATTTCTTTTTAACTATGTATGTGAGTGGTGGTATGATTCCTGGTTATTTGCTGAGAAAAAGCTTGAACCTTGTAGATAATCCATTGGTATTGATTATTGATGCAGGTGTTAGTTGCTACAATATGATTGTAACCAGACAGTATTTCTCATCAAATATTCCGGATGCTTTATATGAAGCAGCTTACATAGATGGTGCTACAGAAGGTCAGTGTTTTGCAAAGATTGCAATGCCACTCGCAAAACCAATTATTGCAGTAATGGCATTGTATTATGGTGTTGGTAACTGGAACAGTTACTATACAGCGTTGATCTACATTAGAGATAAAAATTATTTTCCATTACAGCTTGTATTACGTAATATCTTAATTAATAACCAGCTGGCATTAAGTAATATGGATAATTTGGAAGCCGGTGCAATAGAATATTTGGTCTATAGAGCACGTATGGCAGAAGGTATGAAATATGCAATTGTATTTATTGCAAGTGCACCATTATTAATAGCATATCCTTTCGTACAAAAGTATTTTGCAAAGGGTGTTATGATTGGCGGTGTAAAAGGATAACGATATTATTTCGCTAAAAGCGTTTTAATATAAAATATTTTTAACAGACGTTAGTACGTCAGAACGGAGGTTTTATGAAAAACAAACAAAGGTTAACAGCCTTAGCACTTGCTACACTTATGGGTTTAAGTGCAGTTGGCTGTGGAAACGAGCAGGGCGAAACCCAGGTCGCTCAGAATCCTAGTGAGAGTCAGGCACAGACATCTGAGTCTACACCAGCTACAGAACCAGTAGATGAACTTAGTTGGTTAAATACATCTGGTTCTCTTCCTTTAGTTGAAGAAGGAACAGAGAAAACTCTGAGCATGGCTATCAGAATGCAGGATGATTCTCCAAATCCTGATGAAGTATGGGCTTACAAATTTATTGAAGAAGTAATGAACATTGATTTGGAAGTAACAAAGTTTACAAACGCAAACAAGAGCGAATTTACTTCTTTAACATTTGCAGACACTGATTTACCAGATGTAATTATCGGTGCTGATTTATCCACTACTGATTTAATTGCATATGGTGCAAATGAAGGTCAGATTATTGACTTAGCTCCATATATCAATGAGGAATTAACTCCAAACTTATACCAGATTTATCAGGACAACCCAGAATACCTTGATGCTATTACTGATGCAGAAGGTCATATTTGGAGTCTTGGTCGTATTGCAGACCCTGCTGACAGAGGTTCTGTACCAAGAGCATTTTTCGATTATGATGCATTAGAAGCATTAAAGGTTGAAGTACCTACTACATTAGATGATTTATTAGATGTTCTTCGTACTGCAAAAGCTAATGATGCAAGCAGCTATCCTTTAGGTGGTTCTTATTCCACACACAATCCAGGTTTGTATATTTTAAATGCACTGGGTTACAACACAACGGATACAAATGGTATGTCTATCGGTTTAAGAAATGGAAAAGCAGTTCTTCCAGTTGCTGATAGAGAAGCATATGGTGCTTACTTAACATTTATGAACACTTTATATACTGAAGGTTTGATTCATCCAGATTTCTATACAATGGATGGAACTACAACCAAAGCTTTAGTAGCTGAAGGAAAGAATATTTTCTATTCTCAGGCACCTTTCGCAGTTTTAAGTAATTTCAATGCATGGTGGGGTGCAATGCCTTTAACAAGCGAATATAATGATACACCAATGTGGCCAGTGGGAACAACTTCTGTTACAGCAGGTGGATTTGTTATCACATCTTCTTGTGAAGAAGTAGAATTAGCAATGGCATTTGCTGATTGGATTTTCGGTAAGACAGAAGTAGAAGGTCTTTACGATGATCAGTATCATTATGATTTAATTACAAGTGGACCTGCTGAGTTCCAGAAAGATTACTTGTTAGATGTGGTATCCGGTTATTCAGAAGATCCAGTAACTGGTGCAAACAGATTGTATCTTGACTATGAAAATAATAAAGATTCTTATGCAAATAAGAATGATTATCTTTATAAGAAAGTACAGCTTATTCCAAACAACATTATTGGTGCACCAAAGCCAACAGATCACTCTTTAGATCCAGATATTACAAAATATGCTAATGTTGCAGATGTAAGACATAGTGATGAACTTAAGGGTGTAGGCGAATTAACATTCCGTATGGGCTTACAGGAAACTGTGTGTAAATATACTGTACCAGGTTTCCCTTCTAACGTATACATGGATTCCGCAACAATGGAACATGCAAATAATCTTTTGATTGTTGTTAGAGAATATGCTGCACAGGAAAGTGCTAAGTTTGTAACAGGAGCAAGACCATTAGATGAATTAAATGCATACTTCGATGAAATCGAAAAACTCGGTGCACTTGAATATGTAAAAATTTATCAGGATTACTATAGCAGCCTTCAGTAAGCGTAGCTATTATTTGAATGGGGGAAGGCATACCTTCCCCCGTTTTCAATGCTTAGGAGCAAAAGCTCATGGGCATTGAAAATGTTTCGAAAGGAAATTCATAATTCAAAAAAGAGGGAAATTATATGTACGACATTACTTCAATTGTGGAAATGGCTTATAAAACAATCCAAAAGCACAAATTACCGGAAGGAGGATTTTCCAGATGGTTGTGGCAAGATGAGAAAGGCACCCGTGAACTTGGTATAAATGAATATGGATGTGCAGATGCAGTAAATTGCTTATATACATTAGGTTTGCTTCCATGCAACAGTGAAGAGCGAGAAGAATTAATTAAATCAATTCAGATTTTACAAAATCCAGATACCGGTTTGTTTGAGGAAGCAACCCATGATAAATTTCATACAACAGCACACTGTATTGCTGCTTTAGAGTTGTTGGATGCTAAGCCGCTTTATCCGGTAGTTGGCATGCATGATTTATTAGATAGAGACCGCTTATATGAATACTTAGAAAAAAGAGATTGGATAAAAGAACCTGTGATTGCCTCTCATCAAGCAGCAGCACTTTATGCAGCATTAGTTATTTCTGGGGAAGCTGATAGTTTGTGGGAAAAGTGGTACTTTGACTGGTTTTGGAATAATACAGATGAGCGAACAGGATTTTGGAAAAAAGGTGCTATTTTAGATAATTCTGACTTATATAGACATATGGTAGCAGCTTTTCACTACATGTTTAACCATGAATATAGACATGTACCAATGAAACATCCGGATAAAATGATTGACAGTGGGTTATATTTATTAGAAAATCATCCGGAAAGATATGGACGTCAAATTGCGTTTGAAGAAATGGATTGGACTTATATTATGAATCGTGCCACACGACAAACAGATTATCGTTATAAAGAAGCAAAGCAGGCGATAATAAAATTTGCAGATTATTATATGCCATGGTTATTATCTGTTGATTATGAAAGTAATGATGAGTTTAATGATTTACATAAACTTTTTGGAACGCTTTGTTTTTTGGCAGAATTACAATCTGCAATTCCTGGTTTGATATATTCTCCAAAGCCGTTAAGGCTTGTATTGGATAGACGTCCATTTATATAATAATATCACATTTCAAAAGGTTAGAAGGAAATATGATGAAAAAGAAATTTGAAAGAGGGAATCCTTGGCTTTTTTCTTATTTGAGTCTGGCTATGTTCTGTTGTGTAGTTATTAGTGCAGTTTTTCTCTATATTAACTTAGAGAATTGAATATTCTCGTGCGGTAAAACCGCCAATCCGGCAGGCAAGAAACCGCCTGTCCGGGCTGACGGAAACCGCTTATGCGAGTTTACTCGCGTAATGCTTTATCCAAACCGTATACTTCGCGCATGGATATATCATGTTCAG
>JAFXAZ010000113.1 GCA_017521985.1 Lachnospiraceae bacterium
CATTGGAAGGTCTGCGAAGCATGCCCAAAAACAGAAAAGAATCGGATATATTCACTTTTCCGGCATTGCATACTGCCATAATATCCTGATTCTAGCTTCCGGAGAGGGATACTATCCCCATACAGTTCTCGGCTAAAGTTCAGCGAATTGGTACAATTATGAAGAATCACATTTAGAGCAGTTCCACATTTAGGTAGACTGCTCTTTTTATCTGCTCAAAATGTGATACTTCACTTAAACATTTTACCAAAAAATATAATTATTTCAATACCAAAAATACTATAAAATATATTTTTTTCAATATTCAAACAAGCAAATAATATATTTTTTTCAACACAAGCAAAAAGCCCCGGAAAACCGCAATGTACAGATTTGGCATTTTTCATTTAATACAAGAGGCAGGTATCTCGCTGCACCTGCCTCTTCTTTCTCTTATAATACACTATTTTTCCGCGTATTAATTTCTTTAATAATCTCTGGTTCCACCTTGAAGTTTCTATCAATATCCATCAGACCATTGATTTCCTGCTGTACGTCCGTCACCTGTGTATAACAATAACCACAAACATGTGGTAATTCCTTTATGGCAGTGGTAATATCATCAAACCTTTGGATAAAATTCTCTATGGAAGTTTCCTTTCCGCCATATCCCCAGCCGGAATCACCGTTATCATATGCAATACCGCCAAACTCACTAATGATGATTGGCTGGCCTTTATATTCATATCCATCCGCAAAGGCAGCATAAAAACGATTAAAGAAAACCTCTGACTTCAAAATCTCGTCCTTGTACTCTGAATAACGCTGTTTGAAAACAACTCCTGCTTTCTCATAATCATGCAGTGTTAAAATATCAGATATGGTGTGTTCCCAGCCGTCATTTACAATAACAGGGCGCATCTTGTCCATGCTTTTTGTCAAATAATAAATTGCTTCCGTAAAGTGCTGCTGCTCTTTGCAAGTCTTTATTCGCTCAATTCCCCAGGATTCATTGAAAGGTGTCCATGTAATAATACAAGGATGATTATAATTCTGTTTTACAATTTCCATCCACTCAGAGGTAAATACGTTAACTGCATAATCAGAGAACTGATACGCTGCTGCTGCCTCGCTCCATACCAGCAAGCCTTTCACATCACACCAGTACAGAAAACGCTCGTCCTCTGTCTTTTGGTGTTTACGAAGACCATTATATCCCATAGCGAGGATCTTTTCGATGTCCTCAATCAGTGCTTTTTCACTCGGCGGTGTTAAATGCGAATCCTTCCAATACCCCTGATCTAGAATCAGACGCTGATAGAGCGGTTGTCCATTCAGCATAATTTGAGAACCATCTATACGGATTTCACGCATAGCACAGTAAGAGCCAACTTCATCCAGCACTTTATTATTATCTAAAATACGGAACGTCACGTCATAAAGATACGGATGTTCCGGTGCCCATGTTTTAGCAGCCATTTGGATATTGATATCGCCCTTCATAGCCATGTCTATGCTTTGCTTAACGTGCTTTTGGGTTAACGCCGTCATGGTTCGATTTATCAATTTGTCTTCAAACCAAACAGTAGCTTCAAAGAAAAGCTGTCCATCTAAAAAATCCTCCGGAGCATTTACATCCACTTCCAGTTCCATGCAGAAATCCTGAATATTCGGAGTCATTTTTACATAATCCAGGTTAATATTTGGTACATATTCCGTCCATACCGTTTTCCAAATACCGGTAGTCTGTACATACCAGCAACGGAAATTTTCATCGCTCCAACGCTGCTTTCCACGAGGCTGCTGTATGTCAAAGGAATCCTCTACCTTAACAGTCAGTTCGTTTTCTCCGTCTTGCACAAGATTTGTAATATCAAAGGAAAATCTTGCGTAGCCACCTCTGTGGCTACCTGCAAATTGTCCGTTCACCCACAGCTTGGTAATAAAATCAGCTCCTTCGAAATGTATCACATAATTATTTTTTCCTAATTTGCTACCATCTACTACAATCTGCTTATGATACCAAATACGGTCATGACGGCTTTCATCCCGAATGCCGCTAAGCTTTGTTTCATATGTAAACGGTACCTGAATCTGCAAATCACTTTCAAATTTTCTATACCAGTTTTCCTTTTCGCCAACATTTTCATCATCAAATCTAAAGTCCCAACATCCGTTTAAATTTTCCCAATTCTTACGTACAAACTGCGGACGTGGATAGTCTTTTATGTAACATTTCATTCAACCATTTCTCCTATTTTGTAGTCCATCTCTTTTTAATAACGAAAGCCACACTCTTAGGCTGGCGTTGTCTTGTAAAAATCCCCTTTTTGTTCCCATCAAAACGCTTCAATCCAAAAGAGGTCATAAAATCTGCAAATGCCCACAAATGCTCACCGACAACAAAATCACAATCATCCAACGCTCTGTTGTTTTCATTGTAATATTCAATCTGATATTCTTCTGAAAAAATAACTTCCGGCAGCTTATGTAATCCTGCAATAGCATCTGTCCCATATTCAGACATGATAATTGGTTTTTGATATTTTTCATACCACTTATGAAATTCTGTTGTCAACCTTGGATATATAGACTCTATTTTACCCAAATCATAATACCATGAATAATATCGATTAATGCATAATACATCAAATAAATGCGACACTTTATCAAGTTCTACACCTACAACCATAACATTAGCAATTGGTCTAGTTTTATCTAATGAACGTATATGGTTTGCCACTTCGGTAAAATATTGTACCGCATTTTCCTCACTGGTTCTGGCTTCGTTAGCGACACTCCACATAATTACACAAGGATGGTTCTTATCTCGCTGATACAACTCAGTCAAGGTATCTTTATGATGCTTTAAAGTCTCTTCATCAACGGCTCCTTTTTCAAACACGACTCTGTCCGGCCAGAAATTCATTCCCACTGCAGGAACCTCATCAATAACCAAAAAGCCCTGACGGTCTGCCATTTGCATAATTTCCTCTGAATATGGATAGTGCGAGGTTCTAAAGGAATTCGCCCCAATCCATTTCAACAGTTCAAAATCTCTTACATTCAAGGCATCATCCAAGCCTTTTCCCTTAATATCACTGTCCTCGTGCTTGCCAAATCCCTTTAAATAAACCGGCTTTCCATTGAGTAATATTTGCTTTTCGGTGACTTCAATTGTTCTGATACCAACAGGCAATGTATAATGATCCTCTCCAACCCGGATATCTAGTTGATAAAGATATGCTGCCCTTACATCCCAAAAGCAAGCATTTTTAACTACCATTTTTCCTTTTAAATCACTGGTTTTAGCGACAACGTTTCCCTCTTCATCTGCTAAAGTTATTTCTGCATCTCCTAAATCCCCTTCCATTATTATGTCATAATTAATAATACCATCTTTTCCCGCAATATCCGTGATAACCGTGATATCTTTGATATACCTTTTAGGGGTTGTATATATCCTAACCGGTCTATGAATACCGGAATAATTAAAGAAATCAAACTGATATTCCTGCTCCTTTTCTCCTTCCCGACAATAGGTTGCATCTGCATCCTTTATAAAACCGAAAGGCAAACAGGTAGAATCTAACATATTGCTAACTGCTACCGTCACTCTGTTTTTTCCCGGCTTCACATATTCATTTAATTCCGCTTCAAATGGAAGGAAGCCACCTTTATGCTGTGTGAGCTTTTTGCCATTTATATACACGACAGCATGATGCGTCACACTCCCAAACCGTAATACCAATCGCTTATCCATCCAATCAGCAGGAATAGCAAAATCTCTTTCGTACCATACCCAACCAACATGATCCCGCAATGTTCTATCCGTTGTAATATCGTTGTAGCTTGCAGGAACAGGCATCTCTATAGAATTAACCAAAGGAGCTTCAAACCACTTTTCCTCCACACCTTGATCGAGCCAGTCCTCTTTTTTAAACTTCCATATACCATTCAATATTTTTACTTGTCTTACTTCATTTTCAATAGGAAATAACATTTTTCTCTCCTTCCTTAAAATTTAGGGGATATATTTCTTGCATTAATCAAGCGAAATACTTGTTCTACGCTAGAAATCATGTTTGCTTTTGCATTGCTGCTATCCATTGCTTCTTGTAACGTACAAACCTTACGAAGAATTGGAAAGAAAGCATCAATGCCGTGGTCATTACATGCTATGGCATCATCTGTTACGCTTCCAGAAAACGCCAAAACACTTTTGTCGTACTTTTTTGCAATGTCAGCTACGCCAATCGGTGCTTTTCCGAAAATGGTTTGTCCATCCAGTCTACCTTCGCCAGTGACTACAATATCCGCATTCTTGATATAATCTTCTAACTTTGTTTCTTCCAGCACAATCTTAATACCAGATTCCAACACGGCATTGGTATAAGCCAAGAAAGCAAAGCCCATCCCTCCGGCAGCACCGGTTCCCGGATATTTTGCATTTGCTTTTTCATATTTAGCTGCAGTCAAAGCAGCATAAGCACCAAGCCATTGGTCCATCTGTACAATCATAGATGGAGTTGCACCTTTTTGAGGTCCGAAAATAGTACTGCACCCTGTTTCACCGCACAGAGGATTGGTTACATCGCACGCTATACGGAAGTCACACTCCTTCAATTCCGGAATAACATTTTCATCAGTAATGGTTTTCAGTTGTTCCAAGCCTTTTGCACCCAAGGCAACCTGCTTGCCATTTTGATCAAGCATACCATACCCCAATGCCTGAAGCATGCCAACACCACCATCATTCGTAGCACTACCACCAATACCTACAATAAAATGACGACACCCCTTTTTGATTGCATCCTTAATCACTTCTCCAACACCATAGGTGGTTGTATTTAGTGGATTACGTTCCTGTTCACAAACCAAAGTGATACCTGCCGCACCAGACATTTCTACGATAGCGGTTCTTGAATTTTCCAAAATGCCATATGTACATTCTACCGGAGTACCTAATGGACCCGTAACGGTTACTTTTTCTAATTTACCATTCATGCCAAGAGCTAGTGCTTCCACTGTACCCTCGCCGCCATCAGCCAAAGGACGTACGCACACATTGGCATCAGGTATTGCTCTTAATATACCTTCCTTGATTGCATTGCCTGCCTCCAGACTGGAAAGACTTCCCTTTAAGGAATCAATCGCTACTACAATGTTCATAAATCAGCCTCCTCGTTATAAATTTTAAATACGAATGAACCTTATCAAACCTGATAAGGCAAATTGAGAATCACCTTAGTTCCATGCCCTATCTTACTCTCCACAATAATGCCATAAGAATCACCAAAGGCCAAATTAATGCGCTGATGCACATTACTGAGACCGATATGACTGCTTTCTTTAATGACACTTTTACGAATACTACTATTAATTTCCGTTACTTTTTCGTTTGAAATTCCAAGGCCCGAATCTTGTACTATAATACTCAATATATCGTCATTTCTAATAGCAGATATCCTAACCGTGCCGTTTTTGGAATATGGTTTTATGCCATATTCAATTGCATTCTCCACAATCGGTTGGAGCATCATCTTAATTACCTTACAATTTATATGTTGCTCTAAACCTTCAAATTCTACACTGAAGCTGTTCCTCAAGCGTTTTTGCTGTATATACAAATACTTCTTTACATAAATAATTTCATCTTGTAATGTTATAAACGTGTCTGAATCCTCCAAGGATATTCTCATCAGCTGTGATAAATTAATAATCATCTCAGAAACAACATTTTCTTCCCCCAGTTCACCGATTGCCATCCAATTAATAGTTTCCAGAGTATTATTGATGAAATGAGGATTTATTTGCGCCTGCAATGCAACTGACTGTGCCTTTTTAAGTAACTTAATTCTCTCAAGAAGCTCTTCTTCAACATTTTTCTTTCTCGAAAGTGTTGCGTATATGGAATTCATGATATAGCTCACTTCATCTTTATTTTGTAATAGCTTGCTTTCCCTCTCCTCCGGTATCGTCTCCAGTGCCTTCATTATTTCTCTGAATGGGTCAAATATTTTTCTTGAAATATAAAGCGCAAACAAAGTGGATATCACTACCATGATTACAATAAACGTTATGATATATATTCTGATATTCATTAACATTTTCTCTAAAGGCAATCGATTCATTTGCACTGCTATTTCCAAATCACACACATTCAATTTATTCAATTTTGCAATAACATCTTCATTCTCCAAAAACATGGAAGAATTCTCTATTTTCATTCCATTGTTATCCATGGTACTATCATAAAGCAACTGCCCGTTCCCTATAATAAATAGTGAAACATCTTCATTGTAAGAGAATATTTTTTTTAGTTTTTCTATACTCATATTAATGATTGCAACACCTTTTCGTCCACTGCTGTAACTGGTTGTATAATAAAAAACTACAGATTCCTTTCTTTCCTCACCTACTTTTCTGTCAAGGTATTTGACTTGAAACATTTCACCGTTGTCTTCCCAATTATCAATACACTCTTTATCAATAAAGTTCTTATACTCATAACGACCTTTTTCCGAAATCACAACATCACTATAGGGTGCATAAACATATACCCCATCAATAACATCCGTGGATAAATTATATAACGCCAGAAATTTTAATATACTGTGCACATCATAAAAATAATCCTTTTCGATACTTTCTGCACGATAAAAAAGCTCTACATCCGAATCAAAGCTCAGCATAATGGCTTTATTCTGTATCTCACGAAATACACTCTCCACATCCATTGTAATTCTGGTAATTATTTGTTCCGTGTAAACCTTTTCTTCGCTTTTTTGAATGTAACCGTAAGAATAATAAGAAATTCCCAAAACGCAAATGAACGGCAATATAATCAACAAAAAAATCAGTACCAGATTTTTAAAGAAAATACTATGAAACCGATAATTCTTAATACATTGCTTCCAGCTATATTTAACGCTCTTCATTTACTCCATCTCCTAGCTTTAATACTTCATTGCGATATTGATTTGGATAATAACCACTAAAATTTTGAAAAAGCTTTGAAAAATGACGTGGGGTTTTGTATCCCAGCCGCTCCCCTACTTGGTAAACCTTATATTGTGGATCACGTAAAAGTTCCGCTGCCTTTTCCATTTTTCTTTTGGTTACCAACTGTAAAAACGTTTCCCCTATTTGCTTTTTTAATATTCGATTTAACTGGGAAGAACTTATAAACAACTCATTCGCCACATCTTCCAGATTTATATCATCATAAATATGTAAGTCCACATACTCCATCATTCTGTTTACAAGGCTGCTTTTATCAAATTGAGCTGACATAGCTTCATTTGATTTCATGACATCAAAAATCTGATTACAAACCTCTACCATGTGACTATCATCTTCCAGATTCAGGATATTGTGATAATCCAAATATGGTTGTACTCTCATGTACAATGCCTGATTATTTTCCTGAAGAAAATTGCTGATATTGAAGAAAATATCTATAAGGAAGTTTGTTTTACACTTAATATCATTTATATCCATGCTTAGTAAAATATTAATTACCATTTTTTTTGCAGTGCTGATATTTCCCATCATGATGTTAGTCATAATAATTTTTTTTTGCTCTTTTAGCATTAGACCAATCTCAGTTTTACTAACAAAGACCTCTCTTGAATTCTTATTATGATCCATTATACAAACCATGGACTCATAATATCTGACCGGTGTAATAGTCGCCTTTACATGAAATACCTCTTGAAACTGTCCAACAAAGCTTTCACATATTTCATTGCAAAGCTTCATATTTTCTTCCCATGTTTCTCTGAGCTTTTTTGCCATTATAAACATTCGTAACTGTTCCTTATTTTTGTAAATTACATGGCAATAACATTCATTATCCATTATTTTAATAAAATTATAAATTGCTTCATCAAACTGATCTTTACCGTACTTCCATTCTCCGAGTATAAATTCATCATAATCTGTTATCACAAAATCAGCAATCATGCAAGGGTTCTGCTCTGCATTTATCTCCGGATACAACATCTGCAATTTTTGCTGAAGGCTATTTTTATCATGCAGAGTCCCCATGACAAGCTCATTGATAAATTGCTCTTCCAGAATTGGTTTCAACTCTGCCCATCTTGCTTCCACCTTTTTACCAAATTCCAGATTTTTGGATTTCTCATCCAAATCTATCCTTATTCTCTTAAATACATTTTTTACATCTTCCACTTTACTTGGCTTTAATACATAATCTTCCACATTATATTTGATAGCCTGATGTATTAAATCAAACTCTTTATACCCACTAATAAATACAACCTTACACGGGATTTTGTTATCGTATATATATCTTGCAATATCAATACCGCTGATATACTTCATTTTCACATCCGTAAATACCACATCAATCGGCATGCTATTTAAACATTCTATAACCTCTGTTCCATCGTCAAAAACACCGGCTATTTCAAATCCCAGACTCTTCCAATCAACAAGCTTTACTAATCCATCCTGTATAAATTTTTCATCATCAGCAATAATTATCTTGTACATACATCCACCATATCAATATATATTATCTTTTTTTAATGATACAACCAAAATCAGCCATCTTGCAACTATTACCATTTATTACTAAACATAAAACAGAAATGTTCGTATCCCTCTATACAGCAAATCAAGCAGATTGTGATACCACAATCTGCTTGACCAAATAGCTTATACTAGCTTATTACTTACCGTTTGCTGCTCTCCAAGCATCGACCTGTTTCTGCATTTCTTCAATAATTTTATCTGTACCAGCCGTCTTTCTCTTTGCAAGGAAATCATTATACCATTTATCGAAATCCTCTGTATATTTGTAACCATTACCAAATTCTTGAATTACACTGTTAAGCTGAGCAGTTTCTGTAGAAACAACTGATGTGTCCGGAACAAAACCTGAAAGAACACTCTTAATAGCAGAAGCATTATTTGCTTCAGTTACTTCCCAGACATCATCCGCCTGTGTACCATATAACCATGCATTAAACTGGTTGCCTAATGCCCATCCTTGTCCGGAGCGGTCATAACCACTATCTGCAATAAGCTCTACTCTGTTTTCACTAACCTTCTTATAGTGTTCACCTTCAATACCAAATAAGAGCATATTAAACACTTCAGGATCTGTCCACATTACAGAAATCATTTTCAATGCAGCTTCCGGATTTTTGGAATTTACATTAATACCTAACATAGTTGATACACCTGCATTATAAGCAAGGTATGTTGGACCATAATCAACCAAAATGTATTCTTCGCCATACTTTGTTGTATATTCCGCATCACCGCCCGGTTTAGCAGTATGGATAGTAACTGCATATCTGTTTGCCGCCTGATCTGCTGTGATATCAACAGCGGTTGCTACATCACTTCTGATAAAGCCTCTCTTATAATAACTGTTTAACAACTTGAGTGCTTCATAATTGGATGGATCTGCAAAGGTATCTTTTACGGTATAAGTTTCATCATCAATTGCAACACCAGCACCAGAAAATTCATCATAAATAACATAGCCATCCATGCCCTGACATGCTTTTGCAATAGACATACCATCACAAAGTGGCCAAATATCTTTTTTATTATCGCGTACCCACTCCATAAATGGTTCTAAATCTGTGATATCATTGATAGAGTCAACATCCAAGCCAAATTCATCAGCTAAATCCTTCTGGATATAAGCACCGTTCTGAGTATAAATCAACTGATAGTTTGGAATTGCATAAATAGTACCGTTTACAGTAGCAATATCTGTCAATCCTTCCGGATACACAGACATAAGTGTCTTACCTGCTTCTGTATTTTCCAACAGTTCATTCAAGCCCAAAAATGCTTCTCTTTCTACATTAGAGTAAAAGTTATTTGTAAAGTTGGCAGTATAACAGATATCCCATTCCTCACCAGAAGTAATCTTCAGGTTCATTTTGTCATTGTATTCTGCATTTGCTATTGGAACCAAATCCAGTTCAAGCGCATACTTGTCTCTCAAAATCTCGTTAACTGCTTCGAGAACCTGTTCATCATCCTCCTGTGGATTATTTCTGATAACCCACGTTACCTTTACTACTTCCTCTTCTTTTTCTGAAACCGTGGTTTCTTCTGTTTTGGTTTCAGAAGTTGTTGCTTCTGATGTTTTGGTTTCTACGTCATTAGTTGTTCGCTGACCACAACCGGACAAACATGAAACAACTGTAATGGCAGCCAATAACACCGCTACAAGCTTCTTCTTCATTTTAAATACCTCCTGTATTTTAATTAATTATATTGAAATAGCTTTCTGCTATTACCAATCACCCTTTGACCGCACCAACGGTCATACCCTTTGTAAAATATTTCTGAAAGAAAGGGAAAAACAACATCATAGGTCCAATACATACAACAAGTAATGCCATTCTTAAATTTTCACCCGGAATATCTTCCGTAAGAGCAATGGATGGCACATATTCCATAGAATTAATCAATTCCTGAATATTCATCATCATTCTCTGCAATAAATACTGCAATGGATATTTCTCTTCGCTTCTGATGTACAACATAGCATTGTACCATTCGTTCCATTTTGTTAGAGCTCCCAAAAACGAAACGGTTGCAATAACAGGCTTTGAAAGAGTCAACGCGATTGTTGTGTAAATTCGCCATTCTCCCGCTCCATCTATCATCGCCGCATCAAACAATCCATCCGGAAGCTGCATAAAGAAGGTACGAAGCATAATAATATGAAATACATTGACTAATCCGGGTAATATCAAAACCCAAATACTATCAGTTAAATTCAAATACCTTGTATTCACAATGTAGCTTGAAACCATACCGCCGCTGAACAACGTTGGAAAGAAAATGTATGCAGTCATGATTCCTTTTAATTTGTATCTTGGTCTGGACAGTGCATATGCAGCCATCGACATGACCATTACACTTAAAAAAGTTCCTACTACTGTAACAAAAAACGTGGTCATATATCCATAAATAATTTGCTTTGGATTTTCAAACAGATAAGCATATGCCGTAAAATCAACTTTAGGTGGCAAAATAGAAAATCCATGGTATGATAAATCTCTTACACTTGTAAAGGAAGCAGAAACCACCATCATAAATGGTATAATACACATTGCACCAAATACAATAAAGAATATATGAATGAAAATATTGGTATTATTTCTTTTATTTTTTGTTTTTTTCATTTACTCCTCCTTAATATCAGAACAAAGAATTTTCCGGCGATACTTTCTTTACTATTGCATTTACCGTTACCAAAGTTATGAAACATACAATTGACTGAATGAAAGAAGCTGCACTTGACATGGAAATATTTCCATTCTGCATCAAGGCTCTGAATACATAGGTATCAATAACGTCTGTTGTAGGATATAACTCTCCAACATTTCTAGTTACATTATAGAATAAACCAAAGTCGGCTCTGAAAATCTTACCCACATCCAGAATAGCCATAATCGTCACAATCGGAATCAGGTGTGGAAGTGAAATATGTATAATTCTTTGAAATTTGCTTGCACCATCCACTTCCGCAGCCTCAAATAATGCATCATCAATCCCCATAAGTGATGCATAATACATAATACTCTTCAAGCCAACACCATGCCAAACCACTACAATAGATAGGATTGTCGGCCAATATCCTGCCGTGGTATACCATGCTATATTCTCTCCTCCAAACGCACGTACAATCTGATTTAAGATACCCTTTTCGCCATCCAGAAAACCGTATACAATATAACTTACTGCTACCCATGACAGAAAGCTTGGCAGGATAGAAACCGTCTGATATATTTTTACATGAGTAGCCTTTTTTACCTCATACATTAAAATAGCAAAAATAACACCGCATATCGTACTTACAATTATAAATAAGAAATTTAATAAGATTGTATTTCTGGTTACACGGAAAGCATCCTGTGATTTTAAAAAGAATTCAAAGTTTTTAAACAAAGGGTCAACCCAATTACTTCCGAAGATTCCCCTTGGTACTTTATAATCCTTAAATGCAATAATAATACCAAACATTGGGAAATACGCAAAAACGCCCAGTAATATGACAACAGGAAGCATCAACGTGCTAAGCTGTAAATTTTCTTTAATAATTCTCTTGGAAATCCGTTTCTTTTTAGTCATAGATCAATTCACCTTTCAAATGTCAATCTTCATACGTTTTATTTAATAATAGCGCGTTTTGTCAAAAGAATAAATGCAACAAAATCGGCATTTACTACACAAAAACAGGCATTATATAAACGGCCTACGGTCAAGAACCAGCTTTAACGGCTTCTTGGTACGAAGCATACCCGGAAGTGCCTGCTGTAATTCTGCCAATGCACAGGTCGTGCCAAAAAGCATATGTAAATCATTAAATCCATCATGTGTCTGAACATCGATGCTATTCAAAAAGTCCACATATTCCTTTGCAAATTTTGTAAGTACTCTCTTGCAGTCTTCAAAACGATAAGGCGTTTGTCTCATGGCGCGATTGATACAATATGCCCAGTCCACCTCTAAGAAGCCGATATACTGACCGAATTTATCATTGTCATATACATCATTTTTTCGACCAATCATTTTCTCTTCATAAAGCATGATACAAGTATCAATTAACTTTTCCGGATAGCGCAGAGGCATATGTGCATGTTCATGATTAAATACATAATGGAACGTGCCGCCCATATGATGGAACAACGGTGCTGTCCCCTCCTTGATGGTTCCCTTTCTCCACATACCGGTCTCCGGGTCTGCATTTTCCCATAACCACGCAAAATAATCCTCACACCACTTTTCATCCACGCTCTCGCTTAATACCATGGCTGCATAAATGCCTGCTCCCTGATGAGACTGTGGCCATGGAATCGTCTTCCACTGCAGATTTTCCAACAAATCATACAGCCCATCTTTTGTGGAATATTTCATCAAATCCGTAAGAGGATACTGTGGCTTGGCATCAAACAATTCCAACGCAGCAATACAATGTGCCGTAGTATGTATAAAATGGTGTGTCGGCTCCTGAAATAAGCCTGACTCAGGGTTCTGAAAACTTTGCAGCGTTCTAATCCACGCTTCCCTTTTTTCACTAGTATCAGGAAATTTTCCAATGGAATATAAAATATTGGCAGCATCTGCACATCCATACTCATTCAGCCCCATTTTCCGATCATTTTCTTCGTTCTGCCACAGCCACCGTGCATACTCGCCTTCATTTTCAAGACGATGACTTTCCACTGTGTTAAATATATCATCGATAATATTATCAATATTCCATGTCATAGCCTGACTCCTTCCATATAGTTAAAACATTTACTACTTATATTTTAATGTTCTTATTGAAACTTTTAAATATAACAAAATCGGCATTTACTGCACAGAAATCGGCATAATATAATGAGGATTCGGTTATTCGAATCCCCATTATCTATAATTACCTATTATTCTGCATATGCATGCACCTTTATATTGTCATAATATGCAGATATTTCATTACCATCCTGTGATTTTAAATCCATTGAAATTAATCTTACATCATCCGCCTGGACCAAACTACGTTCTTGTTCAGTAATCTTATTACCAGCTTCATCATATACATATAAATTATATTTACTGTTTTCACGGTCTACAATCAATTCAAGATGATATTTTTTACCAGTCTCACATGATTTTATGTAGCTATACCTTCCTGCGTCTTGTACCCCAAAGTACCAGCCCTCTTTCCCTGCCGTCGTATTATAATTCAGTTTCACATATACCAATGATGTCGAATTATCCTCGCCACCTTTGACTATGATTATATTATGATTAGCATTTGTGCTTTGATCATAATCAATTTTATAGTCAAATTCTACATGCACTTTTCCAGTACAAGGACCAAATGCTCTGTTTACCCAAATATTTTGACCTTCTTTCAAGCTTGATAATTGAAGCCATCCATCGGTGCTTATAGTTGCGCCACCGGTGTTCCATCCAGTCGCTGTAGTACCTTCAAAGGCATCAGTCAAAATACGCGTATATACCTCAACTGTACATTCCGCTTTCTCTCCGTTACTTGTAGTCGCAGTGATGGTTGCTGTACCTGCCTTTACACCTGTTACCACACCATTTGTATCTACAGTTGCCACATCTGTAGCACTAGAAGTCCATGTCACAGTCTTGTTTGTGGCATTAGCCGGAGTTACGGTTGCTGTAAGAGTTGCTGTATCACCCACGCCAATATCCAGTGTAGAATTGTCAAGAGTCACACCTGTTTCTTCTATTGCTGCGTCAAACACGGTTTTACTCCATGTTGTACCAAGCTCAGACTTTACTATCGGAGTAATTGTCAGATTATTAAAGCTGGTTGTTCCAGTTGCTTTAATATAAAATGAATATTCACTATCTGCAGCGTAAACGGTTTTAACCTTATCATCCATTGTTTCGTCATACACAAGCTCTTTTGTTTTAGAAGTGCCATTTTCATCTGTCCATTCTAAGTTAATTCCGATATCAACCTTTGTAGCAATACTGCCATTTGCCATCAGGCCATTTAATGCACCAAAGTCCGGCTTGAAAATAAGTTCAAAGGCATCTGCACCCATTTCACTTTTTCTGTATACCTGCTCCGTCATTGTTGCAAAGGCATAGCCGTCTGTGCCATTATAAATAGGCATCTGAGGATTAGCCTCATTAAGAACACAGCTAGTAACCTTCAAAACTCCTCCTTTATTTGTAGAATTGTCAACTACGCTTGCTCCTGAAGCATTGAAAGCATTTGCTCTCAAAGTACAACCATTTAAATCAATCGTTATAGCCTTACCCGGTGCAATGCTTGCTGTTTCTCCCAAGTCAATGGTATTAAGCAGCTTAATGGTATCACCAGAAACAGCCTCATTAATTGCCGTCTCTAAGCTTGTATAGTCTTTGCTACCTATCTGTGCTACTACACTCGCTCCATCAGCCTGCACGGTCATACTGCCTGCTGACAAGGCTGCAAAAAGCATAAAAACCGCCAGTAATTTATAAATCTTATTCATCACTTTTCTCCTTCCATTGATAAATTGCTTTCCACTACCTTAATCCAGAACGGCTGAATTTGTGCCATAAGAATTGAATTTCGTAATATCCAATGCAGCATCCAGTCCATTTGCCATAATCTCTTCCTCTTCCACAAACTTCACCAGCTCCGCGTCCGGTTTTAAATATTCTTTCCTCATTTTATATCCTTTCTCGCCAATCACTTCACAATCGACGCTCCCTTCAACTTTCAAATACGACAGAAGGGTAATGGCAGATTTCTCTGCCATCCCTTCACATAGAAATAAATTCCTACGCTTGCCGTATATTTTACGTATTATTCTGCATACGTATATACATTTACATTGTCATAATATGCACTTACCGGAGCGACATCCACTGGTTTTAAATTCAATAAAATTGCATTTACATCATCCACACTAGCTAACAAATCACGTCCACCGGCAGTAATCTCTGTATCACCTACATATAAATTGTATTTTCCAGTTGCCCGGTCTACAATCAATTTAAGATGATAACTTTGACCATCCACACATTGCTGTGTTGATTTTAAAGTTCCACTTCCGTCATATGCCCCAAATATCCAACCAAGAGTATTATGATAATACAATTTCACATTTACCAGTGATTTATTTTCTCCACCTTTGACTACAATTACATTCGGATCAGCACTTTTACTTTCACCAAATGCAATTTTATAGTCAAATTCTAAATACACTTTTCCCGTATACGAACCAAATGATCTCCATACACCCACAGTAGTATTTTCTGTTGATCCTAATAATTGGAGCCAGCCATCGGTGTTTATAGTTGCGGTATCATTACCGCCCCAACCAGTCGGTGTAGTATTATCATCCTCCGTTTTCAAATTTGTTCTTCCAAAGGCATCAGTCAAAATACTCGTCTTACTCGTGTATACCTTAACTGTACAAGTCGCTGTTTCTTCGCCCGCTTTTGCTGTGATAGTTGCTGTTCCTGCCTTTACACCTGTTACCACACCGTTTGCCACAGCTGCCACAGTATCATCACTGCTTGTCCATGTTACCGTCTTATCCGTTGCATTATCCGGAGCCACAGTTGCTGTCAGTGTCTTACCTTCAGCTACAGCCAGTTCCAGTGTTGCCTTATTCAGGGTTACTCCTGTAACAGCAACATTCGCCGCTGTTTCTGTTACTGTAACTGTAATGGTATCTATGATGTCTGTTCCAACTGTCGCAGTGATGGTTGCTGTACCTGCCTTTACACCTGTTACCACACCATTTGCATCTACAGTTGCCACATCTGTAGCACTAGAAGTCCATGTCACAGTCTTGTCTGTGGCATTATCCGGAGTTACGGTTGCTGTAAGTTGTACAGTTTTATCCTCTTCTATAGTTACAGATTCAACGCCTTCATTAATGGAAACTCCTGTTGCGTCCACGGCTTTCTGAACAAGAATATTATCGTAATTAGCCTTGGTAGTGTTTCCACTTGTAGTATCTGTTCTGGCTATTGTAAAATAGATAGTATCAATACTGTCTACCTTATTCAGAAAATTACGACCGGAAGATTTTATCTCTCCATCGATATACAAGTCATACGTGTCCACAGACGGGTCTGCTACTACCTTGATCTTAAATGTATCACCACTCTTGCATTCTGCTATTTTGACACTTGGACTTCCATCGTAGGTTTGTAAATAATATTTTCCATCTGTAGTATTATAGGCTACTTGAATGGTTGCAACATTTGAAGTACCGCTTTTTACTATTGCCTTTGCCTGAAAATCTGTACAACCATCAGGATACTCAACGCCTAAATCAAATTCAATGGCCACCTTATCTGCAACGGCACTAAATGTCTTCGTTCCTGTTGCCCAAGTCTTGTCCTTCAAGCAAAGTTCCAGTTTTCCATCAACTACCTTTGCATAACAGCAATCCGTGCAACCACCACTGCCTGTACCCCAGCTTGATAACGCATCCGCTGCTGAGAAGTCTTCAGACAGTAAGACATCAGATGATGTTACTGTAACTGCACATGTCGCTGTCTTATTGTTTGCAGTAGTCGCAGTGATAGTTGCTGTACCTGGTGCCACGGCTGTAACCTTACCATTTTCATCTACAATTGCCACATCTGTAGCACTAGAAGTCCATGTCACAGCCTTGTTTGTTGCATTATCCGGAACTATGGTCGCTGTCAGTGTAGCATCACTACCTGCCGCCAGTTCCAGTGTTTCCTTATTTAGGGTCACACCTGTAGCATTAACAGCCTCTACTTTTTTAACAGTCAGATTATCATAATACGCTATTGGTTGTTCTGTGGTTCCTTTTCCATTTACAGAAATTCGGACACCATCTACAGAATCTGTAGTATATCGCAATGGACTGCCTGAAATGATTAGTACACCATCTACATATAAATCGTATGTATCACTTTCCGGATATACAATTGTCTTAATATGATACGTTTCGCCATTCTCACATGCAGTAGTTGTCGGATGTTCCTTGCCTGCACGGTTTTCGCCGCTGCCATCATATGCTCCAAATACATTACCATTCTCATCATCACTATATATCTTGATATTTACAAGGGACTTTCCTTCACCTCTGACAATCAGTACACCAGGATCAACAACTTTGCTTCCGTCGCGATTCACTGTGTAGTCCAGCTCGTATGACACGATTCCTGTATATTTGTCGAAGCTTGTATCCATATCCACTTTATCAGATCCGGTCATGCTGATTTCTAACTGCTTCGCGTCATTTACTTTTACATAGCTATTACTTGAAATGCTTCCATATGTCCAGTCAGTTAATTCTGTATCAGAAAACTCCTCTACTAATAAATATCCTTCCGGCAGTGGATCTTCACACTTTTTAACAAGCAGATTGTCAAAATACAATATTGGTTCATCACCTGCACTCGTCTTATTAGCAGTAATTTGAACTGAGTCCAATGTACCTGCATCATAACGCAAGTTACCTTGTGATATAACCTTTTCCTCTCCTACATACAGGTCATATTTATCGGTTTTAGGATTAACAACCAGCTTGATATGATACGTTTCTCCACTCACACACTCCGGTCCTACCTTCTGAGCACCAGCTTTATCATAGGTTCCAAATTTCCAGTTTCCACTACTATTATCCCTAAATATCTTCACATTTACCAATGATAATGTTCCGCTTTTTGCAATTAAAATGTTAGGATCCATGTCTGCGTAATTAGTCAGGTCTGCCTTGAAATCAAATTCATATGACACAGAGCCATCGTATCCCTCCCAAAGAGACGTGCCTGTCCAAGCATTACCTGCTACGCTCATGCCAAATTCAAGCCACTTATCACTATTTACCACTGCATAATTTGATGATCCTTCTGCAAGGATATTGCCATTCCAGCCCTCTAATTTACCGGATGTAAAGTCATTAGCATAAAGGACGTTAGGGTCTCTTTCCTCTACAGCCAACGGACCAATCGGGCCGGAAGGCTTTTCAACAGATGCCTTGCCTGTCTCTTCGTCAATCAAGCCAATCTTTGATAAATCATATGCTTCGAAACCTGCAATATCAGTAAACAAAACAGAATCTTCTTTAATTGTAAAATCACCTGTATTAACTAAAACGAATTCTTCATCATTCAGTGTATATGCACCATTTTCGATATCTGCAAATCCAACATCATCCAAGTCATATACATAACTGTCATTTATAGTATTATCACGCAATATGTTCTCTACAGACCATGGTACAACGGCATGAACAACACAGTTAGTATCATTGTCAACATTTACCCTTACGTTGTTTTCAATCACGTTATACATAGGTGCATTATTTTCTAATAATTCCTCTAGCTTACCATCCCAATGAGGATATTTCTGGTATGCTTCCGTTCCCTCATTATAGAGCTGACGGAATAAAGCATAATTAGAGTGTGTTGCAATCTTGTACCTGTCATCACTGGACATGGCATTTGCAGTTATGGTTGCTACGGAAGACACATTTACAAACACGTTGTTTTTAACCGTATTATCCCAGCCACCGTTAATGAATACTCCGGAACCCTTGAAGTTTACGATTAAGTTAGACTCTACCGTAACACCGTCCTTAGTATCATCACAGTATACAGCATAAATATTAGTACCTCTGGAGCTGGAAATATCATGGATATAATTGTTTCTTATAACCACTCCCATTTGCTCTTTTCTATATCCATCATAAATTACACCTGAGTCCGCACATTCCTGCAGAACATCAAAAATTTCATTGTTCTCAATGAGTATATCATTACCTCTCATTAAAATCGCATAGTGAGGGGCATCATATATCTTACAGTTTCTGACAATCATTCCCACGCCTTCAGTTCTTACTGCAGGTGAATATGTTTTTGCAATTCTGGAGAAATTATTAATTTCACAATTTTCTACCAAAATGCCCATATCTTTCAGTTCATAAACTACATCATTGTAGAATTTACTTCCGGCATTGTAAGATACGATCACACCGCCAGTGCCAAGGTCATATAAATGACATCCTGTAATTTTAATATCCTTACAGTCTCTGATATGCATACCAAAGCTCGCAAACCCGCTTACATCACAATCCGTAACTTTGACTCTCTCAACCTCTTTCATGTTTATAGCATCGCTGCGACCCGCTTTAAACTCAATACCGACAAAGTCAATATCGTGGGTTCCTGTTGCTATATTAACCATGAAGTCATCTAACAGGCTTAAGGTTGCTGTTCCACTTTCTTCCGGTGGATAGAAATACATTACTCCACTATCTCTGTCAATGTAGTATTCTCCCGGAGTATCTAATTCTTCCAGTAAATTATAGAAATAGAACGTCTGACCAGGTGTAACCGTTCTACCACTAGGAGTTTTTGTTGTTACAGCTCCCGTTTCAACATTCAGTTCTGCTACAGACATAGACTGTTCGCTATAATATACCTGCCAGTAGCCATATACCCACAAGTCTTCAGCATTGCTCCAACGTGCCATGCGTGTTTTCACATCGTCCCCTTTTACTGTAAATGTAAATGTAGGACAGATTGGATTATCTTTTGCATCTTCCGGCGCATCAGCCGAAGCCGGAGTCCAACTCATAATAGCATCATGTTCTTCGGCACTTACAACAGTTGCCCAGGTTCCTTCGTTTGGATAACGTGCAATCGTCATTTCCTGGTCATTAAAGAACAATTCCGGAGGCTGTGCCTTTGGCACTTCAATACCTGCTGTATTGATATAACCCAGACTATGACCAAATACATTCATTTGGCCCAAATCATCCAGGGTTAAGCCTAAATCTAATAGATTTACCTGTTTAATGTGACTGGCTGCATCTGCATCTACCAATCTACCTAATATGGTCTGGTCAGTAACCGCTGTAAATTTGGATAACTCTATATCAAAACCACCGTTAAACTGAACCTTCTCATTATTGTAAGCACTGTATACTACAGGTGCACCCTCTTCACCGGAATCTGCCTCTTCAAACAGAATCGTTTCATTGATAGGATACACTCCTTCCCGGAAGTAAACGGTAATGCCTGTTTCCGGATATTTGCCAGCCGCTTTAATTTCTCTTACAAGCGCCTTTGCTTCTTCAATATTGGCAAATGGATTACCGATAGTACCATCACCCTCGCCAGCCTCTGCACTTGCGGATACGTAAATTTTGTCAACTGCTGCTACCGGTGCTTCTGTCGGAGCTACTGTAGGTGTTGGGGTTGGTTCCTCAGTAGGTGCTTCCGTCGGTGCGCTTGTCGGTGCCTCTGTTGGTGCTACGATTGACTCATTAGTGGCATCCTCAGCCTCATCATAAATGACATAACTTACTGTTGCTGTAAGCTCGGTATCCTTGCCATCCACCTGAATAGCACAGCTAAGCTGAATGTCACCATTCATTTCAGCAGCCTGTGCCGGTACTGCTGCTACAGCCATTCCTGCTACCATTGCCATGCAAAGCAGCACAGAAAGCCATGTCCTACGGTTCTTGCCATACACAAGCAGTGCAAAGATACCGCCAACTGCAAGTGCAGTCAGAATAATGTAAAAGCCTGCCTGCATATTGTCGCCTGTAGCGGCAGCACCTGCTGCAGCACTGCCTGCAGACACAGTTACACCTCCCGGTGTAGTCCAGGTCTCACCATCCTGTAAACGTGCATCAAATGCTGCACTTTCACTTGACAGTTTGATACTCTCTGGAACATTTATCTGCGTAAAGATAAATACTTCCCTGCCAGTATGGTTATCCACCTGTACGGATGCTTTCACAGACTCGCTTGCTTTGTACGAATCCTTGTCTGTGATAAGCTGCGCTGTCAGGCCATCCTGGGTTACAGCGTTGCTCTTTGCTGCCATTACGTTCAGACTCAGAGCAACCAGCATTACTACGGTCAAAAGCACCGTCAGTAATCGAAAACGTTTTGTTTTCATATTTTTCCTCCTTAAATAAAATTTTTATTTAAAAGCCTTACAAAAAGGTTTTAAATCTTCACTGGTCATACTAGTGTGTTCACATTATGAAATGTCACCCCAAAATTCTCAGTATATATGCTGCCATGATTTTGGTATACTCTAATAGCTTGTCACATTCTATATATTCATCCGGCTGATGTGCGCCACCCGGTTGACTGAAATCACGTCCAGCTCCAAACCCATATGCCTGGCTACTTCCATACTTCGAAATAACAGACAAATCAGAAAGGCATGAACCACAAACAATAGGTTCTTTTCCTGTAACTTCCCGTGATGCTGCAAGCATATTTTTAATATCTTCACTATCAGGCTCACAAAATACATAGTGAAAAAAGCGCGTCTGAGGTTTAAAACCATCCCCTATAATTCCCAAAGGAGCAAGCCTTTTTTCCAGAACTTTTTCAAGTTCCGTAAATTCCGCCTCAATCTCCTCTTTTTTCTTATCTGTGTAGTATACAAAATATACTTCACCAATGCCCAAATCCATTCCATCATTACCTGCACGTACGCCCATATATCGAAGAGAGGTCTCCGGAATAATAGTCCCTGCATAAAATCGATTTTCTCCCAGCTCTTTGCGACGTTTCTCAGCAAAGGTTTCAATTACATCCATAATAACAGGCAACGCACGAGCTGTTGTTTTTGCGCTGTCCACCGTATCCTTGGTATGATATATGTATTTGACCTCTTGCCCTCCTGAACCACAATGCCAAATTTGATTTTCGACTCCATCCATGCTCACAATACGTGGACATGGGTCTCTCAAAACAGATGCAAGAGCACCATGGGAGCCACCGTACTCTTCATCCGAATAAGCAGCAAATATCATATTAGCTTTTGGAGTAAATCCTTCCTCTTTTAAAAGTTTTATAAGAAACAACACTGTTGCCAATGCATATTTATCATCACAGGCACCTCTTCCATAAATCTTCCCATCTTTAATCTCACCTGACAGTGGATTCATGCTCCAATTCGAAACATCACCTATTTTAACCGTATCAAGATGCCCCATAAGCATAAGTTCATTACGGTTTTCTGTTCCTTTCCAACAAGCTGCTACATTATAGCGGTTTTCCAGATTACGCCCCGGCAGATAATCAGGATGATTTTCGAATTCATCCAAATCGAGCGGTGAATACAGCGCACTTTCAAGTCCCAGTTCTTTACAAAGTGCATAGACATATCGAGCACACTCCTCCTCATTTCCACTGGTGACAAAGCTTTCAGAATTAATCTTTATAAGTCTTCCGAGCAAATCGTATAGTTCGTTTTGCCTTAAGTCAATTTTTTCACAGATATGTTTTACATTCATTACAACCCTCCTCACACTCACTAAAACACTAATTATCCTACCTATAACCTCTATAATTGCTCATTTTAATTTTATCTAATTTTAAAAAAACTATAAATACAACAAAATCGGCATTTACTACAAAAAAAATGGCATTAAAAACAATTTTTTAAACACACGTAAAAAATCCAGGAAGCCAAACCGCTTTTCAGAGATTTGGTCCTGGATTAAATTATTGATTGGAAGGTAGCAGAATGCTTTTAATTTCTCCTACATTATTCAAGAGTTCATCCGAACAACTATCCACATTACGCAACACCATCTTATCAATAACACCTTCATTGGTTATTGCAGGACAGGCTCTGCCGGTCTCATTTTGATGAACCAAATTTGTCATGGACAATGCTTTAATATAGCAATTCTTACATACTTTTATGGTTTCAATAGACCCCAACTTTTCTTTACGATACACATTTTGAATCGATAAATAATCAATATCAAGTTCTCCATCAATCCATATATAGGCAAATTGATAGTCGCCTCTCTTTTGATAAATAGGTTTTCTTTCCGCATTTTCACCAAAAACATTATTGATGGTGATATGACTCATTTTGCCTCTTCTTCCAGTTCTTGGATAGAAATAAGTCAAGCCTATACAATTCTGATAAAATGTACCGAAAACGTTGGATATGGATATCCGGGCAACAAGCGACTTGGTGGAAAGTAATCTTACTCCTCTAAGAGAATTTTCACCATATACACCATCAATCACAATATCTTCAATTGGACCATCACAACCATCATCCGCATTCAAAGCAACAATATCATCATAACAGGTTCCCTGAACATTTCGAATAGAACCAAATCTACAACCTCCATCCACATGGATACCATCCATGTTTTCAGGGGTAGGATTCCCCAGATTTTGATCAAACCGAATATTTTCCACCGTAAAATACTTCATATAAGCCATTTCAAGACAATACGTAACAGGGTCTTTAAATGTCAAATCATGTATAGAAAATCTTGTAACACCATAGAATCTCATGATAGACCCACGGTATAAATCCGCGTATTCTACTATAGTATCGGGATTTCCATCATGATGGGAATATGTATATGATTCTTTAAGCCTTACGGGATTAGGGGCTTGCTCTATATTATTATAATCCCAGATACCACCGGAAATAGAAATATCATGCGCATCCTGTTCTGCATTCGTCATCATAAAACAATTGCTTCCCGGCAGCAATTTAATTATGGTTGTCTCCGGAAGTACAAAACACTGATTACTATGAATTCTTAATGTACTGCCTATGCAGTAACATTTATCAGGCACCGGAAGAATTACCGCTGAAATCCCACTATCAAGCATTTCCTGTATTGCCGGCGCATCATCATTTATTCCATTACCATATAATTTATACATTATGTTTCTCCCTACATTTGTTAGTTAAACTCTATTTCAAAAGGAAGTGTACCCTTTGCTTTTATTTTTCCTGCAAGTACATCTATTGCATGAATCTGAGATTCCGTAATGGTATACCCGAAAAGTTTCCTCGGAACATGACTAATCGTTTTCAATGCATATGGGTTACCGAAATGTAGCACCGTGGAAACCTTGCCAGATTGTATCAGACAATTTATAACAGCTTCTGTGCGGCGTGTAAGACAGTCCGTACCCAGATAGCACTCTGTTGTACAGTATGTTATAAACACAACCTCTTTATATTTCGTTGCCGCCACAAGAACTCTTTCGTTATCCTTTTGTCCTGAAAATTCCGGCAGAAATTCAATGCCTGATTCTGGAAATTCTTTTCTGATTTTCTCCGCAATTTTTTGTGGATAATACCACTTTGATGTGCTTATTTCTGCCTGAATACCGCCCACAGTTGTTGAATCTTCAACAATGACAAAAAGTCGATCCTTATTATTTCCGGAAAGTGCCGCATCAATTCCTTCATCTGTAATGGCAGTGATGCAGTCTCTTGCCACGTTATCCAGTATACTTCTGTCATCTTCCATGAGTACAGTAGGATTTTCAGGTTCTTCTCCCACAAAAGCTTGTGCCGCAAGCACATGACGAACTGCATCATTCAATCTTTCTTCTGAAAATGCACCGTCATAATATTGTTTGACTAACATTTCAAATGCCTCTTTTACCGGTGTCCGGTAATTTGGAAGTATAATATCGTTTCCGGCAGCAATTGCCAGACCATAAGCATTTGCTTCACCATACTTTTGTAATATTCCCATCATGGCAAGTGAATCTGTAAATACTACTCCTTCGTACCCATAACGTCTTATAATATCGATAACCTTTTTGGAAAGAGAAGCCGGATACTCAGGATCTATTTTATTGAAGATCGTATGCCTTGTCATAATACATGGAAGAAGCCCCTTTTCGTACAAATGCATATACGGCACTAAATCAAACTCTATAAGCTCTTCTTCAGAAACGTTAGATGCTCCTTCCGCCATATGTGTATCAAAGGCAACATCTTCACCGCCCGGATAATGCTTACCGGTTGAAAGGTAATGATTTTGCTTGTATATTCTGGATATTTCCTCTGCAGCTTCAGCAACCTTTTGAGGACTATCAGAAAAATGTCTGCCTACTTTACATGGACCGTCACATCTTAGCACATCAATAACCGGTCCCCAGTTTCCATTAAAACCAGCAGCCTTTGCATCACGCACAACTCCTTTGGCAAATGCCTGATAATATTCTTTCTTATTGCAGGCAGCCAGTGACATAAGAGGAATCTTCGGCAAATCAGTTGTCGGAAAACCATCCTCCGCATCATTAAAGACCAATATAGGATAATCTGCTTCCTTCAAAATTCTTTCTACGATTCCCGGATAATTGGCAGGAAGCTGCACGCATCCTAAAGCGTGCTTTTTTATGAGTTCAATAATGAATTCAATATCTTCTTCACTAAATTTTCTGGCACAAAAAACCATTCCCAGCTTTTGCTCTATTGTCATGTTTTCAATATTTAACTGCATTTTAATTCTCCTATTAAATCAGATTACACGCCTGATTTTCCCCTATTTATAAAATACCCTACACTTTAAATGCTTCTGTAGTCGACTACAAAGTAGAGACATCACATCCTCTGTCTGTGCCTGTGTACCAAACGCTTCATATTGCATTCCCACACTTTGATATTTTGATTCCGCCATGTAATTATAACGCAATAACTCGACCCCGGAAATCTTCAAATTCCTTAGAATGTTCCCAAATAAATCCATATCCTCCAACGAATCGTTTACTCCCGGAATCAAAGGAATCCGAACCGTTATCATCGCCCCTGTATCCGTCAGTCTACGCAAATTTTGCTGAATCAAATAATTATCCTGTCCTGTATATATCCGATGTTTTTCCGGTTCTGCAATCTTTACATCCACAAAGAACATATCCGTATATGGCAACACCTTTTCTACATTTGCCCAACTGACAAAAAGTGCTGTTTCGATCACAGTATGTATGTCTTCCTTTTTGCAGCAAGCAAGAAGCTCCGCAACAAAATCAGCTTGTAAAAGACACTCTCCACCGGATAATGTCACTCCGCCGTGAGAAACACCAAAATAATGCTTATCCTTTACAATTTCTGTCATTATCTGCTCAATTGTCATTTTCTCCCCACAGGATACTAACGCACCTGTTGGACAGACATCCGCACATTTACCACATTTGATGCAGCCATTCCGCTTAAAAACTACAGCATTTTCCATAATAACATGATGCTCCGGACATACCTCAACACATCTGCCACAATGAATACATTTGGAAGGGATATACATGATATCCCTTCCTATCGAAAATGTCTCCGGATTATGACACCAACGACACCTAAGTCCACACCCTTTAAAATAAATTACAGTGCGTAACCCAGGTCCATCATGAACCGAGCATCTGGAAATATTAGAAATATCTGCCGTTACATACATGTGTGCTTCGTCCTTCCTATTATATGGTTCTGTATTTTCGGATCAAGCAGATTAAATTTCTGGCTAAAGCCGGACACCCTCACGGCAAGATTGTTATAACGTTCCGGATTCTTCTGTGCATCAATCAATGTGTCTGCATCAATTACATTAAACTGAACATTACTCAGTCCCATTAAACTGCTTGCCACCAAGATGTCCGTCATCATATCTATGTTCTCATCCGTAAACAGTTTCGGATCCACTTCAACAATAGCTGAAGTAGTACCTGCTGTTCTTTTCGTAGGTAACTTGGCTATGGAATTAAGCACGGCTGTAAGGCCGTTAAAATCCCTACCCTGCATTGGAGAAACACTATATGCAATAGGCTCTCCTTTGCGCCTGCCATCCGGTGATGCTGCACTGTTTTCTCCTTGTTCTATCAGCCAAAAATATGTAAAAGGCTGTGCATGAAAAGAAAGCTTGTATTTGGCAGAAAGCATCTTTAACGTATCGCAAGAATGGTTTATAATCTCTGCAGCAAGACTGTCAACCTCTTCCATATCGTTTCCAAATTTCGGCGCCTTATTTATAAACTCTGCACGTATACTTTCATCCTCATAATTATTTTCAAGAATTTCTTTCAATTGAAGAAGCGTATATTTTTTCTCGTCATAAACAAACTTTTTGATAACTACGAGAGAGTCTGCCAGGTTTGGAACGCCTCCGAACATAATCTGATAATAATCATACAGCGCGCCTCCGTCATTAAAATCCAAACCGCTTTCTATACATCCTTTTGTAAGCATTGATTTATAAGGTTTAGGATTGTAGCTGACGGTTCTATATTTTTTCACTTGTGAACAGGCAAGTTCTAATAATCTATCTACCTGCGCCATTACCGCTTCGTAAAACAGATCCCATGTAGTGAAGCAGTCTATATCACCGGTTTTTATTCCTGAAGAATGATCCGGATACATCATACTGGTTCCGTTACACAACACATATTCTATCGCCTTCAATAAATTTGTTTTTCCGGTAACCGCATGTGGATTGGATTTTCCGGGTATAACCGTCTCTATACAACCAAGCTGAGTGTAATCAAAAGCATCCTCCCTTGCAATCCCCTCATATATAAGTGCTTCTGTCATAACATCATCATTAAAGAAGAATGGTATTCCTTTTTGCACATGTCCCACAACCTCCAGGGCACGTCTCAAAAATTTCTTATCTGTATTTTTATTATAACGTACAGACAGACAACGTATAAAATTCAGTTGCTCGGTCACATCCAACATCATATATGATAAATCATTTACACAGCTTTCTCCATCCGGAGTGGAACCCCCTATACATGACTGTTGTACATCATAATCACGATATAATTTTATCCAAAGACAGCAAATGATTTCAAAAGCCTGTTCCTTTGTCAAGTGACCTTGCTCAATATCCGCCTTGTAATATGGGTATAATATCTGGTCTAAACGTCCCAATGAGTTGGCATTAATACCATCCTCCCAAGTATTTATGATGTGTGCAAACCAAAGCGACTGTACTGCCTCCAAAAAAGTGGTGGCAGGATATCGTGGCACTTTTCCACATATATCAATAATCTTTTCTAAATCCTCTCGTTGATATCCAGAGTCTCCTGATGCCAGTAGCCTCTCTGCTTCTGCAGCGTACTTTTCTCCTATGTTTCTTGCTGCATGGCAGAGTTTCTTCATTGCTCTATACTCAGAATTTGTACCATTTATTTGCTCAAACTGCTCAACTTCCCGCAAAATGCCTTCAAATCCCAGCTTAAGCACTTTTTCATAACCAATGACGGAATGATTGCTTGCCATACAACAACCGATTGCTGCCCACTCTTTCTGTGCCTGTATTTCCTCTTGAGAAAGCTCAACTTTTCCTCGGCTTTTAATACAATAACCTTTATCATATACATCAAAGTACCGGACTATATCTTCCTCGGAAATACCATTTTGCTTCATAATTGCTATATCTTTCTCGTTATTTTGAGGCATGTATTTTTCACCATACTCTGTATCCCCAAAATTAAATCCGACAATCAACTCCTTTGGTGCAATAAATGGTGTAAATTTCTCCAGTACATACGTGATTGCATCTGATACAACCTCCTCGGAGTCCTTGTCTTGTAGAATAGAATTTGCATATCCAATGGTAAAATAGACATTTCGCTGCATATCATAATTATGCTGATAACTTTTCTGATTGACAGCTTGCTCACGAAGTAAATTACAACGTTCTGTAAGATTATACATAACTACCCTCCTAATACAACTTTTTCAAACATAATACTTACAAATTTAAACCATACCGAAACTAACTGACTTTTATTTATCCTATTATACAATTTTAATATATAGAAAAAAATACAACAAAATCGGCATTTACTGCACAAAAAAAGGCAACCGAAATGGGGCTATAAAAGCATGTTTAATCTTTACTTCTTGGCAAGCTACTTTAATCCATATAATTCACTAGCAGAACTATATTTTCCTGTAGCACCTGGCATTTTTAAATTTCTTACTCTTATAACAGAATCCATTTCTTTAACATACTCTGTCGTGATTGTTTTTGCGTTACCAAGTATATGTGCTACAAGCACAGACGTTGCCATACACTCTGTCATATTTAGCAATTCTACAGCATCAAAAATACTTATTGGGCTACAAAATACAGCCCCATGATTTTCCATTAAAAAACCATTGGAGTTATTAATCACTGCATCAAACTGCTCGGACAAAGCTTCACTTAGCGGTGTTTCATAAGGAACCATTAGAATCGGTCCCACTTCGGTAATAGGTTCTGGAAGCCAAGGTTTATCCAACATTCCATTATTTGCTATTGCAAATCCTGTTAAAATAGGTGGATGTGTATGTGCAATTGCTTTAATATCAGAACGTTTACGCATAATCCTTACATGAAACGGCCACTCTCCCGTTGGCTTTTTCCCTTCGGATGCATAAATCACATTTCCATCTAAATCAATCATACAAATATCATCAAAATGTATAATTCGTTTAGGTGTTTTTGTAGGAGTAATAAGAAGCAAATTATCAGCTACGCGAACTGATAGATTTCCCCCTGCTGATGTAACGTAATTTAATTCTGCCACACGATGACAAGCATTAACCAATTCTTCAATTTCTGTCTTATATTTTTTTTGTAACTCGTTCATTTTTATTTCTCCAATCTTATCTTCAAATACCACTTATGTTCTTCATAAGGATTCAGCACACTATTCATAGAATGCATTTTTGCCAAATCCGGTCTATCAAATGCACCTGTACATGGTTCTAAAAACATACATCTTAAATCCAAGTTACCTCCCTCTGCCTGAATTGCTCCTAAATAAGGTACCCTATCTGTAGGAAATTCAACGGTCAGCTTATAGCCATCTGGATAATTAATTGTTCCCCAACCAATGTCCTCCGGTAATGCATCTGCAAAATAGAACTTTTGATAATCATCCGCATCTTCTCCACGATAAGTGCTTATATCATATACCGTTCCATCCGTTTTTTTAATAAATGGATAAAAAAATGTATCACCATAACGCCCTATTGTTCCACTATCTGACATGGTTGTATAAGCTTTGGATAATCCATCCGGGAAAGAAAAAAATGCTCCTTTTTCCCCCGCTAACATCATATGTGCTGCCCATATATAATCCATTTTAAACGAAGATAAATTTTTCACTGTATAGCTCATATTTAGAGTATTATTATCTTCCCAAGATACTTGCTTAATTAATTGATAAGGGAGTTTTATACCATAACTTGAAAAGATAATTTTGTCTGGTTGATATTCTATTTTCCATGGTAAGGCCCACACTTCTCCATGATCTGGAAAACAGACTCCTTTCCATGGTTCATTATCATAAAAAAACTCATCAATGTTAGGAAACATTTCATCAACACCAGCACATTCGCCTTCTAAATATCCCATTCCATATTTTGCCATACAGTATTGTTTAGATTTTCCTTGGTACACAAACTCTCTTTCGTCTTGCAGGTTTTTTAGAGAACACAATTTTGCTCCCTGCTGTGGCAAGAAAATTGCTTGACATTTTTCACTTTCGATGGCAATTGCTTCAATTCCTTTGTAAATGGTATTCTTGATTTTCATTATTAAACTCCACTTAATAATTTTCTCATAAGACGACTAGCTTCAATAGCATCATTTTTTGCAATTACTGCATGAATTTCTTCTATATCCGCCTTGTCAATAATAGTCTCAAGATAGTTTAACCATTCAGCGCTTTCTGCAATTGCTTCTCTTCCGTCTTCACGATATGGAAACTGATCCAGAGTCATATACCCATTGTAACCGGTTCTTCTAAGCCAATAAATAAATTCAACAAATTCTAATGTATGAACGGTTCCAATAATCATATCATCATCCCACAATCTATAGTTATCATTGATATGAATATGTTTAAGTCTGTCACCATACATTTTACAAATTGCTACAGATTCTGCAGGCGATTCATAGCCTAACGCGGCATGACCATAATCCAATGCAATTCCTAAATTCTTCTTACCAACTGCTTCACACATTAATAATGCATTTCCAACTGTACTAATGTAACAATGAGTACGTGGTTCTTTAATTTTATATTCCATTGTGATTTGCATATCTGGTGCATAGTCACATAATTCTGACATCGCATCTTGGAATAATGTACGTTCTTTAATATAATCAGCCTGGAATATATAGTCAAATCCATCCTGACCTGGCCATGTGGTAACAATATTACAATCAATGGATCTCGCAAAATCAATTGCCTCTTTTGCTCTTTCGATTGCCAAATCACGAACTGTCGGATTAACAGAAGCAAAACTTCCTTTCTGGAAAACCGGGTCAGCAAATGTGTCCACTGCTATAGAAGCTGCTTTCAACCCTGTTCTAGTAAGATTTTCTCTAATTCTCTCTTTTTCATTAATAAATTCTGGTGTAAGTACAATATCAACTGCTGTAAGCAATGGAATACTTTTTACCCTATCAAATTTTTCTTTTATTGAATATTTTCTTCCATAAGCTGGACAATAACGGTCAATACATGATCCTACATTATCAATAAATACAGAATATTTTCTTTCACTCATTTTTAATCCTCCTTTAAGAAATTTTATTTGCGTTATCGTTAACGCGAATACAGAATAACACACTTTTTTAATATATTCAACAATTTCTTGTTTTATAGTTGTACAATTTATGTATTTTCAATATACTTCATTGACAGTTTATTCTTTACAAAATATAATATTTTAAAACTATTCTAAACTATATAGATGAGGGATTTATGAGTAGAGTTACTTTAAAAATGATCGCAGAAAAATCTGGTGTTTCAATTGGAACAGTTGATAGAGCCATAAATAATCGTGGACGCATTAATGCATCTACCAAACAAGAAATAATTGATATTGCAAATTCTTTAGGTTATCAGCCTAATCATCTTGCCAGTGCCCTTAGTCGTAGACAACATTTAAGAATTGCTGTTATTATGCCTAGATTTCCTCATTATTTTATGGATGAACTATTAGCAGGTGCCGAATCTATTAAAAATGAACTTGCTGATTATAATGTTGAATTAGAATATATTTTTTCTAATACTTTATCTTCTATAGAACAGGAAGCATTATTATGTGATTTAGATTTGAATCGTTATAATGCTATTGCAATTAATGCAGGTAGTGATTCTCTGATTCCATATATTAATAGATTTATTGAAAATGAAATACCTGTAGTTACCTTTAATTCCGATGTTCCAAAGAGTATGAGACTCTTTTATGTCGGTGAGGATTCCTATTCTTCGGGTCGTGTTGCGGGAGAATTGTTAGGTAAAATATTAAATGGTAATGGTAATGTTGTGCTTCTTGTTGGATTCAATAATATTTCCTCTCACCATGAGCGTGCCAAAGGTTTTCAAGATTATCTTCGGAGCTATTATCCAAATATTAACATTATTAATGTTTATGAGTATCATGACAAGGAGGAAGAAGCTTTTCAAATTATGCAACAACTTTTAGATTCTGATATAAATATTTCTGGTGTTTTTTGTGTAAGTGCAGTAGGGGTTGTCGGAGTTGGAAACTGTTTAGTCAATAATAAGAAACCAAATGAGGTTCATGTTATCGGTTATGATATAAATTATCAATCTGCACAACTTTTGCAAGCAGGTTACTGTGATGCACTATTATATCAAGATCCACGAAAACAAAGTCGTCGTGCTTTACTGTCTCTATTTAATTTACTTACTGGAAAATGGGAATCTACAGAATCTTGCTATTTTACTAAAACAAAAATTGTCTTAAAGAGTAATTTAAATGATTACATTGAAGATATCTATGAGAAAAAAATCTGTGATTAACAAGGTTTAAGAACCTTATTAATTATTGAGTTGAATTATTAAAAAGAGCATCTGCATTCAGGTGGTCAAAAAATCCAATACTTTAAATTTATTTCCTCTTTGGAGAACAAGAATTTAGAATTACGAATAAAAAGCAGGATCCCGGAAAACCGGGGCTCCTGCTTTTTATAACACATAGGAAAATTATTTACCGTAGTAAGCATTTAAGAACATTTCCTTGATTTCGCTCATAAGCGGATATCTTGGGTTAGCACCTGTACACTGGTCGTCGAATGCCTGTTCAACCATGTCGTCTAATCTGTCAAGGAAGTCTTTTTCGTCGATGCCGTAAGCCTGGATAGATTCCTTTACGCCTACTGCAGCCTTTAATTCATCAATCTTTGCGATTAACTTTGCTACTGCTTCTTCGTCTGTGCTTGCTGTGATACCACAGAAACGAGCACATTCCGCATAACGAGCCATGGTGTGTGGATACCGATACTGAGAGAAGGTACCCATCTTGCGTGGATTTTCGTCTGCATTGAACTTAATAACTTCGTTAATCATTAACGCATTTGCAATACCGTGTGGTAAGTGGTGGAATGCACCTAACTTGTGTGCCATGGAGTGACATACACCAAGGAATGCATTTGCGAAAGACATACCTGCCATACAAGAAGCATCTGCCATCTTCTGACGAGCTTCTACGTTTGTAGGTTCGTTGTATGCGGTTGGTAAATATTCAAATACGTTCTTCATTGCCTTAAGAGCAAGACCATCTGTGTAGTCTGTTGCCATTACAGATGCATATGCCTCTAAAGCATGAGTTAATACGTCGATACCTGAAGCGCTTGTTAAGCCTCTTGGCTGGCTCATCATGTTGTCTGTATCAACAATAGCCATGTTTGGTAATAACTGGTAGTCAGCTAATGGATACTTAACGCCTGTTTCCTGATCGGTAATAACTGCGAAAGGTGTAACTTCAGAACCTGTACCGGAAGATGTTGGAACAGCGATGAAGTATGCCTTTTCACCCATCTTAGGGAAGGTGTAAACTCTCTTACGAATATCGATAAAGCGCATTGCCATATCCTGGAAGTCTGCTTCCGGATGTTCGTAAAGAACCCACATAATCTTTGCAGCGTCCATTGCGGAACCACCACCCATAGCGATGATTACGTCCGGCTCAAATGCTGTCATTGCCTTTGCACCAGCCTGTGCATTTGCAAGTGTTGGGTCTGGCTGTACATCAGAGAATACGGTGTATGTGATACCCATTTCATTTAATCTGTTTGTGATTACATTTGTATAACCATTCTTATAAAGGAAGGAGTCTGTTACGATGAATGCACGCTTTTTACCTAATACATCCTTTAATTCTCTTAAAGCAACCGGCAGACAACCCTTCTTGAAGTATACCTTTTCAGGTGCACGGAACCATAACATATTTTCTCTCCTCTCGGCAACAACCTTATAGTTTAATAAATGCTTAACACCTACGTTCTCGGATACGGAGTTTCCGCCCCAGGAACCACAACCAAGTGTAAGAGATGGTGCTAAGTTGAAGTTGTATAAGTCACCGATACCACCGTGAGCTGCAGGAGTATTTACTACGATACGGCAAGTCTTCATTCTGGAAGCGTGAGCCATGATTTTTTCTCTTTCATTTACATTGATGTAAAGAGAAGATGTATGACCGTAACCACCATCTGCTACTAACTGCTCTGCCTTGTCTAATGCTTCTTCAAAGCTTTCAGCCTTGTACATAGCAAGTACAGGAGATAATTTTTCGTGTGCGAATTCTTCGCTGATATCTACAGATTCTACTTCACCAATTAAAATCTTTGCGTCAACCGGAACGTCTACACCTGCTAATTTTGCAATCGTGTGAGCGCTCTGACCTACGATTTTTGCATTTAATGCACCATTAATGATAATGGTCTTACGAACCTTATCAATTTCGTCGCCCTGTAAGAAGTAGCAGCCTCTGTAAGCAAATTCTTTCTTTACTTCTTCGTAGATAGGTGCTAAAACAGTTACAGACTGCTCGGAAGCACAAATCATACCATTGTCAAAGGTCTTAGAATGAATGATAGAGCTTACTGCCATCTTTATATCTGCTGTAGTGTCAATAATAACAGGTGTATTACCAGCACCTACACCCAATGCCGGCTTACCGGAAGAGTAAGCAGCCTTAACCATACCAGGACCACCTGTTGCAAGGATTAAGTCCGCATTCTGCATAACAGCGTTTGTTAACTCTAAGCTTGGAACATCAATCCAGCTGATGATGCCTTCCGGAGCACCGGCTTTTACTGCTGCGTCAAGAACAAGCTTTGCTGCTGCGATAGTGCTGTTCTTTGCACGTGGATGTGGACTGATGATAATTGCGTTTCTGGTCTTTAAGCAAAGTAATGTCTTAAAGATTGCTGTGGAAGTCGGGTTTGTAGTTGGAATTACAGCAGCAATCAAACCGATTGGCTCTGCAATCTTTGTGGTACCGAATTCTTTGTCCTCTTCGATAACACCTACGGTCTTTGTATCTTTAAATGCATTGTAGATGTGCTCGGAAGCATAGTTATTCTTGATAACCTTATCTTCTACAACACCCATGCCTGTTTCTGCTACTGCCATCTTTGCAAGCGGAATACGCATCTTATTTGCTGCGCTTGCTGCTGCGTGGAAAATAGCATCTACCTGCTCCTGTGTATAGGTTGCAAAGATTTCCTGAGCCTTACGCATTTCAGTCATTCTTGCAAGCAGTGCATCTACATTATCAATAACGGTTGGTACTGTCTGTTCAGCCTTTTTTGCCATTGTTACATCCTCCAAAAAATTTTCCTCATGTGTTTCTGATTGTTATTTTTTTATCAATCACTGATATTAGTATATGCTATTGTTAAAAATATGTCAATGCTATTTTTTAATAAATTTACTATTATCATACTGTGCTTTTTATGCATTTTGTACAATTATTCTTATAATAGAAAAATATCTTTCCAAGAATACTATATTTCATTAACTTTTATGTTCCCAACCTTCTTCACATATAGTAAAATATTAATCAAGAAACATCCACAGATTACACATTAAACAGGAGGTCATCATGAATAAAGAAACTAAAGTTGCCGTAGTTACCGGCGGTGCACAGGGAATTGGCAAATGTATTTGTGAAGAATTTGAAAAAGCAGGTATAAAAGTTTGTATTATTGATTTGCAGGACAATTCTTATTTTCAAGGCGAGCTGGCTGACAAGGAAACCCTGGAGCATTTTGCCCAAAAAGTAATTACAGAATTTGGACACGTAGATTATCTGATTAACAATGCTGCACCTCTGAACAAAGGAATCACAGCCTGTTCCTACGAAGACTTTTGCTACGCCATTAATGTAGGTGTAACTGCTGCTTTTTATCTTACCAAGTTATTTATGCCATATTTCAGCGAAGGCGCAAGTATCGTAAATATTTCCTCCAGTCGTGACCGTATGAGCCAGCCGCAGTCTGAAAGCTATACGGCCGCTAAAGGTGGAATTCATGCACTCACACATGCTCTGGCCGTAAGCCTTTCCGGTAGAGTACGTGTAAATTCTATTTCACCGGGTTGGATTGATACCGCTTATACCATCTACGAAGGTCCGGATGCCACACAGCAACCTGCCGGACGCGTTGGGAACCCTCTTGACATTGCTAACATGGTACTATTCCTTTGCTCCGACAAAGCCGGTTTTATTACCGGAGAAAATATTTGTATTGACGGCGGCATGACCAGACAAATGATTTATCATAACGATTTTGGATGGAAACTGGAAAATTAGTAATAAAAATATTAAAAGAGCTTATTCAGATACCTTCACGGCTTCAGAATAAGCTCTTGCTTTTATACTTTATTACATTTCATTGGACAATTACCTGCAGCCGGACATCCAATGCATTTGGTCCCACGCTTTTTCTCTTTAATTATGTAAAAAATTGCAGATCCAATAATAAGAAACAGGGCTATTATAATTAAAATATCCGCTATCATACAGGTTAACCTCCTATCTTAAATATCTCAACTAAAAATTTTTTAATCACTTAATTTTTATTATTTCTTCGAATCAGTACAATAACCATCAATGCCAAAGATGCCACAGCAATCAGTCCCGCCACAAATCCTGCACCAACAGCACCGGTTGTAATCACTGTACCAATCTGGTATACAAAAAACGCCACGGTATAACCGGTTGCCATTTGCAGAGCAATACCGCCCCAGAACCACTTTCTATCCTGCATTTCGGAATTCATAGCACCAAGAGCTGCAAAGCAAGGCGGTGAAAACAAGTTAAACATCATATATGCTAAAGCTGCAGCCTTGGTAAGTGCCATAGTAGCAGCCACCACATTACCGTCACCAACCAGTGCAAGTTCCTCATTGTCAATAAATGCGCTTAAACCATAACAAACTGCCAACGTACCAACCACATTTTCCTTTGCAATAAAGCCGGTAATCGCTGCTGCCGCCAACTGCCATGCTGCAACACCTGCAATCGGTACCAATAAAACCGCAATCGGTGAAGCAACCGTAGCAAGAATAGATACACTTTCCATGCCTTCTTCCACCACCTGAAGATTCCAGGTAAAGTTCTGCATAATCTGCACTACTGCGTTACACACCAAAATAACAGTACCAGCCTTAATAATATAGGATTTACCGCGGTCCAGCATAGAAAGAGTTGCTCTCTTTAAGCTCGGAACTTTGTATTCCGGAAGCTCAATAATAAAGAAAGATTTTTTAATTTTATGTCCGGTAATTTTATTTACAAGCAACGCGCCTAATAAAATCAACAAAATACCCACAAAATACATTGCTGTAGCAATCCACTCGGAACCTGGGAAAAATGCACCCATAAATAATGCAATAACCGGAATCTTTGCGCCACATGGCATAAATGGTGCAAGCATAGCTGTGGCTCTGCGCTCTCTTTCATTGCGGATAGTGCGGCAAGCCATAATACCCGGAATGGCACATCCGGTACCTACTACCATGGGAATAACAGACTTACCGGAAAGGCCAACTCTTTTGAAAATCGGGTCAAGCACAACGGTAGCACGCGCCATGTAACCGCAGTCTTCTAATAACGCAATCAGGAAGTACATTACCATAACCAATGGAAGGAAACCAACAACGGCACCCACACCGCCGATGATTCCATCTACTAAAAGAGACTGTAAAAATGGATTTGCTCCTTCCACAAGTCCTGCTACCCATCCCTGGAACAGTTCAATCAGTGTAACAAGCCCCGGAATCATTTTGCCGGATTCTAATTCAAAGCCTTCTGCAATCCACGTGCCTAATGTGGACTGTGATATGTAAAACACAAGAAACATTACCACTGCAAAAACAGGAATACCTAAAATCGGGCTGGTTAAAAACGCATCTATTTTATCCTGATAATTTCTATCCTTGGTAAACACTTTGCGTTTTTCCACAGATGCAACAATCTTGTTAGTAAATGCAAAACGCTTTCTATCTGCCGCTTCTACCGCTTCCTTGTTATGCAAATCAATATCTCCTTGCACATATGGAGCCTTTTGAACTTTTCCTATCAAGGATACAGCAGTTTTTATAAGTTCTGACAGCCCATTATCATTAGAAGAAGTAGAAATAGTTTCTACTACCGGACAGCCCAGCTTTGCAGATAATGCAGACACATCAATTTGTGTGTCCTTCTTTTCATTAATATCACTCTTATTTAAAGCAACTACTACAGGTACACCTAATTCCAAAAGCTGTGTCGTAAAAAACAAGCTTCTGCTTAAATTAGTTGCATCAACAATATTAATAATTACATCCAGCTTTTCGTTTTGCACATATTCACTGGTTACACTTTCTTCCGCGGTAAACGGAGACATGGAATATGCCCCCGGCAAATCTACTACAATTAATTCCTCGTTACCATCATAATATACTTTTTTAATCGGATTTTCTTTCTTATCAACCGTGACACCCGCCCAGTTACCAACCTTTTCACTTTTTCCTGTCAGGGCATTGAACATCGTAGTCTTACCACTGTTTGGATTCCCTGCTAATGCAATTCTCATGATGCATCCTCCTAAAACGCTTCCCTCTTATCTTTTGTTAGTTTTGACTAACCGCAAACCATAAAAAATAGTGATAAAAATCACTATTTTTATTTTATTGTAATAGCCTTGGCTAAATCTTTATCGATGTTGTAGCGTGCATCCTTGATGGAAACCACACAACTACCTCTTTTGCGTGAAATTACTGTAATAGGCTCACCGCTATAACAGCCTAACGAAAACAAAAAAGAATTTAACTCTTCGTCATCTGTCACAATATCGTCAACGATATATTCTTCACCAATATTCGCATCTACTAAATTCATGTATCCTCGATTTCCTTTCCGTATATCACGCATTCATTAGTTAGACAACTCTAACTACCAAGTCAACTCTAATACAAAATCTATTTTTTGTCAACTCTTTTTATGCGTTTTTTTGGAAAAATTTTCATGTCCTTTACAAGAGAGAGCGTGTTATTTTGTCTTTAGTGCTCGCATCGCATTTAAAATTGCAAGGAATGCCACCCCTACATCTGCAAAGACGGCTGCCCACATCCCCACATAACCAAGTGCCGTCAAAATCAATACAACCACCTTAATTCCGATTGCACCTACAATATTCTGTCGAACAATGCTGAGTGTTTTACGGGAAATCTTGATAGCACGGGCAATTTTGCTAGGTTCGTCTGTCATAATAACAATATCCGCTGCTTCAATTGCCGCATCAGAGCCCATGCCTCCCATGGCAATACCGATATCTGCTCTGGCAAGCACCGGTGCATCATTCATGCCGTCTCCTACAAAGCAAATCTTTGCATCGCCTTTTTTCTTTGCCAAAAGCTCTTCCACTCTTGTCACTTTGTCCACAGGAAGAAGCTCCGCGCAAACCGTATCCATACCGATTTCGGCAGCCACTGCTTCTGCAGTCTCTTTTTTGTCACCGGTAAGCATAATCAACCTGGAAACACCACAAGCTTTCATACCGGCTATAGCCTCTTTTGTATCACGTTTCAGGCTATCAGCAACAACTGCATATCCAAGATATTCTTTCCCCTTTGCAAGATGCACGATAGTTCCAAGGCTACTCTCCTGAAGATTTGAAAAGCCCAGTTCCTCCATCAGGCGATAATTCCCACCGTAACAGGTCACACCTGCTATATCTACCTGAATACCTTTGCCCGGAATTTCTTTCATATTGTGAAGAAGTTGTTCATCGACTTCACCCTGGTATGCAGACACCACAGACTTGGCAATTGGATGATTGGACAAATATTCTACATGTGCCAGTGTTTTCAAAAAATCTTCCTTTGAAACATGAATCGGATGTGTTTCCTGCAAAGAAAATGTTCCTTTTGTAAGGGTACCGGTCTTATCCATTACTACCGTATCAACCTTCGCCAATGCTTCCAGATAATTGCTGCCCTTAATCAAAATGCCTTCTTTGCCTGCACCACCGATACCGCCAAAAAAGCTAAGGGGAATACTGATAACCAGTGCACAAGGGCAGGAGGTTACCAAAAAGACAAGCCCACGATAAATCCAGTCGCTCCACCCTGCATTAACAGGGCTTCCCCAGAAACCCAATATGTTACCGAGTGTAATAAAAAGCGGCGGAACAAAAGCAAGTGCCATGGCAGAATACACTACAATCGGTGTGTACACTCTGGCAAACCTACTGATAAACTGCTCTGCCTCTGCCTTGTTGGCAGATGCATTTTCTACCAAATCCAAAATCTTGGCAACGGTGGAATTCTCATATACTTTGGTAACTTCCACCTCCAAAACCGCGCTCATATTCACACACCCACTGACAATCTGCTCACCGGGCTTAATATCTCTCGGCATACTTTCTCCGGTAATGGCCTTGGTATCCAAACTGGAAAAGCCTTCTCGGACAATACCATCTAATGGCACACGTTCTCCCGGCTTAATCACAATAATCTCGCCCACCTGCACTTCGTCAGGATCCACCTCTTCTATACTATCAGCTCTTTTTACATTGGCATATTCCGGGCAAATATCCATCAGCTCTTTAATCGACTTGCGGCTCTTTCCCACAGCATAACTTTGGAACCACTCACCCACTTGATAAAACAGCATTACCGCACAGGCTTCACCTAAGTCCCCTAAAAAAAATGCACCGAAAGTAGCAATAGTCATCAAGAAGTTTTCGTCCATCATCTGCTTACGGCGCACACCGCTGATGGCAGATTTTACTACTTCCAGACCAATTAATAAATAGGATGCTATAAAAAATAACGCAGATATCACTCGAAATATAACTGCCAAATCAAAGCCCTTTACGTTGGCTGCTATGTTCCCAAATTCCGGTATATGTTCCAAAACCATACCAGCGGCAAACAATGCGCCGCTGATACCAATTCTTTTTAATTGTCTTTTTAATTTCTTGCTCATATTATTTTGCAATGACCGTTACATCCGGCTCCCTTTTCCTTACAATATCAATAATCGCCTTCTCTACTGCTGCTGCCTTATCCTCAGCCACCTCAATGGTAAGCTTTTGGGTCAGGAATGCCAAAGAGCTCTTGGATACGCCCTCTAACTTGCCAACCTCCTCTTCAATCAGTGCTGCACAGTGTGCACAATCCAAATCCTCTAAAATGTATACCTTTTTCATCGTAAACTCTCCTTCCTTATTCTTCAATATGCTCCAGCCCCTGGCTCAAAATAGACTTAATATGGTCATCTGCCAAAGAATAAAAAACGGTCTTGCCCTCTCTGCGGCTTCGCACCAAATCCATCTGCTTCAAGGTCCTAAGCTGATGAGAAACTGCTGACTGACTCACCCCTAACGTATTCGCCAAGTCACACACACACATCTCATGCATCAAAAGCACATACAGCATCTTGATTCTGGTAGAATCCGCAAATACTTTAAAAAAGTCTGCCAAATCATACAAAGTATCTTCATCCGGCATATGGCTCTTTACCTCTTCTACCACGTCTTCATGCACATGTAAAAATTCACATACGTCTATACTTTCGTGTTCCAAATGCATATCCCATCTCCTCTCATATGAATAGCTGTTCATATGTTCATATTATCATATCTATTAAAAAAGTCAAGAAATAATTCCTGTTTATATGAAATTAATAGAAAAAAGCGCAACGATAAAAGGTGTAAAGTCCATAGAATTATCAAGGACCTTACACCTTATTTTTTATAGTTTTAAATTCTAATAAGAGGCTTTAGATTGGCATGTGTCTTGGCCGTCCAAGTCATATATGCCTTTCCCTCCAAATCCTTCCACGTAAACGTACCATTTTCCAAAATCATATAACCGTGAGCACTGCCTTCCTTTGGAATAGAAACAGAACCCGGATTCAGATAACGAAAAGTTTCCGTTTCCACATTTGCCGGTACATGGGTATGACCATGCAGCAAAATATCACCTTTTTGCAGCTTCGGCGGATTCTCTAAATTGTAAATATGTCCGTGGGTAGCCATAATCAGCATCTTGCCTTCGGAAATCATACAAGACTCTGCCATTACCGGAAAGTCCAGTACCATTTGGTCTACTTCCGCTTCACAATTGCCTCGCACACAGATAATCACATCCTTGTATGCATTTAAAAGTTCAATCACTTTCTTTGGCGCATAGCCTTCCGGCAAATCGTTCCGCGGTCCATGATACAGCAAATCACCTAAAAGAAGTAGTCTATCAGCCTGCTCTTCCTTAAAGCATGCCAGCATTTTCTCACAATAATATGCACTTCCGTGAATGTCAGACGCAATCATATATTTCATATCGCAACTCCTCCATATTCTTCCGTAAAAGTCAGGACAGATTCTACTTACATCTTATCAGGAGCACTAAAGCCCAATACATCAATTGCTGCTTCTAATACGCCCTTTGTCAAAGTTAACAGTGCAATCAAACTTGCTTTCTTTGCTTCGTCTTTTTCGCCCAGAATCTTGGTTTCATGATAGAAATGGTTAAATGCATTTGCAAGGTCATAGATAAAGGCACACACTTTGTGAGGTGCAATCTCTTCGTATGCACTCTGCATCATTGCGTTGAAACCAGCTAACTGCATCATCAATTCCTTGGTAGATGCATTTCCTGGAGCTTCAATCGATAATCCTTCCATACTGCCACCCTGGTCTTTATATTTATTGAGAATGGACTTAATTCGTACAATTGTATAAAGAATGTAAGGACCAGTATCACCTTCGAAGGATGTAAATCTGTCCACATCAAAAATATAGTCTTTAGATGCCTGATTAGAAAGGTCTCCATACTTTAATGCAGATACCGCTACAGTATTGGCAATCTCTCTTGCATCTGTCTCGTCCATTTCACGATTATCCACAATCTTTCGATACATTTCTTCCTTGGTTTCCTTGATTAGGTTTTCAAGACGCATTACTCCACCATCACGAGTCTTGTAAGGCTTTCCGTTGCTGCCATTAACTGTACCAAAGCCCAACCAGTAGAGCTTGGTATCCTCCTTTACAAGCTTGGTCTTCTTCGCACAGCGGAATACCTGTTCAAAATACAGTTCCTGACGTTTATCAGTAAGATAAATCAATTCATCCGGCTGATAAAGATTCATACGCTCCATAATTGTTGCCAAATCTGTTGTATTGTAAAGGGCGGCTCCGTCAGATTTTAAAATCATACATGGTGGCATTTCCTTGGTGTCGTTTTCTTCCTTTACATCAACTACCAAGGCCCCATCACTGATATATGCATAGCCGCCATCCTTCATCAGCTTTACCATTTCCGGAATCAAATCATGTACGTCACTTTCACCCTTCCACAAGTCAAACTCTACATTCAAGGTGTTATAAATCTGTTTCATATCAGCAATAGAAACATTTATAATATGCCTCCAAAGAGCACGATAGCCTCTCACACCATTTTGAAGCTTAAAGGTTGCATCCATTGCTTTCGCTTTATATATTGGATCCTCCTTAGACTTTGCACTTGCTGCAGGATAGATTTCTTCCAACTCTGCAATGGTAAATGGTGGTTCTTTTGGATATTCCCCTTCATAATTTTCATCATAGTAAACCAAATCCGGTTGTCTTTCCTGTAAACCGGTAATTACCAGACCCATTTGAAGCCCCCAGTCACCAAGATGCACATCACCTAACACATCATGCCCCACGTATCGGCAAATCCTCTTAATGCTTTCCCCAATTACTGCTGAACGAAGATGTCCTACGTGTAATGGTTTAGCAACATTAGGACCGCCATAATCTACGATAATCTTCTTCGGTTGCTTCGGCTTCTCTAAACCAAACTTGTCTGCTTCTGCCATACCTCGCATATACTCTGCTACAAATTCTTCACTTACATTCATATTTAAAAAGCCCGGCATTACGGCATTTACTGCGGAAAACACCTTGCTTTCTGCCAACTTTTCAACCACTGCATTGGCAATAGCAATGGGAGCGCACTTATACTGCTTGGCACCTGCCATGGCACCATTACACTGGAATTCACAAAGGTCCGGTCTGTTGGATGCCGTCACCTTACCCAGTTCTTTATCATAACCGGCCGCTTCAAAGGCCTGCTTTACTTCTTCGGAAATGATATCTAAAAATTTCTGCATTTCTTTTCTCTCTTTCTTGTATCATAAACTGTTTTAAACAAAGCTATATAATTAACAGTATTATACCTTTTTTTGCCATATATATCAACTAGGAAATTTACTCCTCTTTTTCCAGCTTAGAAAACACGCAGCCACAATAATCCTGTCTGTAAAGTTCATGCTCCGCAGACAATTCCACGCTTCGCTTATAACCATTTTTCTTTTTAAAGTCACTTGGAAGCCAAATTACTCCTGCCTCTACTGCCAGTCGTTCTCCAATGGCATTGAGTAATGGCGCATTTTTCAAAGGACTGATTGTCAGCGTGGTAGTTACAAAATCTGCGCCTGCCTCTTTGGCTTTTTCTATCGTTTTACTAAGACGTAAATCGAAGCACTTTTCACATCTGGCACCGCCTTCCGGCTCCTGCTCCAGTCCTCTTGCCACTGCAAAAAACTGCTCCGGCTCATAATCTCCCTCTACATATTCAATCGGGTACGCCTCACCTGCTGCCACATCCTCCTTGGCATTAAACCACGCAATCAGACGAATCTGCTCCGCCACTCGCAGCTTGTACTCCTCTTCCCATGAAATATTGGGATTATAATAAAAGACCGTAATTCTAAAATACGTCCTCAAACGCTCTAATACCGCACTGCTGCACGGTGCACAGCAGCTATGCAAAAACAAATGCTTCCCTTTATTCACCGGAGCAAACATAAGACGCTCCATTTCCAAATTATAGTTTACCTGATTCATAATATCTTCTTTCCAATAAATTTTTTTATATTTGACTTGCTCCAACTAAATGCCATGCTTTGCTAGTATAGTCGGGGCATCGAATTGACTCTCTCCCGACCCATGTTGTTACTTTTCTATCCAGGTCGGGGGTTTTTGCCACTTGCTCCCCGACCGATGCCGTGCTTTCTCTCTATCAGGTCGGGGATTATCGCCACCTTCCCCCGACTTTCAGTGTTTTTTCTTCCCATCAGTGGGGGATTTTCTCCACTTGCTACCCGACCGATGCCGTGCTTCCTCTCTACCAGGTCGGGGATTTTCGCCATTTTTACCCCGACTGGCGCCATGCTTCCTTCATATCAGTCGGGAAAGTGCAAATTTATCTTCTCTTATTATAGCAGTTTGTAGTATAATTTGATATAATATTTTTAAATTTGAAACAGCAAAATTTTCCCATAGCTTCAAATAAAAAGCCCACATCAGCGGCAGCAAGGAGTTAATATGCAAAAAACAATAAAAATATATGACCGTGATTCTCATCTTACTACCTGTGAAGCAATGGTTCTTCACTGTGAATTTGACAAAGCACGCGACACCCACGCCGTTATTTTAGACCAGACTGTTTTCTTCCCGGAAGGCGGCGGCCAATTTGCAGACTTGGGATATATTTGTGAAAACGCATCAGAAGCAGAAAGCAATAACCATAAAATCAACCAGGAACCTCAAAAACCTGTCATCCTTGCCAACATCTTGGATGTCCAGATTTCAGATGATATTATCACACATTATACCGACAGACCAATGGAAGTCGGTACCAGAGTCACCTGTCATATTGACTGGAACCGCAGGTTTGATTTTATGCAGCAGCATTCTGCAGAACACATTTTATCCGGATTAGTGTATCGTACCTTTGGTTATCATAACGTGGGCTTTCATCTGGGCATGACCGAAACCATACTGGATTTTGATGGCCCCCTTACCCCGGAGCAGCTTACTTGGCTGGAAGAGGAAGCCAACAAAGCCATTTGGCAAAACATAGCTTTTGAAATCACGTTCCCAAACAAAGATACTCTGACAAACTTAGATTACCGCAGCAAAAAAGAACTATCCGGTGAAGTACGTATTGTAACTCTGCCGGGTTACGATATTTGTGCCTGTTGTGCACCTCATGTATACCATACCGGTGAAATCGGACTTGTAAAAATTGTCAGTTCCATGGTACACCGTGGCGGTATGCGCCTGACGATCCTTTGCGGTGGCCGCGCCCTTTGGGATTACCAGACCAAGCAGACTAGCGTCGAACAGATTTCTGCCCTGCTTTCTGCCAAACAGCTGGAAGTAGCTGCTGCTGTTGCCAAGGCCAAGGAGGACCAGCAAGCACTTATTTACCGCGTTAATGACTTGCAAAAAAAAGTGCTGGAAGCAGAACTTAAAAGCTTGCCTGCCCCAGACACCACAGAAAATGTATTTTTATTTCAAAAAGATTTAGATACCAAAGCTATTCGCAACGCAGTCAATGACCTGTGTACACGTTACACCGGCTACTGCGGCATCTTCGTAGGCGATAGCGAAACCGGTTATAATTTTGTCCTTGGCAGTGCCACAAAAGACTGCCGAGAAGCTGCAACGGCTCTCCGAGAGGCATTTGGCGCCAAAGGCGGTGGGTCTGCAAAAATGATTCAGGGCAGTGTTACAGCAAATGAAACAGCGATTCGTGGCCTTATTCAAAGGCATTCCTAAAAAAGGCCACCGAAACCCCGGTGGCCCAATTCATGTTTACAACATATCCCTATTTAATAATTCTCTGCATGAATTTCAAAGTAGCTCTTTGGATGTGCGCAAACCGGGCAAACTTCCGGAGCCTTTGTGCCAACTACAAGGTGTCCACAGTTACGGCATTCCCAAACCTGAACGGTGCTCTTTTCAAACACAGCCTTTGTTTCTACGTTGTTTAATAATGCGCGGTATCTTTCTTCGTGTGTCTTTTCGATTGCAGCCACAGCGCGGAATTTTGCAGCCAATTCTTTAAAGCCTTCTTCCTCTGCTGTTTTTGCAAATTCGTCGTACATTTCTGTCCACTCGTAATTTTCGCCGGCAGCAGCAGCCTCTAAATTTGCTGCAGTATCGCCCAAAAGCTGCAATTCTTTAAACCATAACTTTGCATGTTCTTTTTCGTTATTCGCAGTATCTAAAAATAAAGCTGCAATCTGTTCGTAGCCTTCCTTCTTAGCCACAGAAGCAAAATAAGTATATTTATTTCTTGCTTCAGATTCTCCTGCAAATGCTGCAACTAAGTTTTGCTCTGTTTTTGTTCCTTCGTATTTGTTTGCCATAATAAAACCCTCCATTTTATAAATTTTACAGAATATATTTTGTACCAAATTCTGTAAATTATGTTTTAATTATTGATAATCTGTACCTGACAGGTACGCATAGAAGCCAATGCAGTATTGTGGCTGTCCGGGGTCACACCTGCACAGCAGGCCGCATCGACAATAACCGGTACTTCCGGCAAAAAAGCTTTTGCAATCATTACATTGGAAATCACGCAAATATCCGTACAAAGCCCCACAAATGTGATAGACGATATCTCGTCCTCCTCATGCATCTGCTGTAATACCGTTCCTAATTCCATAGAGCCAAAAGTCACTTTATCAATTACCGGCTTACCTTCCGCAAAGCGCAAAAGCTCCTTACAAATCTGCCATCCTTCGGAATCTCGGATACAGTGAGGTACCGGAAGATTTCGTCCTTCCTGCGTCTCCATATAATTTTCAAAATGAGTATCCCTGGTAAATAAAACGTCTCCCTGAAAACTTTGCACTTTATCCACTACCGCCGGTACAATTGCTACTGCTTCCGGCGTTCCAAGTGCTCCGTCAATAAAATCCTTCTGCATATCCACTACAATCAAAACATCTCTCATCTCGATTCCCTCCTCTGCTCCGGCTTACAATATATGCAATCAGCCCATATTCTCCATTCGTTCCAAATTCATATCCGAATGCTCCAATTCTCTGGAATACCTGTATACCACACGTTCTATATCCTTCATGGATAGTTTTTGCCCCTGCTCTGTCCACTTTGCTATGAGCATTTCATATATATTATACACACTGGTAAGGGACATGTCCACCTTGCCAAGTACATTGTAGTCATACACTGCCCCGCAAAGATAGGTAAAAATAAAATAGACCAGCAACTGCTCCATAATAATATCCAGTTCAAGCTCAGCCTTTGCCAAATTATCGGTACACCATTCTGCAAACCCCAGGTGCTTTGTTACGTATGCTTCTGCGCCACCTTGATACAGAGTTTCCCAACACTGCTCCAGATAGTCATCCCAGTCATCACTCAAATGCTCCAACTCATATAACCGACCAAACATCGCCTTGGAATAAGAAAAAGCCTCTCCTGCATTTTTATAAAAAGCCGAGCAATCTTTCTCAAGTACCCGCGCGGCATTTGCAAGATAACTTGCATCTTCATACTTTTCAAACACATCTACCAGTTCAAACAGCTCCGTATTTTCGATGATTTCCTGCATTTCCTCTGCAAACCTTTTTGCCAAGGCAAATCGCACGAAAACACTCCATGCTCTATTTTGAAGAAGCTTCAAAAGTATCTTTCTGGCATCCTCCAAATAAGAAAAGAAAAACGGGTCAAAGTCTTCAAACTCTTCCTCCTCGCTTTCCGCTTCTTCCTCTAAGAAAGTGACCGGTGTCTTCTGATTTAAAATAATATGTGCAACCTCAGGGCAGGAAATCGCAAGGGTAATCTCACGAATATTTTCAAATTCTTCGATATGCCTTGGATAATTGGTACAAGTCATACATAAACTTTCCTCTCCAAGATGCTTGTACATATCACACAAATTGTCCGGATTTAAAAATGCGCAGCGCTTGCAACTATCCTGCTTGAAAACGCCTTCCGCCCAGTCAATACGCTCACGAAGCACATCGCCATAGGCGCTTTGCTCCTTTTCGTAGCGCTCCAAGGAAGCATCGTCAATCACAATCTGCCAGCCGGCGCAGCAAGTTGCCTCGCATTTGTCGGCTGTGCATTTAAATTTTTTAAAATAATCAGGTCTAGTGTATAACATAGTGTTTTCTTACATATCCAAAAAGCCCATAATAGCAATACCGATTACAACCAGTAAAATCATAGCATAGTGCTTTTTAGACAATTTTTCCTTTAAGAAAATGCGGCTCCACAACACGGACGCTGCACAGTAAGAAGAAATAATCGGTGCAGACATCGCCAAATGCTCTGTATCTGCAATAGCATAAATATAGGCAAACTGACCTGCTGTCTCACAAATAGCACCGATATACTTAGGAGCTTCCATCTTAGGAACAAGCTTGTCCTTTTTGATAAGAACCACATAAATAAAGCAGATAATACCTACAAACAAGAAGGTCAACTCATATGCCACATTGGCACTGTCTTCGTTCAATGTCTCAAGCACACGATTGTCTGCGAAGGTTCCTACTGCATCCAAAATACAGTACATAACCGGAAGTGCCAATGCAAGAATGCTCTTGGAATATTTGTAATTGCTTGCCTTCTGACGCTCTACACGAAGTGCGTCATCTTCCCGAAAATCTACCACACCAAGTCCGATTGCGCCAATACAAACCAAAGCAACCGCGCCAAGTGCCAGTGGAGAATACTCCGAAAATCCCACCATAAAAAGGGTCATAACTGCAACCAATGCTCCTGAAGAGTTGCAAATTGGTGATGAAATAGAAAGCTCAATATAACGAAGCCCCAAATATCCCATTGCCATAGAAGCAATATACAGTAAAGATACCGGTAAATATGTAAGAATAATATCTAAAGAAATCTCTGTGCCGCCCACAAAAATCTCATACATTGCGTGAAGACCCATTACCACGCCAACCGCTATAACCATCTTCAGATGACTGTTTTTATCCTTTGCATCTCTGCATCCGATTTTTGAAAAAAGGTCAGAACCTGACCAGCAAATTAAAGTAATTAATGATAACCAAAACCACATAAAAATTTTCTCCTTTGTTTTCTTTCGTAAATACTGTAAAAAATTATCGTGTCGCTTTGGTCATCTTCGGAGGCTTAATCATGGAAATCAACCATATCGGCTTGCCAAAATGTGTTCCCACTGCTTTCTGTAAATTCTTGCGCATGTTAATAAAACCTCCTTTGCTTATGATATTTTTATGATATTCTTATTTGGGGTTGATGTCAAGAATTGTCTTTGTAAATAAATAATTCCGATTACGCCCAATAAAAGGAAACATAGGCAGCTACTTATCATAACTGCCTACCCGCCAATGGAATATTTGGATTCGGGCATTACGCTATAAGTTGTTCAAGCTAACGAGAATTGTTGTCTTTCAAAATCAGATTCATACAATAGTTAGCCCCTCAAATTATCTTATCTATGCCTAATAACAAGCCATCAATTACAGGATGGATTACTCCAGCATTCTCGATTTTATTAATAGCACACAATTTCTTTCCGGCATCTTTACTGGATGCACCACAATGATATGCACATTCTGTAGATAAGCCATAATCAATCACAATCCATCTATCGTGACAATCGGGGTTAGGCCTGATATGAAGCGGTGGATATTGGCTTGCAAAATCATTTACTACTGCTGTTGTTAAAAAGCCTTTTCTTCCATGTCCGTTCTCAGTAAACAAAATAACTTCCACACCTGTTTTCTTCTGTGATAAAAGCTGTAAAGTTTTTGTGTTTACGTAATCGTCCACCACATAAATACTTGTATTTGCCTGCTGATAAATATCTATGTATGCCGCATCTGCTTCAAATTTCTGTCCTTTATATATAACAAAATTTTTGAAATCTTTATCTGACACAAAACTTTCATTAATAGTATCTATACTCTTTTGGATATTCTCAATGTCTTTTTCTGCTCTCTTTTTCCAATCTGTAATTCCGGCAACTTGTACTGCAATATCTGATACCTTGGCCGTGACAAGACACATTTCTGCATGTGTTGCAAACTGCTGATTCTGTTTTATGTAATGACGCATTTCTCGAAAGGCTCTCATAATAAATATACTTTGCTGTTCTGCGATTTTACCTTTTAGAACCGTAGCAAGCATGTATATACCTTGTTCCGTAAATGCATACGGCAATTTCTTAATGTTGGTTCCTCTTTTATCTCCTTTTTCATTCAAAATCACAAATTGTGATTTTGAAGATGCTTCCGGAACCTCTTCCTTTTCAAGTTGAAACATAAAGTCTTCTGGAAATCTATCAATATTTCTTTTTACCTGTTGGTTCATGGCTCTCACCTCATATCCATAAATCTCAGCAAGATCATAATCCAGCATAACTTGTTGTCCTCTTATGACATAAACTCGCTTACGTATATTATCTACAGTCATTAATTCTATCTCTTCTCCCATAGTCCTCCTATTTTTGCTAAAGTACTTTAAACAAAATTACTCCAAATCTTCCAATGCTTCTATCTGTTTCAAAGCATCAATATACTTCAAAAGCCTTTTTCTCTGAGCTTCTTTCATTTCATGAATATCCTTCATAATACGGATATCAGCTTTTGAAAATTCTGGCTCACTTGAAGTGTTGATGGGTTTATACTCTATACAGTTGTCATCAATACCTTCGCCAGTCAACAATTGTTCCGGTGTAACGTTCAACACCTTGCAGATATCTATAATCTTATCAGCAGAAGGATTGGTCTTCTTCGTTTTCCAATCACTTATGGTGCTACTTGCTAATCCTACTTTTTTGGCAAATGCATTCTGTGACATGTTTTTATCTTTTAATATTTTAAAAATTCTTTCACTAATAATCATATTATTTCTCCATCAACTTCACGTTTTTACGTACAGCAGAGCATTGATTATTCTCGCATCTACGTATATGTTAACAACATATGCACAGAATGTCAACCGCAAAAAAGTATTTTTTCGGGTTGAAAAACAAGGCTTCCCAAATACTAACTAAATGACATTGACAAAGTTAATCGTTCTTTGTGCCAGAGCAGCTCATATTTTCAACGCCAACTAAAAGCACAAAAGGTGACTATATTAGCCACCCCTTGCGCAAATCAATATATATTTAATCCCCTTTTTACCTACAAACAGCAGTATACTCCAGTTCGAGGCGATCTGCCGCTGTACCATTGTTGCTATAGGCATAGCCGGCAAAGGTTGCAGTGTAGGTCTCTCCCTCAATTCCCGGATAGGTAAATTCTGCACTGAGTGGCTTTTCATAGTCACTTACGGACCAAATTGCCAAACAAGTTCCTTCCGAATCAAATAATTTAACCAAACCACTTACACCGGAACCATGACTATATGCTGCAACATTAAGACCCACATAAACTGTATAATTTGTGTCAAAAGCCATCAACAATGTTGCTGCACTAACATTGTTAAATCGTGGTGTTGCTGCAGATACCGGAATGGTAAACATTACCATTACCAAAACCATTGTCAAAACCTTTAAAATACGCTTTTTCACTTATTTTCTCCTTTGTACAGAATGCCATTCATTACAGAGTTCAGTTCTTCTTTACCCACTTTTCCATGCACACGATAAAATAAGCCTTCAAAATCTTCCCAAGCATATGAATATTCATCCTCATGTTCGATAAACAGACATTCATACCCGTAGTCATTCAGAAATATTTCCCTTGAAATTTCTTCATTATCCTGTTGTGGATACCCCCCTGCCTTACTCACATATACAAAAAAGTAGTCACCTCTTGCATTTTTATAGCCATATTCAACATGAGTAAACTTCACTTCTTCCGTAACTTTTACAAAACCCTCCGGAATATATGTTATCCGTTCTTCATCAAATATAAGTTCACTCTCTTTAGAATCGGGTGTACCCTTACTAAATTCGAAATGTGTATCAAACCAACCAAGAATATCTATAGAAGGTAACGTTGCTTTGGTGGATGTAGCAGATGCAGATATAATACCCACCACCACAAGCAGCGTTGCTGCCACGGCAACTGCATATTTGAAACCTTTTGCCCATTCAGTCTTTTTCTTGCGAACTACCAAAAGTTTCTTCATCCCTGCTTCGAATTCATCAGAAAAAATATGGTCTTCCTGCTGTTCTTCTTCGTCAATCATTGCACTTTTTACAGGCACACATTCTTGAAGACATTCTCTTAATATTTGGTCAGATGTTTTTCTGGCATTCATATAAATTCTCCATCTTTGTTATCATTGTTGCTCTGGAACTTTCCAGTCCCTTTAATAATTCTTGATGTGATAATCCAAGCAGGATATTTAGAACAGCTGCATCCAGTCCGTAGGCATATTTCAGCGTCAAAACACACTTTTTATCCTCCGGCATCTCGGCAAGCACCTGCAATAATACATCACCGCCACATTTACGTATCAGTGCAAGGAAATGTTCCTCATTGCTGATACTCTCGTTTTTCACATCTTCTCTGTTTATTTCATTGACTAAGCTCAAATTTGTACCACACAGATAATGAATAACCGTCTGACCAATGCACAACAAAGCATCATAGCTTCTTCTGCTCAAGTCAGGGTATACTTCCATCATGCGTTCTAATACAATGTGACTTACCTTCTCTGCTTCTTCTTCATTGCCCAGTAACTTATAAGCCTCAAAATACAGTATCGGCTCTTCGCATAACCTTTGAAGTAACTTTTCTTTGTTTTCCGGCATTGCTGCTACCATCCAGACCTTTGTCTGTCCTTTCTTACAAATATTGTTTCTCCGAGAATATGCTTGACTTAGCTTATCATAATCAGAGACTATTTGCTTTAATAATGACGCGCGCTTTCCATTATCAAAACCACGCTTAGCCCCTCATATATTAAACGTAAAATGTCGAATTTTGTTCCTTAGTTTTGCAAAAAATATACTTGTTTTTTGAGTGTTTGTATACACCCCGAAAAGTCATTCAATTCTTCTTTTCATAAATTTCTATCATGTATCTTTTCAAGAAAAAAGGACAGCATTACTGCTGTCCATAAAAGATATCTTTTTGTAATTTTTAATGGATATAAATCCGGCTCTTTCGAGCATAGTCTTTTAGCGCAACTCATCTGTTGCACATATTATTATATACTATAGTACGAAAAAGTCAACATATTTTAAAAATATAATTCATTAAATTTTTCTTTGATTTTTTCAACATTTTCAGGAGACAATTTTATTCCATATAATTTCTCCGATGTGGTTGTAGGATAATATATCCTCATTTTACTCATTAAGCACATCTGTCCAACTTGTGCAATTGTCCCACGCGACATTTTTGCTATTTCAGTTTCGTAATAAGACTTTTTCTTCAACAATTGCTTATAATTTTCATCTTTGGAAATCACAAAACTTCCAGCATCGTTCTTTTCCTCATATTTCTGTAATTTAAGGTTAACTCTACGCAATTTGTCTTTTTGTCTGTTTACTTCAACCTCAAAGACTTTATCTCCCAAATAAACTTCCGTTTTGCTGTCAATATCTTCTTCTGTTTCTCCTTCATCTAATGATTTAAACGGAATAACCATTAATATTTTGCTAGACTTGCTATTATCCTTATCAACTATAACGCCATAATGCAAACCACCTGCTTCACTACCAACATTGAATCCGAAATTAGCTTCAAAAATACTATACTGCTCATATTTTATTAAATCATTGTATTTAAAATTTTTTTCATTTGGTAATATATATCCACTCCAGTCATTCAACCAATATAATAATTTATTTGCAAGTGGATAATCCATATTCATAATCGTATTATAAAATTGTGTGAAAACACCCTTTATATTATTATGTACAGAATCTTTATTACTTTTATTATCTATATACACACCTGGATATCGAAACTTTGGCATATTGACCCCCCCTGTTACATGATTATCCATTATATACCATAAATTTACAAATATCTACCTTAAATTATTAATTTTTTAACTTTTATTTATTACTTGGTTACTTTTCAGTGGACTTTATTTTTATACTGTCCCAAATACTCCTCAACCATAATCTCTGCCTGCTTTCTTGCTTTGGCAGCTTCTTCCAATGTATTAAATCGACCCAGGTAATAACGCTTTTTACGAAAGGTTAATACAGCCTGATATTTTCCATCTTTATTTAAGGTAACTCCGCGTACTCCCGTCGTATTCAGCTTGGTTGGAACGGATATCTTCTCCAAAAATTCAATACAGGTATCATCCTGATAAGTCAGGTTATTCAACAGCTTTGTTTTATCCTGTGCCGCTTTGATGCATCCACAGCTTTCCACATGGCCGCTTTGCAGGGAGGTTGCCCTTGCTTCACAGGTGTTGCCACAGTCGCAGCGGCACTTCCAAACAACCGATTTTGCGCTTCTTTTTGTGGTAGGTTCCATTGCAACCAGTCTCCCAAACCTGTCACCGGCCTGAATGGTTGGCTGTCTCCACGCACATCCGCAGCTTGCAGCGGATCCGGAATTTAGTTCCGTAGTCTTTAGGCAAATATTTCCGCAATCACACTGACACTCCCACAAAACAGAACCGTTCCTTCTTTTTTCAGTGGCATGTAAAACTACCAGCTTGCCAAATCGTTTTTCCGCTTAAATCTTTTTGTTTTTCTCGCTGCATGCAGCCACAGCTCTTGGTGGTTCCGGCATTCAAATGCCCGGTTCTTGCATATGTAATATTTCCACAATCGCACTGACATTTCCATACGGAATTTCCGAATTTATCTTTGGTTTTCTCTATTACCGTAAGCCGTCCAAAACGCTTTCCTATTAAATCAAGCATAGTTCGGGCACTCCTAATCCCGTTCTATTTCAAGCCTGGCACTCAGCATACTTATTTGTTCCTTCAATGCTTCCATTTCCTTCATCATTTTGGCAAGCATCAACTGATATTCCTCGTCTTTTCCTATCCGAACCTTCTCCTGCACAATGGACTCACCCATTTCCAAACGTAGTATATTTCTCTCATAAGTTTCCTTCCAATTTGCCGCAGCTCTTTCAATTCGTTTAGAGCCAAGCACCCTCGTATCAAAACCTGCCTCACGAAAAACCTGCGTGGGCGTTTTCCCTTTGCGATACTCATCCACCAAATGCACCTTGAATGCTCTCGTATAAGTAATGCGGCTATCAGAGACCCTAAGGACGTTTGGATTGTCTTTTAGAACTTGTATTTCCTCAGGGGTAAAATTGTTTTTTTTCATAGTTTGCTCCTTTATTCCGCAGTGGTTGCTTCAGATGCTTCAGAATTTGCCTCAGTTGCAGGCTCCTCACTTGGTTCTTCTGTTGGTTCGCTTGTTTCTGTTGGTTCGGTTGCTTCTGTCGGCTCAGTTGCTTCTGTCGCTTCAGTTGCTTCTGTCGCTTCAGTTGACAGTTCCGTTGGCTCGCTTGATTCCTCTGTTGGTTCGCTTGTTCCCTCCGCTGATTCGCTTGATTCCTCCGCTGACTCGCTTGATTCTTCTGTTGCCTCAGTTGCTTCTGTCGGCTCACTCGCCTCTGTCGTTTCCCTTACATCTATCACAAAGCCCTCTCCGCTTATCAACACTGCACTCTCCGGCACATCCAATGCACCCCAATGGGACACAAAGCTTACCGTATCTCCCGCATTTCCCTTTATTACAAGAGTTATAGAATCTCCTACCTCAATAAGGTGTGTATAATAGGACTGTTCCTCTAAAACAATTTCACAATATCCAACGGCTGTTTCCGTACCCGTAGCAGTTAAGCTAAAAGTAACTCCCGCTTCTCCTTCGGAACCGGAAAAGGTGTAACTCGTCAAACTACTCTCTGTGCCTTCCTTCTGTATACCGACAAGCACAGCATATTCCGCGGTCTGAATCGTCGATACTTCCACTCCATAGTTATACGCATAGTACGCAAAAGCTGTTATGGACATGGAACATACACCTAACAGGACTAACATTAATATAGGTATTTTTTGAAAAATTCTATTCAAAATACATGCCCACCTTTCACGCTTATTCCGTTGCTGTGTTTTCCTGCTCCGGAATAATTTGAGTTGCATTCACAATAATCTGCAAACCGGAAAGTTCCAAACCTGCATACTCAATGCCTGCCCCTTCATCCATCTTAACCTGAATTACCATTGCCTTGGATGTAGGTATGTTTTCCTTATTTTGAGAAGCTTCTAATATGCCGGAAATTATGTTCACGGTGTTATCTTGTGTCACTGCAGCAATCTCAGCAGTATTCTCCTGTCCTTCACGTGCCACAGTCAGCGGTATCGGACCTTGTAGGTTCTCTGTCTGCACAGCTTCCGCAGTCTCACTTGCTGCCTCTGCCCCATTATTCTCTACCACATAGGCACTAAATTCCAACACATCATAAAGGCTTAATGCTTTAGTTGTACCATCTTCCATAGTAATAATTGCGGCATTTTCGGTGTCAACATAGACTGCTTCGCCTTTTGCATGATCGTGTGCCAAGGTTACGGTAAAGCTTAAATCAATATCTCCGGTATTCTGTACATAAATCGCCGGCAGTTGGTACGTTCTGCCCGGCTGGAATACGGTGCTTCCGGTATCGATATTACGGAAAATCAGATTATTTTCGGTAGCTTCACCATTGGCATCTGCCTGCTCACCTGCATCCACAAATTCTGCTGCATCTGCAATAACCAACTTTGCATTCATGCTTCCGGTCTGAATTACAGATACCGGTGTAGCAACCGTCTGTGTAAACCATGCATAGGTACTTTCAAACAGCATTGCACAGCTTAAAACTACTGCAAAAAGACTGGCATACAATGCTTTCTCCGTAACCCTTATTTTTGTTTCTTTTCTTCTCTTCATTGTCCTGCTCCTTATCCCCATTTTTATAAATGACATGCTTGTATCATTCCTTCATATTCATCTGGTTTGCTTTTATAATCACGCCCAGCTCTACACGCGGCACCACGTTGCCACGATAATTTGCCTGGTTGTCTACCTCTTCCGGCATACGCACAATCAACGCCATATACGCTTCTTTTCCTGCTCCCAGCGTAGACTTCTCGGAAGCATAATTGTTTAAATACATAACCGCTTTTTCCTTTGCCATATCTCTGGCCTCTAGGGTGTCCATAAGTTCTTTTTCTGTGTCTGCTGTCACAAGCCCAAACCTCAGATAATCCTGCAGTAAAAATTCTTTTCCAAATACATTCACTGCTGTTGTATAATTTGTAACGCTGACTGCAGTACTATACTGGAAATCCACGGTTCCTTTATTTTCAATTTTGAGATATACCACCTGCGTATAACCCGGTTCATAAATGGCATCATCATCAAAGATTGCTGTATCGGATGTTATTTCCTTGTAAGTACCATCCTCTGTTTTGTAAGAAACTACCAAATCAAATTCTGCCATATGAAAAATATTTTTAACCTCAGGAGAGGTATCCGTAAACCACGCCAGCGACGTTCCCGCCCCCAAAAGCCCCCATATCATCAGCATACATATACTAAGGGACAAAGCCAGCCTGTTATATTTTTTTCTCTTTTTATTCAAGCCTTCCCCTCCCGGAAACTTCATTCTTTCTCTTTTCGTTAACATATAGTGTCAGCCAAAGCACACCCAATATCAAACTGACCGCGCAACACAACACACTACTTTGCCATGATTCGCACAACACATCTCCCGTAGTAGGAGTTGTTGCCGGACTATCCTTTTGGTCTTCCGGCATCTGTGGCTCATCCTCTTCTATCGGGAATTCCTCTACCATAAATTCCCAGTCCAGCTCGCCCACCTGGCTGCTGTACTGATTATCCAGTTCCGCCGGCACCTCCAAGGTTAGCTGAAGCACCGCTTCACTACCATGAGAAAAGCTTCCCAGACACACCCATCCGGTCTCCGGTGCCTTTTCGGACGCAGCCCCATCAAATATAGAAACACTGCCCTGCTCCTCTACCTTTTCCACCTGCAAACGAAGCTGGGAAAGAAAGTCCACAGAATCGTCATGGGCTCCCAGAGCACGCATATATATTTTGACCTCCACATCCTCGGATGCGGTATTCTTCACTATAATTTCCTGTGTGATACGGTCTCCCGGCATTACATCCTTAAACTCCAGAAACAAATCCGTCGGAGAATAATCACTTCCCGGAGCAAAAATAAATTCCTGCGCATTGCCGTCATAGGTCACATTACCCCCTGCCGCACAAACCGGCAGAACCATGGACCACATCAACAGCCACACAAATATCCAAGCACTAACCTTCTTCATACGCTCCCCCTTACTCCATCGGCCAACCGGAAGCGGTATATATATCGGTGCCATTCACCGGATTGTTCTTACTCTGCACCGCATGCGCTACAACAGACAATGTAAGCGTCTTCCCAATATAACTGTTATCCACCTTATTTCCTACAATCTCCACCTTGGAAAAAATACATGGCGTTGTCTCTCCAGGCTCCACAATCCCCTTGTAATAATACCAGCCATCGTGAAGCTGCCAGTTCTCCTCATCAATATTTAACTTAAAACAATCCTCTGCGGAAAGCTCCCTGGAATCCACACCATACACAATCTTTACACGCAGATAAAAAGGATGATTGCAGTCACTTTCAATACTAACCTGCTTACTGACTACATCCCCCGGTAGAATGTACACACCCTCCTTTGGAAACTCCGTCCCTGCATCCGTCCGCTCGTGAATGATAAAACGAATGTTGCCGGAGGTCACAACGTTGGTGGCAGTACCGACCGTAGAAAAATAAGCAAGAGTGCCCTGGGTTGAAAAGGTAAGAATGATTGCTAAGATTGTGAGTACGGTAGTCTTAAGTTTAATTTTTCTTAACACGCTGCGTGAACCTCCTTTCGGTTGGTTTTTATTTATGTTTCAATTAATCGGCAATCAAAAGGCACAAAACTTTAATAGCTTATACCCTTTGGTTGCCGCCCCACTCACCCAAAAAGGGGTGGAAGTGGGGCGAACTCCCATTCAACAATTAGACAAATAATATTTAATCAGCAATTTTGGTTGCCGCCCCGCTGTTATAAATGAGGGGGCATTTTAGAATATTAGTTACTTTATTTTGGAACGTAAATTTTAATTAGTTCGATAATCTGCTCATACGTTACAACGCCTCGCCCCACAAGAACTTTGAGATACGGACCGTTAAAAGCAATAAACTGTTCATACGTTACATATTCCTTGAAATCTTCATAGGTATACAGACCATACTTTTCAATATCTGCCTGCATCTTTGCTTCATCATACTTCATACCTTCACCGATTTCGAAATAATTAAACCAATCATCATTGTCCAATATTTCCGGTGGTGATGGTAATGTAAACATATTTTCTGCAATACAGTTATTATAAATTGCTGTTTGAACGGAATAATAACTTACCTCTTCCATACTTATGTCATATCCAATAAGTTCTACTGTTTCGTAAGTTCCATTTGGAGCTACTCTCACAAACTCATGACCAATGTAAGAATCAACATTTTCTTCGTTAATGAATACAAAGTTATTTTCTTCCACATCAAAGAAGCCATGATCTACAATGACTCTCGCCATAGATTTGTCAGAAAAATTCAAATTAATAACTCGATAAGTATCTTTTTTATGGGCTTCAATCAAGGATGGAGTAGTTGCTACATACTTACCAGTATTAAAATCCCAAGCAAGCAGTTCGTCTGTATAAGTAATTTGCTCAATAGGCTTTTGTGAACCATCTTCAAGAGTGATTAAAGTTCCTTCTACGAAACAACCACTCGAACTTCCACCAGAACCACTATTACTTGTGTTTTGATTTGACATAAAGTATCCAATAAAATAGTAATATGTAGCACCAGCCGCATCGGTGTAACTAAACTGTGCAACTGTTATAGCATCATAATCTCTTGTACCATCCTTAACTGTTAATCCCGAAGGAGATTGATGTGCAAGATAACCATTATAATTTGTTGTCGTTGATACAGTTGTTGATGCGGAGAAATCCCAAACTTCTCCATCTGCACCTTTCTTGGTCAATTTGCTAATATCTACACATGCACTAGTAATAGCAGTATACTTCGCCTCCATTCCATTAACCACAGTCAAATTAGATGGCATAGTTGTAGTTTCATTGTTATAAATTTGCTCATCACCTGTCCCACCATCTTTATAGTCCTTTATTGTAACAGTATCTTTGAAAACGTAATAATAAACCTGAGTTTCCTTTCCACCAAAAAGTTTTGATGAGGTTTGCATCTGTGCTTCAGTGATCGGATAGAAAACCTTTGTTCCATCTACATTAATATAGCCCCATTCTTTATCTGTTGCAGATACGCCTTTTGCAGAGATATAGGTTTTATCGTTAACAGTTACCTTTTCTGTTGCTGTGTTGGTATCGGCAAAGGTAAAGGTAGCATGCTGAGTTGTAGGCTTAATAACAGAAACACTGACATTAACAGTCTTTGTGTATGTTTCTGCTTTCTTTACCAGTTCACCTTCGACATTGTATGTATAATTATCTTCATCGACATAAGTATAGGTCACTACATAGTCACCAGAGGTATTGAACACAACTTTTTCATCCGCCTGATAGGTCTTTCCGTTATATGTAACTGTATAATCCAGAGTTTTACCATTCTTAATTGCGGTCAGAATAAATGGATCCCACTCAAATGTGTCGCCTTGATCCATGGAAATCAGAACCTTACCGTTTTCATAATAGCAGTAATCATTGGCACCATCAGTCTTAGGAATATAGTTCTTACCCGCATAATCAAAGCTGTATGTAGGAGCAATCACCCCTTGACCTGGATTAACAGAATCAGAAGGAGTTTCACTGATGCTATCTGTGTTTGGTTTCTTTGTGTACAAGCAACCATTATTAGAACTCCAAATTACAGTTTTCTTCTGATAATTATCCTTATCTTCTCTGCTGTCGATAGGTTCAATGCCACCGGACATTGTAATGATGCCCGAATTCACCCACTTTACACCATCAACCGTTGTTTGGAATGCAGAGAACTCACTTCCCATCATCTTATCAACAAACTGGTTAGCATATTCGTGACTGAACTTATCATTCTGAGAAATGAGATTGTTCTGTGTTAGTGTTCCTCTAATCTCCACAGAAGTCTGATTAGGATCAACATTTTCATAATAAACTACAATACCAAGACCGGTTACTGTTGTACCATCTGAAGCCTTATCGTTACCGTTAGCCTGATTAATTGTTGTAACATCCTCAATTACTATATGACCATTACGAATATCAATATTAGCAAAATTACCGCCCTTGACGATAGTGCCTTTAACATTCAAATTACCCTCAACCAAACGAATTGGAGAAGCTGTATTAGAAAGATAACAATTCGTAATAGAAGAATTCCCTTTAGTAACTACCAATGCACGATTGTAATCATTGCTAGCCTGTGCACCATAAGTTGGATAAACCATACCGCTAACTTTTACATTATTTAGGTGTGCATCAACCAGAGCGATTATATAGTTTTCAGAAACACTACCTGAACCGTTTATAGGAGAATTGGTGCAATCAATGGTAAATCCGTTGCCGTACAAAGTTGCACCGCCATTAAGGTACAATGTGCTCACGCTGGTGTCGCCAAGCAGAACAGAAGTAGTACTGTAATTTGGAATTTTTCCATTCTCCGGCACATTGGTTGCATCTACTACTTCTACAATCAGTTCTGTAGGCTTGCAGTAGTCATAGTCCTGAATAGTAATCTTAACCAAGCCGGTGCCCGAGAACTGGATGGTACTTTCATTCCAATCAGAAGTATTTGCCTTAAAGTTTCCGCTTACGTTAGCATCCTTTTCCACCTTGTCGATGGACACAACCACACCAGAATCATTGATAGATACGCCGTTCTTAGGTGCAAACAAGCTTCCAACAGAAACCGTATTAGCGTTACCCACACGGTACAAGAAATTACCTGTAAACTTGGATTCAAACTTTACCTGTTCATCTTTATTAGGCTCCTCTGTCCAATCAACAGTAATATCTTCAATTTGGATACCATCTTCCGTAATTTCAGTACCTTTCACCCCCCAGCCGTAACCGCCAAAAACCTGACGGAAAGGAATATAAACAGCCTGTTTGTCTTCAACCAGTACCTTCTCGTCATTGATAGTTTCATACCCTTGCACTTCGTGATTATGATTCTTGCAAGTTGCATTATCCCCCGTACCAACAATATCGTCATTGCTTACACGACTAAACTGATAATCGTGTGTGTAAGAAGCGATTGAGTTCTTTACAAACTCACAGTAGTAGTATTCGTGACGATCACCGAAATCAACAGTACAATTTGTTGCAGTAATGTTGCTCAAATCCAAACTTCCGTCAGCCTGAGTCTTATCCACAGTACCAATTAACATACCGCAATAACGATACCAGTAATACTGATAGTTACCACATACATCGTTATAAACATCAATAGTCGGAGAAACACGACAATTCTCCAACAGCACCTTACTATCAGAGCCAAGATAACCCAACACACCAGCTGCGCCAACATCCCAGCTACCCCAAAGAGCAGAAACCGTATTAGTACTATCGACAGTGATATTCCTAAAGACTAGGTTATAGCCGTTAGTATTGTTCAGCCCATTCTTGCCATCTCTACCGACAATAGCGGCAACGCTGGTGTTATAAGTCTGTGGATGACTGCTAGTAATAGCAATATTCTCGAAGGTTGCATTTGCCGCATACGCTGCCACACAGCCTGTAGGTGCAAACTCACCCTCTGAGTAAAAATTATGAATTGTCAAATTCTTAACAGTGCCACCATAGACATAACCAAATAAGCCCATAGCTTCTTTCCAATAACCGTTATCATAGTTTCCGTCCATAACCCAGGTATTCTGATAGATATTTGAAATCTTGTGTCCAGCTCCATCAAATTCGCCCTGGAATGCGCCACCATAGGTATACCATTCGGATTCACCAGCTTTATTGGTACCAGCACCTTTTGCATGATAACCAATCGGATACCATACCAGTTTCTTCTCCTCTGTTTGACCAGCAAAAACAATATCAGACAACAACTTATAGGAAGCTGCGTTATATATCCCATTCTCACTGGAAACAAGTTCATTCAAATATGCCAACTGGTCAGCATTTGCAATTTGATAAGGATCCGTCGTAGTACCGGAGCCACCATTAAAACCATTTGCAATATCACCATTCCAAGCATTCACTTTATCCAAAACTACAGCAATCTCAGAGAAAGTTGCCATATACAATGTAATATCACCTGTTGCAGGATCATACTTAAACTGGTTATGTGCAGAAAATTCATCCACAGCAGTCATTTCCACTGTAGTACCATTTTCCACATGATATAACTTCAAGTTACCTGCGTTCAGACCCTTGGCAGCTGCCTCTTTGATATAAATTTCCATTGGAATATCATTATCTGAGGAAACGCCTTGTACATGAACGTTCAGGGAACGTATATCTTCATTTTCGCCCAGAGTAACATTAGCTTCACTACTACTCATAGACTTAACTTCCAGAGTCAACTTTTCAGTACCTTTTTCCAGCTGAACACCGGCAGGAATAACTGCGTTGGTATTTGCACCCTGAATGGTAATGCCTTCTGCAAGCTTGTCCTCATTATTCGTAGTTACATCAGCGGAAGTATTGTCGTTAAATACATTTTGCGGGAAGCTGAAAGCAGGCATCTCCGCTTCTATATCATAACCGTTCCCAAAGCTGTCACTTTCATAATCAGCCTGAGTTGCAACCAATTCAATACCCAGCTTAATTTCAGGCGGATTTGCACCGGTAGCATAGTTAGCAACGTTGCCAACATCCTCTGGCATATAAACCACTAAAGTTGCATAACGAACATCGCCATTAGAATTTAATGTATATTCGCTGCTATAGCCTTCATTGATTTTCTTCGAATTAGTTACCGCATTTCTCGCCTCAATACGATTATCATAAGCAACTTCACTCTCAGTCTCTACCACACCAAACTCTATGTAGTTAGATAATTTGAAGGATTCACCCATACTATTAATAGAGCCTGTTTCTTGAACAATGCCAATGCCAAGGGCATATTTCAGTGCCAAATCTCCGGCATTACTAATCTTTAGGCAGGCCACTTCTGTGTGTCCTGGCTCCCAAAGTGCATCCTTGTCCAAAACTTCCGTATTCTCATCAACCTTTTTCCAATTGCCATCTGAATCAAGATATTCCATTTCAACGTCTAAATTACCGGTGGCAATTATGTTGGTTCCGCTTGATACGCTATCTGTAAACCATGCAAAAGTGGTTCCCACCAGCATAGAAAAACACAGAATAAGCGATACCAAGCTTTGAAACAATGTTTTCTTTTTGTTTTTCATCGTCTATCTCCTTTTTTGCTTTATCAGCAATCAAAACACACCATGGCTGATATGCTTTGGTTGCTGCCCACTCCTTTTGGAGTGGGTGGCATAGATTTAATTAATTATGTGTAATCAACAATTACCAAGATGTAATCTGGCTTGAAACATCAACACCGTCGATAAACCAGTTACCAACCTTGTCACCATTATTAAAGATTTTTCCCTCAACGCCAGTACAGTTATTGAATTCCACTGTAGTTCCAGTTACATTTGTGTCAACACCTTCAAAGCTTTCATCAAATGTGCAGTTGTTCAACTGAGCATCCTGATAGAAACGCAGAATACCATAGTTATAAGACATCTGGAATGTACAGTTGTTCATCTCAACGCCTTTGACAGCGGTACCAAAACTGCTCCAACCATCAAACAGACAGTTGTTAAAGATGATATTGCCATCACCATTATCAAAGTTTGCAGAGTAGGAGTGATCAGACACGAACTCACAGTTCTCGAAAGTTACAGTACCATTAACACCACCACCGTAGAAGTAGGTGAACTTAGCATTCTTCAAAACAGTGCCGTCCTGGAACTTAGCATCATAATTAAAATCACCCAAGTTTGCACCCTTTGCATCAATCAAAGTAGCACCTGCATTAATAGCTGCAGTTAACTCGCTCATAGTAGAAACTTCAGCATCTGGGAAAGTGTAGCTATACTTACCGATTACTTCGTATTCTCCGGTTTCTGTGTTTGCAGTACCGGATGGATTGCTAGGATCAATTGTAGTTTCATACAAACGTAATTCTACAGTAATAGTTGTACCAGCATTAGCATCTGTTAAGTCAGTTGCACCACACAGGAATCCAACACCGTCATTTCCGTACTGGCAAATTTCATTGTAGTTTACAGTTGTTCCCAACAATTCTACCAGACGAATCTCCTGACCAGCAGTTATGGTCTCACCTTCGTTGCTCAGAACAACCCAACCATTATTACCACACCATGCTTCATAGTAACCTGCCAACGCCATAGAATCTGCCGGAACATCATGATCCGCACTGATTACATAGTCTGCATGCCAGAACTTGTAGGCAGAAGACTCCGCTTCATCCTCTGTCTCATTAGGCAAGAACTGGAAACTTGTGTCTAACTCAATCTCGCTAGCATTTATGCCCATATACACAGGAACTGTCTTTGCGCCAGTATTGTTTACAGTAGCCTTAGGAAGGATACTTGCGAACTCGTCATAATCCTTACCGAAGGAATCTTCCTCAGACATCTTCTGGGTAGCCTGAAGTGTCACGCCAAATTCAATATGTAAAGGCTTACCATCGGAAGTAACCTTTCCGTTGTTAGCATTGTACAGATTGTCAATTTCACCAGAATTAGCATCCCAGAAGATGACAACCGTTTTTTCATCACTGGATGCGCCTGCTTCCAGTTCACCAATCTGATAGAAATTGCTCAAAGTACCATTACCCTGATCATCTGCAACTGCTGCTTTGGCAGCTGCCAATACGTCAGCACGCTTAGCATCATCTGCTACCTTATCAATAACCGCAACTTTCAAAACCTCAGACAGTTTGTGACCATCTAAGTCATTTTCATTACCAAAGTTCAAAGTCATCTGATACTTAAGTGCTAAAGTTCCCTTGTTCTCTACCTGTAAATTTTCATAAACAACCACGCCAGGTTCCCAGAACTCAACATTGTCAAACAGCTTGGTATTGGAATCTACTTCCTTACCATCTGCCAAAAGTGCAACATCCAAGTTTCCGGCAGCAATAACATTCATACCGGTCACAACTTCATCCGTAAACCAAGCAAATGTGCTTCCAACGAGCATTGATACACACATAAGGAGTGACAAAGTGCTCATAAGGAGGGCACGCTTGGTGCTTTTAGTTTTAGTCATTGTAATGACCTCCTTTTCTTATTTTTCGTTAACCAATCATAAAATTGCCGCTTGTGAAGCCGGCAACATATTTTGCAACAATGTCAGCAATGTTGCTGTAAGTAACCTTTACACCGTTGATCGTAACGTTCTCAAGAATGATCTGACCGGTACCATGTGTGCTGGTAATGAACTTACCGCCGTCTTCAATAGTAAGGTCGGTATTCTTGAGATACATTGTAACGTTGCTTACATCAGCAGGAACATCAACAAAGCTTGCACCGGCCTTAATGGTTGCGGTAGCGTCGCTTGTCATAAGAACGCCCGGCATATCAGAATCGGTATAGTTTGCTGAGTCATAAACAATCGGAGTCTCGGTAAAGGTACCAAGATCACCGGTCACAGGGTAAGAAATTGAAACAGTTGTGTTAGTATTCGCCAAATCTTCATTAATAACTACGCCTGCGACAACGCCTTCTTCATCCCAATACTTTGCAAAGGCTTCCTTTGCGGTGGTTACATCAGCCAGATGCTCGGACTGAATTGCCTGACCGAGAATATTAATGGTAAAATTGTCCATCTCAGCAGCCTGCTCTTTGGTAAGCTCAGTAGGAATTACTACTGCATCAAAGAGCTGCTCGGTAACAGCACCTGCTTCAAGAACCTCTTTGTAGTAATATACGAATACAAAGGTATCTTTGTTGGTGTAATACTTATGTGCAAGTTCCCACTTGTCGCTTGTTCCAGGAAGGAACAGATCTACTTCGTCCCAAACGCTCACTTCGGAATCCTTTGGGATCATAGCCACCTTAAGGATATCTGCCTCAGTTACAGTAACGATTGCTCTGACATACTGTGGATGAATACCTGTGTTTTCCAAATGTGGTTCCTTGCTGAGAACTTCGCCTGGAAGGATAGACTCATAGATCAGACCTTCTGCCTTCTCTGCATCTTCTGCTTCATTGTAATCGCCATCACCGTTAGTGTCGCGATTTTCCCAAAGATCAATACCAAAAACTTCATCAGCCTCGGTATCTGTGTCACCAACATAGAAATTGTTAGTTACGCTTTCTTCTGCTGTGAACCATGCCAAAGTGCCAAGCGACAAAATCGCAATCAGGCAGACTGACAGAGCCACAATTATAATTTTTCTTTTACTCATATAGTGCCCCCCTTTTTGAGTGAATTTTGCTTTCATACTTTCTAGTACTCCTCCTTTCTTTCAGAATTTATTTCAAACTCATGTACGCAGGAATTCCATGGTACATACACGAATCGGAAATCATAATTATTCGCTTTCTTTGCTTTCATCCTCTTTTTTCTTACCACTCATATCCGGAAGAAAAACTGCAAGAATAAGAACAACACCAACCCCCAATGCAATATACATCCCCGGTGGTCTCTGCACAAAATCAGATACATACCCTAATAACGGAATGTGAAACTGTGGTACCCCGATTACATTATTAAAATGCACCGGTGCAGCATCTGGTGTTTCGTTTGCGTCACCCTTGGTGTAAAATCTGTTATTTTCCGCGTCTACCTCTACCACTCGGTGGGTCGCTACCACCAGATTTTCATTTAAAACAAAAGTAATTGCAGTACCCGCCTCAATAGTTTCAGGCTTCACTTCTTTTACATATAATAAATCCCCAACGCTGTACGTCGGTTCCATACTGCCGGAAATAACATTAAATACGCGGTATCCCAGGATTCGGGTTCCCATTAGAAAAACGGCACTAAACACCAGGAGTATTACCACACAGGTGGATACCACATTCCATAATTTTTTTATTATTTTCAAACTGTTCAATTATGCTGTGCCTCCTCATCTTCCTGTTTCACAAGGTTCATCTGTTGATTTTCCAACTGTGCTTTCAGTGCCTTCAGCTCCTCTATCATACGTGCATTCTCTGCGCGCTCCGCATCAATGGCATCTTTTTTCGCCTGCAATTCGTCCATCTGCTCTTTCTTGTAGCGGCGGAATAAAGTAATACAGTTTACACCCTGATATAAAATCAAAAGCATAAACGGCACAAAAATACACACTATATATCCCTGCGGAGTTTTTAGGAAATTAAAAAAAGTACCAACCTTATCTAAATGTCCCTCATATCGACCTACAACGTATGGATAAGTAACGATGGTCGGGTCATCTACATTGGTTGTGGTACCGTATGTAATAAATCCCGGATTCCCCTGTTTATCCACAGTCATTCTGCGAATTTTATGAGTAACATTTACTCCGTAATTTTCACTGTCCTGTGATATGTAAGTAATAATATCCCCTTCTTTTAATTCGGACGGATCCACCTGCTTCACAAAAATCAATGACCCGGCATCAAAATCGGTCTTTGCCATGGAATCACTGTTTACAATATAAGCTCTGTAACCAAAAAGCGTTCGGTCATTTCGATTGAATGTATTTACCGAAATGACCGTGAATACCATCATAAATACAGCAAGCCCCATCACAAGCCACACAATTATTGTTTTTATGAGTTCAAATATTTTTTTCACCTTTGCTCCCCCTAAGGCACTGCCTCTCAAGTACAATCATTCTTTGTCAGTTGTATGCTAACGCAGTAATATACGGATAACGAAACCACATAATATTCATTATGTTGTATGAAACAACTGCCTCCGCCACTACTTTCTCTTATAACCCCGAGTTGTTCATTACACGCACGACAAAAAAACCTTTTCTTTGATAAAAACCAGTGAAAAGGTTCCTTTCTTGTGTCCAAATTCCGTTTTATTTCGAATGGGAATCAAAAATATTAGAAAAAGTCTTGAAATTATGAATTCAAAGTGCTATCTTAAAGATGTATGTAGTAGAATATATACAACGTAATGAATATTATGTGGTTTGGCATCGGTTCTTGCACCGGTGCTTTTTATATTATTAACCGCATGCTCTCCATTTTGCGCTTATGTTCCGCAAAAGTGGTCATAATGTAGATACGCGTTGTGTTGATGTTAGAATGACCAAGAATATCAGCCAGTTTTGCAATATCCTTTTCAATACCGTAAAATGTCCGTGCGAATAAGTGTCGTAAATTGTGCGGAAATACCTTTTCGGCCGAAATGTCTGCTAATTCACACAGTTTCTTCATTTCCCGCCAAATATTACTGCGGTCAAGAGCCTTTCCGGTCTTGGTCGTAAACAGCATCCCGGAATCAATATGGTTCCTTTTGGCATAGTCCAGTAGTTTCTTCCGCAATTTACTTACCATGAAAATTTTTCTTGTTTTTCCTTTGCATGAAACGGTAGCTTCCCCTTTTCGTACTGCTTCCACAGTCAGATACGGAAGCTCACTGACACGAATACCGGTACCGCAGATGGTCTGAATGACAAGTGACAGTCTCTCCTTTTTGTGTTCTTCCGCTGTTTTGACCAGCCTTTGAAATTCCGCAGCCGAAAGCTCCTTTTCCTCCGGACTGTAAGCCTCCTTCTGTATCTTAAACTGCTTGATACAAAGCTCACACCAACCGACATAACGCAGAAAAGAATTTACCGCAGCAATCATGGAATTCGCACTGGTCGCGGCATATTGTATTTCCAATTCTGCCTTGTAGTCCAAAAGCACTCCTTTGTCAACCTCCTTCCCCTCTGCAAACTCTGCAAAATGATTTACATCTCTCACGTATTTTTCACAAGTCGCTTTGCTTTTTTCATTTTCCCTCAAATAAACTTTATATGCCTCCAGCATTTTCGTTTCTATAATTTTATTCTTCATGTGAAGTACCTCCGTTTTTTATGATTATTATACTCTTTTATTTTACCAATATTACGTACCAACTTATTCAAAAAAACGAAGTTTGAAACAAGCTTCTTTATTCTGTTACCCCTTTTTCGCCCCCTTTTTACCCTATTTATATAACGAACAAGAAGCCATTTTGTTCCTAAAATTTGGATATTATATTAAAAAACCGACCACCAATCGTTAGATTTACGTCTAACTTTTGGTGGCCGGTTCACTCCACATCCATATTTGCAGCTTTTTCTTCTTCTCTATGTAAATTCTTTCTTCTTAATTCCTTTCAGGAAATCTTTCTTCAAATCTCTTTTTGAGTGAAAAATTCTCTTTTCCGAATTTGATAAATCTTGATGCTCTGTTTTCACTCGTAACAATTCCAAAGTACAAATCAAATCTGCTGCTTGGAACAAACGGTATTCGTTAGGAATAACCTTCCGCACATCATAATCAACAAGCTGTGTTGCAAATACTGTATTGAGAATGCGATTCAATTCATGCTGGCCATTGTCATAATATAAAATGACCTTGCTGAAGTTCTGAAAATATGTAAGATTGTCCCTAATAAACTGTGATAAATCTCTCGCCATTCTTGCTTCTAGCTTGAATATATTTTCATACTCGGATTTTCTATACACAAATGACTTATACTTGATATCACATCCAAGTGTAAAATAAAACAATTTGGAGAATATTGCTCGTCTCTCATTTGGTTGAAAATACCTGTATGGGTCTTCTCTTCTTATTAATGGTTCCGTGTGAATTGCCTGCTCATTACCATACCCCATATTCTTTAATGCCTCATTTAGCCTACCAATTTCTGCCGATATATCAACACTCTGGTCATGTAAAATCATGGTAATAATATAATATGGTGCATGCTTTTCATATTCACCAAAATCTCCGGATTCATCTACAAATACGCTTAATTCCCTCATAATACCCCTAACACTAAATACGGCGGGGAGTCTCCCCGCCAAATAGGTTGGACCTGGGTCTTTCGACCAGCCCATTGTAAACTTGTTTACACTATTATTATATGCAAAAAAACAAATTTATGCAACAATTATTTTTTTCAAACGATGTCCTTTTTTATTGTAACTTTTGAAGGTCTTTCGTTATTCTCTAATATCCGTCTGGTGACTGATATCGTATGTATGCTCAATCACAAGCA